>NZ_LQPE01000129.1 GCF_002101735.1 Mycobacterium kyorinense | reverse complement strand
CCACCACCCGCTCCACCAGCCCTGCGGGCCGCTTCACGCCGTCACCTCACCGTGGGTATTTTCCGGTCAGCGTGCGCAAACCCGGGTTTCACCGCGGCGTGTCGGTCGGGGACACGCACGCTCGCGCGGAGGGGGAGGGGAGTGGGATCGTCGCGGTGACGGCGGTCCCGGCGCCGGGGCGCGAGCGGATGTTGACCCGCCCGCCGACCAGCTCGGCCCGCTCGGCCATCGACAGCACTCCGTAGCCGCCCATCTCGTCGCCGCCGAGCGGATTCTCGAACGTGTCGAAACCCACTCCGTCGTCGACGATTTCGAGCCGCGCGGTGTCGTCGTCGACCGCGAATCGCAGCCGCGCCGTGGTCGCGCCGGCGTGTTTGACGATGTTCTGTAAGCCCTCCTGCGCGATGCGGTACAGCGCGAGCTCGATGTGCTCGGGCAGCCGGGTATCGGCGAGGTCGAGCTCGAGATCCAGGTGCGGCACCGAGCGGGCCAAGCTGGCCAGCCCGCCGGCCAGGCCGAGATCGTCGAGCACCGGCGGGCGCAGCCCGCTGATCGCGGCGCGGGCCTCTTCCAGTGTCAGCCGGGCCAATTCGCGCGCCTCGTCGAGTTGCTCGGAGGCCTCCACCGGGTCGTCGCCGACCGCGCGGGCCGCGGCGTCGAGCCGATAGGACAACGTGATCAGCCGCTGCGAGATCCCGTCGTGGATGTCACCGGCCAACCGGCGACGCTCGATCTCCTGCGCCTCGATCACCTGCTCGACGAACAGCTCGTGGGCGCGTTCGCGGGCCACCAGCTGGCGATGCAGCCGGGCCTGGTGCAAAGCGCCCGCGATCAGCCGGCCGATGACACGCAGCAATTCCACGTCGCCGTCGGTGAATTCGCGTCGCGCGACGGTATGCACGTTGAGCACACCGACCAGCCCGCCGGGGTCGGTTTCCATCGGCACCGACACCATCGAGGTGAAATCCCGTCCGCGCAGCGACTGGATCGGCAGATATCGCGGGTCGGCTTCCTTGTCGTCGGTGATCACCACCGGCTCGCGATGCCGCGCGACCCAGCCGGAGATCCCAGATCCCAGCGGCAGCCGGATCTTTCCCACTTGGCCGTCGAATGGCGGGGTGGCGCCGGCCAGGGTCAGCGACCGGTCGCTGTCGTCGAGAACGTGCACGAAGCACACGTCGGTCCCGGTGGCCGCGGTGATCATCCGCGCCGCCGCGGCCGCGAGTGGTTCTACTGCGGGTCCGCTGGAGGCGGCCTGGATGAGCTCGCGCAGCAACACCAATTCGCGGTCGGCGTCGACCAGGTCGCGCACCGCGTTCGACGGACGATTGCGCTCGGTCATCGCAACTCCTTCGGCGGGAAACCCCGGCATTTATGCCGACGATGTCTTGCGATCCAAACTTGCCCGCACGTGCAATGCCCGTTGGTGTCGGTGGCGGTGGCTACCTTGCAAGTATGTCGCGGTTCCGGTTGTTGCCCACACCCGCTCAGCAGGTGGTGCTGTTGGATCATTGTCGGCATGCCCGGTTCGTGTGGAACCTGGCCGTCGAGCAGCAGCAGATGTGGCAACCAGGACGTCGCGCCCCTGGTTACAACGAGCAGTGTGCGCAGTTGACCGAGATCCGCGCCGAATACGACTGGTTGGCGGACGGGTCGCAGACTGTGCAGCAGCAGGCACTGCGCGATTTCGCGCAAGCCATGCGGAACTTTTTCGCCGGCACTCATGGACGCCCGTCGTGGCGCAAGGCCGGTGTGCACGAAGGCTTCCGTCAAGTCGGGTTCAAGCCGAGCCATGTAGGGAAACTGAACCGCCGTTACGGGCGGGTGTGGGTGCCCAAAGTCGGCCGGGTCCGATTCCGCTGGAGCCGCGCGGTGCCCGACGGTATGAAGTCCTATCGCATAACACGGGATCGGGCCGGGCGATGGCATGTGGCCTTCGCCCACATCCCCGACCCGATCGCGGGACCGGGCGATGCCAGCGTGATCGGTATCGATCGGGGCGTGGCGGTGTCGGCGGCCCTGTCCACCGGCGAGCTGCTGCACGCCCCTAACTTGACAGCTGGTGAGCAGATCAGGCTGCGTCGCCTGCAGCAACGGCTCGCGCGGGCAAAGCGCGGCTCCAACCGGCGAGCGCGCACCAAACTGGCGATCGCGAAAATCAAGGCCCGCGAGGCGGATCGGCGCCGCGACTGGGTCGAGAAGACCACTACAGATCTGGCGCGCCGGTTCGACACAATTCGGGTGGAGGAGCTTGATGTGCGGGCGATGACCCGCTCGGTGCGCGGCACCCGTGAAAAGCCGGGCGTTCGGGTTGCGCAGAAACGTGGTCTCAACCGTGAAATCCATCGTCAAGGGTGGGGCCGGTTGGTTGCCCGGCTCGACGACAAAGCCGCGGGACGCGTCGAGCGGGTCCCGGCTGCGTACACATCGCAACGATGTGCTGCCTGCGGGCACGTCGCACCCGAAAACCGCAAGAGCCAAGCGGTCTTCGCGTGCGTGGCCTGCAAAGCGGGGCCGTGTAATGCCGACGTGAACGCAGCCCGCAACATCGCCGCCGGACGGGCGGTGCCAGCACAGGGAGACCTCGCCGAAGGGTGGTCTACGAACTGTGAACCTCACTCAGCTCTCCTGCTGCCTAAGTAGCAGAGCAGGGTGGAATCCCCGAGTTTGCAGTCCGGGGAGGACGTCAATGGTAAATTCCTTCGCGCAGCGCGGTGGCCACCGCGCCGGTGCGGTCGGTGACACCGAGCTTGCGGTAGATCGAGCGCAGGTGGCTCTTGACCGTTTCCTCGCCGATGACGAGCTTGTTGGCGATGCCGCGGTTGGACAGCCCGCTGACCATGTAGGACAGGATCTCGCTTTCGCGTTGCGTCAACCCTTGGCGTGCGCCCGGCCAGAACTCGTTGCGCTGCAACCGCGCCGCCGTGTCGGCCGCGCGGGCCGCCATCCCGGGGTCGATCACGGTTTCGCCGCTGTGGGCCAACTCCAGCTGGCGCACCAAATCGTCGCTGCTGATGCTCTTCAACAGGTAGCCGCAGGCCCCGACCCGCAACGCTTGAAACAGGTACTGCTCGTCGTCGTAGACCGACAGCATCACGACCTTGCGGTCGGGGTCGCGTTCGCGCAGCTCCAGGCACAGGTCCAGGCCACTGGAGCCCTGCATGCGCACATCGCACAGCACGATGTCGGGCTGCAGCTCGTCGATCACTTTGACGGCGCGCTCGGCGCCGATCGCCTGCCCGACCACCTGCACCCGGTCCTTGAACGCGGCGAGCATCGCCTTGAGCCCCTCGATGACCATTTCGTGGTCGTCGACCAGCACAAGCCGCACGGTCATGGCCCCAACCCTAAGCTTGGCGGCGACCCGCTGTGCCCGGCTTCGCCGCGCTTGCGATCGCCGCGAAGTGAAATCGCCACGCCAATCCCCCTAATGGGGGACGCCCGGCCCGGCGGGCCCCGGGCACGCTATGGGCGTGCAGACCACTGCCCGACGGACTTTCTGGTGGGACCGCGCCCCCTCGGTCGACGCCGACGTCCATCCGCTGCGTGCGGTGATCTTCTACGCCGACGCGTTGGACGACCTCGACGGCGAACCGCGGGCCGGGCTGATCGACCTGGTGATGAGCCTGTTCGTCGCCGGCATCTGGGTGGGTGTGGTGAGCCGACGCCGCCGCGCGTGGGCCGAAACGCGGGTCCGCCACCTGGTCGGCGAGGGGCTGGTGGAAACACTGGTGACGGCCGACGATTTGGCGCAACCCGGAAGCGACGTCGAGCTGTACCAGCTGGCGCTGTGGGAGCTGGGGATAACGCCCGCGGCCGCGTTGGCCTTCACCGGAACCGGGCGGGGGCTGCGCGCAGCCGTCGCCGCGGGGCTACCCGCCGAGTTCCGCGCCGGATACGACGATCTGTCGGCTGCCGATTGCCAGCAACTGCACCGGCGTTGGTGGATCCGGCAAAAGCGTGCCGGGGCCCGGCGCGAGGCCCGACCGGCTAACGCAGCATCTCGATGACGGCGCTGAAGTCCTTGTCGGCGTTGTCTACTGCGAACTCGGCGTAGATCTGCGCAGCATGGCTGCCCAACGGCGCCGACGCCCCGGTCGACGCGATCGCATCCATTGCCAGACCAAGGTCTTTGTTCATCAGCGCGGCCGCGAAGCCCGGCTTGAAGTCGTGGTTGGCCGGCGACGTGGGGACCGGCCCCGGCACCGGGCAGTTGGTGTGCACGGCCCAGCAGTTGCCGGTCGCCCCGGTGATGACGTCGAACAGCGATTGCGCCGACAGGCCCAGCTTTTCGGCCAGCACGAACGCCTCACCGATCGCGATCTGCTGCACCGCCAGCACCATGTTGTTGCAGACCTTGGCGGCCTGGCCGGCGCCGGCGCCGCCGCAATGAATGATCTTGCGGGCCATGGGTTCCAGAATCGGATGCGCGACACGCAGCGCCTCCTCGTCACCGCCGACCATGAACGCCAGCGTGCCGGCCGCCGCGCCCGCCACCCCGCCGGAGACCGGTGCGTCGAGTTGAGCGAATCCGTGCGAGCCGGCCAGCGCGTGCACCTCACGGGCGTCGTCGACGGAAATCGTCGAGCTGTCGATGAACAGCGTGCCCTGCTTTGCCGCCGGCAGGATGTCGGCGTAACAGCGTTTGACCGCATCGCCGTTGGGCAGCATCGTGAGGACGACTTCGGCGTCGGCCACCGCGGCGGCGGCGCTGTCGAACACCGCGACACCTTTGTCGGCGGCGGCTGCCGACGCCGCGGCCACCGGGTCGAAACCGGCCACGGTGTGGCCTGCCGCAACGAGATTCGCCGACATGGGCCCACCCATGTGGCCCAGTCCCAGGAACGCGATGGTCGCCACCTGTCCTCCTACGTGCCGGCGCGGACGCGGGCAGCCTCGGCGCGACCGATGACCACCCGCATGATCTCGTTGGTGCCCTCCAGGATGCGATGCACCCGCAGATCGCGGACGATCTTCTCCAGACCATACTCGCGCAGATAGCCGTAGCCGCCGTGCAACTGTAAGGCCTTGTCCGCGACGTCGAAACAGGCGTCGGTGACGTAGAGCTTGGCCATGGCGCACAGTTCGACCTTGTCGTCGGCGTCGTTGTCCAACGCGGTGGCCGCCCGCCACAACAGCATTCGCGACGTCTGCAGCGCGGTGGCCATGTCGGCCAACGTGAACCGGATGGTGGGCTCGTCGAGCAACGCGGATCCAAACGCCTGACGGTCACGCAGATAGGACGCGGCCTTGTCGAATGCCGACTGCGCTCCGCCCAGCGAGCACGCGGCGATGTTGATCCGGCCGCCGTTTAGCCCGTTCATCGCGATCGAAAAACCGGCGCCTTCCCCGTCCGGGCCGCCGAGCATCGCGTCGGCCGGCACCCGTACCCCGTCCAGCACCACCTGTGCGGTGGGCTGCGCATTCCAGCCCATCTTCTGCTCGTGGGCGCCGAAACTCAGCCCGGGAGTGCCCTTCTCGACGACGAACGCCGAGATTCCGCGTGGGCCGTCGCCGCCGGTACGTGCCATCACCACGTACACATCCGAGGCGCCGGCGCCGGAGATGAACTGCTTGACGCCGTCGAGCACGTAGTCCGAACCGCTTTTGACGGCGCGGGTGCGCAGGGCGCCGGCGTCCGAGCCGGCGCCGGGCTCGGTCAGACAGTAGCTGGCGATGACGTCCATCGACGCCAGCCGCGGCACCCAACTCTTGCGTTGTTCGGCGGTGCCGAACGTGTCGATCATCCAGGCGCACATGTTGTGAATGGACAAGAACGCGGCGGTGGTCGGGTCGGCGATCGCCAGCTGCTCGAAGATCCGAACCCCGTCCAGGCGGCGCAACGCGGAACCGCCGACGTCGTCGCGGCAGTAGATGGCGGCCATGCCAAGCTGTGCGGCCTCTCGCAACTCGTCGACTGGAAAGTGTTGGGAGGCATCCCATTCCAGCGCGTACGGGGCGAGGCGCTTCTCGGCGAACGCGGCCGCCGTCTCGGCGATCTCGCGCTCGGCGTCGTCCAGACCGAAGAAGTGCATCAGTGGGTTATTTCATTGTCGGGATGACGAATTCGGCGCCGTCCTTGATGCCCGAGGGCCAGCGCGAGGTGACGGTCTTGACCTTGGTGTAGAACTGGATCGACGCCGGGCCGTGCTGGTTGAGGTCGCCGAAACCGGAGCGCTTCCACCCGCCGAACGTGTGGTAGGCCACCGGCACCGGGATCGGCACGTTGACCCCGACCATGCCGACCTGCACCCGGGAGGTGAAGTCGCGGGCGGTGTCGCCGTCGCGGGTGAAAATCGCCACCCCGTTGCCGTATTCGTGCTCGGACGGCAACCGCAGTGCCTCCTCGTAGTCGTGGGCACGCACCATGCACAGCACCGGCCCGAAGATCTCGTCGGTGTAGATCGACATGTCCGGGGTGACGCGGTCGAACAAGGTGGGGCCGATGAAGAATCCGCTCTCCAGGTTGGCGTCGCCGAACGACAGGTCGTCGCTGGCGCGCTCACGCCCGTCGACCACCAGATCCGCGCCCGCGGCCACGCCCTGGCCGATGTAGTCACGCACCCGGTTCAGCGCTGCGCCGGTGACTAGCGGGCCGTAATCGGCCTTCGGGTCCAGGCTGTGCCCGACCCGCAGATTGTTGACGCGCTCGACCAGCCTGGCCCGCAACCGGTCGGCGGTCTGCTCACCGACCGGCACCGCGACGCTGATCGCCATGCACCGCTCGCCCGCGCTGCCGTAACCCGCGCCGATCAGCGCGTCCACCGCCTGGTCCAGGTCGGCGTCGGGCATCACGATCATGTGGTTCTTGGCCCCACCGAAGCACTGCGCGCGCTTGCCGGCCGCGGTAGCGCCCGCGTAGATGTACTGCGCGATATCGGAGCTGCCGACGAACCCGACCGCGGCGATGTCGGGGTGGGTCAGGATCGCGTCGACGGCCTCCTTGTCGCCGTGCACAACCTGGAACACCCCGGGCGGCAAGCCGGCCTCGACGAACAACTCGGCCAGCCGCACCGGCACCGACGGGTCGCGCTCAGAAGGCTTGAGAATAAAGGCATTTCCGCACGCCAGGGCAGGCCCGGCTTTCCACAGCGGGATCATCGCGGGGAAGTTGAACGGGGTAATGCCGGCGACGACGCCCAGCGGCTGGCGCAGCGAATACACGTCGATGCCCGGGCCGGCGCCCTCGCTGTACTCGCCCTTGAGCAGGTGCGGGATGCCGATGCAGAACTCGATGACCTCGATACCGCGCTGGATGTCGCCGCGGGAATCGGCCAGCGTCTTGCCGTGCTCGAGCGACAGCATCTCGGCCAGCTCATCCATGTGCTCGTGCACCAGCTCGATGAACCGCATCATCACCCTGGCGCGGCGCTGCGGGTTCCACGCCGCCCAGCCCTTCTGCGCCTCGGCCGCCGAGGCCACCGCGGCGTCGATGTCGGCCTTGCCCCCCATGGGCACCAGTGCCTGCACCTGCCCGGTATTGGGGTCGAACACCTCGGCGGTCCGGCCGGACTGCCCGGCGCTGCGCTGCCCGTCGAGGAAATGAGGAATCTGTGCGGTCATAGCCATCCCATGAAGTTCGCTTGTGGAGAAGTACGCCTGGAATAGTTGGATATCCTAGTAAATTCGCTTGTCGTTGGCAAGGGAGGCTGTGGCGGCTTGACGGGCCGAGATGTGAGGCGATGGTAAAATTCATGCCATGCGCGCCACCATCGACCCTTCGGGGCGACTTGTCATACCCAAGCCGATTCGGGACCGCCTTGGGTTGCGTGGCAACGAGGAGATGGAGATCACCGAGCGCGACGGGCGCATCGAGATCGAACTGGCACCAACCGACGTCGAATTGGTCCGCGAAGGCTCCGTTCTCGTCGCACGTCCGCAGCGCCCGCTGCCTCCTTTGACCGACGAAATCGTTCGCGAAACGCTTGAGCGCGTGCGGCGGTGATCGCGCCGGACACCAGCGTGCTCGTGGCGGGATTCGCGACCTGGCACGAAGGGCACACTGCCGCGATGCGTGCTCTCAACCAAGGTGTCCGTATGGTGGCTCACGCGGCGGTAGAAACCTATTCGGTGCTAACGCGTCTGCCCCCGCCGCATCGTGTTGCACCGGTTGCCGTTCACACCTACCTGGCCGAGGTCGCTCCGCCCGACTACCTGACGCTCGACGCGCGCTCGCACCGTGCGCTGATCGACCAGTTAGCCGAACACAATGTCGTCGGCGGCGCCACCTACGACGCGTTGGTCGGAATGACTGCGAAGGCTTCTGGGGCAAGGCTGTTGACCCGCGATTTGCGAGCAGTCAAGACGTACGAACGGCTGCAGGTGGACTTTGAGCTGATCACCTGAGGCGCCGAGGTCCTCGACACGCTGCCCGGCCACTACCGGTGAATCCTGGACTGCGCTTCCTGCAAGGACGTTCGATCAAAGATTCCGCTGCCGAGCTCGGGGTCAGCGTCGCCAACGCCAAGCCGCCGTCAGCGCCGTCGCGGAACTGCTGACCATCGCGCTGTGGGCGGTATGGGCGGGCGGCGCACGGCTCAGACCAGCCCGGCCGTAGATTGAGGCATGCCTTCGATCAATCGACGCACGGTACTGACGGGTGCTGCCGCGGCCGCGGGCGCCGCGGCGGCGGGATTCGGCGGATACGAGTTGCTGCGCAAGCCCGGTCCGAGCGAGTCGGCGAGCGGTGGCGGCAACAAGCCCAACATCCTGGTGATCGTCGTGGACCAGATGCGGGCACCGCAATGGTTTCCGGAGCCGCAGCGGCTGAACACCCTGCTGCCCAATCTCGGCCGCCTGCAACGCAACAGCGTGTCGTTCGAGTCGCACTACGCCGCGTCGAACATGTGCACGCCGTCGCGCGGCGTGATGACCACCGGGCTGTATTCGCATCAAACCGGATGCCTGTTCACCGGTGAGGGACCGAGCGAGTCGACGCTGGCGCCCCGGTTCCCGACCTGGGGCACCATGCTGCGCGAGCAGGGCTACCGCACGTGGTGGTGGGGCAAGTGGCACCTGGGGCATTCGGGCGACACCACACCCGAAGGCCTCGAGGAACACGGCTTTTCCGGAGGCACCTATCCGTCGCCCAACGGCTCACCCAACCAGGGGCTGCAGAAGGATCCCGGCATTGTCGACCAGTTCTCGAACTGGTTCGACGCCAACGCCGGCAACGGCCCCTGGTGCACCACCGTCTCG
This sequence comes from Mycobacterium kyorinense, assembly GCF_002101735.1. Classification (GTDB taxonomy): domain Bacteria; phylum Actinomycetota; class Actinomycetes; order Mycobacteriales; family Mycobacteriaceae; genus Mycobacterium; species Mycobacterium kyorinense. The sequence goes on along the minus strand of NZ_LQPE01000129.1, from coordinate 7,769 downwards.
CTGGTCAACCCGCACGACATCTGCTGGTGGCCGAAAAACCCGCTGCCCGAGGATGTTCCGCATTGGTTCGACGCCGCGCCGGTCAACTTCGAGACACCCGACGATCTGCGCCGGCGCGGTAAGCCGCAACTGCAGATCGACTTCCTCAACTTCATGTCCCCGCTGATGACCGGCCCGCTGTCGTACTCCGGGCCGGACCTGGCGCGGCAGTGGGCGCGCTGCCTGGACATGTACCTGTGGCTCCAGCAGCAGGTCGACGCCCAGATCGGCAGGGTGCTCGACAAGGTGGCGTCACGTCCCGACGTCGACCGCAACACCGTCGTCGTCTTCACCTCCGATCACGGCGAGTACGGCGGCTCGCACGGCTTGCGCGGCAAGGGTGCAGCGGCCTACGACGAGGCGATTCGGGTACCGCTGTACATCCGCGACCCGCACGGTCAATTGACCCCCAAGCCGGGCGACACCCGCACCCAGCTGACCTCCAGCGTCGACCTGGCCCCGCTGCTGCTCACCATCGGGTACGGCGGCAACGGGTGGCGCGCCGAACCCAGGTACTCGTACCTGGCCGGGCGCGCGGACCTGGCCGCGATCGCGAGCAACCCGGCGGCGAAAGGGCGGCCGTGGATCGCGCACGTCACCGACGACATGTCGGTCGAGGAGATGGCCACGCTGTTGAAGTCGCCGCAGATCCGCTCAGTATTCGGCGGGGCCGACCTGCCGACCAACATTCCGACGTCGGCACCGAATCACATCGTGGCCGTGCGGACGCCGGACGCCAAGCTCGGCATGTACTCGTACTGGAAGCCCGGCGGCATGGAAATCGACACCACGCGGCCGATCGAGCGCGAACTCTACGACTACTCAACGCCGTTGGGCCGTCAAGAGGTCGACAACCAAGCCGGCCGCAGCGGCAAACAAGCAGCGTTGCAGGCACTGATCGACCACGAGGTGTTGCCCGAAGTGCGGGCGCCGCTGCCGGCCTTCCTCAACGACGCGCAGGAACAGGGCCTCGCCGACATGCGCCACCTCGTCGCGCTGCGCGGAGGCTGACTCCTGTCCGCGGTGAACTTCTCGTCGAAGTTCACCGTGTAAGCAGCATGAGCCAACTGCTGATGCTCTACCTGTCGGCGGGCGCACCGATCGCCGGGCTGGGCCTGGTGAAGCTGCAAGCGCGGCTTGAACGGTGGGACTACGAGCGCCACGTCGAGGACTGAGCCGATGCCTCATCCGCTTCGTGTGCTGGTTGTCGGCGCCGGTGTGGGCGGGATTTCCGTCGCCCGCGGATTGTTGCGCGACGGCCACGACGTCACCGTGTTCGAACAGCGCGCGAGAATGTCTGCGGGCGGCGGGGCCGTGACGATATGGCCCAATGGTGCAACGGTTCTCGGCCAGCTGGGCGTCGACATGGCGGGAGCAGGTCAACTGCTGTCCAGCGTGCGGGTACTGACCGCGACGGGCCGCCCGATCGCCAACCTCGACCTGACGACGATCACTGATCGGCTGGGCGCACCCGTTCGGATGGTCCCGCGACGAGTGCTGCTCGAGCGGCTGCTGGACGATTTTCCGGTCGATCGCGTCCGCTGCGGCGTGCGGGCGACCGCAGTGGCCGACACCCGAGACGGGGTACGGGTCGACTTCGACGACGCACCTCGGCCGAGGGTGACGTGGTCATCGGTGCGGACGGACTGCACTCGACGGTCCGACGCATCGTCGGCGCGCCACACGCCAAGCCCACCGGCTGGTGCAGTTGGCAGGGCCTGGTCAGCCTTCCCCAGGACAGCGGCGCGCGCGTCGCGCTGATGATGATCGGTGCACACGGAAACCTCGGCTTGTGGCCGGCCGGAGGGTTTGCCGTGCAGTGGTGGTTCGACCTGCCGTGGTCACCGGACTTCGTCCGGCCGGAACGCCCGATCGAGCTGATCCGGTCCCACTTCACCGGATGGTCCGACGCGGTCGACCGGGTACTGGCGGTGCTGACCGACGACGACCTGGCACCTTCGCCATTCCCGCACTTTCGCCACCCCGTTCCCCGCGCGGGACGTGGCGCCGTGACCTTGCTCGGCGATGCCGCGCACACGATGCCGCCCACGCTTGCGCAGGGCACCAATCAGGCCCTGCTCGACACGATGGTGCTGCGCAAGGCCCTGCGCGAATTCCACTACGCCCCAAACGCGCTGCGCTGGTACGAGAACACCCGGCGACGCAAGGTCAAGGCGGTCTCCTGGGTGACCACTCAACAGGTATCGCGCAGCGAGTCGCTGCTGCGACCGGCGGGGATGATTTCGGACCGGTTGATGACGTGGGCGCTGGCGACGTTTCTGCGCTCGGTCAGTCATCACCGGATGTCCGCCGCGATCAGCCGGGAGCTCGAGGCTCGCGCGTTGGCGGCCGGACTGCAGTGGTGACGAAAACCAGGGTGCCGCCGGCCGGGGTGGCCCGCATCGTCGAGTGGATTCGCCACTACCTCTACCGAATCCACCAACGACTGATGCCCGCGCCGGCGGCGATGCTGGAGATGATCATCGCGGCGTGGGCGTCGCAAGCGATCACGGTGGCCGCCCAACTCGGCGTCGCCGACGCCCTCGCCGGCGGGCCGCTGCCGATCGACGAGTTGGCGGCCCGGGTGGGTGCCGACGCCGATGCACTGGAGCGCCTCCTGCGGGCACTGGTCAGCCGGGGCATTTTCCGTCGTCGCCGCGACGGCCGTTACGAGCTGAATTCCCTTGCCGGCACCCTGCGTTCGGACGCATCGGTGTCGATGGCATGGGCGGCACGGTTCTACGGGTCGGCCGAACAACGGCAACGCTGGACCCTGCTGGCGGATTCGGTGCGCACCGGGCAATGCCGTCGTCCCGGCGCTGCACGGCACGGGCAGCTTCGACTACTTCGCCGAGCATCCCGAACACGCCGAACTGTTCAACCAGACCATGACAAGCATCTCGCAGCTGACCGTCGCGGCGGTGGTGGCCGGCTACGACTTCGGCCGCTACCCGACGATCGTGGATGTCGGCGGTGGGCACGGCCCGCTGCTGGCCGCGATCCTGCAAGCCGCGCCGGCCTCCCGCGGTGTGCTGTACGACCTGCCGGGCGTTGTTGATGCGGCGCCGGACCTGTTGTGCGGGCCCGATATTGAGGACCGGGTGCGCATCGTGACCGGCTCGTTTTTCGACGGCGTTCCGGGCGGCGGCGACGCCTACGTCCTGAAGAACATCGTTCACGACTGGTCCGACGAGCAGGCCGTGCAGATCCTGCGCAATGTGCGCGCGGCGGCCGGCCCCCGCGCGACGCTGCTGCTGATCGAATTGGTCATCCCCGACCACGACCGCGACTTCCCAGGAAAGTGGGCGGATCTGGAGATGCTGCTGAATCTGGCGGGCCGTGAGCGCACCGCGGAGCAGTACCGAGACCTGCTCAGCCAGGCCGGTTTCCACATGACCCGGGTGGTGCGCACCGCCTCGCCGCTCAGTGTGGTCGAGGCCAATGCGGCAGCGGCAGGTAGTCCCGAAGCGCGTCGGCATACGGGACGACACCCGCTGCGAGTTGCTCGGTCAGGTATTGCTCGAAGGTGACACAGCCGGCCGCGTGATCGGGGGCCAAGTGCCCGCCGGCGCGATATGCCCGGAACACCTTGCCGGGCAGCCACACCGGCAGGATCAGTCGCCGCTTGCCGACGATCGCAAGGTAGCTTCGGGCAAGGTCGGCAACCGTGCGGACCTGCGGCCCACCGAAATCCGGTGCCCTGCCGACGGGTTCGCCGATGGCGAGCCGGGCGAGCCGATCGCCGACCTCCCGCACGTCGACCGGCTGGAAGCTCCAGCCGGCGGGCAGCGTCACCACGGGCGACTTGGCCAACAGACGGAGCATCACCGCAATCAAGTCGTGAAACTGCGTCGCCCGCAACACCGTCCACGGCAAACCCGATGCGGCGATCAACTGTTCGTCGGCCACCTTTTGCCGGTAGAACCCGAACGGGACGCGGTCGACGCCGACGATGGAGGTGTACACCAGGTGCGGTGAACCCGCTCGTCGGGCGGCCGCGACCAGGTGCTGCACGTGCTCGGCGCATTGCACGATCGTGTCGACGCCGGACACCGCCGCGTCGAGACCGGCACCGGTGCGCAGGTCCCCGACGACGTGTTCGACGTCGGCGCGGCGACGGCGGCGCCCGCGGCTCAGAACGCGGACATTCGCGTTGTCGGTCAGTAGACGGTCGACCACGACGCGGCCCAGGGTGCCGGTGCCGCCGGTGACCAGGACGGTGCTCGTCATATCGCCAGATTGCCATGCGGGGCCCGCGCTGTGACCGTTAGCGTGCGTACATGGTCGATTTCGCTCTGCGCTCGTGCGGGTTGCGGGGACACGCGACGTTTGCGCCCGACGAGCCCAGGCTGCGGGAACGCCTGAAAGCCGACACTCCGGCCGGGGAGGCCTGGCGTTGTCTGCGGTGCGAGACGTTTGTCGTCGGTCCGCCGCGCCGCAGCGGTCCGGCGGATACGGCGCCCGAGATCCCGCGTGGACGATTGCTGCGGGATCGGACGTTGATGCGCGCGCTCGCCGTCGAACGCGCGGTTCGGGCCGCCGTCTTTCTGCTGCTGGCCGCCGGGGTGCTCAAGGTCCGCGGGTCGCGCGAGCGGCTGCAGCAGGCATTCGAGCAAGATCTGCCGCTCCTTCGACCGCTGGGCAACCAGCTCGGCTGGAATCCGGACGACTCCAAGATCGTCCGCCACATCGGGCACCTGTTCTCGCTCTCGTCGTCGACTTTTCTGTGGATCGCGGTGGCGTTCACCGCATATGCGCTGATCGAACTCGTCGAGGCGGTGGGGCTGTGGCTGGTGCGACGGTGGGGCGAGTACTTCGCGGTGATCGCGACCAGTGTGTTTCTTCCGCTGGAAATCTACGAGCTGACAGAGAAGGTGACCACGCTGCGCGTGGTCGCGTTCCTGGTCAACGTCGTGGCGGTGGTCTGGCTGCTGTGGAGCAAACGACTGTTCGGCCTCAACGGGGGAGCCGAAGCCTATTGGAAAGAACACCGAACGGAAAGCCTGCTGACGGTCGAACGAGCGGGCTTGCAGGAAAACTGATCCTAAGATTTGCCCCGCAGGCTCTCGACGAACGCTTGGGTCTCCTCCCAGGTGGGCAGCAGGCCCGACGCGCTGACCTCCTCGAGAGTGGGTGCGGCGGCGTCTCGTTCGGAGAGCACCAGCTCGTAGCCGGCTGGCCAGTCGATCCCGACTGCCGGGTCGGTGGCGCGAATGGTGTGCTCGCGTTGCGGGTTGTATTCCGCCGAGCACAGATACATCACGGTCGAATTATCTTGCAGTGCAAGGAATCCATGTGCGAGACCTTCGGAGATGTACACCGATTTGCGGTCTTGGTCGTCGAGCACTACCGAAGACCATTTCCCGAATGTTGGTGAGCCGACCCGGATGTCGACGACGACGTCGAACACCGAGCCGGACAGACAGGTGATGTATTTGGCCTGACTGGGTGGCAGCTGCGCGAAATGCAGCCCGCGCAGCACCCCCGCCGACGAGACCGAGCAGTTGGCCTGCCGAACCTCCAGCCGGTGTCCCGCGAAGGCGGTGAACTCGCGGTCGGTCAGCCACTCGAAGAACATTCCGCGGGAATCGCCATGCACCGCCGGGGTGATCTCCCATGCGCCGGGGACCTCGAGTTCGCGTGCCTTCATGTCATTGACCGCGCTGTTGGTAACGGGCCTCGACGGCGTCCTTCAACGGTCCCCACCACGCCTCGTTGGCGCGATACCAGTCGATGGTGGCGCGCAGGCCGTCCTCGAAATCGGTATGCTTTGGCGCCCAGCATAATTCGTCGCGCAATTGGGTGGGATCGATGGCGTAGCGCAGGTCGTGGCCGACCCGGTCGACCACGTGGTCGAAGTCGTCGGGCTGGTGTCCCATCATCTCCAGTATTGTCCGCAGCACCGAGAGGTTGTCGCGTTCGCCGTCGGCGCCGATCAGGTAGGTGCGCCCGATCTGGCCGCCCTCCAGGATCCGCCGGACCGCAGCGTTGTGGTCGTCCACGTGGATCCAGTCCCGGACATTGGCTCCGCTGCCATAGAGCTTGGGTCGTCGCCCGGTGAGCAGGTTGGTGATCTGACGCGGGATGAACTTCTCCACATGCTGGTAGGGCCCATAGTTGTTGGAGCAGTTCGAGATCGTCGCCCGCACCCCATAGGAGCGCACCCAGGCGCGCACCAGCATGTCGGCGCCGGCCTTGGTGGCCGAGTACGGGCTGGACGGGTTGTACGGCGTGGTCTCGGTGAATCGCTGTGGGTCATCGAGCCCGAGGTCGCCGTAGACCTCGTCGGTGGAAACGTGGTGCAGCCGCACCCCGTGGCGCCGCACCGCCTCGAGAATGGTGAACGTCCCGATCACGTTGGTACGCAAGAACGGCTCGGGGTCGGCGAGCGCATTGTCGACATGGGTCTCGGCGGCGAAATGCACAACCGCGTCGGCCTCGGCGACCAACCGGGAAATCAGCTCGGCATCCGTGATATCGCCCTGCACCAGCCGGATCTCGTTTTCGACCGGTGCAAGCGATTCGCGGCTGCCCGCATATGTCAGCGCGTCGAGCACCGTCACCGTGTCGTCGGGATGCTCGCGCACCGTGCTGTGTACGAAGTTGGCGCCGATGAAACCGGCGCCACCGGTGACCAGCAGCCGCATGGTCAAACCCTAGCCGGTGCTCGGCAATTCGGTGTCGAAGCCCACCGGGATGTGCACTGAATTGACCCAACTAGGGTCATTGTGCGTTGAGTCATAGGGTGCCCAGGGTTGACGACGGACGCTGCCATGACTTCAGCGGGCAGGGCGAGATAATTCGACCATTCGAGCGAACTGACCGCTGCAGCAAACCGCAACAACTGTTCTGGATAAGCATCCACGCAAAGGTCACAGAACCCCAAAAAATTAGCGCCAATTCCACCCGACACAATGACAGATTGCGTGTAACGTGATGTTTGGGTTCTCGCATCAAGGCGCCGAGGACTGATCTAGCTGTGCAGCGAGATCTGGTCGATTCAAGGCCAGTAGTGCGTTGCGATACTTTGACATAAGACGCTGCCGCGTTTGTATATCGAGCCTCGCTAGCCGGCTCAGGTTGGTGTTGTCAGCGACGTCAGCGATTTTCACTGCTAATGCTATGGGATTGGACGCGATTCGTTCGTAGTAAGGCCCGGCCGACGGCTGTTTGTCTCGAGTTAGTAATTCCACAGCCGTGACAACCTCTACCGGAAAGCCTTGCCTTGACAGGTCATCGAGAGTCACTTCCGAGTCTTCAATCACGTCATGGAGAAGCGCTGTCGCAACGAATATTGGTTCCTGCGGCCTCACGGCGGCCGCGACACGGCGCACGTGCCCGATGTAGGGCTCGCCAGCTTTGTCGGTCTGGCCTGTATGCGCGCGTTCGGCCAGACGCTCAGCCGCGTGAACGAGGTCGGCTGCACACCGCACGTTTAGCCCGGTCCTCTGGTAGCCGAGTCCTCTGTCGTCCATTCGGTGCACCATCGGTCAAGAATCGCCTGGGCTGACTTCTCGTCGATTTCAACATGATCTATATCGTTATGTCCGAGGTAGTAACGGCGCAGATACTCAGTTGGGTGCCGAGTCATGTCGCGCCCGAATGCCTCGTCGACGGGTGGCTCCGTATGTGTGCGTCGTACCAATCCAGATGAGTTGAGTCCCGCATAGTGGTGTAGCGCGGTTGCTGGGTTCGTCATCGTGTCGGTGATGGACGTAAAGCGGCCACCG
>NZ_LQPE01000128.1 GCF_002101735.1 Mycobacterium kyorinense | reverse complement strand
CCTGAAAAAGTCGGCGCGTTGATCTGCGATGTGAGGGTGCTGAACAGGGAAGATGGCCTCAAGCCCTTGTGCGAGAAGGGATTGAGGCCATCGTGTTTCGTACTGTAGGCGATCAGGTGTCGCTCTGGGAGGCGGTACTGCCTCCGGAATTGTTGAGGTTGCCCGATGAGTTGGCGCGGGTGGATGCGCTGCTTGATGATCCGGTGTTTTTCGCCCCGTTTGTGCCGTTCTTTGATCCGCGGATCGGGCGTCCGTCCACGCCGATGGAGACCTATCTGCGGTTGATGTTTTTGAAGTTTCGCTACCGGTTGGGGTATGAGTCGCTGTGTCGGGAGGTCAGTGATTCGATTACTTGGCGGCGGTTTTGCCGGATTGGGCTGGATGGGTCGGTGCCGCATCCGACGACGTTGATGAAGCTGACCACCCGGTGCGGGCCGGCTGCGGTGGACGGATTGAACGAGGCGCTGCTGGCCAAGGCCGCCGAGGCGAAGCTGTTGCGCACCAATCGGGTTCGCGCGGATACGACGGTGGTGCAGGCGAACGTGGCCTATCCCACCGACTCGGGGTTGCTGGCCAAGGCGGTGCGGCGGATCGCGGCGACGTCTCAGCGGATCCAGGCCGCTGGCGGCGCGGTGCGCACCCGGGTCCGCGACCGGTCGCGCGCGGCGGGCAAGCGCGCCCATGCGGTCGCGTCGAAACTGCGCTCGCGTGCCGCAATGGGCCGCGAGGAGGCCACGGCCGCGGTGCTCAAAAGCACCGGTGAGCTGGCTGGTTTGGCTGAGACCGCGGCACGCGATGCTCAGCGGCTGCTGGTCAACGCCAAGCGGGCGGTGCGCCGGGCGAAGGCCACGGCCGCCGAGCTTGCCGCTCGCGGTGTGCATGATGCGGCCGCTGGCCGGCGCCGTGGCCGGCTCGTGCGTGCGGTCAATGACCTGGCCAAGCTGGTGGCCGCGACCCGCCAGATTGCCGCGCAGACCCGGCAACGGGTGTGCGGGCAGATCCCCGACGGCGCCACTCGGCGGGTCAGCCTGCACGACGGCGATGCGCGCCCGATCGCCAAGGGCCGTTTGGGTAAGCCGGTCGAGTTCGGCCACAAGGCCCAGGTCACCGACAACGACGACGGGATCGTGCTCGACCACACCGTCGAGGTGGGCAACCCGCCCGACGCCCCGCAACTGGCGCCGGCGGTCGGGCGGATCACCAAGCGAACCGGGCGCGCCCCAGGCACCGTCACCGCCGACCGCGGCTACGGTGAGAAACGCGTCGAGGACGACCTGCACGACCTGGGGGTGCGCACGGTCGTGATACCCCGCAAAGGCAAACCAGGCCAGGCCCGGCAAGTCGAGGAACACCGTCCAGCCTTCCGACGAACAATTAAGTGGCGCACCGGATGTGAAGGCCGCCTCAGCGCCCTCAAGCGTGGCTACGGCTGGGATCGCACCCGCATCGACGGCACCGAAGGAACCCGAATCTGGATCGGGCACGGCGTCTTGGCCCACAACCTCGTCAGGATCGGTGCCCCCGCCGCGTGATCGACAGCACCGCAGCCACATTCATGCGCAAAACTGGATACGACCCAGCCAGCCACTTAGC
>NZ_LQPE01000127.1 GCF_002101735.1 Mycobacterium kyorinense | reverse complement strand
GCCCACGGCCAAAAGGTGCAAACCGCCGGCTCCAACATGGCCAGCACCGACTCCGCCGTCGGCTCCAGCTGGGCCTAACGCAGATGAAAGTCGTATTGTTCTGCGGCGGTTACGGCATGCGGATGCGCACCGCCGAGGACGACGTCATCCCGAAGCCGTTGCAGATGGTCGGGCCGCGCCCGCTGCTGTGGCACGTGATGCGCTACTACGCACACTTCGGTCACACGGAGTTCATCCTGTGCCTCGGCTACGGTGCCGAGAAGATCAAGGACTTCTTCCTGCGCTACCGCGAGACGGAGTCCAACGACTTCATCATCCGGGCCGGCCAGGTCGAGCTGCTCGACTCCGACATCTCCGACTGGTCAATCACTTTCGTCGACACCGGCCTCGAGTCGCCGATCGGTGAAAGGCTGCGCCGCGTCCGCAAGTTCCTCGGCGACGACGAGTACTTCCTGGCCAACTACGCCGATGTGCTGACCGACGCCCCGCTCGACGACATCATCGCGCGGGTGACGGGCAGTGGTGCGATGGCCTCGATGCTGATCGTGCCGCCGCAGTCGTCGTTTCACTGCGTCGACATCGCCACCGACGGCGACATCAAAGAAATCGCCCCCGTCACAAAGTTTCCGATCTGGGTCAACGGCGGCTATTTCGTGCTGCACCAACAGGTCATCGATCTGATCCCGGAGAACGGCGACCTGGTCGGCGACGCCTGCACGGCGCTGGCCGGCACCGGCCGATTGATCGGCTACCGCCACGACGGCTTTTGGAAACCGGCCGACACGTTCAAAGAGCGCGCCGAGCTCGACGCCGACTACAACAACGGAATTCGGCCCTGGATGGTCTGGGATCCGCCCCGACGGCGGGACCGATCCGCATGATCTCACTGACCCCGTCCCGGCTGACGTCCGTTGCCGCAGTAGGGGCCCACTGCGACGACATCGTCATCGGCACGGGCGCCACTTTGATGGAAATCGCCCGGCACAACCCCGATATCGTGGTGCACGCCCTGGTGCTGACCGGTGGCGGCACCGAGCGGGAAGTCGAGGAGAAGAACGCGTTTGCGGCACTGTGCCCGTCCGCGGATGTCAGGTTGACGGTCATCGATCTGCCCGACGGCCGGCTACCGGAGCACTGGGCGACGGTGAAAGGTCACCTCGCCGACTTCGCCCGCGATTGCCAGCCCGACGTGGTGTTCGGACCGCAGCGCGCCGACTTTCACCAGGACCACCGCCTTCTCGCGGAACTGATTCCGACCGAGTTTCGCGACCATCTGTCGTTCGGCTACGAGATCCTCAAATGGGAATCGGACTTGCCGAATCCCTCACTGTACATACCGGTTTCGGCTGAAATCGCGCAGCGGAAGGCGGCTGTGCTGGCGCAGTGCTATCCGTCGCAGTCGGGCCGCGACTGGTTCGACGACGAGGCCTTCCTGGGCTTGATGCGGGTCCGCGGCGTCCAGTGCCGCGCTCGCTACGCCGAAGCTTTCACCGTGGAGAAATCGGTACTCGAGACCGGCGACGAGTATTCGCTCAACTAGCCGACCAGCCACTGCCGACACGAACAGAGAGGACCTGACAGTGCGAGTGCTGGTCACCGGCACACAGGGATACCTGGGTTGCCTTGTAGCGCCACTGCTTTTGGCCGACGGCCACGACGTCGTCGGACTGGATACGGGCTACTACCGAAACGGGTGGCTGTGCCCGGCCCGGCTCGCCGGAAGCCCCGATCAGACTGAGCCGCTGACTCTCATCCGCGATATTCGCGACGTGACGGTCGAAGACCTGCGGGGGTTCGACGCCGTCGTGCACATGGCCGAGCTCAGCAACGATCCGATCGGGGATCTCATCGGCGACGTGACGTTCGAGGTAAACCATCGCGGCAGCGTGCAATTGGCCGCTTTAGCCAAACGCGCGGGCGTCACCCGGTTCGTCTACATGTCGTCGTGCAGTGTCTACGGGATCGCCGACGGCACCGTCGACGAGACCAGCCCCATCAACCCGATGACCCCGTATGCCACATGCAAGGCACTGGTGGAGCGAGACCTTGCGGCAATGGCAGACGACGACTTCTCACCGACCTTTCTGCGCAACGCCACCGCGTTCGGCGCCTCGCCGCGGATGCGCTTCGACATCGTGCTGAACAATCTCGCCGGCCTGGCCTGGACCGACCACCGCATCGCGATGACCAGCGACGGCACCCCCTGGCGGCCGCTGGTGCATGCCCTGGACATCTCCCAGGCGATCCGATGCGCACTGCATGCCGACCGGCAGACCATCCATGCGCTGGTCATCAACGTCGGGACCGACGAGAACAACCTGACAGTCCGCCAGATCGCCGAGTCGGTCAGTGCCGAATTCCCTGGCTGTGAGCTGACTTTCGGCCCATCCGATCCCGACAACCGGAGCTACCGCGTGGCGTTCGGCAAGATCCGCGAGGTATTCGGTGACTTCCGCGCGAACTGGTCCGTGGCCGCGGGCGCCGCGCAGCTGCACCGGCTGTTCGACGCCATCGAGATGGACCCGGAAACGTTCCACGGCCGGGGACACACCCGGCTCAAACAAATCCAATACCTGCTCAAGACCGGGCAGGTTGACAACAAGCTGTTCTGGACGGAGGTCTGAGTGAAGTACACACCCACTGATGTCGCAGGGGTGACAATCATCGACATCGAACCGCATCGCGACCATCGTGGGTTTTTCTCGCGGGCGTTCTGTGTCGAGGAGTTCGCCAAGTACGGACTGGATGTGGCTGTCGCACAGACCAATATCTCCTATAACTATGCCCGCGGCACGCTGCGGGGACTGCATCGGCAGGCGCCGCCGTTCGCCGAGGCCAAACTGGTGCGCTGCACCCGCGGCGCGATCGTCGACGTCGCGGTCGACCTTCGGCCGCAGTCACCCACCTACGGCAAGCACGTGATGGTCCATCTGACCGCCGACAACCACCGGGCATTGTTCCTGCCGCCGTACGTCGCACACGGGTTGCAAACCCTCGCGGACGACACCGAAGTTCTCTACCAGGTCAGCGGGTCCTATTCGCCGGCAGCCGAGCAGGGATTCCGCTGGGACGACCCGGAATTCAGCATCTCCTGGCCGCTGCCGGTCACCGTCATCTCCGAAAAGGACGCCAGCTGGCCGTTTGTCTCGCTGGCGAGCAGCCCGGCATTGTGAACGCCAGCGTGGTCCCGCGATGACATCCGACACGTTGCCGGCACAGGCCGTGCGAATGGTGGTCAGCGGCAGCATCGTCGAGCGCCGCAAGGCCGACGAGGTGCTGTCGATCATCGGCTCCCGCCTGCAGTCCGGGTCGGCGGTCGGGCTGGCGGTCGGCTCGGTGAACCTGGACCACCTGCACCACTTCCGAAAGCTCGGCGCGCCGCCCGACGGCCGGCTGGAGTGGCTGCTGCTGGCCGACGGGATGCCGATCGCCTGGCGGGGACAACTGCTCACCGCCGGCCCGTGGCCCAGGATCGCCGGCGCCGACCTGCTACCGGCGGTGCTGGCGCTGGCCGAAGCGGCATCTGCGCGGGTCGGTTTCTTCGGCGGCAGCGCCGCAACCCATCAGCGCCTGGCCGAGCACCTGGCCAAGCAGTATCCGGCGCTGAGTATTTCGGGAATGTGGGCGCCGGATGCGACGGCGGTCGAGTCGCGTTCGGACAGCCTGGCCGCGGCCATCCGTGGTGCGCGCACCGACATCCTGGTCGTCAGCCTCGGCAAGCCGCGACAGGAACAGTGGGTGGACAAGTACGGGTTCGCCACGGGCGCAAGGATATTCCTGGCCTGCGGCGGTGCCATCGACTTCCTGGCCGGCCGAACCCGCCGCGCGCCCGACTGGATGCAGCGAGCCGGCCTGGAGTGGCTGCACCGGCTGTCCCACGAGCCGCGCAGGCTGGCCCGTCGCTATCTTCTGCACGGCCCGATCGCGTTGTTGCGGGCCAGTCGCGCACAGCTCATCTGCTATCCGGGCGTGCATTACCGCGGCGTGCCGGAGACGCTGCCGGACAAGCGAATCGGGTCGGGATGACAGCGTCGCTTCCCAATGCAGCGTCGAAGCCGGTGCGACGTCCGACGGTGGCGCCGCATCCGGTCGCGTCACCGGCCAACCCGGCCCGGCACTGGCAGCAGCGGTATTCGGCCCGGCTGCGTGTCACCGATTCCGCGATCGTCGTCGGATCGGTGATGCTCGCCCAATACATCAGGTTCGGCGAATCACCGCACACGTCGGGTTATCCCGGCCAGGTGATGACGCTGTTCTCGCTCATGTTCGCCGCGTTGTGGCTGTCGTCGATCGCCGTGTTCAACACCAGATCGCCGCGGATCGTCGGCGCGGGCATCGACGAGTACCGGCGCATCGCCAGCGCGTCATTCTGGACGTTCGGCATCATCGCGATGGTGACGCTGCTCGCCAAAATCGACTTGGCGCGTGGGTATTTGGCGGTCGCTTTGCCCGTGGGAACTGTCGGGCTGTTGGTGAGTCGCAACCTGTGGCGCCGCTACATCGCGGCCAAACGAGCGGGCGGCAAGTACCAGACGCTGGTGGTGGCCATCGGCGATCGCCCCGGGGTTTCGCACCTGGCCCATGAACTCATGCGCAATCCCCGCGACGGCTACGTCGTGGTGGGCGTCGGCATTCCGGGATATGGCTCGTCGCGCGGCAAGAAGCTGAAGGTCCACGCGCGCGAGGTTCCGATTCTCGGCGACGAAACACACGCCTTGGCCGCGATCGCCCGGTGCGGCGCAGACACCGTGGCGGTGACCGGAACTGAGCGGTTCGGGGTGCGCGGCATCAGGCAACTGATGTGGCGGCTGGAGACCATGGATGTCGATCTCGTGGTGTCGCCCGGGGTGATGGACGTCGCGGAATCGCGGTTGGCGCTGCGGCCCGTCGCGGGCTTCCCCCTCCTGCACGTCGAGAAGCCGCAATACCAGGGCGCGAAGTCTTTTCTCAAGCGCGCGTTCGACTTCTGCTTCTCGCTGGCTGCCCTGATCGCCACCTCTCCCCTTCTGCTGATCGCCGCGATCGCCATCAAACTGACCAGCAAGGGACCGGTGTTCTATCCGTCCGAGCGCATCGGCCTGGACGGTAAGCCCTTCACGATGCTTAAGTTTCGCACGATGATCCAGGATGCCGACAAGCAAATCGAGCGGCTGCTCCCGCTGAACGAAAGCGCGGGCAACATGCTGTTCAAGATCCGCCACGACCCCCGGGTGACGCCGGTCGGCAGGATACTGCGGCGGTTCAGCATCGACGAATTGCCGCAATTCATCAACGTGCTGAAGCGAGACATGAGCGTCGTCGGGCCCAGACCGCCACTGCGACGCGAAGTGGAGAACTACGACGGCGACGTCAAGCGCCGACTGCTGGTGAAGCCAGGCGTCACCGGCCTGTGGCAGGTGAGCGGGCGATCGGATCTGAGCTGGGAAGAATCGGTTCGGCTGGACCTGTCCTACGTCGACAACTGGTCGATGGCCGCAGATCTGCTGATCATCGCCCGGACGCTGAAAGCCGTCCTCACCCGCGACGGAGCGTACTGAGCGACCATGACCAAGCTCGAACCATCGGTGCCGCCAACGCGAATCGCGCACGCCTTCTCCGTCCAGCTGCTGTGCCGGGCACTGGGCATGCTGGCCTCGGTGATCTCCGTGGCGATGACCGCGCGCTACCTGGGCCCCGGACGCTACGGGCAGCTCACGATTGCGGTCGCGTTCATCGGAATGTGGGCCAGCCTGGCCGATCTGGGCATCGGCACGGTGATCGTGCGGCGCGTCACCTCGGGGCGCGGCGAGCTCGAGCGGCTGGTCCGGGTCAACAGCGGCCTGTCGCTGGTGTACTGCCTTCCGCTGGCGGCCGTGGCGGTGGGCTCGGGCTTGATCGTCTATCACGACACCGACGTGAAAGTGATGCTGGCGGTGCTGTCGGCGCAGCTGCTGATGCTGACGATGACCACCCGTTTCGAACCGGTTTTCCTTGCCACTGTGCGGTTTTCGGCTGTGGCGTTGTCAGACGTCGCCGGCCGGCTGAGCACGCTGGCGATGGTCGGCTGGCTGGTGGCGACGCAGGCCGACGTCATCTGGTTCGCCGTCGCGCAGCTCATCCCGCCGACGCTGCAGCTGCTGATCCAGGGCACCGCCGCAGCCCGCCACATTTCTCTGCGACCGATCTTCTCGGCGCGCGAGACCGCGGATCTGCTGCGAGAAAGCTTGGCGCCGATCGGGATAGCGGTGGTCGCGATCCTGTACTGGCGCGCCGACGGCGTGATCCTGTCGTTGTCGAGCACTCATGCCGAGGTCGGTGTCTACGGTCTGGGCTACACCATCGCGGGCAACACCGCGATCGTGTCGACGTTCTTCCTCAAGTCGACACTGTCGACGGCCACCGAGTTGTTCACCCGTGACGTCGCCGCATTCGCCGGCTTTATCCGGCGCAGTGTCGAGCTGATGAGCTTTGTGGCGGTACCCATCGCCGTGGTCGGCGCGTTACTGGCCAGACCGCTGATCGCGCTGTTCGGCGATCAGGCGTTCGTCGACCGCGGGACGCCGACGCTGGCGCTGCTGTTCGTCGCCGTGGCGCTGCGATTCGTGGCCAGCACCCTGAGCCAGGGTTTGTTCGCCTGCCACCACCAACGGTTTCTGCTGCGGCTGTCGATCGGCGCGCTGGCGGTCAACCTCGCGCTGAACATGGCCCTGGACGGGCGATTCGGCGCGGTCGGGGCAGGTATCGCGCTGGTGTGCACGGAATTGTTCGGCGTCGCGATCGCCGGCTGGTGGCTGCATCGCCAGTGCGGCTACCGCACGCCGGTGCCGTTCCTGCTGAGGATGCTGGCGCCTGTGGGCGCCAGCATCGGCGTGGTGCTGCTGCTGTCCGGCCGCCATGTCGTCCTGGTGGTGGCCGCGACCGCTGCCGCCTACCTGGCGGTCAGCTTGGCGATCGGACCGCTGCGCTGGTCGACCGTGACCGCGATGCGCGACAGGCAGGCGGTGCCATGACCGACCGGGCGTATCTCAAACCACCACGCGTTGCGGCACTTTCGACGCCGCCGTCGCTACGCACGCTAGCGGTCCTGATCGTGACCTACAAAAGCCACGACCTGCTGCGCCAGTGCCTCGACCGCGTCGCCGAACACCTGCCCGAGCTGCCGGTCTATGTTTACGAGAACAGCGGCGACGGCTATCCCGGACGCGAGCAACTCACCACCGAATACCCGACGGTGCATTGGGTTTTGGGACAAGTCAATCTGGGTTTCACCGCCGCCTTCAACGCCCTGGTCGAGCACACGCCACCCGACGCCGATCTGCTGGTGCTCAACCCCGACGCCAGGCTGCGCGGGCCGCTGACCCGCACCCGGCAGCTGCTGCGCGAGCCGAATGTCGCAGCGGTGTCGCCGATGATTCACGACGACGGCGCACCCGGACCCAAGCCGTGGGACATCGCGACGCGCCGCACCACGCTGCTACGCGCACTGGTCGCCGTCGCGGGGTATTCCGATTCGCTACGCGGAACGCCGTTTTCACACCTGTACACCCGCCAGCCCACCGAGTCGCAGTGCATCGACGGCTACATCGGCGGCGCCTGCCTGGCGATCAGCCGTACGGCGTGGAACGCCATCGGCGGGTTCGACGAGGAGTTCTTCCTCTACGGTGACGAGGCCGACTGGCAGGCCCGGGCCCGCACCGCGGGCTGGCGCATTCTGCTGGCCGACGAACTCGGCGTCGATCACGGCCGGCCCGTCACCGGCCAGGATGCGCCCGGCCCGTGCACGACCCATGGCGCGGCCGTCGCCTCCCCCGAGCGCCGCCGCAATCGCGACTTGTGGCGCGCCAACACGGCCCTGGCGCTCGAGCACCAAAGCAGCGTCCACCACGCCGACGCGTATTTGGCCGCGACGACGCTGCTGGACCGGCTCCAGCGCTCCAAGCGTCACCTGCGCCGCGGCACTCGGCGCCGCACGGACCTGCCCGCGATTGTGATCACCACCAACCGGCTGGTCTACGGCGGCGCCGAGCGGCAAAAAGCGCTGCTGGCAACGGAATTGGACCGCCGCGGCTATCCGGTCACCATCGTGTGTGTGCAGCGGTTCGGCCCACTGATCAGGGAGATCCCGCACACCGTGCGGGTGGTGCGCCAACCGTGGTGGGCACCGGTCGTCGACATTCCCGCCGGGCCGGCGGTCCTGATCAGCGGGGACACCAACACCGAAACCGGGTTCGCCACGCTGTGGCGGGCAGCCGGGCGCGAGCGGCGCTGGCTGGTGGCTCCACACATTCCGCCGGAGCCGGACCGGCCCATCTATTCGCGGCCGCTCACCGCCGCGATGCGCCGAGCCGACGGCTTGGTCGTGCTGGCTCAACGGCATTGGGACATGCTGGCCGCCCATCATCGGCTGTGCCGGTCCCGATTCGTCGCGCCCAACGGCGTCGCCGTCACGGATGAGCCGACGCCGCGGGCAAGGCCTGCCGGTGCGCCGCTGCGACTGGTCATGCTGTCGCGCATCGTCGAGCACAAGAACCCGCATCTGTTGATCGAGGCGCTGGCCGGACTGGCGGAGATGCCGTGGACGCTGTCGATATTCGGCGACGGCCCCGACCGGGACAGGCTGCAGGCCGCCACTCCACCGACGTTGCGCGACCGGGTGCGCTGGCACGGCTGGTCGGCTGGGCCCGGGCCCGCGCTGGCCGACGCGGATCTGCTGTGCGTTCCCAGTCGCTCCGAGGCGTTCCCGCTGGTCATCCTCGAAGCGATGGCCAGGGCGATTCCCGTTGCGGCGTCGGCGGTGTGCGCGGTTCCGGAGATGCTGGATTTCGGCAAGGCCGGGGTTGTCGTGGAGCCGGTCTCGGTGTCGGGATGGCGGAATGCGCTGGGCGACATCCTGTCCCAACCGGGTGAGCTGGCCGCGCTGGGCCAGCGCGGCTTCGACCGTCTGCGCACGCGCTACACCGTGGAGGTGATGACCGACGCCTACCTCGACGCGATCGAGACCGTGCTCGGCACGCACAACGAATCGGGGGTCAGATGAATTGCCGCTTATGTGAGTCGAACCGGATGCTTTCCGTGCTGGACCTCGGCGCCACTCCGCCGTGCGAAAAGTTCCTCACCGCCGACGAGCTCGACCTGCCCGAGCCGACCTTCCCGCTGCACCTGCGGCTCTGCGAGGATTGCCTGCTGTTGCAGATACCGGCTCTCATCACGCCCGAGGACACGTTCACCGAATACGCCTACTACTCTTCGTTTTCCGACAGCTGGGTGCAGCACGCCAAGACGTTCGTCGACAGCACCGTCGAACGGCTCGCGCTGTGCGCCGGATCCTTCGTGGTCGAGGTCGCCAGCAACGACGGGTATCTGCTGCAGCACGTCGTCGCCGCGGGCGTGCCGTGCCTGGGAATCGAGCCGTCGGTCAACGTCGGCGCCGCCGCATCGCAACGCGGAGTGCCGACACTGTGCGCGTTTTTGGACGAGCAATTGGCGCACCGTGTCCGCGACGAGCACGGTCCGGCCGACCTGGTCGTCGCGAACAACGTGTACGCGCACATCCCCGACCTGCTGGGCTTCACCCGATCTCTGCGCGGGCTGCTCGCCGACGACGGATGGCTGAGCATCGAGGTGCACCATGCGCTGAACCTGGTGAGCCTCGGGCAATTCGACACGATCTATCACGAGCACTTCCAGTACTACACACTGCTTTCGGCGACGCGGGCGCTCGCCACCGCAGGCCTGGCCGTGGTCGACGTCGAACTCCTTGCGACGCATGGCGGGTCGATGCGCATCTGGGCGCGTCCCGATGAGGCGGCAGGACCTCCGTCGCAGCGGGTATTGGAGGTGCTGAGCGTCGAGGAAGCCGCGGGCCTGCACGGCATCGACGGATATCGGTACCTGGGTCCACGCGCAGAGGCGGTGCGCCAGGATCTGTTGCGGTTTCTGTTGCAGTGCCGCGCCGACGGCAAGCGTGTCGTCGGCTACGGCGCGCCGGGCAAGGGCAATACCCTGCTCAACTACTGCGGAATCCGCAGCGACCTGCTCGAGTACACCGTCGACCGCAACCCCTACAAACACGGGCGGTTCACGCCGGGAACGCGGATCCCGATCTACGAGCCCGAGCTGATCGACAAGGACCGTCCCGACGTGGTGGTGGCGCTGCCGTGGAATCTGGAGACCGAGCTGAGTACGCAACTCGCCCATATCGCCGACTGGGGCGCTCAGCTTGTCTTTCCGCTGCCGACGCTGCACTTCGCCGACATCTGAGAGGAATTTCGCGATGGAACCCAGAGGACAGGCGCTGATAGCCCGCTACAAAGCGGTGTATTCCATTCCCGACGAGGCGGCGATCACCGAGCAGATGATCCTGGCGCACTGGGATTTGGAACGCCAACTCACCCAGGACCTGCTCTCGTCCACGGCCCAGGACCGCTGGGAGACGTTCGACCGAAGCTACACGCGGCTCTACAGCGAGTTGGAGTGGCTCAACCGCTTTGCCGGCGAATCGGCCACCTCTGCCGCGTCGAATCATGCCCAGCACAGGAAGTGGCATGCGGCAATCGGCGCGCCGCCGCTGGCCGTTTACGAAATCGGTTCCGGCAAAGGCGAATTGGTCACCTATCTGGCGCGGCACGGCTTTTCCTGCAGGGCCACCGAGATCACCCGGGAACGCGGCGAAAAACACTCGGACGCCGACACCCCCAACCTTTCCTGGGGCGTGTCGGACGGCGTGCACATCGACGACTTCGAAGCCGCAGCGGGCTATGACGTCGCCATCTCGGATCAAGTGCTCGAGCATCTGCACCCCGAGGACCTGGAGGCGCACTTGCGCGGCGCGCTTCGGATCCTCAAGCCGGGCGGACGCTACATCTTCCGCACCCCGCATCGGTTCAGCGGACCACACGATGTGTCGCAAGTGTTCAACTGCGACAAGCCGCTGGGCATGCACCTCAAGGAGTACACACACCGCGAGATCCTGACCGCGTTGCGGAGCGCGGGTTTCACGCGCGCATATTACCCATTCATCCCGACCCGCCATACCCGGGTCAACAAGCGTGTGGGACAAGCGTATCTGCAGATATTGCTGGTTGTAGAGCACGTATTGTCGTGGATTCCCGATCACCGGATTCGCCGCGTCGGCGCACGACTGCTGGGAAAGCTTCGCCTGTTTGGTCACAACGTCTCCCTGACCGCGGAGAAGCCGTGATGGAGAGGCCATGACCGCCTGCCGGGGTTGTGGAAGTACCGACCTGAGCCGGGTTCTCGATTTGGGCAACGTGCCGGCGGCGGACAACTTTCCGTTGATCACCGAGCCTGTCAGCGCCGAAGAATCGGCGCATCGGCTGGCGATGGACTTGTGCACCCGCTGCGGCCTCGCCCAGCTCGCCCACGACGACACCGTGACGTCCGAGCCACGGGGCGTCGAGCCGCGGGCCCTGCGCGACCAGGCCGCCGAAGCCGTTCAGCGCGTCGCGGACGCCGGCTGGCTGCGCGGCACAACCGTGCGCGAGTTCGGCAGCCCCCACGGCGGAACGTGGTTGCGGCTGTTGACCAAACGCGGCTTCGCCAAGTCGGGAGTCGCGGACGTGGTGCTCGACACCTTCGGGGTCATGCACGAACGCGACCAGCGCGCCGCCTTCGAGGTCCGCGCCGAAACCACAGCACCCGACGGCGTGCTACTGCTGCAATACCACTCGCTGTTGACGATCGTCGGCCAGGGCCAATGGAATGCCGTGCGCCACAGCCACTTTGCCTACTATTCGCTGACCGCGTTGACCGGCCTGCTGGGCGCGGTCGGGATGAGCGTGGCGAGTGCCTGGGAATTCGACCTGTACGGCGGGACCGTGCTGATTGCCGCCGTGCACGGCCGAGCCGAGCCCGACGAGCACGTTCGTGACATCTTGGGCCGCGAGCAGGACTTCGGCATCACCGAGCCATCGCAGGTCGGGCGCCTGCAGCGGGCCGCCGAAGTGCACGCCCAGCGGCTGCGCGGCTGGCTCGAGACGCAGCGGCGCAACCGGCGCCCGGTCTACGCCTACGGCGCCGCGTCGCGTGTCCCGGCGTTGTTCAGCATCGCGGGGGTCGATCGGCAACTGCTGCCCGCGGTGGCCGACGCGTCCCCGGCGAAGCAGGGCCGCCGGATCCCAGGGACCGATGTTCCGATCATCTCGCCCGAACAACTCATCGCCGCCAACCCCGATCGGGTCTTTTTGACCGTTCCCGACCTGTACCAGGAAGTCCGCCGCAAGTATCCCGAACTCAGCGGACGGTGGCTGATCGACCCCGGCCCCGGTTCAGCGCTGTGAATTCGCCTCGGGTGCTGTGGCTTTCACCGTGGATGCGGCCGCTGGCGCGGGTGCAGGCCGAAGCGCTGCAGCGCCGCGGAGCCGAGGTGCTGCTGGTCACATCGGATCAGCATCCCGAGTCGGCAGCGGCGCGAGACTACGAACTGGTCCTGGACCCGCGGTTTCGCACCGCGTCGACTTGGCCTGTCACGCTCGCGGCGTCGCGTCGCATTCGTGAGTATCGCGCTGACGTCGTCGTCACCGAGCTGGTTCGCGATCCACGCTGGATCGCGTTGGCCGGGCGCACGCCCCGCATTCAGCTGGTCCACGACCACCGCCCCCACGACGCCGCCGAGCAGCGGCCGGCACGTGAGCGCTTCGTGTTCGACCGCTGGGGCGCCCGCTCGGCCGCCACCGTCACCTTCAGCGACCATGTCGCCGCCGCCGTCGCGACCCGCCGCGATGTGGCCGGTACGCGTGTGCGCGTCGTTCCGCTGACCAGCGACCTCGACCCGGCTCGGGTTCCGCCGCCGGTCGGACCGCAAGTCCGCCGCGACTTCGTGCTGATCGGCCGACTCAACCCGTACAAGAACCTCGACGTGGTGTTCGAGGCGTGGCAGCGGCATGTCAGCGGAAGTGGTTGGTGTGGCGACGATTTGGTCCTCATCGGCGACGGGCTCAGTATCGACCGCACGCTGCCTGCGCACGTTAGGTGGCGCGCCGGCCGCTACCGCTACGCCGACGTGCTGCCGACGCTGGCCGCGGCCAAGGGCTCGGTCGCTCACTACCGGCGGGCTTCGCAAAGCGGTGTGCAGGTGTTGTCGATGCAGCTGGGAGTCATGCCGATCGTTTCCACCGACGGCGGCCTGCCCGAATACCAGCCGCCGGGATGCCCGCCGGTCGGCGTGGACGACGTCGCCGGGCTGGCGGCCGCGTTCGACGAGCTGGCCGACCCCGTCACGGCTGCCGCCCGGGGCGCCGCGGCGGCGCTGCATTACCGGCAACACTTCAGTGTCGACCGTGTCGCAGACCGACTGCTCGACGTCATCGCCGAAGTGCGGGCCGCTCGATCGCCAGATCGAGCCACAGCTCCGTCAGCCGCGCATACCAGCGGTCGAGTGCAAAGTCGCTAGCGCGGTCGCGGGCGGCGGCCGCCAAGCAGACACGCTGACTTTCAGCGTTCACTAAAACTGTTAACGCAGAGGCAATTTCGTGCGGGCTCGCCGGCCGCACCAGCAGGCCGTTGACCCGGTCGATGACCACCTCGCCGATGCTGCCCACGGCCGTGGTCACCGGGACCAGGCCGGACGCCATCGCTTCCAGCAGGGCCATCGGCAGGCCTTCGTCACGGCTGGGCAGGACGAAAACGTGTGCCGTGCAAAGCAGTTCGTCGCGGGCCGCGCTGTCCAGCCACCCGGCCACCCGGATGGTGTCGGCGAGTCCCGCCGCGGCCACCGCCGCACGAACCGCGTCGACCTCTCCGTCGCCGGCGAGTGTGACGCGCAGCCGGCGCCGCACGGTCGGACTCAGCCCGCCGACGGCAGCGATCAGGTCATAGCTTCCCTTGCGCTCTCCCAGCCGGCCCAGCGCGACGGCGTGCACCCGCTCGATACCCGACTGCGCCACCGCGCCAGGGGGAATTCGGACGGCGTTGTGCAGCACACTGACCCGGCTGTCCGGCAACCCCAACCGGCGGGTGTACTCCTCGACATGACGTTCGCCGAGCACTACCCAGTGGTCGGCAACCAGCATCCGCCGGACCGCGCGCTGAGCCGTAGCCGGCAGCCGGTCGAACCAGCCGCCGAAGTCATAGCTGTGGCCATGCACCACCGCCGGCACGCACACCCGCCGCGCCGCGGCCAGGGGCAGCGCCTTGCGGATCACGCTGCCGCCGTGGGCGAGATGGACATGCAGGACGTCGGCCCGGCGCCGCAGCACCAACCATGTCGCGCGCAGCATCCCGCAGACGCCGACCGCAAGTCGCTGCCATGCCGGGCCGTCCAGGAACGTCGGCACCACGGTGATCTCGACTCGCGTGTCGGGGTGCGCCGCCATCAGTGCGGCGACCGTGGCCATGCCGCCGCGGCTGCGTGCGCCGGCCGGCGCCGGCCCCGCCACGAGCACTCGCAACCGGCGCTGCTCAGACCTCACCGTCGCATCCCGAACGCCATCGCCGAGCCCAGCGTCAGGCCCAGCGCCAGTGCGCCGCCGGGCTCCTCGGGCAGCGGATCGATCACGGACATCACCAGCAGGCCGACGCTGACGGCGGCGCTGACCTTCGCCGCCGCGGACCCGTTGCGTAACGCCCGGGCCACGGGGATGAGCGCAAACAGCGCAAACGCCGCCATTCCGACGGCGCCGGCTTTGCACAGCCACCACAGATAAAAGTTGTGCGAGTACGTGGTTCCCAGGGTCGAGGCGAAGGTGTCGAAAGCGTCGGAGCCATCCCCGTACGGCAGCTGATACGCAAAGCCCAGCCCATGACCGAACACCGGCGCCCTGGCGATTGCTCGGTTGAGGTTGGCATCTTCGGCCAACCTGGCCAGCGTCGAGGAGTCGGCGGCGAGCGCGCTGCTCGAAACCCCGCCCAGCACACGCTGATTGAACCCGGTGACCTGGTCGCCGAGCCACGCGCCGGCCGTCGAGCGTTGTAGGAGGAACAGCGCCCCGGACACCGTCGCCGCCAACAGCGCCACCCCAGAGACGGCCAGTACGGCCGTCCGGCGCAGCGCCGGCCAGCCCACGCTGGCGGCAAACGCGACGACCGCGGCCACGGACACACAGATGAGCGTGTTGCGGGAGAACGCCAGCATCGACACGATCAAGGCTGGCGGGCCGAGCGCGAAAAACGTTGCGAGCCTGACCCGCCCGACGATTTGGGCGACCACGAGCGTGGTCAGCACGGCGATCGCCGGCGTCAGGGTGTTGGTGATGACGCGGATGGCGTCGGCGGCGCCGGTCGTGCCCTCCAGGCTTTCCGCGCGGCCGGCCAGCCGGATCACGTGCAACGAGCTGAGCACTGCCAGGCCCGCCGACAACCACAGGGTCACGGCGATCGCGTGGATCGCCTCCTTGAGGTAGTCGCCCTGCACGATCAGCATTGCCAGCATGAACCCGGCCACCATCTCGAGCAGAAACATCGCTTCCTTCAGCACCACGGCGGTGTCGTGTCCGGTAGCGATCCCTACGACAGCGAAAAACACTACGGTCAGCGCGAATGCGGCAGGCAACAGGCAGGCGGAGAACCGTGGCCGCACGATCGGCAGCAGGTAGCAGAGTGCGAGCACCAGCGGCACATGGTGGCCGTAGATGGTCAGCGGGCCGATGACCTTGCCGGGCGGCAATCCCTGCGGCAGCGAGGCGAACGCCAAAAACATTGCCACCCAAGCCATTACTTGGGGCCTGGTCCAGTACACCACCACGCAGAACATGAATCCGATCAGCAGCACGCCCTGCGTGGTGTTGCGTACTGAGAACACCCCGAACACAAAGCAGCAGAACAGAAATACCGCCAAGGCGGCCGCGTTCAAAAGGAGACGCTGCCGGTCCCGGACGTAGACGATCACGCCGCGCCGCGCAGCCTCGCCCGATAGGGCCGTCGCCAATAGGCCTGGACGGCCGCCCTGGTATGCCGCGACACCCGGGCGTCGGTCAGCACGGTGCCCACGACGGCGGTGCCGGTGTTGCGCAGCGCATGCAGGGCATCCTTGACCTCGTCGACGGTGGTCCGGCCGGCACGGACCACCAGGACGGTGGCTTCCACCGCGTCGGCCAGCAGCCCGGTGTCGGCGGTCGCCAGCACGGGCGGTCCGTCGACCACGATCCGGTCGAAGCGAGCCGACAAGTCTGCCAACACATCTGGAAGAATCGCGCTGCGCGGCAGGGTCTCGTCGCCGCGCGCGGTGCGCGACGCGAGCACGAACAGGTCCTCGACCGGTGTGGCGCGCACCGCTTCTGCGGCGACGTCCCGGTCCACCAGCACATTGGCCAGGCTCAATCCCGACTTGACGCCGAGCAAACCCGCGATGACCGGTCGGCGCACGTCGCCCTCGACGACCAGCACCGTCTCGCCGAGCTCGGTGATAGCCATCGCCAGGTTCAGCGCAGTCGTGGTGGTCCCCTCACCGCCGAACGGCGCCGCCACCAGCACCCGGCGTGCGTCGGGCCCCATCGCCCTGAGCAGCCGGGTGCGCAAACCGCGGATCGCGTCGTCGAACGAGCCCTCGGCACCGAACCGCGGGGTGCCGTCGCGGCGCCCGGGCAGCTCCGCCAAAGTCGGTGCGCCCGAAAGCTGTTCGAGCTGTTCACGGTCGCGCACCGTGCGGTCGGCGGCCTGACGGGTGAGCGCCACCGCGATTCCGAGCAGTACACCGGCGAGCAGCCCCATGGCCATGTTGCGCATCGGCACCGGCTTGATCGGAGCGGCGGGTACGCCGGGCCGCTCGATCACCGTGGCCCTGGCGACCGGCACGGGTGGCTGCAGCGGCGCCGGCGGCAACGGACTCGGCTGCGACGTTCCGGTGTCGCCGGCCGCTGCCAAACCCGTTGACTCCGAGGCACCGTCGCCGTCTAAATGGGACGGCAGCGCAACGGGTTTCGGTGGCCCAGGCGGTGGTGGCGGGAGGGGGGCCGCACCGAGCGTGGGCACCATTGCGGCGAACGCATCGGCCATCGCAGCGGCCAGCGCGGCCACCCGCACCGGGTCGGTGTCTTCGACGGTGACGGTGAACAGGGTTGTCTTCGGCGTGTAGGAGACGTGGGTCTGGCTCACCAGAGCGTCGGCGTTGGCCGGAGCGTGAAAGTCGTTGACCGCCCGCTGGGCGACGGCGTGCCCGCCGGCGATCTGCGCGTACGACGACAGCCGTTCCTGGGCGGCCTGCGTCGCCTGGTACACGTCGGCGAGATTCGTTTCGCCGGAGAACGAGATCAAGATCGTCGCCGACGATTGATAGCTCTTGGTCTGGAAGGCCGTGACGGCCGCCGCGCCGACCAAACACGCCAGTACCGCACCCACGACAAGCTGCCAATGCCGGGCAATTGTCCGAGCAAAGGTACGGAAATCCACCAGTAACCCCTCTTGCGGTTCGCTGACGAGCGAATCTCATCGATTCTGTCTGACATTGAGGCGAATGGCAAACCTCACGACCAAAGTGACCGCGACGAGGTCAGGAGCTCACCGGGACGTCGAGCGTCGCCACCGGATACCACCCGGCGGGGTCGCGCCCGTCGCGCGCCAGCTGCATGGGCGGGTAGTCGACCACGTGGGTGGCCCCCGGTTTGTGCTGCTGCCAGGCGACCGAGGCAGCCAGCGTGTAGTGCCCGGGCGCCAACCCGGCCAAGTCCACGTGCACGGACTCCGTCGTCGAGGCGGCGACGGGTTGGTCGCCCGATCCGTCGTGCGCCAGCGTCTTCAACGCAACGCTCGACGGCATCGTCCGGATCACCGCTCCGGTGAAATCCACCAGCCGGTAGCCGGGCACCCACTTCTCGGTCGCGGCGGCCGAGCCGTGGTTGCTCCAGGTAACCGCTATGGAGGCGACGCCGTCGCGCGTCGACTGCGACCCCGGCCGGGACTCCACCGAGTAGCGGTATCCGGCGAAGGCGTTGGCTCGCCACCACAGCGCATACACACCGGGGTCCATGGGCACGGTGGCGTCGGCGCCGGGGAAGTTCACGCTGGAGGTCATCGACACGTGGTATTTGACGACGTCGCGCAGGCCCTTGGTGAAGTAGCTCCGCGGGTCGGGCCCGTTCGGCAGCTGACACCATTCGGTGATCACCAGCGCCGACCCGAGCCGCTCACGCAGCCGGTCAACCAGCGGATCCTTCACCTGCACGTAGTGCGAGCCGTCGGACTCGGCCCAGGCCGGCAGCGGCGCGTAGATCCCGAGGCAGTCGGAGCGGACACCCACGGGCGCGGCCAGCTTCCTGGTGACCTCGTCGGCGAGTAGTTCGCGCACGATCTGCGGGTTCTGCGGGGTGACGACCAGCTGGGTGTGCGGGAACGCGTCGACGTTGGCGGCCACCAGCCGGTGAACGGACGCCGCTGTGATGTTCTGGTCGCGGAACTGGCTGAAATAGCCCAGCGCAGCGACGCTGTCCTCCGGGGCCGGGCCGGGCACGCCCAGCACGTCGCGCAGATATGCGTTGTGGTTTTCGCTGAAGTCGCCGTACCCGGAGAACTCGAACACGCTGAGCCGTTCGTCGCGGTCGTAGCGGCGACCGAGCGCGGCGAGCAGCTGCTCGAAACCGCCGAGATAGCCCGGATCGTTCCAATTCGGGACCACCTGGGTCACCCCGTTGGCCGGCGCGGGATAAGTGGTGGCCGCGCCGGGCAGCGCCCGCACCCAGTCGGGGATCGCGATGTTGGTCTGGTCGGCGTAGGAGGCGTCGCAGCAGGAGTTGTAGGCGTACACCCGAAGTGTCAGCCGCATGCCGCGACCGGCCAGCCGCGCCAGCGCGTCATCGATTGCGCTGAAGTCGAATTTGCGGTCGTCGGGCGCGTCGGGTTCGAGGGTGCGCGGATCGGTCGGCTGCAGTTGGCGCCACGTCACCCGCAAGCTGGCGTCGTACGACTTGGGCCAGGCGCCGTAGCGCTTCTGCGCCGGATTGCTTTGCGGGAAAAGCGGTTTCAGCAGATCCTCGTACTGGCCGCGTAGCGGGTTGGAGATCTCCTGCACGGTCGGCGGGATGGCCTGGCTGACGACGGCGCGGAGCGGCCCGTCCTGGGGGGCCGCGCCGCATCCGGCCAGCGCGGCCACCACACAGGCGATGACCCGGGCCCGTCGCAGCATTGCTAGATGACGCCGAGCGTCAGGGCCTCGCGATCGGCGAGGAAGGGCATCCGCATCCAGCCCGTCGACAGCAGCGCTTCCATGGCATCGGCGGGCAGCGGACGCGACAGCAGGAATCCCTGGGCGCGGTGGCAACCGTGGCGCATCAGCGTCAGTGCGGCGGCCGGAGTCTCGACGCCCTCGGCCACCAACTGCAGGTCGAAAGCCTCCGCGAGCCCGATGATCGCGCGCACGATGGCCAAATCGGTGGGGCTGGCACCCAGGTCACGCACGAACGTCGTGTCGATCTTGAGCATGTCGACCGGAAGCGACTTCAGGTAGGACAGCACGGCATAGCCCGTGCCGAAGTCGTCGATCGCGATTTGCACGCCGACGTCTTTGAGTTCCTGAAGCGTCCTGCGGGTGGTTTCGATGTCGCGCAACATCACGCGCTCGGTGATTTCCAGGCACACCGAACCGCTGTCGATGCCGAATTCTTCGATGACGTCCGCGACGCTGCGGACGAATCCGCGCGCCACCAACTGCGCAGGCGACACGTTGATCCGCAGCACCGCGCCCAGGCCCACCCCGTGGGAGCGCCACCGGCTGAATTCCGCGCAGGCCCTTCGCAGCACCCACCGGCCGAGCTCTCCGGCAAGGTTCATCGACTCCACGAGACCGATGAACGAATCCGGCAGCAGCAGCCCGCGCGTGGGGTGTTGCCAGCGGACCAGCGCCTCGGCCGCCACGATCGCGCCGCTCCACAGGTCGACCTCCGGCAGGTAGTGCAGCACCAGCGCTTTGTTGTCGATATCGCCCTGCAGGTGCAGTTCGATGTCGCTGCGCAGCGCGTTTTCCAGCGACATGTAGCCGCTGGACACGCAGATTTGGTTGCCGCCGGCGCGCTTGGCGGTCAGCACGGCTTCGTCGGCGCGGGCGAGCAGGTCGGTGCTGTCGTCGCGGCCGGGCAAACCGACCGCGACCCCGATGCTGACCGTGGAAGTGACCGTGTCGCCGCCGATGGCCAACCGCTCGCAGAGCATCGTCCGGAGCCGCTGTGCGAGTGCTTCGGCGGTGTCGCTGGCCATTGCCCGCTCCGGCACGATGACGAACTCGTCGCCGCCGATCCGCGCGATCATGTTGCGGTTTCCCACGCACGCGCGAAGCCGCTCGGCGAACACCTGGATGCACCAGTCGCCGGCGCTGTGGCCGAAACGGTCGTTGATCGACTTCAGCCGGTCGAGGTCGAGATACAGGACGGCGACGGGCCCCTGCCCTGCGGTTGCGAGCCGCTTGGACAGGTGCGCCACCAGCGCGCGACGGTTGTGCAGGCCGGTCAAGTCGTCGTGCTCGGCCAGGTAGTGCAGCCGTTCCTCGGCGGTGACGCGGGCTTGCAGGTGCGCGAAAAGTGAGGCGACCGCCTGCAGGGTGTCGATCTCGTCGGGCTTCCAGTTGTTGCGGCCGAACTTGACGAAGGCGAGCATGCCGGTGGTCACTTGTCCGGAAATCAGCGGTGCGCGCGCCACCGTCGGCGGCGCGACGTGGCGACTCCCCGCCAACCGGAAGGCCCGCGCATTGCGGCCGGCCTCCACGACCACCGGCTTTTTGGCGTCGGCACCGTGCGCGAAGACAGGGTCGGTGCTCTCGAACGGAACCACGGCAAGGGGATCGTGTTCGGACACCGGCCGGGGCGGCCACTCGGCGACCAGGGTGGAAACCTGCAGTTCGTGGTCGTTGTGCCGCAGAAAGCTGGCGTCGACGTCCAGCTGGCGGACGAGGTAAGCGAGCACCTGCGCGCTGACCTCGCGAGCGTTTGTCGCGGTGGCCATCATCAGCTTGGCGGCGACGGAGTTGACCAGGCTGCGCGCCACGGTGACCTCCTGGCCGTTGATGCACCCCTGGGCGCTGTCGAACGGGCAGCGGCCCGGAATTGAATAGCTTATATATACCGGACGTTGTGGTGGGCTCACATCTTTTCGCTGGCTACGCGCCGCCGGCACGCATGCTGATGCACTTTATTGTTCGCGTGTTAACTACAGCCGGTCGTTGGCAAAACAATTCCCGCACAAGGCTTTTGCTTCCGGCCGCGGCGGATGTCGCCGATCGAGCGTGGTAGCCGTTCTGGCGCTGGATATTTCATGTCCTTCACGCGGCAATCTGCCGTCGGTTAGGGTTGTCCTCCCGCAAACCGCAAGGAGGGCCGTCGCAGATGCCCGTCGTCATCTCGGCCAAACGTCGGCTCGCGCCGCTGGCAAAAACCATCGCGCCAGGCTGGTTTTGGCGACGCAAACACCGCATCCTGCGGCGGCTCGGCGAATCCGACCCGGAGATTCAGCTGGTTCGGTCGCTGTGCGACCCCAACCGGGTATCGCTGGACATCGGTGCCGACGTCGGTGGGTTCACGATCGCCATGCTGGCGTCGTCGCGGTCGGTGATCGCATTCGAGCCGCGGCCCGCCCAGGCGCGCGCACTGGCAGCCATGTTCGACGCGGTCGGCGCAGCGGTGCGAATCGAGGCGGTGGCATTGTCCGACCGCGCGGGTGTGACGGCGATGCGCGTGCTGGAGTCCGCCCCGGGCCGCAGCACGATCGACGGGGCCAACGCCTTGAGCGACGTGGACGGCGACGCAGTGCGCACCGTCGAGGTAGCAGTGAAGCGGCTCGACGATTTCGGTCTCGACGACGTCGGCTTCATCAAGATCGACGTCGAGGGCCACGAACTGGCCGTCCTGCGCGGCGCCGTCGACACCCTCGAGCGCAACCGGCCGGCGCTTCTGGTGGAAGCCGAGGAACGCCATCATCCCGGCGCGGTGGCCGGGGTCGCCGAATTGCTGAGCGGGCTGGGCTACCGGGGCTATTTCGACACCGGCGGCGTTCGCCGGCCGATCGACGAGTTCGACCCCGCCCGGCATCAGAGCCCGGCGAACATCGACGGCTGGACTACCCGCGGCGTCTACGTCAACAACTTCATCTTTCTCGCGGAGTGATCTGGGTCACGTCCTGTCACACCCGGGGACTCGGCGGTGTCTTGAGGGCACACCCCGAGAAGAGGAGACAGCAATGACCAACCCGCGCACTCACGTCGTCGTCCTCGGTGGCGGATACGCCGGAACAATGGCCGCCAACCACCTGCGGCTGCGCGCCGACGTGGATATCACGCTGGTGAACCCGCGCCCGATGTTCGTCGAGCGAATCCGGCTGCACCAGCTCGCGGCCCGCACTCACACCGCGACGGTCGACTACGGCACCCTGCTCGGTGAGGGCATCCAGCTTGTCGTCGGCGCGGCCGAACGCATCGACCCCGCCGACCGCACGGTCGTGCTGAATTCCGGTGTGGTGCTGGACTACGACTACCTGATCTACGCCGTCGGCAGCAACACCTCGGCCCCCGAATTCGCTTACCCCGTAGGCGAATTCGAGTATGCCCAACGGTTGCGCGATGCGCTCGACGAGCTGCATCCGGACGCCCCGGTCGTCGTGGTGGGCGCCGGGTTGACCGGCATCGAAACCGCCTCCGAGCTCGCCGGGCAGGGCCGCCGCGTGACGCTGGTCTGCGGTGGGGTGCTGGGACCGTCGCTGAGCCGGGCCGGCCGGCGTTCGGTGGCCAAGTGGCTATCGCGGCTCGGCGTCCACGTGCTCGAAACCGCCACCGTGGCCGAGGTTCGTCCCGACGCCGTGGTCCTCGGTGACGGTTCGCTGTTGCCCAGCGCGCTGACGGTGTGGACGGCGGGCTTCGGTGCGCCGGATCTGGCCGCCCGCAGCGGTTTACGCACCGACGAGCTGGGCCGCCTGCTCACCGACCAAACGCTCACCAGTGTCGACGACGCCCGCATCGTGGCGGCCGGCGACGCCGCCGCCCCGTCGGGCGAGCCGCTGCGGATGAGCTGCCAGGCCGCGATCCCGCTCGGCGCCCAGGCCGCCAACACGGTACTGAGCCGCATCTCCGGCACCGCCCCGGCGGTCGTCGACCAGGCGTTCGTCGGCCAGTGCATCAGCCTGGGCCGCTCGTATGCCACCGTGCAGCTGTCCCGTCTCGACGACACCCCGATCAACGCCGCCATCGGCGGCCGGGTGGCCGCCTCGATCAAGGAAGCGATCTGCAAGGGCACGGTGTGGGGTATCCGTCGCGAGGCCGCCAAGCCCGGCTGGTACCGCTGGCTCAAGGGCGGCAAGCGGCCGTCGCAGCCGGTGCACGAGGCGGTCACGGTGCCGTGACCGAACATGCCGAGCGGTTCACCCTCCTGCGGCCGCTGCTGTTCACGATCGCCTACGAAATCCTCGGCAGCGCAACAGAAGCCGACGATGTGCTGCAGGACAGCTATCTGCGGTGGGCCGAGGTCGACCTGTCGAGTGTGAACGACACCAAGTCCTATCTGGCCCGGCTGGTCACCCGCCAGGCGCTCAACGCGCTGCGGGCGGGTGCCCGCCGGCGCGAGGACTACGTGGGCCCGTGGCTGCCCGAGCCGTTGCTGCTCGACGACACCGACCCGTCGGCCGATGTGGTGCTGGCCGAATCGGTGTCGATGGCGATGCTGGTGCTGCTGGAGACCTTGGGTCCCGACGAACGCGCGGTGTTCGTGCTGCGCGAGGTGTTCGGCTTCGACTACGGCGAAATCGCCGACGCTGTCGGCAAACCCGCGCCGACCGTCCGACAGATCGCGCACCGGGCGCGTGAACACGTGCAGGCCCGGCGCCGCCGCTTCGCCCCTGCCGACCCGGAGCAGACGGCGCGGATCACGGCCGAATTCATGGCCGCCGCGTCATCTGGCGACGTGCAGACGGTGATGTCGATGCTGGCCCCCGACGTGGCGTGGACGGCGGACAGCGGCGGCAAGGCCAGCGCGGCGAGAAGACCGGTGGTCGGCGCCGACAAGGTGGCCCGGGCCGTGGTCGGGCTGGTGAGCAGGGGCATGCAGATACCCGACGTCCGGGTGGAAATGGTGGTCTGCAACGCCGCGCCGGCGGTGCTGCTCTACCGCGCCGACCACCTCGAAGGCGTGTTCACCATCGAGATCGTCGACGGCAAGATCACCAACTTCTACGCGATGCGCAACCCCGACAAGCTGGCGGCGCTGGCGACCGCACGCGAGATCCGCCGCGCGTGACACGTCTGCCAAGCTAGAGCGGTGCGAATCGACCGGCTCGGCGACCTGGGCGACGCGGCGCAAGTGCTGCGCGCCGTCGGCGACGCCACGGCTCGGCTCGGCCTGCCGCCGCCGGCGGCGCTGACCGGCGAGTGGTTCGGCGCGTCGGCCGTCGTCGCACCCAGCGTTTCGCTGCTGCCGGTCGATCCCGCCGACGCGTTCGCCGTGCGTCCCGGCTCAGACACCGCCGCGGTGGGCGGCGGCTGGATCGGCTACCTGTCCTACCCCGATCCGGGCGCCGACGGGCGACCGCCCCGCCTCCCGGCGGCCGCCGGCGGCTGGACCGACTGCGTGTTGCGCTGCGACCGCGACCGGCAGTGGTGGTACGAGAGCCTGTCGGGCGCGCCGATGCCGGGGTGGCTCGTCGACGCGCTGGCGACGCCGGCGCCCGAACGGGCATGCCGCACCGAGTGGGACGACGCCGACCGTGCCGCACACCGCGCCGGGGTGCTGGCCTGCCTGGAGGCGATCGCCGCCGGCGAGGTGTATCAGGCTTGCGTCTGCACGCAATTCAGCGGCATCCTCGCCGGGGCGCCGCTGGACTTCTTCGCCGACGGCATCGCCTGCACGGCGCCGGCCCGGGCGGCCTATCTTGCGGGCCCGTGGGGCGCAGTGGCGTCGCTGTCGCCGGAGCTGTTCCTATGCCGCCGTGGCGATGTCGTGACGTCCAGCCCGATCAAGGGGACCCTGCCGCTAGATGCCTGCCCGTCGGCGCTGCGGGCCTCGGTCAAAGACGTCGCCGAAAACATCATGATCGTCGACATGGTTCGCAACGACCTGAGCCGGGTGGCGGTCACCGGCACGGTCGACGTGCCCGAGCTGCTGGTGGTGCGACCAGCGCCGGGCGTGTGGCATCTGGTGTCGACCGTCTCGGCGGTGGTGCCCACCTCGGTGCCGACGGGGGCGTTGTTGGATGCCGCCTTCCCGCCGGCTTCGGTCACCGGAACCCCCAAACTGCGCGCGCGACAGCTCATTTCGCAGTGGGAGCAGTCTCGGCGCGGAGTGTATTGCGGCACAGTCGGTTTGGCTTCGCCGGTGGCGGGCTGCGAGCTCAACGTGGCTATCCGCACGGTGGAATTCGACACCGCGGGCAACGCGGTGCTCGGAGCCGGCGGCGGGATCACGGCCGACTCCGACGTCGATGCGGAATGGGACGAGTGCCTGCACAAGGCCGCGCCGATCCTGCAGACCTCAGTCGCGCGACCGCAGCACCGCGTCGTAGAGCTCACGCCGTGACACCGGCGTGCCCGCGGTAACTTGCGCGCAGGCGTCTTTGACCCGAACACCTCGGCGGGCAAGGGAGTTCACCTCGGCAACCAGCGTGGGCAGGTCGGCGCTCGGGGTGGCTCCGGCGAGCACGACGGTGATCTCGCCCAGCACGCCGTCGGCCGCCCAGTTCGCCAACTCCTCCAGCGTTCCGCGGACCACTTCCTCGTGCACCTTGGTCAGTTCCCGACACACCGCCGCCCTCCTGCTGCCGCCGAGCTGCTCGACGGCGTCACGCAAGCAGGCCGGCAGGCGGCGGGGGGATTCGAAGAACACGCAGGTGCGTGGCTCGTCCGCGAGTGACGCCAGCCAACTCCGCCGCGCCGACTGCTTGCGGGGAGCGAAGCCCTCGAAGCAGAACTTGTCCGACGGCAACCCCGACACCGCCAGCGCGGCGGTCACCGCCGACGGGCCGGGCAGGCAGTGCACGGGCAGCCCGGCCTCCAGGCAGGCCACCACCAGCCGATGCCCCGGGTCGCTGATCAGCGGCATCCCGGCATCGGTGACCATCAGCACCGTCGCGCCGGCCGCGATCTCGTCGAGCAGCCCGGGAACCCGCGCCGCCTCGACGTGGTCGTAGAGGCTGACCACCTTGCCGGCGATGCGGACGCCGAGCGCCGTGGCCAGCGTGCGCACCCGGCGGGTGTCCTCGGCGGCCACCACGTCGGCAGTGGCCAGCGCCTCGACCAGCCGCGACGACGCGTCCGCCGGCTGGCCCAGCGGCGTGGCGCCCAGCAGCAGTCGACCGGCGGTCATGGGCCACAGCCTACGATCGACGGTGATGACCGCTGCTCCTGTCGACGTCGCCGAACGGCCGGTACCGGTCATCAGCCCAGGGCCGCTGATGCCGGTCGCGGATTTCGGGCCTGTCGACCGCCTCAACGGCTGGGCGGTCACCGCGGTGGTCACCGCGCTGGCGGCGCTCACCCGGTTCGTGAACCTGGGCTCGCCGACCGACGCCGGCACACCGATCTTCGACGAAAAGCATTACGCGCCGCAGGCCTGGCAGATGCTGCACAACCACGGCGTGGAGGACAACCCGGGCTTCGGACTGGTCGTTCACCCGCCGGTCGGCAAGCAGCTGATCGCGCTGGGCGAAGCCATCTTCGGTTACAACGGGGTGGGCTGGCGATTCACCGGGGCGCTGCTCGGCGTGGTGATGGTGGCATTGGTGGTTCGCATCGTGCGGCGGATCAGCCGCTCGACTCTGGTCGGTGGTATCGCCGGGCTGCTGCTGATCGCCGACGGCGTCAGCTTTGTCGCGTCGCGCACCGCGCTGCTCGACGGCTTTCTGGCGTTCTTCGTCGTCGCGGCGTTCGGGGCGCTGATCGTCGACCGCGATCAGGTTCGGGAACGGATGCACATCGCGCTGAGCGAGGGCCGCAGCGACGAGACACCGTGGGGGCCGCGGCTGGGCGTGCGGTGGTGGCGCTTCGGCGCCGGGGTGCTGCTCGGATTGGCTTGTGCGACAAAGTGGTCGGGCCTGTACTTCGTGCTGTTCTTCGGGTTGATGTCGCTGGCGTTCGACCTGGCCGCGCGCCGCGCCTACCGGGTGCCCCGGCCGTGGCTGGGGGTGGTGCGGCGTGACGTGGGCCCGACTGTGTATGCGCTGCTGGTTATTCCGTTCGCGGTGTATCTGGCTTCGTATGCGCCGTGGTTCGCCTCCGAGACGGCGATCAACCGTCACGAGGTCGGCCAGTCGATCGGCGACGAGGCCAGCTTCCCGATGCCCGATGCCATTCGCTCGCTGTGGCACTACACCTACAAGGCCTACCAATTCCATTCCGGGCTGACCAATTCCGCGGGGAACTACCATCCGTGGGAGTCCAAGCCGTGGGCCTGGCCGATGTCGCTGCGGCCGGTGCTCTACGCCATCGACCAGCAGAACGTGCCGGGTTGCGGCGCACAGTCGTGCGTCAAGGCCGTGATGCTGGTCGGCACTCCGGCGCTGTGGTGGGTGTCGGTGCCGGTCCTTTTCTATGCGGCGTGGCGGGCATTCATCCGACGGGATTGGCGTTACGCCGCAGTGCTCGTCGGTTATTGCGCCGGGTGGTTGCCGTGGTTCGCCGACATCGACCGGCAGATGTACTTCTTCTATGCGGCGACGATGGCGCCGTTTTTGGTGATGGCGATCGCGCTGATTCTCGGCGACATCCTTTACCAGCCAAGGCAAGGACCGGAACGGCGCACACTCGGGCTGATCGTCGTCTCCTGCTACGTCGCTTTGGTGTTGACCAACTTCGCGTGGCTGTTCCCCATCCTTACCGGCCAGCCGATCTCGCAGGCCACCTGGAACATGGAGATCTGGCTACCCAGCTGGCGTTGAGATTGCGCTCAGCGTTGTTCATCCGGCTTATCCACAACCCAGCGTGCAATCTGAACGGCGCGCCCAGCCGCCGTCTACCAGTATCGTTGCGTGTCTGAAGTGTTCGTCGGCACCGAGATGCTCGCTCGCGGCGCGCTAACCAAAGGCCAGTTGCGTTGGAACTACAGCTTGATCTTTCCCGGCATCTATGTAGCCAAGACCGCGGCTCCCTCACTGCGGCACAACACGGTAGGTGCCTGGCTGTGGTCAGGTCGCAACGGTGTGATCGCCGGGCGCGCCGCTGCCGCGCTACACGGTGCGCTCTGGATTGACGCGCGGACACCGATCGAGATGATCTGGCGCAACGGCCGACCGCCGCCGGGAGTTGTGGTTCGCAATGAGCGGATCGAGCCGGACGAGATCGTCGAGGTCGACGGTATCCCGGTGACCACTCCAGCGCGGACCGCACTCGACCTTGCCCGGCATCTGCCGCGGGATGTCGCTGTCAGGCACCTCGACGCATTGGCCCGGGCCACTGGTGTAGCGGCATGCGATGCTTTCGCGTTGGCCGACCGCTATCCGAGGGCCCGCGGACTACGCCGGTCGCCGGTCGCCCTCAACCTGATGGACCCTGGCGCCCAGTCTCCGAAGGAAACGTGGTTGCGGCTCTTGCTCATCGACGCCGGACTACCTGCGCCGAGAACACAAATCAGAATCACCGACGGCTTCAACGAGGCGTTCATCGATATGGGTTACGACGAGCCACGGGTGGGCCTCGACTACGACGGCCAGCAGCATAGCTCCGATCGTGAGCGGTACGTGCACGACATCGGGCGCGCCGAACTGATCGAACGCCAAGGCTGGATCGATATCCACGTGGTGGCCGAACACAGCCGCCGATTCATTCTTCATCGAGTGTCGGAGGCCTTTGCCCGTCGCAGGTATGCGTTGAAATTGCGTGTAGGGTCGTGATGTTCGCGGAACAACGACGCTGTGCGCAATCTCAACGCGACAACCTACAGCGGGTCCCGGGCGGCCGGGCAGGACATGCAGCGTGGCCCGCCGCGACCGGTGCCCAGCTCCGAGGCCGCGATCGTGAGCACTTCAATCCCCGCCTCCTCGAGGCGGTAATTGGTCCGCACATTGCGCTCGTAGGCGACGACGACACCGGGCGCCAGCGCCAGCGTGTTGTTGCCGTCGTCCCACTGTTCGCGTTCGGCGATAACGGGATCCAAGCCGGTGTCGATGACCCGCAACTTGTCGACACCGATCGCCGTCGCGGCGGCCTCCACGAACGGCGCCGCGTCGGAGATCTTCACGCCGTCGGGTGTGCGCGCAATCGTGTACGCGGACAGGGTGTCGACGACATTGGCGTACATCACCACCGCATCGGTGTCGACCATGGTGCACACGGTGTCCAGGTGCATCTGCGCGCGGCGCTGCTCGATCGGAACGGCCAACACGGTTTCCGCGAGATCGTCGTCGAACAGGCTGCGCGCCAACGCTTCCGCGCCGGCCGGCGTGGTGCGCTCCCCCACCCCGACGGCGACGACACCGGGCGCCAGCAGCAGCACGTCACCGCCTTCGACCGGCGCGGTGTGTGATTCGTAGGCGCGCCGCACGCCGGTGAACCGCGGATGGTGGGCATAGATCAGATCGGTCAGCGACGCCTCGCGGGCCCGCGCCGGCAACGCCAGCGTCGGGATGATCACCCGCGGCCCGATCCAGATCGACGAGTCGCGGGTGAACACCAGATTCGGCAACGGCTCGATCACATAGTCGGCGGCGTGATGCATCAGGCGCACCAACGACACGTCGGTCCGGGTGTCGGGCGGCAGCTCGGCGAACGTCATGCCCGCCATCAGGACATGGGCCAGCGCCGCGGGGGCCAAGCCACGCAGGTAGGCCGAAAGCTCTTGGGCCAGAGGCAATCCCAACCGCCGGTCGTCCACTGCGGCGGCGATCCCCTGCATCCGGGCCGCACCGCTTTCCAAAGCTTCGGTCAGCAGCTCGGACATCAGCAGCACCTCGACGCCGCGGGAACGCAGCAGCTCGGCGAACGCATCGTGCTCGTCCTGCGCGCGCGCCACCCACGGCAGCCCGTCGAACAGCAACTTGTCGTTGTTGCCGGGGGTGAGCCGGCCCAGTTCGGCGCCCGGCCGGTGCAGGATCGCCACCCGCAGCGTGCCCACCTCGGAATTGGTGCCAAGACTCACAGTTAGCACCGTAACTCCAACCGCCACCTCAAGTATGGTTTAGGTATATGGACACCCAGGAGCTCCTTCCCGGCGAGCTGGCCGCACGGGCCGGCGTAGCGGTCTCGGCGCTGCACTTCTACGAGCGCCAAGGCCTGATCACCAGCCGGCGCACATCGGGCAACCAGCGCCGCTACAGCCGCGACACGCTGCGGCGGGTCGCGTTCATCCGGATGTCGCAGCGGCTGGGCATCCCGCTGGCCCGGGTCCGCGAGGCGCTGGCCACCCTGCCCACCGACCGGGTGCCCACCAGCAAGGACTGGGCGCGGCTGTCGGCCGGCTGGCGCGCCGACCTCGACGACCGGATCGTCCACCTGCAACGGCTACGGGACAACCTCGCCGACTGCATCGGCTGCGGCTGCCTGAGCCTGCGCAGCTGCCAGCTGGCCAACCCCGGCGACGTGCTCGCCGAACAAGGCCCCGGACCGGTCCGCCTCAACTAGCTCTCGAACGCACGTGCGATAAAATGACGGGCATGGCGATACCGGTACAGGAGTCGCTGTTCGACTGCAACGAGCGCCGAGACCTTACAGACGGCGCCTGGATCGACATCCGCTCCGGCTGGCTGACCGACGCCGACGATCTCTTCGAGGAGCTGATGACGACGGTCCCGTGGCGCGCCGAGCGCCGGCCGATGTACGACCGGGTGGTCGACGTCCCGCGGCTGGTCAGCTTTCACGACCTCGCCGCCGAAGATCCGCCACATCCCCGGCTGACGCGGCTGCGCCGCCGGCTCAACGACATCTACGCCGGCGAGCTCGGCGAGCCGTTCACCACTGTCGGACTGTGCCTGTACCGCAACGGGTCCGACAGCGTCGCCTGGCACGGCGACACCATCGGCCGCAGCAGCACCGAGGACACCATGGTGGCGATCGTCAGCCTGGGCGCCACCCGCACTTTCGCGATGCGGCCGCGTGGCGGCGGGCATTCGCTGCGGCTGCCGCAGGCCCACGGCGACCTGCTGGTGATGGGCGGCTCATGCCAACGCACCTGGGAGCACTCGGTTCCCAAGACGTCCGGGTGCGCCGGCCCGCGGATCAGCATCCAATTCCGGCCCCGCGACGTCCGCTAACTCCGGATCGCCGCAACCCCTTTGACGAGCAAGTCGCGGGCACGATTCGTGTCGACAGGGGCGGCCGGCTTGTCCGGCACCACCAGCGGATTGGCGGTGACGATCACCTCGTAGTCGCCGAATTGAGCCGAGTAGTTGTAGAGCTCGCCCATGCGGGGTTGGCCATCGACCGTCGTTTGCACCACGCGGTGCACGCCCAGCGTTCGGGTCCCGTCGATCTGGGGGACGTCGACAACCTCGAGCATGCCGCGCACCGGGCCACCGGCGAACCCGACTTGCTTGCAGTGTTGTCCGGGGTCGTTGAACGGCAGCGCTTGCGAGGTCTGCAAGGCGATGACGATGAAACGGTTGCCGTTGCCCTCGGCCGCCTCCGCGGCCATGTTGCCCTGCAGCCCCGGCGGCATCTCCTGGCCGGCCACGAATTTCGCGCAGTCGGCCGGTTCGAACTTCAGCCCTTCCGGCAGCTTGTGCGAAGAGAGCACCTTGGGGTCGACGCCGGTCTTCGGGATGTCCTTGGTCGTGAATTCGGGGCCGAAGCTCGACTTCACCTGCTTGACCTTGGTGATGTCGGCGGGCGGGGAGGCAGAGTCGGCGGATCCACATGCCGCGAGCACGCACGCCGATGCGATCGCAAGCGCAGCCCTGATCATCGTGGCCAGGGTACCCAACGGCAGTCCGTCAGCGACGTAACTCGGCCACGGTGTTCACCAG
Source organism: Mycobacterium kyorinense (assembly GCF_002101735.1). GTDB lineage: Bacteria > Actinomycetota > Actinomycetes > Mycobacteriales > Mycobacteriaceae > Mycobacterium > Mycobacterium kyorinense. Next base: position 54,869 of record NZ_LQPE01000127.1, on the reverse strand, counting down.
CAAGTCGGCCGCGAATTGCGCCGGCAGCGGCGGCTGCGGCGAGCCGGGGTCGGTGATGAGCGCGGTGAACGCGTAATAGCCGCCCAGGTAGGCGGTGAAAGTGGTTGCCTGAGAGACGATTTCACCGCCACCTTCCACCGGCATGATGGTCTCGCTGGCCATGCCGAGGGTTTCGACACCGTCGACCTGAGGTGGCGCTATCAGATGTACCCGGGTGGTGGCGGCGCCGTTGGTCATCGTCCAGTGCGGGCAGTCGACAACCAGCGCGGGATCCAGGCGCACCGGCGCGGCGGCGATCACTGTGTAGACGATGCCGCCGTCGCCCGACCCCGAGACGCCTTGCGGCGACTGGCCGCGACCTGCGGCCGGGTCCGCCAGCGCCGCGCAGTGCGACGGGTCAGCCGTCCAGTCCGAGCCCAGCCCCCAGATCGCCGGCGGTGCGGCCGTCCCCGAAACCGGGGTTACTTCGTAGCCGGGCGGCATATCGCGGCTCATCCGCTTGATATTGGACGGGTTGACGCGGTCAACCGTGGCGCTCTCCACGGGCGCCGGCGTGGAGGCCGGTGTGTGAGCGCACGCGGCCGTCAGCATTACTGTCGCCACGCCGATCCACAGCCGTCGCATGCGATGTTGATATCAGAGGTGGGCAACGGCTAGCCGACCGCCCGGATTACTTGGCGCGCCACGCGTTTGATCTGATCAATCATGTCCGGTTCGAGGCGCAGGTCGCGCGGGTCGGGGACGTCGATGACCGTGGTGACGACGCCGACGTCGTCGCGCTCCCACACCGCTCCGTAGCGGTCCATGATGGTGCGCATCGGCAGGTTGTCGGAAAGCACACGGGCGGAAAACTTTTCGACACCGTCGACTCGGGCGGCGACGGACAGCGCCGCGATCAGAAACGTCCCGATCCCCCGGCCTTGATAGTCGTCGGCGACGGTGAACGCGACCTCGGCGACGTTGCGGGTGTGGTTGTCGCGGACAAAGCGGGCATCGGCGACGGGGTAGCCGTCCTGGTCGGTGACCACCCACACGAAATGGTCGACGTAATCGACCTCGGCCAGATAGTCCATCAGCGCCGGACTCGGGACGCGCGGCGACATGAATCGCCGGTACAGCGTCTCGCTGGAGAACCGAATGTGGCCCTCTAGTGTCCGCTCGCGGTCGCCGGGCAACACCGGACGAAGCATCAGTGCGGTGCCGTCGCGGGCCGTGATCGGGATCGGCGTGATGAAGGCGGCCAGCCGTTGGCGCACTGTTTTCACGAGCCGCGCCATGATGCCCGGGATGTGCACCAACCGGGCGAACGCGTCGTTGTCGCCGATCCAGCCCGTCAACGGTTCGGTGGTGGTGACGGTCGCTGTGCGCGCGACGTGACGCAGCAGCGCGATTTCCCCGACGATGGTGCCGGCGCAGACGTGCTCGACGATGACGACGCCGTCATCGCCGACGTGTTTGACCTCGGCGGTGCCCGACGAGATAAGCAGGAAGGAAACGGCCTGTTCGCCCTGCTGCATGAGCACCTGGCCCGCCGCTGCCTGCAAGGGTTGCAGGCTGGCCGCCAGCGGCATCAAGTCCTGGGCGGGACACCCCTTGAAGATGTCCATGGCGGCGAGTTCTTCGGCGCGCACACCGGTCAGTTCGGTCACCGTGCCTGCCGCCCCCTGTCCGTCGCGGATTACGCCCAGGCTAGGACGCAAGGGGCAGGTTCGTCACACTACTGGGATGGAGATGAGCGACGACCCGATCGGTGCGACCCGCGCCCTGCTCACCCGGCCCGCTGCGCTGCGGCACGGGTTTCTCGACGTGTTGGGTGAATCGGCGACGGCGCCCGCGCCGACGTTTGCCCAGCGCGCGATGAACAGCCCGCTCGTCGCCACCGTGTACGAACGGCTGTGGCGGCCGATGTCGTTCTACCTCGCCAGCGGCATCACCACGGGGGCCGAGCAGCGTCGCGCGGCGGAGGCGCTGCGCCTTTCGGCCGCGCATAGGCTGCTCGACGTTGCTTGCGGGCCAGGCAATTTCACGGGCGAGCTGGCGCGCCAGCTTCCCGCGGGCGGTCTCGCGGTCGGGTTCGACATCTCCGAGCCGATGCTGACCCGGGCGGTGCTCGACAACAGCGGACCGGGCGTCTGCTATGTCCGCGGCGACGGCCGCGCCCTGCCGTTCGACGACGAAACGTTCGACGCCGTCTGCTGTTTCGGCGCGCTGTACCTGATGCCGGAACCCTTCAAGGTGGCCCACGAGATGGTGCGGGTATTGCGACCGGGTGGGCGCGTGGCGATCCTGACCAGCTACTCGGGTCAGGCGGCTCCGGTCCGGCACACCCTGGCGGCCGGTGCCGGTGTCATCGGGGTGCGGATGTTTGACCGCCACGAGTTCGTCGACCTGTTTACATCGGCGGGTCTGGTCGACGTGGAGCAGCAGGCGCAGCGCGCGCTGCAATTTGTAACTGCGGCTAAGCCGACGGCCGGCTAAAGGTTGTCTTGAAACCTCGCTGCGGATGTCCTACTCTCCCGAATGAGAATACAATTCTCGTAACGAGCTAACTCGTTCTCATGCGGGGCGCCGTGCTATCGAAGGAACCGATGAACAAGCTGCGCGTCATTCAGTGGACCACCGGCAAAGTCGGCAAGCTCAGCGTGCGCGGGATTCTCGACGATCCCCGCCTCGAGCTGGTCGGCGTGTATGCCTATTCAGACGACAAGGCCGGTACCGATGCCGGTCTGCTGTGCGGCAGACCCGAGACCGGAGTTGTTGCCACCACCGACATCGACGCGCTCATCGCCCTGGGCGCCGACACCGTCATCTACACGCCGTTCTTGGCCGATCTCGACCACGTCGTACGCTTACTCGAAAGCGGCCTCGACGTCATCAGCACGAACCTGTTCCTCAACGTCGGCGGAATCCAGGGCGAAACCAAGGAGAAGCTGGCCGCTGCGTGCGAACGCGGCAACAGCTCGCTGTACATCACCGGCATCAACCCGGGCTGGATCAACACCATGGTGACGGCGATGACCGCCGTATGCCGCGACGTCCAGAAGGTGACGATCGTCGAGTCGGCCGATGTCTCCGTCTACGAGTCGGCGGAAACGTGGCAGGCCCTCGGCATCGGGCTGCCCGAGGCGACGCCCGAAGTCGCCGAGTTGGCGAAGTTCGGATTCGGCACCTTCGCCGACTCCGTTCAGCGCATGGCGGTGGCGTTGGGTTTCGAGCTCGATGACATGGAGTTCGTCATCGACCACCAGACCGCCTCGGAGAGAGTCGATCTCGGCTGGTTGTGCATCGAGAAGGACACTATCGCCGCGATACGCGGGGGCTGGAACGCCAAGGTCGCGGGCAAGACCGTGATCGAGTCGCGGGTCTCCTGGTATCTCACCAAGAAACTCAACGGCGACTGGGTGTTCGACGACGACCACTACCACGTCGTGATCGCGGGCGAGCCTGAGGTGCAGACCCGCGTCCGCTTCGTCCCGCCCGAGCACTGGGGCAACCACGAATGGGACACCATGACCGCCATGCCGGCGGTCAACGCCGCCTTCGACGTCGCCGCGGCGCCGGCCGGCATCCTGACCCTCAGGGACGTGGGGCTGCCCTGTGCGCCGGCAGGAATCTGGCTGGGAGAGCGGAGCGCCTCACCCGTCTAGACGGCTCGCTCACCTGCTCAAACTCTGTGGAGCTAAGGGGAATCGAACCCCTGACCTACTCGATGCGAACGAGTCGCGCTACCAACTGCGCCATAGCCCCTGATCCGCTAGCAGGTTACCAGCCGCCGTCGAGCCGGCCGAAACCGTTACTGCCCGACGGCCCTCGGCAGGTCTCGGTGCCAGCCGTAATCCCGCTCGTAGGGCGCGTAGTCGAGATGCTCAAAGATCGGGTCCTCGTCGTCGATCTCGAGGACCACCGCGCCCGGGCGCCGCAGCCGCGACGGAACCACGTCGAACTCGCGGTCGTGGGTATTTTCCACACCCAGCCGCGACCGCGCCATGCGTTGCATGCGCCGGCGCCGCAGCCGCGCCTCGATGCGGGTCTGCCGTCGCAGATAGGCCAGGTAGAGCACGGTGATCCCACCGGTGATGCCACACACCCACCAGGCCGTGGGCGTCAACAGGAATGCCGCCGCGGCCGACGCTGCCAGGATCATCGCCATCGTCAGCAGCACGCGCCTGCGGAACGCGTACTTGCGGGCACTGACCGCGGCTGCAGTCCGGGTGTCATACCCGTGCCGCCGTGCAACCGCAGGGCGCACATCCGGCTCCTCCGCGACCGGGATGCCCGAGGTGTCGTCGACGTATTCGTACTCGTCGTCCAGCTGCTCGGGCTCGGCCGCGTCCTCGATTTCGTCGGTTTCGTCCTCGGAAACCGGTGTGTCCGAAGCATTCTCGCCGACGGGAGCCGCCTCGTCGACTGCGGCGTCCGGCGCAACCTCGGTAACCACCTCCGCCACCACCTCGGGCTTCTGTATGCGTTCGGTGTCGGTGTCGTCATCGAAGTCGTCGTATTCGTCTTCCTCGGGCTGCCAGTCCGGATCGCTGCGGTGCCCGGCCGCCGGGCCGCCCCGCCGCCGGAGCAGCCGCGCGGCCGCTCCACTGTTGAGCACCCGGGTCGCCAACGCCACATCGCTGGTGCGCCGCACGGCGTCGCGCTTGCTGATCAGCATCGGCACCAGCACGAACAGCCACAAGATCACGAGCGAGATCCACAACAACGATTGCGGGATGCTTGGCATGGCACCCGGTCCTTTCCCCGCGAGACAGGCGGCGCAACACCGCGCCGAGGACAATTACACACCTGTAATTTGCCTGTGACAAGCACCAATAGCCACAAATGCCACTTCTGTAACAGAAAATGGCAAACGCTAGACCCAGGTGGCGTGCCCGTCGCGCACCAGCGTCGATGTCACCGACCCGTAGACCTCTTCGACCGTGAGTGCGACGAGCACGTGATCCCGCCAGGCGCCATCGACCTGGAGGTAGCGCCGCAGCAGCCCCTCCTCGCGGAATCCGACCTTTGCCAGCACCGCCCTGCTCGCGACGTTTTCCGGTCGCACGGTGGCCTCCACGCGATGCAGCATCACCGGCCCGAAACAGTGGTCGAGGCCCAGCGCCAACGCCCCGGTGGCCACCCCGCCACCGGTGACCGAACTGGAGACCCAGTACCCGATCCACGCCGACCGCAGCGCCCCGTGCGTCACATTGCCGATCGTCAGCTGGCCACAGAACTGCCCATCCAGCTCGATCACATAGGGCAGCATCCTGCCCTTGCGGGCCTCTGCGCGCAAACTCGAACACACCGCAGGCCACGACGAAACACTATGGCGCACAGTCCAATCCGACTCAGTGCTGGGTTCCCACGGTTCCAGGTGGGCGCGATCATTCAACCGGATCCGGCTCCACTGCGCGGCATCGCGCATCCGCACCGGGCGCAGCCGGATCACACCGGCCGGCACCCGCAACGGCCCGACCACCATCGGCCAGCCGGGATGCTGGGAACTCGAGCGCCACAGGTTCACGAGGGGCCGCTCAGCCACGCTGAGCCAGGAACGCGACGTCGACGATCTCCCCGGTACGGATCTCCTCGGCGTCACTGGGAACCACCACCAGACAGTTTGCCTCGGCCAGCGTCGCCAGCAGATGCGACGACGCGCCCGGCGCGCCACCGAGCGCCTGCACCAGGTATTCGCCGGTGTCCTGATCGCGCATCAGCTGCCCGCGCAGATAACCCTTGCGGCCGGGCACCGAGCTGATCGGCGACAGCGTGCGGGCCTGCACGACCCGGCGCATCGGCTGGCGCTTGCCCAGCGTCAACCGGATCAGCGGCCGGACCATCACCTCGAACACCACCAGCGCGCTGACCGGGTTGGCGGGCAACAGAAACGTCGGGACACCCTCGCGGCCAAGCTGCCCGAAACCCTGCACCGAGCCGGGATGCATCGCGACCCGGGTGACCTCCATCTCGCCGAGCTCGGAGAGCACCTCGCGCACCGATTCGGCCGCCGCGCCACCGACGGCGCCGGCGATCACCACGATCTCGGCCCGGTTGAGCTGACCCTCGACGACGTCGCGCAGTTCCTTGGCGTCGACGATCCCGACCCGGTTCACCTCCGCGCCCGCGTCGCGGGCGGCCGCCGCCAGCGCGTAGGAGTTGACGTCGTAGACCTGGCCATTGCCGGGCGTGCGCGAAATGTCCACCAGCTCACCGCCAACCGCCATCACCGACAGCCGCGGCCGCGGGTGGACCAGCACCCGCTCGCGGCCCACCGCCGCCAGCAGACCGACCTGGGCGGCGCCGATGATCGTGCCCGCCCGCACCGCGACGTCGCCCGGTTGCACGTCGTCGCCGGTGCGCCGCACATAAGCGCCCGAGCGCACACCACGCAGCACCCGCACCCGCGACTGCCCGCCGTCGGTCCAGCGCAGCGGCAGCACGGCGTCGGCCAGCGTCGGCAGCGGCGCCCCGGTCTGCACCCGCGCGGCCTGCCGCGGTTGGAGCCTGCTGGGCGTGCGTGTCCCGGCCTCGATGGTTGCCATCACCGGCAAAACCACCGCGCCGTCGTCCACCTGACCGTCCGGGCCGTCGGTATCCCCGACGCCGAGCACGTCGACACTGCGGACCGCATAGCCGTCGATCGCGGCCTGGTCGAACCCCGGCAGCGGTCGCTCGGTGACCACCTCTTCGGCGCACATCAGCCCCTGCGCCTCGGCGATCGCGACCCGCACCGGCCTCGGCGCGACCGCGGCGGCCGACACCCGAGCCTGCTGCTCCTCAACCGAACGCACCACGCGCCTTTCTGCCTAGTCGGCCTGACGCGGTCGCTAGTTTTCGGTCAGGCCCAATCGCGCCACCAACCATCGCCGCAAATCCGGGCCATAGTCATCGCGGTCCAATGCAAAGTCAACCGCAGCCTTGAGGTAGCCGCCGGGATTTCCCAGGTCGTGTCGAGAGCCGCGGTGCACCACCACGTGAACCGGATGACCTTCCTTGATCAGCAAGGCAATTGCGTCGGTGAGCTGCATTTCGCCGCCGGCGCCGCGCTCGATGCGGCCCAGCGCGTCGAAGATCGCACGGTCCAGGACATAGCGCCCGGCAGCCGCATACGGCGACGGCGCGTCCTCCGGTTTCGGCTTTTCCACCATGCCGTTGACCTTGAGCACGTCGCTGCCGGCACCGCTCACCGGTTCGACGTCGAACACCCCATAGGCGCTGATCTCGTCGGGACCGACCTCGATTGCGCACAGCACGCTGCCGCCGTAGCGGGCCCGCACCTTGGACATGGTCTCCAGCACACCGGTGGGCAGCACAAGGTCGTCGGGCAGCAGCACCGCGATGGCGTCCTCGTCGTCCGACAGTGTCGGTTCGACGCAGCCGATGGCGTGTCCCAGGCCGAGCGGCTCGTCCTGCACCACCGACTCCACTTTGATCAGCCGGGGGGCGCGGCGCACCTTGGCCAGCATGTCCTTCTTGCCCCGCGCCTCCAGCGTGCCTTCCAGCACCAGGTCTTCGACGAAATGCGCGACGACGCTGTCCTTGCCCTGCGAGGTGACGATCACCAACCGTTCGGCGCCGGCGTCGGCGGCCTCGGCGGCAACCAGCTCGATGCCGGGCGTGTCGACGACCGGCAACAGCTCCTTGGGCACCGTTTTGGTGGTGGGCAAAAAGCGAGTGCCCAGACCGGCGGCAGGGACAACCGCGGTCCGGGGAACCGGAACCAGTGCGCGTGACATCGTTCACACCATAACCGCGCGTCGAGGTGGCGGCGCAAAAGCCCGTCCTGCCATCGTTGATCCCATGCCGACTGCGGGCAAAGCCGCATTGCGCCAACAGCTGTTGGCTGCACGCCGTTCGGTTGCCGACAACGCGCGCGCCGACGAGGCACGCGCACTGGCCGAGCACATCCGCGGCCTGGTGAGCAGCGGCGGCACGGTCTGCGCGTATGTACCGGTGGGCGCCGAGCCGGGGTCGATCGAGATGCTCGACGCGTTGCTGGGCCGCGCCGGACGGGTGCTGCTGCCTGTCGCACGCACCGGCGCCGACGACACGCCGCTGGCGTTGCAGTGGGGCGAGTACCGGCCCGGACATCTCGTGGCCGGGCGCTTCGGTCTGCTCGAACCGGCCAAGCCGTGGCTGCCGCCGTCGGCGCTGGCCGAGGCGGACGTGGTGCTGGTCCCCGCGCTGGCCGTCGACCGTAGCGGCGTGCGACTGGGCCGCGGCCGCGGCTTCTATGACCGCTCCCTGGAACACCGCGACCCGCAGGCCCGACTGGTCGCGGTGGTGCGCGACGAGGAACTGGTCGACGAGCTGCCGTGCGAGCCGCATGACGTCCGGATGACCCACGCGCTGACGCCGCGACGGGGGCTTGTCGCCCTCGACACGAGCCAATGGTGACGGCCCGCTGCGCCCGGCTCCGCCGCGCTGGCGACCGTCACGACCCGGGAATGAGCCAGGCCACATAGCGGTTTAGCACTGCAGACGGTAGAGTGCTAACGAAGCTGGACATACCCGGAGGTTTCAGTGCCGACTTACAGCTATGCGTGCACCGATTGCGGCCACCGCTTCGACGTCGTGCAGGCCTTCACCGACGATGCGCTGACCACCTGCCAGCAGTGCTCCGGTCGGCTGCGCAAACTGTTCAATTCCGTCGGCGTGGTGTTCAAAGGCAGCGGTTTCTACCGCACGGACAGCCGTGAATCGGCCAAGAGCGCGACCAACGGCCATGCCAAGAACGGTTCGTCTTCGAGCGAATCGTCGAGTTCGGGTAAGAGCTCGAGCTCGGCCGAGAAGTCGAGCACGTCGAGCCCCGCGCCGGCGGCCGCCGCGGCCAGCTAGTTATCCACAGGCGTTTCTCCGTCGGCCACGCCTCACGCCGGGCCGCGCCTAGCGTGACGGCATGCGGGAGTCGCTGAATCCGTCACTGCCAACCCGTATCTCGCAGTGGCTGCGCCCGGACTGGACACGCACGGTGTTGGCCCGCCGCGTCGCGGCCGGCGGGCTGGTCGTACTGGCCGTAATCGCGGCGCTGCGATCCGATCCCGACGGCGATCGCGCTCAGGTCGTGGTGGCAGCCCGCGACCTCGGTCCCGGCGTCCAGTTGACCTCCGACGATGTCCGGCTCGAAAACCGTTTGGCGCCAGCGCTTCCCGACGGATCACAATCCGACCTGGGCGTGGTAGTCGGCTCGACTTTGGCCGGTCCGGCGCGACGCGGCGAGGTGCTCACCGACGTGCGGCTGCTGGGCAGCCGGCTCGCCGAGTCGGCGGCCGGCCGTGACGCGCGGATCGTGCCGGTACACCCGGCCGACGCCGCGTTGGCCGACCTCGTGCGCGCCGGCGATGTCGTCGACGTCGTAGCCGCGACCGAATCCGATGCGCACGCCAATCCCCGGGTCGTGGCCACCAACGCCGTCGTCGTGCTGGTCTCGGCGCAACAAAAGGCGCAGTCCGACGACCGCGTGGTGTTGGTCGCGCTACCGGCCGCCGCCGCGAACGCACTGGCCGGTGCCGCGCTGGTGCAGAGCGTGACGCTCACTCTGCACTGAGTCGTTGCGCGGCGACCCGCTGCGCCCGGCTTCGCCGCGCTTGCGATCGCCGCTACGCAGCTGCCGGCTGGTCACTCGCGCAGTACTTGCACTTCTTGGCGGCCTCAGGGATATCGGACATGCACGCGGGACAGGCCTTGGTGGCCGGCTCTTCGCCGAACACGGTGACGCCGCGACGTTTCTGGATGTGCCGGTAGGGCAGCACGATCAGGAAGTACACCACCGCCATGAAGACGATGAAGTAGATGATCGCCGAGATGAACGCGCCCATGTCGACGAATGTCGCCTTGTTGCCCGCATCGCCGAGCTGCCAACCCAATCCGAACTTGGTACCCGGCTGCACAGCTGCGACAAGCGGATTGATCACACTGTCGGTGAATGCCTTGACCAGGTTCGAAAACGCCAACGCCACCACCAGGCCGACAGCCACGGTGATCACGTCACCGCGCATCACAAAATCTCTGAACCCCTTTAACACGCGAGCCATCCTCCCGTCACAGGAATTTGCCGGGGCGACGCGACGCCGCCCGAAAAAGACCGTATGTCGATAGGCGGTCGATCGTGTGGGGTTTGCGGGCAATCGGTTCAAATGTGATGCGGCGGCTGGTTCTCGGTCAGCCACTGCTCATGCTCGTCGGCCTCGCGCAAATCCTCCGCGTCAGGCTGGTCGAAGGGGTCGCTCATATCTCCAGGCTCGAGAGCTGACCGATGATCTGGGCCGCCAGCGGATTCAGCGTCGCCATTCCGTCCCGCACCGCATAGCGGGAGCCGGCTAGGTTGACCACCAGTGTGCTTCCGGAGATGCCGGCCAACCCGCGCGACAAGCCGGCCTCGGTGATGCCGGCCGACAATCCGGACGCGCGCAATGCCTCGGCGATACCGAGGATTTCGCGGTCGAGAATGTCGCGGGTGGCTTCTGGTGTGACGTCGCGCGGCGTCACGCCGGTTCCGCCGACCGACACCACCAGATCCACCCCGCCGATCACCGCGGTGTTCAGCGCGTTGCGGATTTCCACCTCGTCGGCGGCGACGACCACCACACCGTCGACCAAAAATCCGGCCTCGGTGAGCAGTTCGGTGACCAGCGGACCGCTGTGGTCCTCTTCCCCGTGCGCCGTGCGATCGTCGACAACGACGACGAGTGCCCTGCCGACCAAATCCGCACGCTGTTCCATGGTTGCCACCGTATATCTGTGCTCCGCCCGGGTCCCGGCGACTCTCATCACTGGTCCGCCTTACCCAACGTGACCTGCACGGTCCGCGTATCACCCGACGGATCCAAATAAGTCAGCGTGATCTTGTCGCCGGGCGCCTTGGATCGCACCGCGGCGACCAGACCGTCGGCGCTGTTGATCGTGCGGTCGTTGACCTTGGTCACCACCACTCCGCTGGGCAGCCCCGCGGCCGCGGCCGCGCCGTTCGGCACCACCTGGACGACTTTGGCGCCGTGCGCGCTCTTGTCGCTGGTGACCTGGACGCCTAGCGAGGCGTGCGAGGCCGTGCCGGTGCTGATCAGCTCGTCGGCAATGCGCTTGGCCTGGTCGATCGGGATCGCGAAGCCCAGTCCGATCGAACCGCTCTGGCTGTCGGTGGAGTCGCCGCCGAGCGTGGCGATCGCCGAGTTGACGCCGATCAGCTCACCGTTCATGTTGGTCAGCGCGCCGCCGGAGTTGCCCGGGTTGATCGCCGCGTCGGTCTGGATCGCGTCGAGCACGGTGTTCTGGTTGCCGGTGTCCCCGGTGGTCGACACCGGCCGGTTGAGCGCGCTGACGATCCCGGTGGTCACGGTCCCCTCCAGCCCGAGTGGTGACCCGACGGCGATCACCGGCTGACCGACCACCAGGTTCGCCGACGAGCCGAGCGTGATCGGCGATAAACCCGAAACGCCCTGCACCCGGACCACCGCGATGTCGGTGGTCGGATCGGCGCCGACCACGCTGAACGGAGCGGTGCGCCCGTCGGAGAACGTCACGGTGGTTTTCGGTCCCCCGTCGGGGGGCGCGTTGTCGCGTCCGGCCTTGGCGGCGGCTGCGACGACGTGGTTGTTGGTCAGGATCAGCCCCTCGGGCGACAAGATGATGCCCGATCCCTCTTCGGACTGACGACCCAGATCGGTCTCCAGCATGACCACGCTGGGAACCACCTTGGCGGCCACCTGCTCGACGCTGCCGCTCGGCACGTTGGCGGCAGGCATGCTCGGTGCCGGCCCGCCCGGAATCCTGGAGCCGATGATCGAACCGGCCGGGCGCGCGCTGTGCTCGACCACCGACGCAGCCGCCCCGCCGATACCGGCCGACACCACCGCAATGGCCAACGCCCCGACCGTCAAAAGCCCTGTGCGAGAACGCTTTTCGGGAGAGGAAAGCGGAGGCTGGGTGGCGCCGGGGGTCGGTTGGCCGGCGCCGAAGGGTGCGAACGGCTGCCGGTATGCCTGCTGTTGCGCGTAGCGCCAGTCGTACTGGGAATACGTTTGCTGCTGGCCCTGACCGGAATAGGCCGGCATCGCAGCCTGATCGGACGCTGGACGGTATCCAGGCTGCGGCGGTGGCGAATACCTCGGGTGATTCGTCATGCGCTAGGTCGCTCTTCCTCTACGTGTCGCGGTCGGACTCAACAGTAACTGCAACTACCTTGCCTACGTGGACTGAGAATCGACTGAGATAACGTTCGCCGATCCTCGAGAGTTTCCCCCGGTTTCGGCGGCGGGCTCCGGATGCGGAGCCACCGGCAGCGGCCGCCCGGGCAACAATACGTACACCGACGTCCCCGGTGGCTGGCCGCCCGGCACGGTGTCCTCGATGCGCAGCGCACCACCGTGTTTGAGCACCACCTGCTTGACGATCGCCAGCCCCAGGCCCGAGCCGGGCATCGCCCGCGCCGACGCCGACCGGAAGAACCGTTCGAACACTAGGTGGCGCTCGTGCGGTGGGATGCCCGGGCCGTGGTCGGAGACCACCAGCTCGGCGTGCGACGGGTCGAGCTGGGTCAATCGCACGCCGATCCGCCCGCCCGACGGACTCCACTTGGCTGCGTTGTCCAGCAGGTTCAGCACCGCCCGCGACAGGCCCGCGGCATCGCCGTAAACCTGCCACGGGATCACCTGCACGTCGAAGTCGACGTCGTTGCGACGCCGTCGCACCCGCTCCAGGCAGCGGTCGATGACCTCGCCCATGTCGACCGGCTCATGCACAATCTCGCCGACGTCGCCGCGGGTGAGATCCACCAAATCGCCGACGAGCGTGGACAATTCCTCGATCTGAGCGATCACGTCGGCACGCAGATCGACCATCTCCTGTTCCGGCAGCCGCGGCGCGCCGGGCGCCATCGACGCCATCAACAGTTCGACGTTGGTGCGCAGCGACGTCAGCGGGGTGCGCAGCTCGTGGCCGGCGTCGGTGACCAGCCGGGCCTGACGTTCCCGCGACTCGGCCAACGCGCGCAACATCAGGTTGAACGCCTCGGTGAGCCGGGCCAGTTCGTCGCTGCCGAACACCGGGATGGGGCGCAGGTCGTCGGTGCGCGCCACACGCTCAGCCGCCTCGGTGAGCTGAGCGACCGGCCGCAGCCCGGCACGAGTGACCATCCCTCCCGCCACGGCGGCCACCGCGACGCCGACCCCGCCGACGATCAACAGCACCCAGCGCAGCTTCGTCATCACCGCGTCGGTGGGAGCCAGGCTCTTGGAGATCAGCAGGGAGCTGCCGTTGGGCAGGTGAATGGCCAGCACGCGCTGGTCGACGGCGGTGCGCCGCGACATGAGCAGCTCTCCGCGGATGACCGCTTTCTCCGGCGGGCCGACCGGCAGCGCCTGGCCCGTCTGGTTGGCGGTGAACACATAGCGACCGGGGTTGACCAGCATCGCATTGACGTCCGAATAGGCCGTGCCCTCAATGGCTTTGCCCGGGTCGGCCGCCAGCGATCCGCTGGCGATCAGCAGCTGCGCCCGGCTCTGCAGCTGGTTGTCGATGTCCTTGTACAGCGCCGCGGAGATCACTGCGTACACGGCGACCGCCATGAGCACGACGACCATCGCCACCATCGACATCGCCAGCAGCATCACCCGCCACCGCAACGACAACGAGGTGGTGGTCCGCAGCGGTGCGCGTCGCCGGGCGAATCGAAGCATCAGGGAGGTGTTTCGCGGAGCACGTAACCTACCCCACGGACGGTGTGGATCAGCCGCGGCTCACCATCGGCTTCGGTCTTGCGGCGCAGATATCCGATGTATACCTCCAGCGCATTGCCCGAGGTCGGGAAGTCGAATCCCCACACCTCCTCGAGAATGCGGCTGCGGGTCAGCACGCGCCGCGGATTGGAGATCAGCATTTCCAGCAGAGCGAATTCGGTGCGGGTCAGGCTGATTTCGCGTTGCCCGCGGGTGACCTCACGGGTTACCGGGTCGAGGGTGAGGTCGGAGAACGTCAGAGGCGCCGAGTCGACGGAGTCGTCGGGCTGGGTACGGCGCAAGAGCGCGCGCAGCCGGGCCAGCAGCTCTTCGAGGGCAAACGGCTTGGGCAGGTAGTCGTCGGCGCCGGCGTCCAGGCCGGCGACCCGCTCCGAGATCGCATCGCGGGCGGTCAGCACCAGGATCGGGAGGTCGTCGCCGGTGCTGCGCAGTTGGCGGCACACTTCCAGGCCGTCCAGCCGAGGCATCATGACGTCCAGCACCAGGGCGTCGGGCCGGTCCTTGGTGATGACCTCGAGGGCTTTGACGCCGTCCTCGGCCAACGCCACCGAGTAGCCGTTGAACGACAATGACCGGCGCAGCGACTCGCGGACCGCGCGGTCGTCGTCGACGACAAGGATTCGCACGGCCACCAGTGTCATCCAGCCGGCTGAGAGCGACCTAAGAGACGCGCCGCCGGGTTGGGTTAGCGGCGGTCGAAATCAATGAGACCGAGGCGGGCCGCCTTGAGCAGCCGACGCGGCACCTTGTGCCGCTGACCGGCCACCGTCACGCCCACGAGTTCGGGCTTCTCGGCCTTCCACTGCGCGCGCCGGCTACGGGTGTTCGCGCGCGACATCCTGCGCTTGGGCACAGCCATGATCGAGCTTCTCCTTGACGAGGGTGGTTGCCGCGCAGGTACCAGCGGCGACAGGGTTGCTCTGAGGATACCCGGTGGCCAGCGGCGGTTACAAAATGGCCGCCGCGCTGACAGCATTGATGTGTGCAGGCTGGCACATCTTGACGCGCTACCGGCGGTACCCGCTAACCTACCGGTTGGTTGACGGATGGGGTTTGGGATGACATCTGCGGTTCGGATCGGGAACTGCTCGGGGTTCTACGGCGACCGGCTCTCGGCGATGCGCGAGATGCTCACCGGCGGCGAGCTGGACTACGTCACCGGCGACTACCTGGCCGAACTCACCATGCTCATCCTGGGCCGCGACAAGATGAAGCACCCCGAGCGCGGCTACGCCAAGACGTTTCTGACCCAGCTCGAGGAGTGTCTGGGCCTAGCCCACGACCGCGGTGTGCGGATCGTGGCCAACGCCGGGGGCCTGAACCCGGCGGGGCTGGCCGACGCGGTGCGGGCGCTGGCCGAGCGGCTGGGCGTCCCGGCGCGGGTGGCTCATGTCGAAGGCGACGACCTGTCGTCGCGCGCCGAGGAGCTGGGGCTCGGCAGCCCGCTGACCGCCAACGCCTACCTGGGCGCCTGGGGCATCGTGGATTGTCTCAACGCCGGCGCCGACGTCGTCGTCACCGGGCGGGTGACCGACGCGTCGGTGATCGTCGGGCCGGCGGCCGCGCACTTCGGCTGGGACCGCGCCGACTACGACCGGCTGGCCGGGGCGGTGGTCGCCGGCCACGTCATCGAATGCGGCGTGCAGGCCACCGGCGGCAACTACTCGTTCTTTGTAGAAGTTCCAGCGATCCCACAATTGCTCTACGCCGGGTTCCCCCTGGCCGAGATCCACGCCGACGGCTCGTCGGTGATCACCAAGCACCCCGGCACCGGCGGGCTGGTCAGCGTCGACACGGTCACCGCGCAACTGCTCTACGAGATCACCGGCGCCCGCTACGCCAATCCCGATGTCACCGCGCGGATGGACAGCGCCGAATTGTCTGCTGACGGCCCCGATCGGGTGCGGATCAGCGGGGTGGTCGGTGAACCGCCGCCGCCGACGTACAAGGTGTCGCTGAACAGCATCGGCGGTTTCCGCAACGCGATGACGTTCGTGCTGACCGGCTTGGACATCGAGGCTAAGGCCGAACTGGTGCGACGGCAGCTGGAGTCCAGCCTGACCGCCAAGCCCGCCGAGCTGGAGTGGACGCTGGCTCGCACCGACCACCCCAACGCCGACACCGAGGAGGCGGCCAGCGCGCTGCTGCGTTGCGTGGTCCGCGATCCCGATCCGGCCAATGTCGGCCGCCAATTCTCGTCGGCCGCAGTCGAACTCGCGTTGGCGAGCTATCCCGGCTTCACCGTCACGGCCCCGCCGGGCGAGGGCCAGGTGTACGGCGTGTTCACGCCCGGCTACGTCGACGCGGCGTCGGTGCCGCACGTCGCGGTGCACGACGACGGAACCCGGGTCGAGATCCCTTGTGCTACCGAGACTTTGGAGCTGGCACCGGCCGACACCCCGTCGTTGCCCGAGCCGTTACCGTCCGGCCCGACTCGGCGGTTGCCGCTGGGCGTGGTGGCGGGCGCGCGCAGCGGTGACAAGGGCGGTTCGGCCAACGTCGGGGTCTGGGTGCGCACCGACGAGCAGTGGCGCTGGCTGGTTCACACGTTGACCGTCGAAAAGCTGCGCGAGCTGTTGCCCGAGACCGCCGACCTGCCGGTCACCCGGCACGTGCTGCCCAACCTGCGGGCGGTGAACTTCGTCATCGAGGACATCCTGGGCCAGGGCGTGGCCTATCAGGCTCGCTTCGATCCGCAGGCCAAGGGTTTGGGCGAATGGCTGCGCAGCCGTCACGTCGACATCCCGGAAAGGTTGTTGTGACTATCTGGACCACACCGGAGCGCGATGCGCTCCGAAAGACCGTGCGCTCGTTCGCCGAACGGGAGATCCTCCCGCACGTCGACGAGTGGGAGACGCTCGGCGAGCTACCGCGCGACCTGCACCGCCGAGCCGGCGAAGCCGGTCTGCTCGGCGCCGGCTTTCCCGAAGCGGTCGGCGGCGGTGGCGGCAACGGCGCCGACGCTGTGATCATCTGCGAGGAGCTGCACGAAGCCGGTGCGCCGGGCGGCGTGTTCGCGTCGCTGTTCACCTGCGGTATCGCGGTGCCGCACATGATCGCGTCGGGCGACGAGCGGCTGATCGAGGAGTTCGTCCGGCCGACGCTGCGCGGCGAGAAGATCGGCGCGCTGGCCATCACCGAGCCGGGCGGCGGCTCCGACGTCGGGCACCTGCGCACCACGGCGGTCCGCGACGGCGACCACTACGTCGTCAACGGGGCGAAGACCTACATCACCTCGGGGGTGCGCGCCGACTACGTCGTGACCGCGGTCCGCACGGGCGGGCCTGGGGCAGCGGGTGTTTCGCTGCTGGTGGTGGAAAAAGACGGACCAGGTTGCTCACCCGGCTTACAGGTCACCCGCAAGCTGGACAAAATGGGCTGGCGGTCTTCCGACACCGCCGAGCTGTCCTACACCGACGCGCGGGTACCCGTGGCCAATCTGGTCGGCGCGGAGAACAGTGGTTTCGCCCAGATCGCTGCCGCTTTCGTGGCTGAACGGATCGGCCTTGCCGCACAGGCATATTCGAGTGCGCAGCGCTGCCTGGACCTGACAGTTCAATGGTGCCGCGACCGGGAGACGTTCGGCCGGCCGCTGATTTCGCGCCAGGCCGTGCAGAACACGCTGGCCGAAATGGCTCGCCGGATCGACGTCGCGCGAGTGTATTCCCGCCACGTCGTGGAACGTCAGCTCGCCGGCGAGACCAACCTGATCGCGCAGGTGTGCTTCGCCAAGAACACCGCGGTCGAAGCCGGCGAATGGGTGGCCCACCAAGCCGTGCAGTTGTTCGGCGGGATGGGTTATATGGCCGAGTCCGAAGTCGAGAGGCAGTACCGCGACATGCGCATCCTGGGTATCGGCGGCGGCACCACCGAAATCCTCACCTCGCTGGCCGCGAAAACCCTGGGATACCAATCATGACCGTCTTACAGAGCACGCTCGACCCTCATGCGCCCACCTACACCGAAGCGGCGGAGTCGTTGTCCACCAAGCTCGACGAGATCAACGGCGAACTGGCCAAGGCGCTGGCCGGCGGCGGCCCGAAATACGTCGAACGCCACCACGCCCGCGGCAAGCTCACCGCGCGGGAACGCATCGAGTTGCTGATCGACCCGGATTCGCCGTTCCTCGAGTTGAGCCCGCTGGCGGCGTACGGCACACCGTTCACGGTAGGCGCCAGCCTGGTCGTCGGCATCGGCGCGGTATCGGGTGTGGAGTGCATGATCGTCGCCAACGACCCGACGGTCAAAGGCGGCACCAGTAACCCGTGGACGCTGCGAAAGATCCTGCGGGCCAACCAGATCGCGTTCGAGAACCGGCTGCCGGTGATCTCCCTGGTGGAATCCGGCGGCGCGGACCTGCCCACCCAGAAGGAAATCTTCATCCCGGGCGGGCGGATGTTCCGCGACCTGACCCGGCTCTCGGCCGCCGGAATCCCCACAATTGCACTGGTGTTCGGCAACTCCACCGCGGGCGGAGCCTACATCCCCGGCATGTCGGATCACGTGGTGATGATCAAGGAGCGCTCGAAGGTCTTCCTGGCCGGCCCACCCCTGGTCAAGATGGCTACCGGCGAGGAGTCCGACGACGAATCGCTGGGCGGCGCCGAAATGCACGCCCGCATCTCGGGTTTGGCCGACTACTTCGCCGTCGACGAACTCGACGCGATCCGGATCGGGCGTCGCATCGTGGCGCGGCTGAACTGGAAGAAGCTGGGCCCGGCGCCCGGGCCGGTCACCGAGCCGCTGTTCGACCCCGGCGAGCTGATCGGCATCGTCCCGTCGGATCTGCGCATCCCCTTCGACCCCCGCGAAGTGATCGCCCGGATCGTCGACGGTTCCGAATTCGACGAATTCAAGCCGATGTACGGCTCGTCGCTGGTAACCGGCTGGGCCAGGCTGCACGGCTATCCGCTGGGGATTCTGGCCAACGCCCGCGGGGTGCTGTTCAGTGAGGAATCCCAGAAGGCCACCCAGTTCATCCAGCTGGCCAACCGCTCCGACACGCCATTGTTGTTCTTGCACAACACCACCGGCTACATGGTGGGCAAGGACTACGAAGAGGGCGGGATGATCAAGCACGGCTCGATGATGATCAACGCCGTGTCGAACTCGACGGTGCCGCACATTTCGCTGTTGATCGGCGCGTCCTACGGCGCCGGCCACTACGGGATGTGCGGGCGCGCCTACGATCCACGGTTTCTGTTCGCCTGGCCGTCGGCCAAGTCCGCGGTGATGGGCGGCGCCCAACTGGCGGGTGTGCTGTCGATCGTCAGCCGCGCCGCCGCGCAAGCCCGCGGACAGCAGGTCGACGAAGAAGCCGACGCCGCGATGCGCGCGGCCGTCGAGGGCCAGATCGAAGCCGAGTCGCTGCCGTTGGTGCTGTCCGGGATGCTCTACGACGACGGCGTTATCGACCCCCGCGACACCCGCACCGTGTTGGGAATGTGCTTGTCCGCCATCGCCAATGCCCCGATCGAGGGGACGTCGAACTTCGGCGTCTTCCGGATGTGAGTCAGATGATTACTCGAGTACTGGTAGCCAACCGCGGCGAGATCGCCCGCCGCGTTTTCGCCACCTGCCGGCGGCTGGGGCTGTCCACCGTCGCCGTCTACACCGACCCCGACGCCGCGGCACCGCACGTCGCCGAGGCCGACGCGCGGGTGCGGCTGCCCAACACCACCGACTACCTCAACATCGACGCGCTGGTCGCCGCCGCCCGCGCCTCCGGCGCCGACGCCGTCCATCCCGGCTACGGATTCCTCTCCGAGAACGCCGATTTCGCCGCCGCGGTGGCCGATGCGGGCCTGGCCTGGGTCGGCCCGCCGGTGGCGGCGGTGCGGGCGATGGGCTCCAAGATCGAGGCCAAGAAGATGATGGCCGCCGCCGGTGTTCCGGTGCTCGAGGAACTCGACCCCGAGACCGTCACGTCGGAACAGTTGCCGGTGCTGGTCAAGGCGTCGGCCGGCGGCGGCGGGCGCGGCATGCGGGTCGTCACCGAATTGTCCGCGCTGGCAGGCGAAGTCGAGGGCGCTCGACGCGAAGCGCAGTCGGCGTTCGGTGACCCGACGGTGTTCTGCGAGCGCTACCTGCCCACCGGGCACCACGTCGAGGTGCAGGTCCTCGCCGACACCCACGGCACCGTGTGGGCGGTCGGCGAACGCGAATGCTCGATCCAGCGCCGGCACCAGAAGATCATCGAGGAAGCCCCGTCGCCGCTCGTCGAGCGCACACCCGGGATGCGAGCCAAGCTGTTCGACGCCGCACGGCTGGCCGCCGCCGCGATCGGCTATGCCGGCGCGGGTACCGTGGAATTCCTCGCCGACGACGACGGCGAGTTCTACTTTCTCGAAATGAACACCCGCCTGCAGGTCGAGCACCCGGTCACCGAGGAGACGACGGGCCTCGACCTGGTCGAACTGCAGCTCGCGGTGGCCGACGGCGCCCGGCTCGACACGGAACCACCAGCGGGGCAAGGATATTCGATCGAGGCCCGCCTCTACGCCGAGGACCCGGCGAAGGGCTGGCAACCGCAAGCCGGCGCAGTACACCGCTTCGACGTGCCGAGGGTGCGCACCGAGTTCGACACGCTTGGCGCGCGAACCGGAATCCGGCTGGACTCCGGGATTGTCGACGGCTCGGTGGTGTCCATCCACTACGACCCGATGCTGGCCAAGGTCATTTCGTATGCACCGACCCGCCACGCCGCCGCGACAGTGCTCGCCGACGCGCTGAGCCGCGCCCGCATCCACGGTGTGCGCACCAACCGCGACCTGCTGGTCAACGTGCTGCGGCATCCGGCCTTCCTCGACGGCGCCACCGACACCGCGTTTTTCGACACCCACGGCTTAGCGGAGCTATCGGCGCCACTGGCCGATGCGACAGCGATCCGCCTCTCCGCTGTCGCGGCCGCGCTCGCCGACGCCGCGCACAGCCGCGCGACCGCGACCGTCTTCGCTTCCATTCCCAGCGGCTGGCGCAACCTTGCCTCGGGGTATCAGGTCAAGACGTACCTCGACGACGGCGGCAGCGAACATCGCGTCGAATACCGGTTCACCAGAGGCGGTTTGGATCTCGCCGATGGCGTGCACCTCGTCGCTGCATCCCCCGCCGAGGTCGTGCTGGCCGACGGCGACGGGGTGGCGCACAGCTTCGCCGTCGCCCGGTACGGCGACGACGTCTACGTCGACTCCCCGCACGGGCCGGTACATCTCGTGGCGTTGCCGCGCTTCCCCGAACCGGGTTCCGCCGTCGAGCAGGGTTCCCTGGTGGCACCAATGCCCGGCAACGTCATCCGCATCGGCGCCGCAGTCGGGGACGCCGTCGCCGCCGGCCAGCCGCTGGTGTGGCTGGAAGCCATGAAGATGGAACACACGATCACCGCCCCCACCGACGGTGTGCTGGCGCAACTCAACGTCAGCACCGGACAGCAGGTCGAGGTCGGCGCCATCCTGGCCCGCGTCGACGCATCAGAAGGAGATCACGCATGACCGACACCAGCTTCATTGAGAACGACGAGCGCCGGGCCCTGCGCCAGGCGGTGGCCGCAATGGCGGCCAACTACGGCCAGGACTACTACCTGGAAAAGGCCCGGGCACAGCAGCACACCGACGAATTGTGGAACGAGGCAGGCAAACTCGGCTTCTCGGAGTGAACCTGCCCGAGGAGTACGGCGGCGGCGGCGCCGGTATGTACGAGCTGTCACTGGTGATGGAAGAGATGGCCACGCACGGCTGCGCGTTATTGATGATGGTCGTCTCCCCGGCGATCAACGGCACCATCATTGCCAAGTTCGGCACCGACGAGCAGAAACAGCGCTGGCTGCCCGGCATCGCCGACGGGTCGATCACCATGGCCTTCGCGATCACCGAACCCGACGCCGGCTCCAATTCCCACAAGATCACCACCACGGCCCGCCGCGACGGCAGCGACTGGATCCTTTCCGGCCAAAAGGTTTTCATCTCCGGCGTCGACCAGGCACAGCTGGTGCTCGTGGTCGGCCGCACCGAGGAGACCAAGACCGGCAAGCTGCGTCCGGCGCTGTTCGTGGTGCCCACCGACGCGCCCGGCTTTTCCTACACCCCGATCGAGATGGAGTTGGTCAGCCCCGAACGCCAATTCCAGGTGTTCATCGACGACGTGCGGCTGCCGGCCGATGCCCTGGTGGGCTCCGAAGACGCCGCGATCGCGCAGCTGTTCGCCGGCCTGAACCCGGAGCGCATCATGGGGGCGGCCAGCGCGGTCGGCATGGGCCGGTTCGCGATCAACAAGGCCGCCGATTACGTCAAGACCCGCAAGGTCTGGGGCACGCCGATCGGTGCGCACCAGGGGCTGTCACACCCGTTGGCGCAGAACCACATTGAGATCGAACTGGCCAAGCTGATGATGCAGAAGGCCGCGACGCTCTACGACAGCGGCGACGACATGGGTGCTGCCGAGGCCGCCAACATGGCCAAATACGCCGCGGGCGAAGCATCGGCGCGTGCCGTCGACCAGGCCGTGCAGTCGTTGGGCGGCAACGGGTTGACCAAGGAATACGGCATCGCGGCGGCGTTGACGGCGTCGCGGTTGTCGCGGATCGCGCCGGTCAGCCGGGAGATGGTGCTCAACTTCGTCGCGCAAACGTCGCTGGGCCTGCCCCGGTCCTACTGATGGACAAGCTGGTTCAGTACGCCGTCGACGGACACGTCGCGCGGTTGACGCTGGATTCGCCGCACAACCGCAACGCGCTGTCGACAACGCTTGTCGAGCAACTGCATCAGGGACTGCGCGACGCGGCCGACGATCCGGCGGTGCGGGTCGTGGTGCTCGGCCACACCGGCGGCACGTTCTGTGCGGGCGCGGACCTGTCCCAAGCGTCGGGCGGCGACCCGTTCGACGTGGCCGCCGACCGGGCCCGCGAACTCAGCGCATTGCTGCGCGCGATCGTCGAGTGCCCGATGCCGGTGATCGGCGCGATCGACGGCCATGTCCGGGCGGGCGGTTTCGGCCTGGTCGGCGCGTGCGACATTGCGGTGGCCGGCCCGCGCAGCACATTCGCGCTCACGGAGGCCGGGATCGGGGTGGCGCCGGCGATCATCTCGCTGACGTTGCTGCCCAAGCTGTCCCCGCGGGCCGCGGCGCGCTACTACCTCACGGGCGAGAAATTTGACGCCAGCGAAGCCGCCGCGATCGGATTGGTCACGGTCGCCGCCGACGACGTCGAGGCCACGGTGGCGTCGCTGGTGGCCGAGCTGCGGAACGGTTCCCCGCAGGGGCTGGCCGCGTCGAAGGCCCTGACGACGGCGGCCGTTTTGGCAGGGTTCGACCGCGACGCCGAGCGGCTCAGCGTGGAGTCTGCGCAGTTGTTCGTCTCCGACGAGGCCCGCGAGGGCATGCTGGCATTCCTGCAGAAACGCCCGCCCGCGTGGGTTCGGCCGGGTAACGGCGGAGAGGCAGTTTAGCGAACTTGCCTTGCAGCAAAATCTGTTCGTCGTAGGCTCGGGGTGATGAGCAATTCAGCGCAGCGCGGCGCGCAGGACACACCGGACGCGGCGTCGCGTGCCGCCGACACCGATCGCATCCAGGTAGCGCAATTGCTCACCGACGCCGCCGCGCAAGGCCGGCTGCCGATGAAAGAGTACGAGGAGCGGCTGACCAAGGCCTACGCCGCGCAAACCTACGACGAACTGGATCGGCTGCGCTCCGACCTCCCGGACTATCCGGTCACTCCTCGCCGGGGCGCCTTCAAACCCGCCCCGTCCACTTTGCTGCTGGCCATCATGAGCGCTTTCGAACGCCGCGGCCGATGGAATGTGCCCAAGAAGTTGACGACGTTCGCGCTGTGGGGCGGCGGGGTCATCGACCTGCGCTACGCGGACTTCACCTCGCCCGAGGTGGAGATCCACGCATGCTCGATCATGGGCGGTCAGACCATCCTGCTGCCGCCCGAGGTCAACGTCGAAATCGAGGGCCATGGCGTCATGGGGGGCTTCGACCACAACGTCAACGGTGAAGGGACGCCCGGCGCACCGAAGGTGAAGATCCGCGGCTTCTCGCTCTGGGGCGGCGTGGGCATCAAGCGCAAGAACCGCAAGCCGCAGCGTTAACGACGGCGTCGCGAGCGCAGATAGTCGCCCACTACCGCCGCGCCCAAGCCATCGAGATCGGGCACCACGACGCGACCCTCGACCCGTCGCGCGACCTGGTCGATGAACCGCGCCAGGCCTGGGTCGCTGCCCAACCGGAAGATCGTGACTTGCGCGCCCAGGCGCGCCATGTTGTCGAACCCGCGCACGGTGTGGGCGATGGTCCGCGGATGCGGCGGATAGTCGAAAAATACTGTGGTGCCGTCGCCGTCGAAATCTTCCAGGTGCGCGGTCGGCTCACCGTCGGTGACCACCAGCACAACCGGCTGCGCGTTGGGGTGCCGCCGCAAATGCCGGCCGGCCAACGCCAGCGCATGATGCAGGTTGGTGCCCTGCTCGTAAACGCCTTCCAGTCCCATCAGCTCGGCAGGGGTCATCGTCCGCGCGTAACGGCCAAAAGCGATGATCTGCAATGCATCCGAACGGAATCGCGTGCTGACCAAATGGTTGAGCGCCAGCGCCGTTCGCTCCATCGGCAGCCAGCGGTTCTCCATCACCATGGAAAACGAGGTATCCACGAGTAGGGCCACCGCGGCCTGGGTGCGGGTCTCGGTTTCGGAGACCTCGACGTCGTCGACGGTGATCCGGATGGGGCCGTCGATGGTTCCGGTGCCGGCCTCCCGCAGCACCGCGTTGGTGAGTGTGCGGGTGACGTTCCACGGCTCGGTGTCTCCGAACTGCCAGGGCCGCGTCGCACCGGTCAGCTCGCCGGCAGCTCCGGCGCGACGGTGGTCGCGCTCACCGCGACGCCCGGAAAGCTGTTGCGCCACATCGCGTAACGCGGTCTCGCCGAGCCGTCGCATGGCTTTGGGCGACAGCCGCCATTGGCCGTCGGAACTGCGGTCCAGAAATCCCTGGTTGAGCAGTGCGCGTTCGAGCTCCGCCAAAGTTTGGGCGTCGATCGCCGCCTGGTCGCCGAGCTGGCGGGCCAGCGCGTCGAGGTCGACGTCGTCCATGGTCGCGCCCGGATAGCTCTGCGACAGCTGCTCGGCCAGCTGCTCGAGTTCGGCGATGTCGGCCAGCGCCTGCGCGCCCTCCCCCATGCCCAACGGGTTGTCTCCGGAGAACTCCGACGACCCGGTCCAGTCCTCGCCCGGACGCAGCATTTGCAGGTTGGCGTCCAGCCGGCTCAATGCCTGCTGCAACGCGGGAGACCCAAATGCCTGCTGCGCCAATGCCTCCAGCTCGGCCCGCTGGTCGGGGCTCAGGCTGTTGAGGAAGCGCTGGGCGGCCGCCGCGCGCTTTGCCAGCGAGTCGATCAGCTCTTCGACGTTGCGCGGGTTCTCCGGGAAGAACTCGCCGTGCTTGTCCATGAAGTTCTGAAAGTCCTGCTGGGTGTCTTCGCCGCGGGCGTGCTTGTCCAACAGATCGTTGAGGTCGTCGAGCATCTCGCCGACGCGCTGACGGTCCTCGTCGGTGGCGCCCTCCAACGCCTGCTTCATCCCGGCGAAACGCTGGTCCAGCATCTCTCGGCCGAGCAAATCCTTGATCTGCTCGTACTTTTCGCGGGCCTCACCGCTGCGCCAGTTGTACTCGGACAGCTCCTGGATGGCCTTGGCCGGCGACGGCGACAGCGCATCGAGTTGCAGCTCTCCGAAGCGCGCGTCGTCGTCGAGGGCGCGGGCCAGTTCCCTGCGCTCGGCGAGCACCGCCTCGTCGAGCAGCTTCTTGATCTCCTGCAGCGTACCGTCTAAGTTGTTGCGGCGCAGCAACTCCCGTCGCCGTCGGTTGGCCTCGGCGGCCAGCCGGTCAGCGCCGCGCATGTTCTTGGTGCCGCGTCGCAGCAGCTCCGAGAGAGCCCTGCGCGGCGAGGTGCCCGCCATGACGTCCTGGCCGATTTGCTCGAGCGCCTCGCGCAGATCCACCGGCGGGGCCAGCGGGTCGGGCCCGCCGGTGTACGCCGAATAGCGCGATGAGTGCCCTCTAACAGAATTAGCCATAGACGGTTTCGCCCTCCCCGGACACCTTGTCGATGCGCTTGGCCAAATACAGTGCCTC
The DNA here is from genome assembly GCF_002101735.1 of Mycobacterium kyorinense. Classification (GTDB taxonomy): domain Bacteria; phylum Actinomycetota; class Actinomycetes; order Mycobacteriales; family Mycobacteriaceae; genus Mycobacterium; species Mycobacterium kyorinense. The sequence goes on along the minus strand of NZ_LQPE01000127.1, from coordinate 29,026 downwards.
CAGCGCCAATTCGAGCGCCGCGGCCCGTTCACCTTCGGATTCGGCGCCAAGCCGTTTGGCCACCGCATCGATGACCGGCAGATCCGGCAGCGCGGCCAGCACGTCCTTGGCCGACACCCGCTCGCCCGTCGTCACCGCGGAACCACCCTCGACCGCGGCCACCAGCGAGCCGACATCAAGGCCACCAAGCACGTTGGATGCGGTGTCGGCGGTGGCGCGGCGCAGCAGGTGCTCCAGCACGGCCTGTTCGCGGCCTTCTTCGCCGGACTCGAATTCCAGCTTGCCGCGCAGCACGTCGATCACCGTGCCCAGATCGACCACCCGGGCCACCGGATCCGTCTCGCCGAGTATCGCGCCGCGATGCCGGGCCGAGGCCGCCACCGTTTCGGCCGCCGCGATCGCAAAGCGCGCCGACACCCCGGAGCGCTGATCCACCGAATGCGACTCGCGCAGATAGCGAGCGAACCGGGCGATGACCTGGATGAGGTGGGCCGGCACCTGCGCGCTCAGGTGTGCCTCCTGCAGGATGACGCCGACCTCGTCGTCGAGCTCCAGCGGGTAGTGGGTGCGGATCTCGGCGCCGAACCGGTCCTTGAGCGGCGTGATGATCCGGCCGCGGTTGGTGTAGTCCTCGGGGTTGGCGCTGGCCACCACCAGCACGTCCAACGGCAGGCGCAGCGTGTAGCCGCGGACCTGAATGTCGCGCTCCTCCATCACGTTGAGCATCGAAACCTGGATGCGTTCGGCCAGGTCGGGCAGCTCGTTGACCGCCACAATGCCGCGGTGTGCCCGCGGGATCAGCCCATAGGCGATGGTCTCCGGGTCGCCCAGGCTGCGGCCTTCGGCCACTTTGATCGGGTCGATGTCGCCGACCAGGTCCGCGACGCTGGTGTCCGGGGTGGCCAGCTTCTCGGTGTAGCGCTCGCTGCGGTGCTTCCAGGCGACGGGCAGGTCGTCGCCAAGATCGGCGGCCCGCCGGATCGACTCGGGAGTGATCGGCGAGTAGGGGTGTTCGCCGAGCTCCGCCCCGGCGATCACCGGCGTCCACTCGTCGAGCAAGCCGACCAGCGCCCGCAGCAGCCGGGTCTTGCCCTGACCGCGCTCGCCGAGCAGAACGACGTCGTGACCGGCGATCAGCGCCCGTTCCAGCTGCGGGATCACGGTGTCGTCGAAGCCCAGGATCCCCGGCCAGATATCGTCGCCTTCGGCCAGCGCGGTCAGCAGGTTTTCCCGGATTTCTTGTTTAACTCCCCGCTCGCGGTGCCCGGCGGCGCGCAGTTCGCCGACGGTACGGGGCAGATGATTCGGTGCGGTCACCACTCCACGCTACGACTGCTTCGCACATGCACAAGCGAAGGGCGGGCTATCGGTGCCGATTGCCCGCCCTTCGCGCCGTGGGCCTACTGCTCGACGACAGTGGCCTGCTCGTCACCCGGCTTCCAGGTGATGGTGCCGTGCTCGAACGTCGACTTCTTGCCGCCGTCGGGGGTGTCCACCTCGTCGCTGGTCGGGTAGCCGAGCTTGCCCTGCGAACCGCCCAGCTCGTTCCACTTGTCGCGGATCTTGCCCCACACCACATACGACGCCGTCTTGTGGACAATGACGCCGCCGTCGAACTGCTGGAAGACGCCGCCGTCGGGGTTCTTCTGCTCGTTGCCCGTCGGCGCTCCCAGAGATCTTTGCGGTCCTTCTCGGAAAGGGACTCGTACTTGGCGAGAATCGGCCCCTCGACCGTGTATTCGGTGCCGTTAGCGCCGGCGATTTGCGTAGAACTCGGGGCGGCACTCTCGGCCGTGGTAGATGGAGCCGCGGCAGCCGACGACGACACCGACGGCGTCGCCGAACTCGTAGTTTCGCCCATCTTTTCCTTCTTCTCGGCACATCCAGCGCCCATCAACGCGCTACTGCAATCGCCGCGGAAATTGCCGCCGTTCGTTTCGTTATCGCGCGCATCTCGTTCCTCTCGATTGGAAGGGCCCGCCATCTACGCGCCCAAGCGCGGATGCTAGTCGGGATCGGCGGCGGCCTGGAAGAGATTCGGGCGAGGCCCAGCGAACCGCCGTCGTTTGCTCACACGGCGGCCAGCCCCTCGTCGAGTGTGGACATAAACCACGCCGATCCCGATCTCGCGTGGCACAGTCACACACTCGGCGCCGCTTTAGTGCGCGAAATGGCGTGCGCCGGTCAGATACAGCGTCACGCCCGCCTTGTCGGCCGCCGCCGTCACTTCGTCGTCGCGCACCGAGCCGCCGGGATGCACGATCGCGGTCACACCCGCCGCGGCCAGCGTCTCCAAACCGTCCGGGAACGGGAAGAAGGCGTCGGAGGCCGCGACCGCGCCGCGCACCCGATCTCCGCCGCGTTCGACGGCCAGCCGTGCGGCGTCGACACGGTTGACCTGGCCCATGCCGACCCCGACCGTCGCGCCGTCGGCAGCGATCACGATCGCGTTGGACTTGACCGCACGGCAGGTGCGCCACGCAAACACCAAGTCCGCCAACGTTTCCGGTGCGGCCGGCGATCCGGCGGCAAGCGTCCAGTTGGCCGGGTTGTCCCCCGCTGCGTCGAGCCGATCACGCTGCTGCATCAACAGCCCGCCGCTGACCTGCCGCAGCTCGGTGCCCCCGGGCTGCGGCTCGGACGCCACCAGCACCCGGATGTTCTTCTTGCGCGCCAACACGTCGAGGGCACCGGGCTCGTATGCCGGCGCGACGATCACCTCGGTGAAGATCGTGCTGACGTACTCCGCCATCTCGACGCTGACCTCGGTGTTGGCAGCGATCACTCCGCCGAACGCGCTCAGCGGGTCGCACTCGTGGGCTTTGCGATGCGCGTCGGCCACCGAGACGTTCGACACCGCGATGCCACACGGGTTGGCGTGCTTGATGATCGCCACGCAGGTCTCTTCGTGGTCGAACGCCGCGCGCCAGGCCGCATCGGCGTCGGTGAAGTTGTTGTAGGACATCTCTTTTCCGTGCAGCTGCTCGGCCTGAGCCAGCCCCGGCCAGGCGGCGGGATCGCTGTACAGCGCAGCCTGCTGGTGCGGGTTCTCGCCGTAGCGCAGCAACGCCGAGCGCCGCCACGAGCCGGCGAACCACTCCGGAAACGCGATCGCCGGCTGCTCGGGCGCCAGTGTCGACTCCATCCAGGCCGCGACCGCGATGTCGTACTCGGCGGTGTGCCGAAACGCCAACGACGCTAATCGCTTCCGCTCCGGGAGGGTGAATCCGCCGGCACGCACCGCGGCCAGCACGCCGTCATAGCCGCGCGGGTCGACCACCACCGCCACGCTTGGATGGTTCTTGGCCGCGGCGCGCACCATCGAGGGCCCGCCGATGTCGATCTGCTCGACGCACTCGTCCACGCCCGCGCCGGAGGCCACGGTTTCGCTGAACGGATACAAGTTGACCACCACCAGCTCGAACGCGGCGATGCCGAGCTGTTCGAGGGCCCCGGCGTGTTCGGGCTTGCGCAGGTCGGCCAGCAGTCCGGCGTGCACATGCGGGTGCAGGGTCTTGACGCGGCCGTCCAGCACCTCGGGAAACCCGGTCACCTCCTCTACCGGAGTGACTGGGATGCCTTTGCCAGCAATGGTTTTCGCGGTCGACCCGGTCGAGACGATGTCGACGCCGGCCGCGTGTAGACCTTCGGCGAGTTCCACCAGTCCGGACTTGTCGTAGACGCTGATCAACGCGCGGCGGATCGGCCGTCTCCCGTCGTTAGTGCTCATCCGATAACCGCCTTTCGTCCCGTCCACGTCACGCCGCCGGTTACCACCGCGGCCACCACGTCCACCAACAGCCGTCGCTCCACGACCTTGATCCGCTCATGCAGGGTCGCTTCGTCGTCGTCGTCGAGCACCGGAACCGGCTGCTGCGCCAGGATCGGCCCGGTGTCGGTGCCGGCGTCCACCAGGTGCACCGTAGCGCCGGTGACTTTGACGCCGTAGGCCAGCGCGTCGGCCACCCCGCGCGCGCCGGGGAATGCCGGCAGCAGCGTCGGGTGAGAGTTGACGATGCGCCCGGAGAAGCGCGAGAGAAATTGCGGCCCAAGGATTTTCATGAACCCCGCGGAGACGATCAGGTCGGGCGAATGCGCTGCGGTGGCCTCGGTCAGCGCGGCGTCCCAGGCGTCGCGGCCGGGGTAGTCGCGCAGCCGGGCGGTAAACGTCGGCAACGACGCGGCCGCGGCGATCTCGGCGGCGCGGCAGTCCCGGTCCACGCCGACGGCAACCACACGAGCCGGGTAGTCGCCGACGGCGGCGTCCAGCAGTGAGGCGAGCAGCGAACCCGTTCCCGACGCCAGCACCACCAGTCGTGCGGGCGCGCTCGGGGGCACATGGAGCGGTTGCTGCACAGGGCGAGCCTAATCGCCCTCTGCCGGCGGCTCGTCGGCGTCGGTCGGCGTGGCGGGCGCCTCCTCGGCGGACTCGTCGACGGCCGGCTCGGGTTCGACGACCGGCACCGGTTTGGGCCGGCGGCTGATCCCGCCGGCCATCGCCACCGTGATCGCACCGACGCCGGCGAACCACAGAAACACCGCGATTCCGAAGGTGTCCTGGTCGACGCCGACCCGGCCGAAATTGCCCAGCTGCCCGCCGCCGGCGTAGCCCAGCAACATCATCGTCAGCGCCGCCAGGACCGCCGCCACCAGCAGCTTGGCGGTCGCCGCACCCAACGGCAGCGGCCGCCGCGCGCACTGCTGCCCGACCGCCACACCTGAGGATGCGCCGACGATCAGCAGCGCCACCCACACCGGGCCCAGCGGCGGGCTGGGTGCGGCGGCCAGCACGGGAAGCGCCGGAATGTCGCCACCGAACACCGTGAACGAGCTGAACGTCGCAAAGCCCAGATGGGCGCTGGAGCCCACGGCGACCGCGGCCGTTCCGACGATGATGTTGGGCACGTACAACACCGAGAGCACGGTCAGGCTGAACTGGCCGAAGATCGAATCGGTGATCGCGTAGAGGTCGTGCATGGTGCCCCAATGCACGACCAGTGAGCCGGCCGCCACCACACCCGAAAGGCCGAGCAGCGCCAAGACGCCCGCGGTCGCGGCCCGCAGTGAATCGCCGAGCCAGTCGGGCAGCGGTGACGCGGCCAACGCGCGGCGGCCGGCCCGAGAGCCCACGCCGATCGCGGCGCCGATCCCATGCACCACCAGCACGCTGAGGAACGCCCGCAGCGCGCTGGGCGTCTGCAACTCGGTGATCACCGACGCGGCGTCGTGGATGACTGCCAGCGAGATCGCGGCGATCAGCAGCGGCCCGCCCAGCGCGGAGGCCACCACCCAGCGGATCACGAACCAGGACGCGGTGGCGGCGGTGGCCTGCGCCGTGGTGCGCGCGGTTCCCCACACCATCAACAGCACGGGCAGCAGCGGCATCACGCCCAGCTCACGGCCGCCGATCGAGATCGGCACCTGATGCACGCCGAGCCACATGCTGGCGATGGCGCCCAACGCACCGGTCATGTCGCTGTTGGCGATCAGCAACTGCAGCAGCGTCACTGCGGCGATGATGACCAGCGCCACCACCGCCGGCCCGAAAGCCACCCTCAGCAGGTCTCGGGCCTGACGCGCACCCGGCACGCGGCGATCGTCCACCCGCGTCACGCTTCGCGCACGTTGACGACTAGGCGCGGGAGCGCCCGGTTAGGACTGTGACTGACCCGAGGAGGGCGACTGCGGCTGCTGGCCCTGGCCATAGGACGGCTGAGCCTGCCCGCCGTGGTTGGCGGAGTTGCCCTGGCCCGCGCCCTGGCTGCCCGAACCGCCCGACTGCGGCTGGCCGAAGCTGGGGAAACCGGTGGGCGGGGTGGGCGGACCCTGCTGCGAGCCCTGCTGCCCACCTTGTTGCGGTCCGGACTGGGAGGCCTGCTGCTGCGGCCCGGTCTGCTGGCCGACCGTGCTGAAGCCGCCGGTCGACGGCGACGACGGGTAGCCGCCGTACTGCGAGCCGTAGCCGGAGTGCTGGGGGGACGGCTGCGGGCTGTGCTGCTGGTAGGGACCCTGCTGGCCGTAGTAGCCGCCGGGCTGGCCGCCGTATTGCCCGTAGTGCCCGAACTGGTCGTATTTGGGCCGCGGCGCCGGCGGGGTGATGACGCCGGCGTCCAGCAACAGCGCGGCAACCGCCGCACTGGCCTGCAGCACGGCGCAGGCCAGCACGATCCACAGGGCCCAGCCGATCGAGAAGCCGCTCGGCTTGCCGAGGGCCTCCTTGATCACCGTCAGCAACCCGAACACCGCGATCGCGGCGACCACTGCCGAGTAGTTTTTGGCCTTCGGCAGCAGGCCGACCGCGGCCAGCAGCCCGGCCAGCAGCGCGCCGATCACGCCGATGCCGACGTCGCCGCCGGTGATGTCGCCGACCGGGCCCACGTCGGAGCTGACGGTGTACATCGGGCCGAAGCTCGCCAGGTAGCTCGCCAGACCGAGCGCCACCACCGCGATGGTCAGGTAGAGGCCCAAATTGCTTGCGCCCTCTTCGGATTTCGCGAACGACGGCGTGGACGCTCCATACGAGCCTTGCGATTGCGCGGGCGGATATCCGGGGCTGCCGGGCGAGTAGGTCATGACTTCTCCTGTGCTTCGGTTGCCGTTGCTGTACTCCCAGGCGCCGCTCCCGCGACGCTACGTCGGACCGCTCGATGAACGCCATAGCGGCGAGCACGGCGCTGCGACGCGATTCGACCGTCCACGCTAGCGCACCTCGGCATACCCGTGACGCGGCAGTCGGCGTGTCATTGCCACCCCCGCGCTTGCCCACCAGATTGGAACACGTTCTAATTCAGGGATGGATTACGGGCTTGTGCTGTTCACCAGCGACCGCGGCATCACCCCGGCGGCGGCGGCCGTCCTCGCCGAAAAGCATGGATTCCGCACCTTCTACGTGCCCGAACACACCCACATCCCGGTCAAGCGCGAGGCCGCGCACCCGACCACCGGCGACGAGTCCTTGCCCGACGACCGGTACATGCGCACGTTGGACCCGTGGGTCAGTCTGGGCGCGGCATGCGCCGTCACCTCGCGGGTTCGGCTGTCCACCGCGGTTGCACTGCCGGTCGAACACGATCCGATCACGCTGGCCAAATCGATTGCCACCCTCGATCATCTGTCCGGCGGCCGGGTGAGTCTGGGCGTGGGATTCGGTTGGAACACCGACGAACTCGCCGACCACGGTGTGCCGCCCGGGCGGCGCCGCACGATGCTGCGCGAATACCTCGAGGCGATGCGCGCGCTGTGGACGCAGGAGGAAGCCGCCTACGACGGCGAGTTCGTCAAGTTCGGGCCGAGCTGGGCCTGGCCCAAGCCGGTGCAGTCGCACGTCCCGGTGCTGGTCGGGGCCGCGGGAACCGAGAAGAACTTCAAGTGGATCGCGCGCAGCGCCGACGGCTGGATCACCACGCCGCGCGACTTCGATATCGACGAGCCGGTGAAGTTGTTGCAGGACACCTGGGCGGCCGCCGGCCGTGACGGCGCGCCGCAGATCGTGGCGCTGGACTTCAAGCCCGATGCGGAGAAGTTGGCTCGCTGGGCCGAGCTGGGTGTGACGGAGGTGTTGTTCGGCTTACCGGACCGCTCCGACGACGAGGTGGCCGCCTACGTCGAACGGCTGGCCGGCAAGCTGGCCACCTTCGTGTGACGAGCAGACGCAGAATCGCACAAAATCGGCACGCGGAGCGCGATTCTGCGTCTGGTCGCGCTAGAAACTGCAGCGGTTGCCGTAGTCGAAGGAGCGCACCTTCACGGCCTGTCCCAGCGGATCCCCGTCGGTCAGCAACCCGATCAGGTCGTCGTCCCCAGTGGTGGCCAAAAACCGGCTGTCGTCGGCGTCGAGGCGGCCGATGATGATCCCGGTCAACCGACCGTTGTCCCGTCGCACCGTGTAGGTCTCGACGGTGCCGGGCCCGTCGGCGTGCTCGGTCACCGCCACGGTGGGCCACGCCTCGACCTCGGCCTGCAGCTGCGCGCTGCGGTCCGGCTTCCATTCCACCGGCGTGGTCGAGTAGATGCCTACTGAATACTTGCTCATGATGCCGCCGTTGGCACCGACGAGCCCGAATTCGCCCGGCCGGCTGCGCATCTGCGCGACGGTCTCGGCGACGCCGTGCATCGAGTAGTTGTTGCCGGCCCCGCCGAAAAACGGCAGGCCACCGGTCAGCGTCAGCCCGCGCGGGTCGTCCGTCGCGATGCCCAAGCCGTCGCAGATGTTGAACACCGGAACGGGGAAGCAGCTGTACATGTCGAAGGTCGCGACGTCGTCGACACCGATACCGGCGACGCGCAACGCCTCACGCACCGCCGCCACCGCCGACGGCGCGTGCCCTAGATCCGGCCGGTCCAGCAGACTCTGCTCGGCCATGTCGGCATGGCCGTGCAGGTAGACCCAATTGTCTTCCGGCACACCGAGTTTGCGGGCCGCCTCCACCGACATCAGCAGCGTCGCCGCACCCTGGTTCACCTGGTCGCGGGCCACCAGCAGCCGCGGGTACGGCTCGGAGATCATCCGGTTGCTCTCGGTGACCGTGATCAGCTCCTCGACGCTGCGTTCGACCGGCGCGGCGGCGAACGGGTTGTCTGCTGCGACCTTGCTGAACGGCGCGAACAACTCCCCCATGCAACGCAGATACTCCGCCGGGCCCAGCCCGGTCCCCGCGCGTCGGGCGTTCTCCAGCAGCGCGTACTGGGTCGGCGCGTCCACCAGGCCGTGAATCACGGTGTAGCGGCTGATCAGCCCCTCCAGGCCGTGCCCGCGGTCTTCCAGCGAGCCCTCGACCGTCTCGGAGAAGTCCGGCTTGTTGTCCGCGTTGGCGAAGTAGCGGGTGGTCGACGTCGCATCCGACCCGAAGATCAGCGCGACCTCCGAGCGGCCGGCCGCGATCTCGCCGGCCAGCTCGGTGATCAGATGCTGCGGGCCCTGGCCCCCGACGATCTCCAGGATCGCCCGGGCCGGATCGGCGTCGATCCGGTTGGCCACCGACCGCGGATAATTGTTCGACTTACCCAGCACCGCCTGCGCCGGCCCGGAGATCTCGAACTGCCGCACGCCCGCGACGGTGTCGATCGCGGCGGCCACCTTGGCCGCGTCGGCGCCGCAGTCCTCGAGCGCGGCGCGGGCACCCGCGGTGGCCAGCTCGACGGCCGACATCGCCCGGTAGTACGGGTCGTCGATCCGCTCGGCGGCCTGCCCGACGCCGACGATGACGGGCGTGCGGGCGTCGATACTCACAACTCCTGCAAAATCTTCCGCGCCAGCGCCGCGGTCTCCGACGGTGTCTTGCCGACCTTGACGCCCGCCGCCTCCAGGGCCTCCTTCTTGGCGGCCGCGGTGCCCGACGAGCCGGACACGATCGCGCCGGCGTGGCCCATCGTCTTGCCCTCCGGCGCAGTAAATCCCGCGACGTAGCCGACGACCGGCTTGGAGACGTTGGCCTTGATGTAGTCGGCCGCGCGCTCCTCGGCGTCGCCGCCGATCTCGCCGATCATCACGATGACCTTGGTGTCGGGGTCCTTCTCGAACGCCTCGATGGCGTCGATGTGGGTGGTACCGATCACCGGGTCCCCGCCGATCCCGATCGCCGTGGAGAAGCCGAAGTCACGCAGCTCGAACATCATCTGGTAGGTCAGGGTGCCCGACTTGGACACCAGACCGATCGGACCGGATCCGGTGATGTTGGCCGGGGTGATGCCGACCAGCGACTGGCCGGGCGTGATGATGCCGGGACAGTTCGGTCCGATGATCCGGGTCTTGTTGCCTTTGCTCACGTTGTAGGCCCACGCATAGGCGGTGTCTTGCACCGGGATCCCCTCGGTGATCACCACCAGCAGCGGAATCTCGGCGTCGATGGCCTCGATGATGGCGTCCTTGGCGAATTTCGGCGGGACGAAGATGATCGACACGTCGGCGCCGGTCTCCTTCATCGCCTCGGCGACGCTGCCGAACACGGGCAGCTTGATGACGCGACCACCCTTGTCCTCATGCGTGACCGTCGTGCCCGCTTTGCGGGCGTTGACGCCGCCGACGATCTGGGTGCCGGCCTTGAGCATCCGGGCGGTGTGCACGGTGGCCTCGCTGCCCGTGATGCCCTGGACGATGACCTTGTTGTCCTTGTTCAGGAAAATCGACATATCCGCAAGTCCTCTCAGGCTCAGGCGCTCGCCAGCTCGGCGGCCTTGTCGGCGGCCTCGTCCATCGTGTCAACCAGTGTCACCAGCGGGTGGTTGGCCTCGGCGAGGATGCGCCGCCCCTCTTCGACGTTGTTGCCGTCCAGCCGGACAACCAGCGGCTTGGTGGCGGTGTCGCCGAGCATCTTCAGCGCGGACACGATGCCGTTGGCGACGGCGTCGCACGCGGTGATGCCACCGAAGACGTTGACGAACACGCTCTTGACCTGCTCGTCGCCCAGGATGACGTCCAGCCCGGCGGCCATCACCTCCGCGGACGCGCCGCCGCCGATGTCCAGGAAGTTGGCCGGTTTCACGCCGCCGTGCTTCTCGCCGGCGTAGGCGGCGACGTCCAGCGTCGACATCACCAGGCCGGCGCCGTTACCGATGATCCCGATCTGGCCGTCCAGCTTGACGTAGTTGAGGTCGTGCTCCTTGGCCTTGAGCTCCAGCGGGTCGGTGGCGTCGCGGTCCTCGAACTCCGCATGGCCGGGCTGCCGGAAGGCGGCGTTGGCGTCCAGGGTGATCTTGGCGTCCAGCGCCAGGATCTGGTCGTCCGGCGTGCGAACCAGCGGGTTGACCTCGACCAGGGTTGCGTCCTCGGCGACGAAGAGCTCCCACAGCTTCTGGATCGTCACCGCGGCGGCGTCGAGCACCTCAGCCGGCAGGTGACCCTGCTCGGCGATCGAGCGCGCGAACGCCAGATCGACGCCCTTGACCGCGTCGACGGGAACCTTGGCCAGTCGCTCGGGTTTGGTCGCGGCGACCTCCTCGATCTCCATACCGCCCTCCACCGAGCACATCGCCAGGTAGGTGCGGTTGGCCCGGTCGAGCAGGAAGGAGATGTAGTACTCCTCGGCGATGTCGCTGGCCTCCGACACCAACAGCTTCTTGACGACGTGGCCCTTGATGTCGAGGCCGAGGATGTTGCCCGCGTGGGTGTAGGCGTCCTCGGGGGTGGCGGCGTACTTCACGCCACCGGCCTTGCCGCGGCCACCGGTCTTGACCTGTGCCTTGACCATCACCGGGCGGCCGATCTCCTCGGCGATCGCCTTGGCGCCGTCGGCGCTGTCAGTCACCCGTCCGGGCGTGGTGGGCACGTTGTGCTTGGCGAACAACTCCTTCGCCTGATACTCGAAAAGATCCATGGGCTCACTGTCTATTGAGTCGACCTGATAGGTAGCGGCGACGGCGGTTCTACCAACCGCGCCCGGGGGAACTGTATCGACCCGCAGTAATGCCGCCGTCGCCGCATCCGCTGTTGTGGCGCAGGTCACCGCCGGTTCGATGCCGTACGCTGTGCCGAGCATGGACCCGACGCCTCGCACGTGATGCGGATCACATTATCGAGCGGGATCCCGCCCACGCCTTGCGAGGTCCCTATCTCTGTGGTTAACGTCTCAGGGTCCAGATAACGTTATGGTTACGACGCGAGGGACATTCAGGTTGGCCCAGCACCGTTCTGCCCGGTCTCCTGTCGCCGGAGACTCTCGTGGATCGCACGACCGCTGGTCAGACCTCGACCGCAACGAGGTCACCGACATCATCCCCTTCAACGAATTCGGCAACCTCGATGACCTGGACTTCAGCGACAACAGCGTCTTCGGAAGCGCGGCCTCCGTCCTGCAGGCGCCCGAGCTCGACGACCTGCACGACACCGACGACCTGACCCCGCTGCGCCTGGCCAGCCCCAGCGAACACCCACCCGAACCGCACACCGAGCGGGCCAGTTCTTACCGCCTCGAACTGCACGGCCGTCCCAGTAATGCCGACGCGCCCTGGCGCCGCCCGCAGCACCGCAGGCAGCTCAGCGGCGCTGCGCGCGGCCGGATGCTGATCACCGCCATGGCCGCCGGTGCCGCCGCCGCCGCGGCGCATTCGGCCACGCACCCCTCCGATGACTCGAAGGCCGAAACCGTGCTGGCCGCCGACACGTCGACGCCCAGCGGCAGTCCGATCACCACCTCGGCGCGCGGCATGCAGATGATCACGGTGAAGCCCGCCGCGAATGTCGCCGTGCACAACGCCGAACTCGCCCACGCCGTCGCGTTTGCCGAAGAGCGCGCGCAGCGCGAGGCCCGACTGCAGCAACCACTGTTCGTCATGCCGACGAAGGGCATATTCACGTCGAACTTCGGGTACCGCTGGGGTGTGCTGCACGCCGGTATCGACATCGCGAACTCGATCGGAACGCCGATCCTCGCGGTGTCGGACGGGGTCGTCATCGACGCCGGCCCGACCGCCGGCTATGGGATGTGGGTCAAGCTGCGCCATGCGGACGGGACGGTCACGCTGTACGGCCACGTCAACACGACGACGGTCAGCGTGGGCCAGCGCGTGATGGCGGGCGACCAGATCGCCACGATGGGCAACCGCGGCAACTCCACCGGTCCGCACCTGCATTTCGAGGTGTTGCTGGGCGGCACCAACCGGGTGGACCCGGTGCCGTGGCTGGCCAAGCGGGGGCTGAGTGTCGGGAGTTTCGCCGGTTGATCGATTATCGGGTCAACCGCTTCCGCGCCCGGCGATAATTTTCCCACGACCCCACCAAGCGGTCCTGTCAGCGGCGGCGCCGCTGCCGGCTCTGCAGCCATGACGCCATTCGAGAACGCCAGAGGAAGGCCCGAGGTGACGGCATCCCACGACGAAGCGCCGCGGACCCGCATCATCCGACGAGCACCGACCACGCCGCTGCCCGCGATAGCGGACGACGCCCGCACCACCCACATTCCGCGCCAACCACCCGGCCCCGGCGTGTACCCCGCTTCGCGCCCGGCTTTGCCCGAGGCCAGCAACACCACCGCCGTCGCGGCGGCCGCCGTCAGCATTGTCAGCGGCTGGGCCACCTCGGTGGTGGCCACCGATTTGATCGCCGGCTGGTGGCAATCCGATCGGCTGTTCTGCGTCGCGGTCGGGTTCCTGGCGCTGGTGTTTGCGCTGGCCACGGTGTCCGGGGTGATCCTGCTGCTGCTGCGACGGGGGCTTGGCCGCTACCTGATCGTGGCCGGCGCCGCGGTTGCAGTGCTGACCTACCTCGGCGTATTCATCGCGGGCGCGCGGGTGGCCTGGATCGTGCACTTCCTGCCACTACTGCCGATTGCCAGCGTGGTCTTGGCGCTGCACCCGCATACCAAGCGGTGGCTGCCGGAAGGCACTTGATAGCTACAGCTTGGTGAGCGGAGCGTGGTTGTGCATCAGCTTGACCCGCCCGGAACTGCCGAAGTCGATCAGCGACATCGCCGACTCCCCGACACCGGAGACCTCCTCCACACGGCCCAGCCCGTACTTGTCATGGGAAACCCGGTCACCGGGCTCGAGCACCAGCAGCGGCCGGTTGGACTTCGACACCCGGGCCGGTGACGGCCGCGACGACGGCCCGAACCGGCCGGCGCCGCTCACCGGCGCACTGAACGACGGGGTCGGGTCGCTGCGCCGCCAGTCGATCAGCTCCTGCGGGATTTCCCGGAGGAACCGCGATTCGGGGTTGAGCATCGGCTGGCCCCACGACGAGCGGACCTTGGCCCGGCTGACGTAGAGCCGTTGCCGGGCCCGGGTGATCCCGACGTAGGCCAGCCGCCGTTCCTCGGAGAGTTCGGTGGGATCGCCCAGCGCCCGCATGTGCGGGAACATTCCGTCCTCCCACCCGGTGACGAACACCACCGGAAACTCCAGCCCTTTGGCGGTGTGCAACGTCATCAGCGTCACCACGCCGGCGTTGTGCTCGGGGATTTCGTCGGCGTCGGCGACCAGCGACACCCGCTCCAGGAACTGCGCCAGCACACTGGTGTCGGGCACGTCTTCGTCGTCGGCGCCTTCTTCTAGTGCCGCGGCGTTGGCCATGTCGGTGGCGAATTCGTGTGCGACGCTGACGAGTTCGTTCAGGTTGTCCAGGCGGGCCAAATCCTGTGGGTCGCCTGAGGATTCCAGCTCCTCGCGATAGCCGGTGCGGTTCAGCACCGCCTCGACCAGTTCGCCGAGGTCACCGTCGAGCCGGCCGCGCAGCTCGTCGAGCATCTCGACGAAACCTGCGATCGCTTTCACCGAGCGGGAATTGAGCATCGGCACTTTGCCTTCGGCGGCGGCGTCGAGCGCGTCGGCGAAACTGGCACCGGTGTTTTCGGCGAACACCGCCACGCAGGCTTCGGCGCGATCACCGATTCCGCGCCGCGGTGTGTTGAGGATGCGCCGCAGGCTCACCGCATCGCCGGGGTTGTCCAGCACCCGCAGGTAGGCGACGATGTCGCGGATCTCCTTGCGCTCGTAAAACCGAACGCCCCCAACAACTTTGTACGGAATGCCGGCCCGGATGAACACTTCTTCCAGCGAACGCGACGAGTTGTTGGTGCGGTAGAAGACGGCCACATCGTTGTAGGTGATCTCCCCGCGCTGCGCCAACGCCTCGATCTCCTCGGCGACAAAGCGTGCCTCGTCGTGCTCGTTGTCGGCGACGTAGCCAACGATCAGCTCCCCTTCGCCGGCGTCGGTCCACAGCCGCTTCTCCCGGCGTCCGGAGTTGCGGGAGATCACCGAGTTGGCCGCCGACAAGATGTTCTGGGTCGAGCGGTAGTTCTGCTCCAGCAGAATCGTCGTGGCGTCGGGGTAGTCGCGCTCGAAGTCTTCGATGTTGCGGATCGTCGCGCCGCGGAAGGCGTAGATCGACTGATCGGCATCCCCGACGACGCACAATTCCGCCGGCGGCACACCGTCTTCCGTGTGGTGCCCGACGAGCTCGCGCACCAGCACGTATTGCGCGTGGTTGGTGTCCTGGTATTCGTCGACCAGGATGTGCCGGAATCTCCGGCGGTAATGCTGGGCGATCTGCGGGAAGGCCTGCAGCACCGCGACGGTCTCGCCGATCAGGTCGTCGAAATCCAGCGCGTTGGCTGCCCGCAGCCGGTGCTGGTATTCGGAGTAGACGGCGGCGACGGTGCGGGCCAAATCGTCGGAGTCGTCGGAGAGGGCCGCCGTCGCCTGCTGCGGGTCGATCAGCTCGTTTTTCAGGTTGGAGATGGCGTTGGCCAGCAGCCGCGGCGAATACCGCTTGATGTCCAGGCCCATGTCCTTGCCGATCATCTGCAGCAGCCGCCGCGAATCGTCGGCGTCGTAGATCGAGAAGTTGGAGTTGAGCCCGGGGATCAGCGTGGCCTGGTTGCGCAGGATCCGCACGCAGGTCGAGTGGAACGTCGACACCCACATCGAGCGTGCGCGCGGCCCGACCAGCTGCACCACCCGCTCGCGCATCTCGGCGGCGGCCTTGTTGGTGAACGTGATGGCCAGAACCTGGCCCGCGCCCACGTCCCGCGCGGCCATCAGGTACGCAATGCGCCGGGTCAGGACCGCAGTCTTACCCGAGCCCGCGCCCGCGACGATCAACAGCGGCGAACCCTCGTGTAGCACAGCCTGTCGCTGCTGGGGGTTCAGGCCGTCGAGCAACTGATCTGGCCCGGCATCGGTCACGTGGATTGTCATGTCTGTCCAAACTTACCGCCGCTCGACGACATCTTTTGCGGTGGCGCGGGCCCGGATGGCAGACTCGATACGTGCTCTACGGGCAGCATCGATTTTTCTACGGGTACCGGTCCGCGGTACCCGTGGCTTAGCTGCTCTCCTTCAGCCCCGGGGTCCGCATCCGGATTCGGGGCTCGTCTGTTGGGTGAGGCCGGAATACGGATAACGGCTCAAAACCCACCAACAGCAAGAATGCGGAGTCACAATAAATGACGATGGAAACGGAACAGCTTCCCGACATCGACGAGCTGCGCCATGAAATCGACCGGCTCGACGCGGAGATTCTGGCTGCGGTCAAACGCCGCACCGAAGTATCTCAGGCGATCGGCAAGGTCCGGATGGCCAATGGCGGCACCCGTCTGGTGCACAGCCGCGAGATGAAGGTCATCGAGCGCTACAGCGAGCTCGGGCCCGACGGCAAGGACCTGGCGATGCTGCTACTGCGCATGGGCCGAGGCCGGCTCGGCCACTAGCCCTGGTAGCGCCCCGCGACTGAGTGTGCGCCGACGGTTTCGAGCGTGCGCTGACGGCGGGATCTTGGCGATTTTTCCGCCCTGGATGCACACTCGAAAGAACTAAGCGGCCCGATCTGTCGGGCGTAGCTAGGGTCGAGAACATGACTGCGGTTCGCCAAATCCCCGACATCTCAGCCACCCCGGCGTGGGACGCTCTGCGCAAGCATCACGACCAGGTCAAAGACACCCATCTCCGTCAGCTCTTCGCCGACGACCCCGACCGCGGCCGCGTGCTGACCCTCAGCGTCGGCGACCTCTACATCGACTACAGCAAGCACCGCATCACCCGCGAGACGCTCAAGCTGTTGGTCGACCTGGCCCGGGCGGCGCACCTCGAGCAGCGCCGCGACGAGATGTTCGCCGGCAAGCACATCAACACCTCGGAGGACCGCGCGGTGCTGCACACCGCGCTGCGGCTGCCGCGAGACGCCACGCTGACCGTCGACGGGCAGAACGTCGTCGAAGACGTGCACGCGGTGCTCGACGCGATGGGCGATTTCACCGACCGGCTGCGCAGCGGCCAGTGGACCGGCGCCACCGGCAAGCGGATCAGCACCGTGGTCAACATCGGCATCGGCGGCTCGGATCTCGGCCCGGTGATGGTGTACCAGGCGCTGCGCCACTACGCCGACGCCGGCATCTCGGCGCGGTTCGTGTCCAACGTCGACCCGGCCGACCTGGTCGCCACGCTCGCCGATTTAGACCCTGCCACAACGCTTTTCATTGTGGCCTCCAAGACGTTCTCGACATTGGAGACGCTGACCAACGCCACCGCGGCGCGCCGGTGGTGCACCGACGCGCTCGGCGACGACGCGGTGGCCAAGCACTTCGTCGCGGTCTCCACCAACAAAGAGCGGGTCACGGATTTCGGCATCGACACCGCCAACATGTTCGGCTTTTGGGACTGGGTCGGCGGGCGCTATTCGGTGGATTCGGCAATTGGCCTGTCGGTGATGGCGGCGATCGGACGGGAGCGATTCGCCGAATTCCTCTCTGGATTCCATATCGTCGACGAGCATTTCAAGACCGCGCCGCTGGAGTCCAATGCGCCCGCACTGCTGGGACTGATCGAGCTGTGGTACTCCAACTTCTTCGGCGCGCAATCGCGTGCGGTGCTGCCGTATTCCAACGACCTGTCCCGCTTCGCCGCCTATCTGCAGCAGCTGACCATGGAATCCAACGGCAAGTCGACCCGCGCCGACGGCACCCCCGTCGTCACCGACACCGGCGAAATCTATTGGGGCGAACCGGGAACCAACGGCCAGCACGCCTTCTACCAGTTGCTGCATCAGGGCACCCGGCTGGTGCCGGCCGATTTCATCGGGTTCTCCCAACCGCTCGACGACCTGCCCGACGCCGACGGCACCGGCAGCATGCACGACCTGTTGATGAGCAACTTCTTCGCCCAGACCCAGGTGCTGGCGTTCGGCAAGACCGCCGAAGAGATCGCTGCCGAGGGCACACCGGACGACGTGGTGCCACACAAGGTAATGCCCGGCAACCGGCCGACGACATCGATCCTGGCGACCCGGCTCACCCCGTCGGTGCTGGGCCAGCTGATCGCGCTCTACGAGCACCAGGTGTTCACCGAGGGCGTGGTGTGGGGCATCGACTCGTTCGACCAGTGGGGCGTGGAGCTGGGCAAGACCCAGGCCAAGGCGCTGCTGCCGGTGATTTCCGAGGACACGTCGCCGGACAGGCAGTCGGACAGCTCCACCGACGCGCTGGTGCGCCGCTACCGCACCGAAAGAGGCCGCGCGGGCTAGCGCACGACGAGCTCGGAACCGAAGCGCCGCACGAACGTGCGCAGGCGTTCGACCGTCGCGGTCTGCGGATCGGACAGGTGCAGCTGCAGCAGTTCGCGGCCGGCGGCATGCAGAACCCGAGCGGTGTATTCGGGATCGTGCAGATGCGGATTGACGCGCAGCAGTTCGCGTACGAAGAACTCCAGTACGACGGCCTGGGATTGCGCCAGCCGGGCATACAGCTCCGGCGGTGCACCCTGCGGCGGAAACAAGAACAGCCGCCACGTCGCCGGGTGGGCGTCGACGGCGCCCAGCACACCGTCGAACGCAAGAACCAGCGATTCATCCGCGGCGGCAGCGTCCAATCCCGAGATCGCATCGGCGAACTGCGCGCCGGCCCGTGCCGCCTCGCGGTCGATCAGCGCGACGAACAGCCCCGCCGGGTCGCCGAATAGCTGATAGATCAACGACCGATTGATACCGGCCTGCTCCGCGATGCGGTTCGGTGTCGCCGCATGAAACCCTTCGGCGTCGACGATCGCGTGCGTGACGTCGAGGATCTGCTCACGCCGCGCTTCGGCGGACAGCCGCCGCCTGGGGTTCGCCGCAGTCATGCTTGACAGCATAACTAACAGCTTGTGAGTATTACTCACTAACTGTTAGTTAGCCGGAGGTTGTGATGGTCACGTACTACCCCGAACTCGCCGAACGCGTCCGAAGCCAGCGCGAGTTGCAGCCCGACCTGTACGGGGACTTCGACTTCGACCAGCAGCCCGATCGCCTGGCCACAGAGCCCGACGACGACTCGGCCCTGCCGGCCTGGGTCGCCGACCGCGCGCCGATCCTGGAAGACGACCGCGTCCTCGAATTGATCAGCACGGCAACGATGCTCGGCGACGTCGTCGCCGATCCCTATGCGGCCCTGATGAATACGTACAGCGTCTCGCACCTGATCGACATGCTCAAAAGGGCGTGCCGAGAGGGCATCGAGGCGGTGCCCGAGGCGCCTGGAGAGCTCGAGTCGTTCATCACTGCCATGGAAGACGCCCCGGAGTGGATCGACTTCGACCTGGTACGCGAAGGCGCCCGCCAGGAACGCATCCCGGCGGCGCTGCTGGCCCCGTTCATCACCCGCGGCGCGTTCATCGCCACGTTCACCAACACGTACGCCGCGCTGCCGATGGCGCTGACCGGCGCGCTCTCGGGCAAGCGGGCGGCCCGGCGGGTCAACGAGACGGCCAGCTTCTTCGCCGTCACCACCCTGCCCGGCGCGCTGGACCGCTACGGGCCCGGCTTCGAAGCCGCCGCCATGGTCCGATTGATGCACTCGATGGTCCGCTACAACGCGCTGAAGAAATCCGACAAGTGGGACGTCGGCGTCTACGGCATGCCGATCCCGCAGGTCGACCAGATGCCCGCCGGAATGATCGGCCAGTACCTGCTGGCCCGCCGCGCCCGTCAGCAGGGCCGAACGAAGTTCACCAAGGAAGAGCGCGCCGTCGTCGAATTCGCAAGGTATCGCTGCTTTTTGCTCGGCCTGCCGCCCGAACTGCTGCCCTCCGAACCCGCCGACATCATGCACGTCATGCATGCGCGCTCGGCACTGCTGCGGGACGGATTCGACGACATCTGCCGCGAACTCGTCAGCGGAACGATGGCGGCCTACCTGCGCCCCGGCACCAGCCTGTTCGACCGTTGCGCCGAGGCGGTCGAGAAGAGCTTTTCCAAGCTCACGTTCGTCCGCACGTTCTGCGGTGGCGATCGCGACATCGCCGAGGCGATGGGCGTTTCACTCGGGCCGGCGGACCTCGTGCGCGTCGCGCTGACCACGCCTTTCATCATCGGACGTTTCACTGCGGTTCAGCAGGCCAGCCGCGTTCCGGTGCTGCGGGATGTCACCGACGCCTACGTCGTCGGCCTGCTCAAGCTCCGGCTGGCGACGTACGGCAAGCCCGAATTCACCACCGACGCAGCGCATTACACGCCGGTCCCGGTCTGAGCCCCGGCGAGCAGACGCAGAATCGCACAAAATCTGCGATTTTGATGCGATTCTGCGTCTGCTCGGCGCACTAAGCGAAGTACTTGGTCAGCCTGATCGGCAGCACCCGCATCACCTGGACCAGCGGCGCCCACGGCCAGGCCGGCACCACGGCGCGGCCGCCTTCGCGCTCGATCGCCGCGACCATCGCTTTGACGCCAGTCTCGTTGTCGACCATCAGCACGGTGCTCGCCGCTTTGGCGGTCATCTCCGACTCGATGTAGCCGGGCTCCAGCACGGTGACCCTGATTGGGCCCTTGGCGTATTCGGCGCGCAGCGACTCCCCCAGCGACGACACGCCCGCCTTGCTGGCCGCATAGGCGGCCTTCACGCCCGGCACGCCCTTGTTGCCCAGCACCGACGAGATCAGCACCAGATGCCCCGAGCCGGCCTGCTTGAACATCTCCAACGCGGTTTCGATCTGCACCAGCGCGGCCACCAGGTTGGTCTCGATGGTCGCTTTGTTGGCCCACAACTTGCCTGACCCTAGTGGCGCGCCCTTGCCGATACCGGCGTTGACGATGACCCGGTCGATCCCGCCGAGTGCGTCGGAAAGCTCGCCGAACACCTTGGGCACCTGCTCGTGGTCGTTGACATCCAGCGCGGCGACGGCCACCGTGATGCCCGGATACTGTTGCGTCAGTTCGGCTTTCAGTTCGTCGAGCCGGTCGGTGCGACGAGCGCACAGCGCAAGGTCGCGGCCCTTGGCGGCGAACGCGCGGGCCATCCCTGCTCCCAGGCCCGAGCTCGCACCGGTGATGAGGATTTTCTGACGAGTCACCCGGGCAGCATAGCTATTTCAACAGCCGCGACATCCGCCGGTCGGCCAGCACCTTGCCGCCGGTCTGGCAGGTCGGGCAGTACTGGAAAGACTTGTCGGCAAACGACACCTCACGCACGGTGTCGCCGCACACCGGGCACGGCAACCCAGTGCGGGCGTGAACCCTTAGGCCCGAACGCTTCTCGCCCTTCAACGTCGCCGCCTGCTGGCCGACCGAACGAGAAACGGCGTCGGTGAGCACCGACGTCATCGCATCGTGCAGCGCGGCCAGCGCCGCGTCGGAGAGCTTGCCCGCCGTGGCGAACGGCGAGATCTTCGCGACATGCAAGATCTCGTCGCTGTAGGCGTTGCCGATCCCGGCGATCACCTTCTGGTCGGTGATGACGGTCTTGATCCGGCCGCTCTGTCCGGCCAGCAGCCCTGCCAACTCGTCGAGGGTGAGCTGCAGGGCGTCGGGCCCGAGCGCGGCGATGCCGGGAACCTTCATAGGGTCGTCGACCAGCCACACCGCCAGCCGCTTCTGGGTACCGGCCTCGGTGAGGTCGAAGCCCGGCGCCTGCCCGGGAGTACCCAGGTGAACGCGCAGCGCGATCGGCCCCTTGCCGGGCCGCAGCGGCGCGGCGGTCAGGGTGTCGGACCAGCGCAACCAGCCGGCCCGCGACAGGTGGGCGATCAAGAACAGCTCCCCTGCCTGCAACCCCAGGTATTTGCCCCAGCGCTCGGCGCCGGTGACGGCCGACCCGTGCAGCGCGGTGATCGGCGGGTCGAAGGTCTTGAGCACCGACAATGCGGCGACGTCGACCCGTCCGATCGTCAGGCCGACGGCGTGGCGGCGCAGGTGGTCGGCGAGCGCTTCGACTTCCGGCAGTTCGGGCATGTATCCAGTCTGCCGGTCAGCGATGCCGCTGCACGTCGCGCGCCACCAACGACAACACCCAGCTCACGATCGACAACACAACGGCAGCCCAGATCGCCGTCCACCAGAAGTGGTCGATATGCAGGCCCCAGTGTGTGGTGTTGCGGGTGATCCAGGCGGTGATCATGAGCATCAACGCGTTGACGACGATGTGGAACAACCCGAGCGTGAGGATGTACAGCGGAATCGACAGGATCTGCACGATCGGTTTGATGAAGGCGTTGACCAGCCCGAAGATGACCGCGACGACGAAGATGATGCCCGCCCGCTGCAACCTGGTGTCCCCGCCGACGAAGGTGACCCCGTGCACAAACAGCGTGACCACCCACAACGCGAATCCGGTCAGCGCGGCGCGGACCACGAAAGCGGCCATGGCCAAAACCTACTCCGCCGCCCGCAACAAATAGGTGTCCATGATCCAGCCGTGTCGGGCGCGGGCCTCGGCGCGCAACGTCGCGATCCACTCCCCCACCTCGCCGACCGAGCCCGCCACCAATAGCTCGTCGGCGGTGCCGAGGTACGCGCCCCACCAGATCCGCGTGCCGGGCGGGCAGCCGCGAAACGAGCAGTCGCCGTCGAGCATCACCACCGCCGAACCGGACAGTCCGTGTGCCCGCAGCTGCCGGCCGGTGGTGATCAGCACCGGTTCGCCGACGTCGTTGAGCGGAATCCGGTGCCTCGCGGTCAGTGCCTGCACCGCGGTGATGCCGGGGATGACATCGTAGCTGATGTCGACCATGGCGGCGACGGCGTCGAGGATGCGCAAGGTGCTGTCGTAGAGCGACGGGTCACCCCACGCCAGGAAGGCCCCGACGCCGCCCGGGCCGAGTTCGGCGGCAATCGCCGACGCCCACACCCGGGCGCGGGCCGCGTGCCAGTCCGACACCGCCGCCCGGTAGTCGCCGTCCGCCGCGCGCGGCGGGTCGGGCAGCTCGACGAACCGGTAGCCCGGCTCGCGGATGAAGCGCGCACAGATGTGCCGGCGCAGCGCCACCAAATCGCTCTTCTGCGCGCCCTTGTCCATCGCGAAGAACACCTGGGTGTCGTTGAGCGCCTCGATCGCCTGCACGGTCACGTAACCGGGATCTCCGGCGCCGATACCGATGACGTGGATGTGCCGACTACTCATTGCGGGCACAGCCTAATGACCGTTTCGGCCCAGTTGTCGCGGGTAATCCCGTCGAAATGGTGACCGAAGTGCGGTCCCTGGTCGCACACCGACCGTTCCCGCGACGCCGCCGATCCCGCGGCGACGTGATATGGAATCTCGTCACCACCACCGATCACAAGCTGATCGGCCAGATGTACCTGGTGACCGCGTTCGCCTTCTTCTTGATGGCCGGCCTGATGGCCATGCTGATGCGCGGCGAGCTGGCCGCGCCAGGGCTGCAATTTTTGACCAACGAGCAATACAACCAGCTGTTCACCATCCACGGCACGATCATGCTGCTGCTGTATGCCACCCCGGTCGTGTTCGGCTTCGCCAACGTCGCGCTGCCGCTGCAGATCGGCGCACCTGATGTGGCATTCCCGCGGCTGAATGCCTTCTCCTACTGGCTGTTCCTGTTCGGCGGGCTCGTCGTGCTGGCCGGTTTCATCACCCCGGGCGGGGCCGCCGACTTCGGCTGGACGGGTTACACCCCGCTGTCGGACGCCATTCGCTCCCCCGGCCCCGGCGCCGACCTGTGGATCATGGGACTGATCGTGTCCGGGCTCGGCACCATCCTCGGTGCGGTCAACATGACCACCACCGTGGTGTGCATGCGCGCCCCGGGCATGACGATGTTCCGGTTGCCGATCTTCACCTGGAACGTCCTGGCCACCAGTGTCCTGATCTTCCTGGCGTTCCCGATCCTGACCGCCGCGTTGTTCGGGCTGGCCGCCGACCGCCACCTGGGCGCCCACATCTACGACTCCGCCAACGGCGGCCCGATCCTGTGGCAGCACCTGTTCTGGTTCTTCGGCCATCCCGAGGTCTACATCGTGGCGCTGCCGTTCTTCGGCATCGTCACCGAGATATTGCCGATCTTTTCCCGCAAGCCGGTCTTCGGCTACACCACGCTGGTCTACTCGACGTGGGCCATCACCGTGCTCTCCGCCTCGGTGTGGGCGCATCACATGTTCGCGACGGGAGCCGTTCTGCTGCCGTTCTTTTCGTTCATGACCTATCTGATCGCGGTGCCCACCGGCATCAAGTTCTTCAACTGGGCCGGCACAATGTGGAAGGGCCAGTTGACGTTTGAGACGCCGATGTTGTTCGCGATCGGCTTTCTGGTCACCTTTCTGCTGGGCGGCCTGACGGGCATACTGCTGGCCAGTCCGCCGCTGGACTTCCACATCCACGACAGCTACTTCGTGGTCGCGCATTTCCACTACGTGCTTTTCGGCACCATCGTGTTCTCGACATTCGCCGGCATTTATCTGTGGTTCCCAAAGATGACGGGCCGGCTGCTCGACGAGCGGCTGGGCAAGCTGCATTTCTGGTTGACGCTCATCGGGTTTCACACCACGTTTCTGGTGCAGCACTGGCTCGGCGACCAGGGCATGCCGCGCCGCTACGCCGATTATCTGCCGACCGACGGCTTCCAACCCCTGAACGTCGTCTCGACGATCGGCGCGTTCATCCTGGCCACCTCGATGGTTCCGTTCCTGTGGAACGTCTTCCGCAGCTACCGCTATGGCGAGCCGGTCACTGTCGACGATCCGTGGGGGTACGGCAACTCGCTGGAGTGGGCGACCAGTTGCCCGCCGCCGCGGCACAACTTCACCGAACTCCCCCGCATCCGCTCCAACCGCCCCGCCTTCGAGCTGCACTATCCCCACATGCGCGGACGGGTGAAAGCCGAAGCGCATCTGGGCCGACGCCAGCCGTCGTCATCTATAGACGAGACCTGAGGTACCCGGTACCGTAGGTATTGGCATCTCTGCGCGAGAAGGGACGTCAACGATGACCACTCCGGTAAAGGCCGGGCGCGAGGAGTTCTCCGAGCGTCTGTTGAAGGGCTCGGTGAAGAAGTCGTATGCGCCCGTCGTCGACATCGACTGGGACGCGCCGCTTGATCCGAACAAGTTCTTTCTTCCGCCCAAAACCGTGTCGCTGTACGGCACGCCCATGTGGGACGAGATGACCCGCGCCCAGCAGATCGAGCTGTCCCGCCAGGAACTGGTGAACACGCTGTCGGCCGGCATCTGGTTCGAGAACATCCTCAACCAGGCGCTGCTGCGCAAACTCATGCACAAGGACCCCACCAGCCGCTCGTCGCACTACGCGCTGACCGAACTCGGCGACGAAACCCGGCACATGGTGATGTTCGGCAAGGCCATCGAGCGGGTCGGCGCCAAGCCGGTGCGGCCACGGCTGTACCAGCGGATGATCATCAACGCTCTGCCGTTCTTCTTCCAGGGTTCGGTGCTGTGGGTGGCCGCGCTGATCGGTGAGGAGATCTTCGACTCGCTGCAGCGCCAGATGATGGACGACCCCGAACTACAGCCGATCATCCAGCGGCTGATGCGAATTCACGTCACCGAGGAAGCCCGGCACATCCAGTTCGCCCGCGATGGCCTGCGCAAGCGGGTGCCCGAGATGCGGCGGCTGGAGCGGTGGTTCGTCGCGAACATCAACGGGTTGGGCGGGTGGTTCTTCCGCTACCTGTTCACCAACCCGATTCCCTATGCACGGGCCGGCCTGGATCCCCGCCGGGCACGGCGCTTCGCGTTAACCAGCCCACACCGGCACGACGTCCAGGTGGCCGGTTTCGCCCCGCTCGCGGCGTTTTTGACCGAAGTGGGTCTGATGGGTCCGATCGCGCGCCGAGGCTGGGCGCGCACCAGGTTCCTGTGATTCACGACGTCTTCACGGTCGCCGACGGCGACGTGGTCAGTTCGGTGTTCGACGACGACAGCGACACCTGGACGCTGACCACCAGCGGCGGCGAAACCTGCCGCAGCCGGGTCGTCATCGGCGCAGCCTCGCCGTTCGTCCCTTGGATACCGAACCTTCCGGGCCGCAACGACTTTCGTGATGCCGCGTTCCCCGCAGCGGCACCCGATCCCGATTTCGAACCGGCCTGCAAGCGTGTCGCGGTGATCGGGGGCGACGCGGCCGCCGGCCGGTACATCGGGCGACTGTCCGCCGCGGCGTCGGTGACGGTGTTCCCCCACCCGCCGCGGCGGTTCGTCCCCACCATCAGTCGCTGGCGGCGGCACACCTGGGCCGATGTGGTGACGTCGCCCATCGACGCGCTCACGGCATCGGGCATCCGCACTCGGGACGGGGTCCACCACCACGCCGACGCCATTGTCTACGGCACCGGGCTGGCGCTCCGCGATCGTCTGCCGGACGACACTTTGGTCGGTGCCCGCGGCCTCACCATTCAGCAGGCCTGGCGCGACGGCGCCGAGCCCTACCTGGGCGTCGCGATCCATGGCTTTCCCAACTATTTCCTGGTCAACGGACCGGACACCGCGCGCTACATCGCCGGTTGCCTGCGGCTCATGGCCGGCCGCTCGCGCATCGAAGTGCGTCTCAGCAGCCAACAGGTGTTCAACGAACGCGTCTACCTACGCGGGCCTCGCCTTCGCCCCAGAGCGTCGGCATACGAGCTGTCCTCCGGTGCGTACGAGGACGCCTACGACGGCGCAGCGACGTTGACCGTCGCCGACACGGACCACTCCGTGCGTGTCCGGCTCACCGGACACCTCGATCCGATCGATGGCCAATACCATTGGCAGGGAATGGTTTTCGGTCAGCTGCCGATGGATGTGCTAAAGCAATCGCGCGCCGTGACGCTGGCGGTCGGTGAGCGCAGCGTGCCGGCCCGGATCACCGAACAAACACCGCAGAACACGCACTCGATCGCCGGAGTCGGCGCGCCGCCGTTCGCCGTGACGGACGAACTCGCCGTGCCGCGCTGAATTCAGCTCAGCGCCCCGGCCGACGCGCGTAATCTGGACAAATAGCCCGCAAACAGGGTTGTCTCTGCGGTCCTGTGGGTAGCTCCGGGAATGGTGGCGAGCGTAATGCCAGGCGAAAACAGCACGCTCAACGTGGTCGCGGTCGGGGGTTCGGCCGGTGGCGTGGAGGCGCTTACCCACTTCGCTGCCGGGCTGCCACCCGACCTGCCCTATGCGGTCCTCGTCGCGCTGCACATGCCGGCGGGCGCGCCGAGCGTGTTGGCCCGCATCCTCGACCGCAACGGGCCGCTGCCGGCGGCTCAAGCCGTCGATGGCGCACCGTTGATGTCCGGCACCATTCAGGTCGCCGTTCCCAACCGCCACCTGCTGGTGGACGGTAATCGAATTGCGTTGTCCGAAGGGCCAACTGAGAACGGCCACCGCCCCGCGATCAATGCCTTGTTTCGCTCGACGGCGCTGGCGTACGGCCAGCGTGCGGTCGGCGTCCTGCTGTCCGGTGTCCTCGACGACGGCACATTGGGGTGCGCGGCGATTCAGTCGCGCGGCGGGACGACGATCGCCCAGTCGCCAGGGGATGCACTGTTCGCCGCCATGCCGACCAACGCCATCCACGCCGGCGTCATCGACCACGAACTGGCGGCAGTCGAAGTAGGCGGGCTGCTCAAGCAGTTGGCCGATCGAGAATTCGAGGAACGTGAGATGGAACCCGACGCCCGCATGGAGCTGGAAAACCGAATCGCGATGGTCGGGCGATTCTCGACCGAATTCGACACCGAGGCGCTGGGATCACCCTCCGGATACACCTGCCCGGACTGCAACGGCTCGCTGATCGCGGTCAGCGAGGGCAGCTACCGCTGCCACGTGGGTCATGCCTGGACGGCCGACGCGTTGTTGCGCGCGCGCGACGAGGAGATCGAGACCGCGATGTGGGTTGCGATGCGCAGCCTGCAAGAGAAGGCCAAGCTGTCCCGCCGGTTGGCCGAGCAGGTCAACCCCGGGATGTTGAGCGAACGGTATGAGGCAATCGCACTGGAAGCCGAACATGCGATGTCGATACTCGGCAGCCGGCTGTCCGAGGCGTACGGCAAGCACCTGGAACGCGATGGCTAGCAACGCCAGCGAGCTGACGGTTTCCGAGCACACCGCGGGAACCGTGTGTCTGCTCACCATCGAGGGTGTCCTCGACAGCAGGAGCTACCTGAAACTGCGCGACGCCGTCATCAAGGCGGCGCTCGACGAACCGCGCGCGGTTCTGGTCGACGTCGACGCACTGGATGTACCGGCCTCGTCGGCGTGGTCGGTTTTCACCAGCGCGCGCTGGCATGTGAGCACCTGGCCCGACGTTCCGATTGTCCTGGTCTGCTCCCACGCCGGCCGCCGGGCTGCCATCGCACACACCGGTGTGACGCGCTATGTCGCCCTGCATGCGAGCGCCGAAGCCGCGCTGAACGCTCTCGCCGGAGAGGGGCTGGTCGTCCGGCAGCGGGCGCGGGTTGAACTGCCGGCCTCGCTCGCGAGCTTGCGCCGCGCCCGCGAGCTGGTTGCCGAGTATTTTGCCGCCTGGTCACAGGAAGAGCTCATTTCGGTGGCCACCGTGGTCGTCAACGTCTTCGTCGAAAACGTGCTGCAGCACACCATCAGTGCTCCGGTGCTGATACTCGAATCCGACGAGTCGACGGTCACCGTATCGGTACAGGATTGCAGCGGTACGCCGGCCAGCCGCCACGAGGACGCATCACACGGCCCGCACCGGGTGTCCGGGTTGGCGATCGTCTCCGCGCTGTGCCGCGCCTGGGGCAGCACGCCGACCCCGTCGGGAAAGACGGTGTGGGCGGTCGTAGGACCGGAAAACCTGCTCTAGCCAGGCTCTAGCCGCGAGTAGTGTTCAACTTCGCGACACATTGTCGGCGGACGGGACGAGATGGACACGAAGACCGACGAATCGTTCGAGGCCCTGCTGCGCTACATGCGGGATTCCCGGGGGTTCGATTTCACCGGTTACAAACGCACCACGCTGATGCGGCGGGTACGTCACCGGATGGCTCAAGCCGGCTACGAGACGTTCGACCAATATCTCGACTTGTTGCAGGCCAGTTCCGACGAGTTTTCGGCACTGTTCAACACGATCCTGATCAACGTCACCGCTTTTTTTCGCGACCCGGACGCGTGGGAATACATCGCAACCGACGTCATCCCGCGAATGCTCGCCGAGCGCAGCCCCGAGGACCCGATCCGGGTCTGGAGTGCCGGCTGCGCCTCCGGTCAGGAGGCCTACACGCTGGCCATGCTGCTGGCCGAGAGCCTCGATCCGGACAACTTCCGGCAACGGGTCAAGATCTACGCGACCGATGTCGACGAGGACGCTCTTAGCCTGAATCCGTGGACGGTCGGTCGTTGGTGATCGGCGTGGGAACCACGAAAATGCCTCCTGAACTGGGACAATAC
>NZ_LQPE01000126.1 GCF_002101735.1 Mycobacterium kyorinense | reverse complement strand
TCTCACGGCATAGTGGCTACCACAGAGCCACACGCGGACACGCGACCGCTCTTACACCACTCCACGGGACGTGACCCAGCCCAACACCCGAACGTTGAGCCGCAATGTATCCCCCTCGCGTCGCGACGCCGAACGCATCGCCGAAAAGCTGCTTGTCGAGCGCGGCGTGCAAAGCGATGTAGCAGCCAGGATGGCGAAGATCGCCGACAAATGGACCGACGACTTCCCGACCCGAACGACGGTACGAATCTTCGAGGAATAATCACTGCTGGTTGAAAATCCAGCCGGCGCGCCGTAGGCCCAAACGGGACCTGACATGTTGCGGTCGACGACGGCTGGAAGTCGCCGCGTGAAATAGACGGTCGGCGCAAACGGACCACCCGGACAACTCGTTTCACCGACTCATTCGCACAACCTAAAATCCAGTGTCACGATCCGCGTGGCGAGGTCCCGAACGGCCCACATCGTTGTCGCCCATTGATTTGGTGCAGCCCCGATGCGTCGTCGCAACGAGGGACCGTGGGTCAGGCACTGGCGATGCTGTCGGTGGCGTCACCGTTGAGCGCGGTCGCGAGGCGGTTGTAGAGAACTTCGGCGTACTGGCTGGCGTAACCTTCGATCACGTCCAGGTGTTCGTTGAGTTTCTGGATGGTTTCGGGCTCGATGTCGAAGGCATACAGGTTCAAGTGCTTGCGGACAAGTTCGGCGTTCTCGGGATCCAAGGTCGACATCATGTGGTTGACACCGTGGTATCTCGCGTGGTTGATTTCGAACTCGCTGGCCGGCTGCGGGTTTGCTGGAGGTTTGAAGGCCGGTAGGTCGATCACAGTTAACTGGCCCTTCGTGAAGACGCCGTTGGTCTGCTCATCGCGACGCGACTCGTCGATAATCTTGACGGTCTGTCCCGGCATCCGATGCTTCACAATCAATGTCAGATGTTTGTCCGGCTCTCCAGGAATAGCTTTCGTGTCGAGGTCCACCTCGAATTTCTTAACCGTGTCGTCGAACGTTCGCGCCCACCGGATGCGCCCGGAAGTTAGCCGGACATAGCCGGGTTCGGTGCTGCGATAGACGTAGACGTATTGGCTGCGCTCGGTGAGCGCCCAAAAGCTGGCGTGCGGAGCTTCGGCGTTCGCCCACACCGTGGAGTCTTCGTTGAGGAATCCGCGGCGGGACAATTCGGCGAAGTCAATGAAGCATTGAGACAAGACGCCGGCTTCTGCACCTGCCGGACTGGCGTAGATATATGCCTTCACAGTCGTGAGAGTACGACGTGGATAACCATCACTTTGGCGGCGACGCGACGCGGCGCGCCTTTTGTGCGACCGACTGCCTACGGCGTGCGGGCCGGGTCGGAGGCCAGCCTGCGGATCGGGGTGGGTCATGCCTGGCCGGCTCAGGGATCGTATCGGGCATGGACCGGGGAGGGGCCACGGGCAGCAAGTCGGCGGATGCGGCGTGATGGCAGGGTCGGATCGGATCTAGCAAGGCGCAGGTCGACGGCGTTGAAGAGCACACCGCGCGCGGTGCCCGCGGGGCGTGTCACCGCGGCGCTGCGGGGTCGACGCCGGGCGCCATACGGGGAGCCCGGCCGGGTATTGGCGCCGGGCGGGCAATGTTGTGGGGGCTGGCCTCCGATTGACACGACGTCGTTGTAATACGCGCCCTGGGTGGTGTTGCCGTGTCAATCCCGGCCGTCGCCGCGGATGTGTCCCAGCCTTGCTGAGGTGCTCGCTACGTCGTGTGCCCAAAATTTTGGGGGCGGGGGCCGGGCGGCCACGGCCCGCGGCACGCGGCCGCATCGGGGCGCCGCCAGCGCTTGACGCCGATGGCTTTGCTGGCCCCCTTCGCCGGCGCTCGGGTGTCGCGGCGGGCCGCGCTCCGTGGGCGTCGCAGGCAACGCGTCGCCCGTCTGCCGCGCGGCGGCGGTTCGGGAAAGTTCTGCGGGTCGGCAAGTTTCGCCGCCAGAGTTGACGTCCGGTGCGTGTTAGTTTCGCGGTGGAACTGAATCCAATGTTGTCTGCAGCGTTAGCTGGAGGTGACACAGGGGGAAGAACGGACATGGGGGGATTCATGTTTGGAGTATTTGATCCTGCGTCGCTGTGGGCGGCTCATCCTGAAGCGGTGCAAGTGTTGGCTGATATCACCAGCGGCGGTGATGGGACTTCCAACGGCGCCATCGCCTCATTGGTCAACCGGGTGCTGCTCAGTCTGGGCGTGCTGCTCGTGGCTGTGTTCGGTTGGCGCATTCTGTCGGTGTACTCAGAGAAGACCGGCGCCCAAACCGGTCCTGGCGGCGGTGGCGGCGGCGGCAAGGACAAGAAGCTGGTCGACGAACTGAAGCATTTCGCTATCGCCGTCGGCTTGCTCGTCGGGGCGTACGCCATTAGCGACATTGTGATCGACGTCGTCGTCGGCTGGCTTAACCGCGGCTGATCCAGCCGGGCCAGAACCAAACATCAGGGGGAGGGGCCGTGAGGTCGTTTCGCGTCTTCAACAACATCGACCGGGTCGACGTTGAATGGATGATCCTGGGCTTGCGGTGGCGGCTACCGGCGATGGTGGCGCTGATCAGCACTATCTTCGCGGGCCTGATCGTCTACATGGTGAGCAACGCGTGGGTCGCCGTTCCGGTGGGGCTGATCCTGGCGTTCGGTGTCCTGCACATCGTGCGATGGATCAACGGTATGGATCCCCAAGGGGTCCTGCATGAATTCACCCAGCTCGGGTTGATCTTGCGGACCACGCGACGACCCGTCATCAACAACACGGGAAGGCGCTAAGCGATGGCCGGCTGCTTCCCGAGAATCACTCGCCGCGTTGGGAATCTGATCTTCAACCAAGACGGCACGGTATGGGCCAACTACCTGCTTCGAGGCATCAACACCGACCCCTACCAAGCCGGCAAAATCGAAGCTTGCCAAGACCACAACGCCATGCTGTTCAACGCGTTGTCGCGGCTGCCCGCAGCAGATTTCCTGCTGCTCGGTGTGAAAGCGCAGACCCCACCCGATGTCATCATGGCTCGCTGCGCCGAGGGAATACCAGGCATCGAAGAGCCAGGCCGCTACCCCGGCCTCGAGGCCCAATTCAACTCGCTGTATCAACGCATCCTGGCCGGGGAGCATGCGGAGTACCAGCGGATCTTCTGGCTGTCGATCGGATTTCCCGTCCACCAGTCCTGGCGTGACAAAATACTGTCCTCGGTCGCGGTGATCGACCCGCACAGTCGCGTCGATCACCGCATCATCCGCGATCTGGAAAAGCGGTACTTCGAGGCCCTGCCGCGGCAGTTCCGGCCAATCCGTACCACCGAGGCTCACGTGCGATGGGTGTTCGACCGGGCCCGTCAGCGCGGAATCACCGTGCCGCTGCTGCCCGACCCCGATGTCACCCGGGGCGTTGTCGACGACAGCCCACGATCTTTTCCCGACATCCACATCAACAAGAACGCCGACACTGACGCGCTGCTGGAAAACCTCGCCGCACGCATCGCCGATGGGGATCCATCGGCCATGCCGCGCGTCAAGGACGAAAGTTGGCATCGGCTGCTGCGCAACAATTTCCACACCACCCGATGGGGGAAGATGCTCTCGGTGGCCAACGTGGAGACACGCAACGCCGACTTCCCCGACGGGTACACGAGTTACCAAGTGCAGATGGGGATTTCGCAGTATCCCTCGGTGGAGACCTTCGACATCAACACATTCACCTATCTGGTCGATCAGGAGATCGGCTGCGACGCCGACTTCGCGCTGCGATTCCACTTCGATCAAGAAGTTCTGACCAAACGTGGAATGCGCAAAGCGATGCGCGAACTCAACGCTGAAGCCCAGGCCAACACCCGCGATGAATTCGACGACGAAGACTACGGCGACCGCCGCGGCGAGATGCGCAACTTTCGGCGCACCGCCCGTCGCGAACGGGACCCGCGAGGAATGAAGGTCGCCGCGCTGTTCTCATTCGCCCACCAGAACCGGGCATACCTCGAGCAGCGCATCGCCGAGCTCAGCGAGCATTTCACCAAACATGATTTCACCCCCTACATTCCGGTCGGCGCTCAATTCGACTTGTGGCAGGCGATGATGCCCGGATCGTCATGCCCGCCGGTTGTCGAGGACATCAAGCAGACCACGACGACCAACCTGTTCAGCGCCTACATGCCCGTGCGCCGCACGGTGCTCGGAGACGCCGTCGGCGTCCCGATCGCCAAGAACAAAGAGAATGCGCTCGGCCAAATCGTGCACTGGGACATCTTCAACGCTTCGGACAAGGGCAACGCGTCGGTGACGATCACCGGGGCCAAGAACAAAGGCAAGTCCTATCTGATCAAGGACATGATCGGATTCCTGATCGACGCGCTCTGCTATGTGCACATCATCGATCAATCCGACCACGGCGAGTACACCGTGTTCGCGCAATCCCTGACCAGCACGCAGATCATCGATGTGTTCGGCGGGATCGACGCCCACGGGCAGCGAGCGTCCCTGGATGTGCTCAAGTGCTGCCCACCCGACATTGCGGCCTGGCTGTTTTTGGATCTGTGGCTGCCGCTGCTGGAATTGCGTTCAGACTCTGAGGAAGCCGCCCTGCTGTCCACCGTCGTCGAGCCCGGCTACCGCAGGCGGTTCGGGATCGACTCCACCCGCGCACTGATGAGCCACCTCGAGCACGCCATCGGTGACGAGGTGTCGCGCAAGCTGGTGATCAAGCTGAACTTCTGGTCCCGCCAGCCCTACACCCATGCGTTTATTGACCCGATGATCGACGGGACCGTGGTTACACACCCGCCGTTCGATGCCCAGGCCCATGCTGTGGTGTTTCGCACCCACAAGCTCAATGTTCACCGCGGCGCAGCGACCCCGACTGAGGCGCAACGCTTTGCGGCGATGGCTTACACGGCGATCGCGCGGCTGACCACGCTGCGGTTCTCGACGATCAAGGAGCCGTGCGTGCTGGCCGGTGACGAAATGCACTTCCAGAAAGGCTCGGACGTGCTACTGGAGCTGGTGGAGCGGCCCGACCGAGTTGGCCGGCGCGCCAACAACTTCTTCATCGCCGGCGCTCAACTGGCGCAAGATTTCGACGAGCACTACGCCCTGGTGAAGAAGAAAGTACTGCTGGGCCAGGAGACCCGGGCGAACGCCGCCGCGGCCCTGGCCTATGCAGACTTGCCGCCGACCGAACGGCTGGTGCACACCATGGTGTCGGAGACCTCGCCGCTTGACCCGGACAACAACAACATGCCGATAGAAAACCGCGCCGGGGAAGGGTGGTACAACGACGGCGCGAACATCGGCCGGATCCAGACGATGCCGCACCTGCTGGCCGCGCGGCGACGCTACGCCGACACGACCGCATCGCGGATGATCCGAGAAACCGAGCTGGCGGCCCACCCGGCCCGCCCGGATGCGAATGCGGCGGTGACGCAGTGACATTCGCGCAGTGGCGGTTCGGATTCCCCGATGCGCCAGCGGGCACAGCCACGTCGGCCGGCCCGGTCAGCGACATGTTCATCGGATGGCTCAACCTCGCCGACTCCGACGGCGGCAAACTGGCCAACTACCGACTTAGCTTGCACCCCTCGGCATTTAGTTGGAGCTCAGGCTTTTTCGCCACGTGGATCGAACTGTTCTACGAGCTTTTTCTTATCGTGGGCGCGCATGCCGTCGCGTTGCAGGAAGTGATCCTCAACCCCAACGCGTGGTTGGAGCCGCTGTCCAACCTGTATGGGGGGATCACCGGAAAGGTCTACGGTGCGATTCCGCCTGTCGCGCTGGCCACCGGGGCGTTCGGGATTCTGGCGTTCATCGTCTATGTGCGCCGCGGCTCGGCCGGCTCGGCCACCCAGGTCAGCAAAGAGCAATGGTCGCGGCTGTCCTCCGGTGTGCTGTTACTCGGCCTGGTAGCCATCTTGGCTGCCAACCCATTTCGGGTTATTCGACAAGCGCTTGACTGGCTGCTAGGGCTTGCCTCGTTTTTTACCCGCAGCGGCGAGGGCGGTGTGGGCGCGCGCGTGCATTCGGCCAACGTCGACATCATCCGGTCATTGACCTTCATGATGAACTACCGCGGCGAGCTGTCGGCCGAGTGTGCGCGCGTGTGGTCGACGATGATCAACACCGGTGCCGCTAACCCGGGCTGTCTGACCGCCGAACAGCTGGCAGGCCGCTCACCGAACGCGGTGTCGGTCTTCGCTGCTGTGCTGGCGGTTGTGTTCGCGCTGGCGATGCTGTATTTCGTCGGCGTCGTCGCGGTGTATCTGTTCAACCAGGTTGGGCTGACCATCGTATATCTGACCGGGCTGGTTTACATCGCGGTTGGCGCGATGCTTAAGCGGCGGCCCTATGATCCGCTGTCGCGGACACTTGCCAGAGCGGGCGTGCACGGCTTGCTGGCATTAGGTTACTGGTTCGTTGCCGCGCTGATCCCGGGGCTGCTGATCCTGGTGGCGTCGTGGGCGCAAGCCCTTCCGACGTGGATCCCCATCGCGCTGATGGCGGTCGTGTACTGCCTTGTCGCTCAAGGCATCCGGCGGGCCTCGAAGAACCATGAGACGCTCTACAAGCTTTTCCGGGACCGCATCGAGCGATCCAACCGCTGGAAGGTGTTCTACTCCGAGTCCGGCCCGACGGTGGCCGGCGCTGCGCTGCAGGGAACATGGGAGCAGCCCAAGGCATGGGTGATGGGGCAATACCACAAGACCCGAGACGCGGTGACCGATCACTGGAACCGATATCTGCAGTCCGGCCGTGATGATGAAGGGACCCCGATGACGCCGCCAGCCATTCTTGCGGACAACCCCGAATTCGCCGCGGCCCTAACCCGAGCCGACACCTATGTGGCCCCGCCCGGCGAACGGGCAGCGACCGTCCACGGCAACGACGTCACCGCACCGGCAGCGCTGGGACGGGTGATCGGCGAAGTCAACGACGCCGCAGGTGGACCGAACAAGGTGGTCGTCGTCGAACCCGGTGGCCGGGTAGCAGTGGGTCGACCCGCGGAACTGTCCGACCTGACGCTGCCGATCAGCACCGACCTCACCGGTGCGCTGCCGCCGGTATTTTTTCGGGCCGGCATCCCGCAGCTGGCCCCTCCGCTGTCGCCGCTGCCCCCGGCCCAGCCGGCTCCCGACGCGCCAACACCAGCCGCCGGCGCCGACGGTGTTCCCCCAGCGTTAGCGGCCTTCGCCGACACCATGAACGCGCACTGGCGACGCATCGATGCGATGACCCATCGGTTCCATGACGAGGCTGCAGCGCTGAACCAGCGGCGCAACGGCGATGCGGGGCCCGACCACATCGAAGTGGGCGCCGCAGTGTTCCGCGGTAGCGCGCCCGGCGACCACACGGTGCAGGTGACGGCCCCCAGCCCGGTTGACCAAGTACGGGCAGTGCCAGCGCTGCGCAGCATCCTCGATTCGGCCGCTCGGGCGCAACGGTTGACCTATAACCGCAACCTGCTGCGCGCCCGGGGAGTCACAGCGCCGCTGACCATTGCCGATGAGGACGAGTCGGCGCAGCAGTTGGTGTTCGCGGCTGACCGGTTGGGGCGCATACGCCCCCAACCTCGATTTGGGCGAGGTTTCGGCGATGCGATCTAAGGCAGACGACCCAAACATCTGTAAACTTCACCGTAAGAATCGTTCACTCATGCCGGAAGATGCCCACCATGAAATTTGATTCCTCGCAGACCGACCCGACAGAGGTGGAAAACCTGCGCGACAAGTTCGTCGCCGGCCGCGCCGCCGCCCACGACGCGCCGCCGGCGCCCGGCGAACCAGGCGACCCCGAAGAGACGGTGGTGATCACGCCCCGGGCCCGCGCCTCCGACGAATCCAGCCCCGACGACAAACCCGACGATGCCTCTTCCGGCGAATCCGCTGATGCTGCAGACGAATCCGGCGACACCGCGCAAGCGCACACTGCCGCCAGCGACGCCGACGAGGCCCCGGGAGCACACGCCGCACCCGACATCGCTGATAGCGCTGGCGCCGAACAGGACGACGCCGTCAGCGACCCCACGGCCGCAGACGCGCCCGACGCCGCCGCGGGCAGTGGGTTATCCAACGGCGTAATTCCGGCGCCCCGCGACGGTGCGCACGCCGCGGTTGATCGTCAGGGCAGCGGCGCTGAGAACGACGAGCCTGTCCGGAAGTTCGGAGAGGACACCGGCCCGCTGCCGGTGGGCAATCTGTGGCATGGATCAATGCCGCCGCCCCGGGATGTCCCCGTGGCC
>NZ_LQPE01000125.1 GCF_002101735.1 Mycobacterium kyorinense | reverse complement strand
TGACCACCCGGTAGTCGCCGATATAGCCGGTGTCCCCGCCCACTCACCGAGTTTCGCACATTCCCGCTGCACAAAAGGACCCGAATTCGGCGGAATCAAGCTCCGGGCGGACGGCAAGAGGTTGGGCAGCTTTTGGACCTGTTTAGATCGGGGGGCCCAGCGATTGGGTCACGCGTCGGTAGGCATGCTCAAGGTTCCGCGTCTGGCGGCCGCGGCGCGTCGCTGCCTTCAGCCAGGGCGGCGAGTGCGGCTGACCGCAGTGCAGCGTCACCGGTCAGCGCACTGGGGTTCAGGTCCGCGAGCGCTGTTCGTGCTCGGTCGTATCGACGTCGGCTGCGGTCCAGGTCAGCGGCGGCGGCGTCAACTGCGTCGAGTGCGCGTCGGATCCGTCCCGCGTCAGAGGTGTCATCCGGATCGCCGGTGGCCAGTAGCGCGCCGACGGTAACGTCCAGTGCGTGGGCGAGTGCGTCCGCCTCGGCGATGTCGACGCGGCGCTGTTGATGCTCGATTCGCTGGATGGTGTTTTGCATCCAGCGATGTCCGTAGGTGGCCATTCTTTGGGCGAGCTGTGCTTGTGAAAGCCCGCGCTGCTCACGGAGCGAGCGCACGTTACGCGCGAATCGTGCGCTCAAGTCGTCCACCATAAACCTCTTTTTATCATCGGCGCCGACCACACCATGTGGTTGACGCGGCGACCCAGCGATTGCAAAATGTGGTTATTGATAACCACAGACAGCAATCGGAGTCCTGATGGCCGCACCCCTCGATGATTCAAGCGAATACGTCGCCGTCGAAACCACATTTCGTGTAGAAGTCACCCTGCGAGCCATCAACCAGCCGTTCGAGGCCTCGTTGATTCGCGAAAACCTGCGATGGTTCAGCGACGAACCCGACCCCGACATCTCCGAGTACGTAGTCTGCGAGCACAAGCTCACGGTGCCCCTTCCTAATCTTTTCGCCGACCTCGATCGGTGGTTAGTCGCTGAGCATCGACTACGGGTGCTGCCACGCTCGTGGCAGCCGCGCGAAGCTGGCCCCGACGTCGGCCTCCTACTGTATTTGGAGGGCCGCGCGGTTCCAGCGCACCCGATAACCAGCGGCCCGCTTGGCTGCTGGGCCTCCTAGCACGCGCATCACGCCAGCAGAGGCGGATCACCGCACATCAGGATGTCGCTTGAATAGCCAGCATCTGACCTACTATGCGCCGAACCTCGGGCACTCATCTCATTGCGAGAGAGATTGATTCGCGACGTGCGTACATGAACGACATGTACAAGCTGCAACCAGACGGGCCATTCGATCTAGGCCTGCACAGTGACCAAATGGCACGCTGTCAGCCTGCAGCTTGAGTCGGCTTCCGGCAGATCGCGGCTGTGTGCTGGGCGAGCTGCTGGTGCCCGCGTGCATGAATGAGGACGTCGCAGATGTCCACGACGTCCTCATTTCTGGGTGGGTGCTTTACCGGCCCGGTGTGTACGCGGCCGGCAGTGAGTTCGGCGCGACGGGTGTGCGGTCGAGCGCCAGGTGCCACTTATCCAGCCACGGCTCCACCAGCTCGGCGACAGCACCGGTGCCGTCGTCGTTGCCACGGATCGTGATTCCGACGGCGGTGGCGGTGCCATCGGCGTTGCGGTAGTACACCGGCCCTCCGGAGTCACCTTTAGCCGCCTTGGCGGTGAAGGCCACCTTGGTGGGGGTGATTTCTGTGACGGCCCCGCACTCGAGCCCGGTAGCCAACCCGAACTTGCACAGCGTCTGCCCGACCTGCAGCCGGACGGGATGGGCCACGCCGGTGACCGGCCGAATCCCGATGATGCGGGTGTCTGTCGGCGCCGACGCGTTCAGCTCGACAAGCGCGATATCGGGAGCTTCCCCTACGTTTCCTTGATGAACGCTGTCGGTGAAGGTGCCGACGAAATCGTAATTCCCAGCGGCGTTCTTGTACGCGACCGGGCCGCCGTGATCGCAGTGTCCGGCGGTTAGAAACCCGGGCCGACCCGTGTCAGTGTGAACAAGGAAGCCCGCACTGCATGTGTCACCACCGGGCGGCGTGGCGTTGTAGGTCGCCAGACCGATGCCGGGCGTGATGGCAGGGGTTGGGGGCAGCGGGGGAGCGGCCACGGCGGTGGTGGCGGTGGCCAGCGCGAGCAGGGCACCAGTCACCACTGCGGCTGCGGCTTTGATTGCTTGCATTGCATCCACCTCCTCCCCGCGCCGATATGTCATGACAAGGCCCAATCATTATCCCTTATTCCGCGACTGGTCGGTAGCTTGTTACGCCGAAGGTGTGTGACCTGCGGGTTTAGCCACATCTCGCGGGGTTCTGTCGGCGTGTT
>NZ_LQPE01000124.1 GCF_002101735.1 Mycobacterium kyorinense | reverse complement strand
TATCTGCGTCGCGGCTGGAAGACCACCACTGTGCCGGGTGCCCCGGCGACGCCGGTGCCCGATCTGGTGGACCGCGAATTCACTGCGTGCCGTCCCAACCAGCTGTGGGTCGCCGACATCAAATGCCGACGTCGGCATTTGATGTCTTATGCCGACCGTCGAAATATGCCGATGACTTCAGTAATGGTGCACTCCGATAACGCTTTTGGGGTTGTATGGTCGGCATAGTCAAAGCGAGGTGAGCCAGGCCAGGATGTCGGGTTCGGGTTGGTAGGTCCCTGGTTTGACGTTGGGTGGCCTGGTCCGGTCGATGGCGGCTTGTTTGATGGCCATGTCGGCGTGGAGGTAGGCGTCGGTGCTGTGGGTGTCGGCGTGTCCGAGCCATAGTGCGATGACGGAGACGTCGACTCCGGCGGCGAGGAGGTTCATCGCTGCGGTGTGCCGCAGGGTGTGCATCGTGACGCGCTTGGCGGTGAGGCTGGGACAGGTGGTCGTCGCAGTAGCAAGGTGTGCGGCAAGGCGATGTTCGAGTGCGTCGCGGGACAAGGGTTGTCCGTGAGGACCGCAGAACAGTGCGGAGCCTGGCCGGGTCATCCGTTCGGCGAGGTAGGTCGTCATGGTGCTGAGGGTGGCTCTGGTCAGCGGGGTGATGCGCTGGCGGCGCCCTTTGCCGGTGCAGGCGATATACGGGCCGGTGCCGAGGTGAATGTCATCGTGGGTCAGTGAGCAGATCTCGCTGATCCGCAGACCGGTCTGCGCGGTCATGGCCAGCAGGGCGTGGTCGCGCCGCGTAGTGGAATCTGGTGCGGCCAGTAGTGCGTCGAGCTCTGCGGGGGTGAGGAACTCGATGACAGGCCTGATGGTGCGTTTGGGTGGGATCGCCAGGACCTGGGTGATGGTGGCGGCGTGCTCGGGATGGTCGGGCAGGGCGCGGCCGAGCACGGCGCGGATCGCGGTGAGTCGGGCATTGCGGGTTCTGGTGCTGTTGTGACGTTCGTGTTCGAGGTGGTCGAGAAACCTGGTGACGTGCGCGGCGGTGACGGCGTTGAAGTCGAGTGCGTCGGCGGGAATCGCGAGTTTGGCGGTCAGGTACTTCAGCAGCATCCGCCAGGTGTCGCGGTAGGAGGCGACGGTGTTGATCGACAGGTCGCGCTGGGTGTGGGCGAAGGTCGTGAAGTAGCTCTGCAGGCTGATGGCCAAGGCGTTCACAGTATTTCACTTTCGGAGATGGGTTCGAGCTTGCCGGCGGCCAGGGCCATGAGTTCCCCGGTCGCGGTCAGGTACCAGTAGGTGTGGGCGGCGTCGGAGTGCCCCAGCCAGGTGGCCAGCAGCGACAGCACCCGATCGGGGTTACCGCCGTGGGCGTAGGCGACGGTCATGTGCGCGGTGGCGAAGGTGTGCCTCAGGTCGTGCAGTCGGGGGCGTGCCCTGCTGCGCGGGGCGAGCCCGGCAGCATCCCGGACTCGCTTGAACAAGGATTGGAAGGACACGTAGACGTATCCGGTTCCCTTGGAGGTCACGAAGACTGGGCCGGCCGGGTCGGGGTGTGTGGCCATCCGGGCAGGCAAAGCGATGTACTGCAGGAGGGCGGCCGTCGTCGTCGGGTGCACCGGGACGAGACGTTCGTGCGACTTCGCGGCCGTGATCATCAGCAGGTCGTTGTGCCGGTCGATGTCAGGGACTCGCAGGTTCAGTGCTTCGCCGATTCGCAGGCCTGTGGCGGCGAGCAGACCGATGACGGTGCGTAGGGTGGCGGCGATCCGCTCGTCGGTGAACTCGGTGTCGCAGGCGGCAAGTAACGCATCGATGTCGTGTTGGCTGTAGATGAAGGGCACGGCCCGAGAGACCGGCGCAGCTGCAAGTACTCGTCGAGTCGTTCACGCAGTGTCGTCATCGCGGCACCTGCCCGAACGGGACGGCCAACTCGCGCAGCGATGCGAGGTCGACTTTCGCGTAGGCCATCGTGGTGACGGTGAACGCATGACCCAGAAGCTCCCCTTGGCTTCGGTCAAGGAGCCACCGGCGGCCAATACGTCCATCGCGGCGGTGTGCCGCAGTCGGTGCGCGTAGATCCGGTCGATCCCCGCCAGATCCGACAACCGGGCGATGATCCCCGAGATGCCCGAGGTCGTCATCTTCTGCCGCGGCGCCCGCAGCCGCACGAACACGGCTCGGTCCAGCGCGGGCGGCCGCAGCCGCAACCACGCCTCCAATGCCTGGCCCACATCGACCGGGATCGGCAACGAGTGCTCGCGGCCCTTGCCGGTGACCCTGAGATACCCACTTGCCCAGTCGATGTCGTCGAGCCTCAGGCGGGCGGCTTCTCCAGCGCGCAGGCCACACCGCACGAGGATCATGACGAGCGCCCGGTCCCTTGCCCCGAGCGCGGTGGCCGCATCGCACACGCCCAGCACGGCCGCGACCTGCTCGGCGTCCACACCCCGCGGCAACGATCGCCGCGTCCCGGCAGGCTTGAGGATCCCGGCGGTCAAGTCCCGATCGAGGCGGCCGGTGCTCAACGCCCACCGCAGCAGGCAGCGAACAGATCCGACGATGTGAGCACGAGCAACAATGCCGTAAGGGCGTCCACGCTCAGCGACGTACGCATTGACGATCGACGCGTCCAGACGCCGCCACTGCACTGACCCGTCAGCCGCGATCAACATATCGAGAAGGCCGGCCGCGTAGTGACAACGGGCCGCGATGGTCTTCTCGGCCAAGCCGCCCTGCTCACGCATCCACGAACACCAGCCCGCCACCGCGGTCTGCGCCGGCGTGAGTGAATCCGACTGGACTACAGCTGCACTCAGATATCCCGCTGCGGTCAAGAACCTGCGCACCGTGCCAATCCACTGCTTTACTGCCACGCACGGAAGATCTCGGGATCCCTCCACTGCGACGAACCGCGCGAGCAGATCCTCGTCGATGTCATCGACCCCGGCGCCCGCTAGCTGCATCCACCAGCTCAGCCGTTCCAACACATTCACGACCCCGGCCGCCGAACTCGGCGAATAACCCAGCCCGGCCAACCATTCCGAACACTGGCCCAGCACCATCGGCGCCAAAGGACCCACCGGAACACGCGGGACCCGAACCGGATACGACCGGGCCGTCGGCGATCTCTTCGTCACGGACCTCACCTCCAGACACTTTCCGTGCCTGAAGCGTGACCACGACTATGCGACTATGCCGACCTTTTGCACCTCAACACTGCCACTGGCCTGCACCATCGCAAGCACTGTCGCCATATTTCGACGGTCGGCATAAGACATCACTTATGTGCGCACCATGGTCGGGCTGTTCTACCTGGCGATGGTGCTCGACGTGTTCAGTCGCCGCATCAT
>NZ_LQPE01000123.1 GCF_002101735.1 Mycobacterium kyorinense | reverse complement strand
GGACCACCCGGTAGTCGCCGATATAGCCGGTGTCCCCGCCCACTCACCGAGTTTCGCACATTCCCGCTGCACAAAAGAACCCGAATTGCGCGGGATGACAATCGCGGCAATGGGGCACCGTGGCAGCCACAAACCTAAACAGGGCCGTCGTTTTCGTACCTCGTGATTCGGCTTAAGCCGCCACCAGTCCCATCCTTGGGCTTCTAGTGCGAGCGCTGCTCGTGCCGCGCAAATGAGTGCAGGCCTAGCCGATGTCGGCTAGGCCTGCACTCATTAGTGGCAGAGCGTGTTACCCGCCTGGTGTGTAGGCGGCCGGCAGTGGGTTCGGCGCGACCGGTGTGCGGTCGAGCGTGAGGTGCCACTTGTCCAGCCACGGCCCTACGAGCTCGGCGACAGCGCCGTCGCCAGAATCGTTGCCGCGAATCATGATTCCGACGGCGGTGGCGGTCCCGTCAGCGTTGCGGTAGTACACCGGCCCTCCCGAGTCGCCCTTGGCCGCCTTCGCGGTGAAGGCCACCTTCGAGGGAGTGACTTCGGTGATAGCCCCGCACTGCAGCCCGGTGGCGAGCCCGAACTTGCACAGCGTCTGCCCGACCTGCAGCCGGACGGGATTGGCGGCACCGGTGACTGGCCGGACCCCAATGATTCGGGTATCTGTCGGCGCGGACGCGTCCAGCCCGATCAACGCGATATCGGACGCCTCGCCCACGTTGCCCTCGTCGACACTGTCATCGGTGAAGCTGCCGAAGGTTTCGTACTGACCCGCCGCGTTCTTGTACGACGCGGTGCCGCCGTAATTGCAGTGTCCGGCGGTGAGCAACCCCGGCTGCCCTGTGCTGGTGTGCACGAGGAACGCCGCGCTACAGGTGTCCTTTCCTGCGCCCACCGCATCCACGGCAACGATGCCGATGCCGGGTGCGATGGCCGGGGTAGGCGGCAGCGGGGGAGTGGGGGTGGCTGCTGCGGTGGTGGCGGTGGCCATCGCGAGCAGGGCACCAAACATCGCCGCGGCTGCAGCTTTGATTGCTCGCATGACGTCCACCTCCTCCCCGCGCAGATATGTCATGAACAGGGCTCCGTCATTATCCCTTATTCCGCGGCTGGTCGGTAGCTTGTTACGCCGAAGGTGTGTGACCTGCGGGTTTAGCCACATCTCGCGGGGTTCTGTCGGCGTGTT
>NZ_LQPE01000122.1 GCF_002101735.1 Mycobacterium kyorinense | reverse complement strand
CAAGGGCTTGAGGCCATCTT
Source organism: Mycobacterium kyorinense (assembly GCF_002101735.1). Lineage (GTDB taxonomy): Bacteria > Actinomycetota > Actinomycetes > Mycobacteriales > Mycobacteriaceae > Mycobacterium > Mycobacterium kyorinense. The sequence continues at coordinate 33,816 of NZ_LQPE01000122.1, read as the reverse complement.
CCCTGTTCAGCACCCTCACATCGCAGATCAACGCGCCGACTTTTTCAGGCCGAAGTAACTAGGTAACCGTCTCAACGGCCCGCGACACGACGAAATGCACAGCCCGGGTGCACACTGGCAGTCGAGCAAAACATGGCTATTAAGCAGCTAAAACACCTGCAAGCGGTCTGCTCACCCTTTGGCGCTGGGCAGGACTTGTCACACCCTGCCGGTTGACTAGTTACATTGGGGTCACGAGAGGGAGGCACGGCAATGACCAGGGCGCTGAGCAGGAATGAAGTCGAAGTCGCGACACCGAACGACCTGCGGGCGGCGATCGACCATGCGTTGGCTCGCGCTGGCTGCACCTTCGACGAGCTGGCCGAGCAGGCAAAGACCGGTCACTTCGAGTCGATGCGCGCCAGGCTGGCATGGGTAGCCATCGGCGACCTGTATCGGGTTGACCTTGGCTCGGACGTTTGACCTCGCAAAAGAGTCCCAGCGGTTCAAACGCGAACTCGACGAGCTTCTTAATCACACTATTTGCGACGGGATCTCGCTTAAGTCGATTGTTACGTCGACATCGCCGCAGCGGACGGTGATCGGTTACAGGATCACCAAAGACAATCAGGACGTTACCGAGGGCATACCAGTTACTACTGGCGGTCGCGGGGCGCGGTTCTACTTGGGTTTGTCCATCCGGTTAGTCCCAGATGACAAACGGACACATCTGACAGTTGCCAGTTCGGTGATGATCCTGGCAACTGCGGCTGATGTCGCCGACGAGTCAAACATCTTGCTGCATTACGACTACGAGCGCGGCAAGGAGGATTATCCCGAGGCACATCTTCAAATCTGCGCATCGTCGGATGCTTGGCGTGATGCCGGCCGGCGACTTGACGGGAGGGAACGCCTCCTAGAACGGCTGCATCTGCCAGTGGGTGACAGGAGATTTCGTCCGACGCTGGAAGATTTGATTGAGTTTTTGATTCGGGAAAAGCTTGCCAAGCCACGTCGCGGTTGGGAATCGGCGATCGAGGCGAGCCGAGCCCGATTCCGAGACATGCAACTCAAGGCCGCGGTTCGCCGATACCCCGACACCGCTGTTTCGGAATTGGAGCGGCTCGGCTACACGATCACAAGACCTCGCGAGTAAATGGTCACAGCCACGGATTCCGCACTTGTTTGTCGGCACTTGGCTCAATTTGTGGCGCGGCGAATTGATCGGCGAGTTTGCCGGAGTCGAAGTAGTCACGCCATGCGGTGATCTTGCCGTCGTGCACCTCGAAGACGCCGACTACTGGTAAGTCAATCGTTCGCTCGGTGCCGACAAAGTGATCGACCCGTTCGACCATCACGACCGCGCCCGCGGCGACGATGTGTCGGATATCGACTGTCACATGTCCACCCATCGTCATGAAGCCCGCCACCGTCGCCGTAATTGCGTCCCGCCCTTGGACGGGATCCATCGGGATGTTGTGGTAGACGGCGTCTTCGCTGAAGAAGGACGCAACCCGAGCCGCATCCCTGTTCGCCCAGGCCGACGCGAAGACGTCCATGAACTCCTGGATCGTTTCCGTCGGAGTTGTCATTGGGTGCTCAGCAAGTCCAGCATCACGTGGCTGGCGATTTTCGCCCCGAACGGGATCGCGGCCAAGTCGACGAGGTAGTCGGGGCTGTGCGGCGAGTATGGGAACAGCTTGCCGGCCGCCAACGCGTTGGCGTACACCTGCGGATCGGCCACTCCGAGGAACAGGTAGCACAGCGGCACGTCGGCGTGCGGTCCCTTGAGCAGGTGGCAGTCCTCGGAGGCGGTCACCGGCGGCACGTTGGTCAGCACCTTCTCGGATCCGATCGCGCCGCCCAGCGTGGTCGCCACCCGCTGGGCAAGCGCGTCGTCGTTGACCAGCGGCGGGGAGCCGCTCTTCACGGTGATCGTCGGCAGCTGGTCGTCGGGCATCCCGTAGCTGCGGGCAATCCCTTCGCTGACAGCCTTCACACCGGCCAGCAGCTGCTCGCGGACCTGCGGGTTGAACCACCGCAGGTTGGCCTGCAGCAGTGCGTGATCGGGGATGACGTTGTGCGACGAGCCTGCCTGCACCGAACCGACCGTCAGCACCGCGGTCTCCTGTGGCGGGATCATCCGGCTGACGATGGTCTGGAACTCCACCACGGCCAAGGCGGCCATCAGCACCGGATCCTTGGCCAGCTGCGGCATCGAGCCGTGACCGCCGACGCCCTTGAACTCGATGTCGACCTGGTCGGTGCCGGCCATCCTTGCGCCACCTGAGGCGGCAAGCATGCCGACCGGAACCGGGGCGGTGTGCATGCCGACGAGGCAATCCGGTTTGGGCACCACGTCGTAGAGCCGGTCGTCGACCATGGCCTGCGCGCCGCCGATCAGTTCCTCGGCCGGCTGGCCGATCAACGCCGCGGTGCCCGACCATGCATCGGTCGTCGCCGTCAACACCCGGGCCATCCCCAGCATCCAGGCGACGTGCGCGTCGTGGCCGCACACGTGCGCGACGGGTGACTCGGTGCCGTCGCGCCTCACTCGCACCGTGCTGGCGTAGTCCAGTCCGGTGGCTTCCTCGACCGGAAGGGCGTCCATGTCGGCGCGGTACATGACGGTCGGCCCGGACCCGTTGCGCAGGATGGCCGCGACGCCGGTGCCGCCGATCCCGGTCGTCACCGCGAAACCCAACTCTGTCAGCGCCTTTGCCACGATTCCCGCGGTGCGGGTCTCGGCGAAACCCAGTTCGGGGTGGCGGTGAATGTCCTTGAATACTTCGACGAGGCGCGTCGTGTCGGCATCGACGAGCGTGTCGATGAGCTGTTGCGGCATTCTAGGCCTCCCTACGCACGCGAAACGTCATGTCGACCGTGGTCCCCGATGATGTGCAATCCATCTCGAGCCAGGTGGTGACCGCCCGGATCAGCAGCAGTCCCCGACCACGGTTACCCGGATCGGCGGGCGCAGTCTTCCACGAACCGCTGTCGACAACCCGCACCTGCACCTGCGCGCCGTCGCAGTGGGCGTCGACGCGAACCGTGCCCGGGTCCTGCCCCCGGTACGCGTGCTCGATGCTGTTGGCGCAGGCCTCGTTGACCGCCAGCACCACGTCGGCCACCAGATCGTCCGGGACGGCGGCTTCGCGCGCCCACGCGATGAGCCGATGCCGGATATCAGCCAATTCGACTGCGTCAGCCTTGGTTTCGATGCTCAGCGGTCGATAGGGCCTGCGGTAGACCACGATCGCGACGTCGTCGTCGTATCCGTCGGGCGGAGCCATCTTCTCCAGCGCGGCGTCCGCGACGGCGTCGGCCGACAGCGTCATCCCGTCGGCCACCACCCTCGCGACGCGCGCGATCCCGTCGTCGATCGATGAGTCGCGCCGCTCGACAAGGCCATCGGTGTAGAGCATCAACGTGGACCCCGGCGCTACCGTGACGGACGCCTGTCGGCGAGGACCTCTGCCGTGCACCGCAATTGGCACTGACTGGGCATCGGAGAGCAGCGTCGGCTCACACTGCGGTGCCACCAGTACGGCCGGCAGATGTCCGGCGCTGCTGTAGCGCAGCTCGCCGGATCCGGTGTCGAGAATCGCCACAAACACCGTGGTGCAGAACGCATCCGGGATGAATTCGGCCGCGACGTCGAGTTGTTCGAGCAGCATCTCGGGCTCGGCGCCGGTCAGCAACAGCGCACGCGCTGAGCTCCGCAGCTGACCCATCACCGCCGCGGCGGCCAGGCCGCGCCCGACGCAGTCGCCGACGATGATGCCTGTCTGATGTTCACCGACCGGCAGCACCTCGTACCAGTCGCCGCCGATCTCCAACGGCGGCACGGCGGGTTCGTAGCGGACCGCGAAGCCCGCCGGCGGATCGGTGGAGGGCAGCATGGCGCGCTGCAACGTCAGCGAGGTCTCGCGGGCGTTCTCGAACTGGCGGACATGCTGTATGGCCAGGCTCAGGTGACCGACCAGCACGGTGACCAACAGCCGATCTTCGGCGCTGATCCGCCGGGGTGTGCCCAACTCCAGCCACAACGCGACATCGGCAGTTCCGGACACCACCGCCACGATTCCGCGGGACTGTCCTGGAGTGTCCGCCCATTCCACCGTCTGCACGGTGAGTGGTAACTGGCGCCGCACATCCTGAAAGGTCTGCCGCAGCAGGGGATCCAGCTCGCGCCAGGTTGCGGTGACGGGTTCGCCCGCCACCAGCACCACCGGGTCGGCGCCGTTGGTGGTCCACAAGGCGGCCACCACTCGCGACACGCCGATCGCCGTTCGGCACTCGTCGAGCGTGATTGTGAGCACCTCTGCCACGCTTTTGGCCACGCCCACGGCGGTCGCCAGGCGTAGCACAGCGTTTTCCCGTGCCGCAAAAGCTCTTTCGGCGGTGATGTCTCGAATCGTGCCCACGTAGGCCACACCTTCGGTGCCGTGGGCGGTGACAGTGCTGATGTTCACCGCCACCCACACGAGTTGGCCTTCGCGGTTGCGAATCGGCGTCTCGTATTGGACCTGGTTCTCCGAGGTGAGCCGGGATTGTTGGGTTGCCGCGGTTTTCTTGTCGACCAGCCACGGGTGCGGCCACGGGTAGGGCACGCCGTCGGCCGGGTAGCCGGTGATCTTGGCGAAAGCCTCGTTGGCCTCGATGACCGCGCCGCTGTCGTCGGCGACGAAGAACCCCTCCTGCAGCGAATTGACGAGCGCGCTGCGGAACTCGTCGCGATCGGCGAGGTCGTCCGCGCGGGCCCGCTGCTCCTCGTAACGCCTTGTGCCGTCCAGAAATCCGCGTGTCGCCACGTCAAGTGGCACAAGCGTCTGCAGCAGGAATTCCAGCGCCGCCGATCGGTCGAAACCGGGCTCGGTCGCGAGCTCGCCCGTCAGCAGAACGTGCTTCTCGACGATGTCGAGCATGCTGACCTGTTCTTGCAGGGCGCGCCGCCCGAGTTCGTGGCCCACCGCGAGGTTGGCTTCGCTGCGCGCCTGCACATAGGTGCGCAGCGCGGCGGCGTACCGGACGTGAAACTCGTCGGCGCGGCTCATCCCGCGGTGCCTCGATGACGTGCGGCGAGCACCAGCGCGTCATCGGTCTGCTTGCTGTACCGGCTCAGGATCTGCTCGGCGATCACGATGCTGTGGGCGGCGAAGTCGATGTCGTCGAGGTGGTCTTCGGCGATTCCGTCGCTGGCGATGACGAGCAGGTCCCCGGGACGGATCGGCACTTCCTGCGCCGCTATCCCTTCGGGTAGCCGGTATCCGACAATGCCGCCGGCCAGGCGCGCTGACGACCGCACTTCGACGCCGCCGGGGTGTTTGGCGACGATGTTGGCGCTGACGTTGCCGATTCCGATCCACCGCAGCGTGTCCGCCGCGCCGAAGTCGATGCGCGCCAACGTCATCGCGGCACCCCTGGTGCCCGACAGCGCACGGTGGCAGTGCTGGACCAGCACGTCGAGCGGCTCGCCGCGGGCTTCCTGCAGCACCTCCACGCCGCACAGCGCCGCCGCGGCGGCTTCCTCGCCATGGCCGAGCCCGTCCAGCACCCCGATCAGCGCCCCGGCGTCGTCCACCGCGACCGCGATCGCGCGGTCGCCGCACACCTGCTCGCCCGGTCGCGGGCGTGACGCGGTCGCCCATTCCAGCGGCCCCAGCCGGCCGTTCTCACTCATTGGGCGGGATCCATTTCCACATCTCGACTATCGTCCCGCGGCCCGGTGTGGACTCCACGATCAGCCGGTCCATCAGGCGGCGAGCGCCGGGTAGACCCATACCCAGCCCGCGGCCCGTCGAAAACCCGTCCTCCAGAGCTCTTTCCACGTCGGCGATGCCGGGCCCGTCGTCTTCGGCGCGCACCACCAGCGCCTTGCGACCCTCCCGGTCTTGCACGGCAATTCGGACCTCGCCGCGCCCGGCGTAGCTGGTGATGTTGCGGGCGATCTCGGAGATGGCGGTTGCGATCATGGTCACGTCGGTCAGCGAGAAACCCAGTTCCCGGGCCAAGTGATGCCCTGCCTGCCGCGCGGCAACGATGTCGTCTGAGGTGACGATGTCGACTCGCAGGTCGACACCGACGTCATCCGCCACTGTCACGTCCGATCGACTTTCGCAGCGCCAGTTGCCGATTCAGCAGCGCGAGGCCCTCCTCGAGGTCGAGTGCCGTATACATGTCGTCGAACACCAGCCCCAGTTGGACCATCGCGAATGCAACCTCGGGCTGTAGGCCGACGATCACGGTGTCCGCGCCGCGCAGCCGGGTCATGTGCGCGATCGTGCGCAGCGACCGGGCGGCGAACGAATCCATCACGTCGATGGCGGTGACGTCGACGATGATGCCCTGCGCGCGGAACCGGCTGACCCGTTCCATCAGGTCCTGGCGGAGCCGCTCGGTGTCGGAGTCGGTGAGCGCGGCTTGCACGGTCGCGATGAGAATCGCGCCCTGCTTCAGGATGGGTACTGGCATGGGGCGCTCGTAGTGGAGGTGCTCACCCGCTCTGCTCGCCGGTGCGGGTGACTTCGTAACCCAGCAGCCGCTCGGCCTCTTCGATGCCGCCCTGTAGGTCGCCGACCGCGTTCATCTTCGAAAGATCCAGTCCGATCGTCACCAGGGTCAGCGCGATCTCCGACGACAGGCCGGTGATGATCACGCTGGCGCCCATCAGCCCCGACGCGTCGACGGTCTGCACCAGGTGGTTGGCGACGGTCGAGTCGATGGTGGGGACACCGGTGATGTCGATGACCACCACCTTGGCCCGGTTGGCCCGGATGGCGCGCAGCAGTTGCTCGGTGACCTGCCGGGCGCGCTGGCTGTCGAGGATGCCGATGATCGGCAGGATCAGCAGTTGCTCGCGGACCTGCAGCACCGGGGTGGACAGCTCGCGGATGGCCTCCTGCTGCTGGCGGATGATGCGCTCACGCTCTTGGACGAAGCTGACCGCCACCGTGTTGGCAATGCGGTTGGCGGCCGGCTCGTAGGCGTCGAGCACCCGGTTGAGCATCTCGAAGTCGGACTGGTACTTCTCGAACAGCGAGCGGGCGAGCACGTCGCGCAGCAGCAGCACGATGCCCACCACCTCGTCGGTCTCCACGCCCCGCGGGATGATGCGTTCGGAAAGGTCGCGCGCGTAGGCCTGCAGCGCTTCGACGCTTCCGGTCTCGAGCACCTCGACGTAGTTGTCGTAGACGGCGGTGGCTTCCGAGAAGATCTCCTCCGGCGTCATCGCGGTGAGCAACTGCGCTTCGGTGATCCGCTGGGCCCACTCCTCGCGCAGGGCGGTGCGGTTCTGCCGCAGGTGCTGCACCAGTTGCGGCAGCAAACCCTCGGTGGAGACGCCCACCGGCTGGCTGACAGCGGTGGTGCTCGCTAAGCCCGTCGACGGATCTGACATCGAACCTCCCGGCTCCTGCCTGCACCCCCCGGCGGTGGCCCGCACATGCTTTGCCCAGCGTAACCGACCGCCTCGCGGCAATGGTTGAAGTATTATTTCTGGAGTCTGCGACAGCGGGTTAGGGTCGGCACCACAGCTCGTCTTGCAGCTCAGCGCCGGACGAAGGATGGCGGTTGTCAGCTCCGGATCCGATCAGCACCTCAGTCGAGCACCTCGACGGCGTCGTGGTGCTCAGTGTCGGCGGCGAAGTTGATTTGAGCACCGCGCCGGCGTTCGAGACGGCGATCGACGAAGCGCTTGCCGAAGAGCCTGCGATCCTCGTCGTCGAGTTGTCCGGTATGGAGTTCTTGGCGTCCGCGGGTGTGCGCATCTTGGCGGCCGCACGCGAAAAGCTCGGCAAATCAGGTCAACTCGCCGTCGTCGCGAACAGTCCGGTGACACGGCGGCCGATCGAGTTGCTAGGCCTGGACAAGACCGTGGCGCTGTACCCGACGCTGGACGACGCGCTCACGGCGCTGCAGACGAGCGCCGAGGATTAGGCGGCTAAGGCGAGCGCAGCACCTGCCGGGCGATGGCGTACTTGTGCACTTCGGTGGGTCCGTCGTAGAGGCGGAAGGCGCGCATGTCGGAGAAGATCATGCCGACCGGTGTCTCGTCGGAGATGCCGATGCCGCCGAGGATCTGCACACAGCGGTCGGCGACTTTGAACAACTCCTCGGACACGTAGGCCTTGACCATCGAGCTTTCGTGCCGGCCTTTCGCACCGTTGTCCAGTGCCCAGCACGCCCACCAGATCGCCAGCCGGCATTGCTGCAGGGCGATCTCGTTGTCGGCGATCATGAAGCTCACGCCCTGGTGTTCGCCGATGGGTTTGCCGAACGCGGTGCGAGTCCGGGCGTGGGCCACCGCGATCGACTGCGCCCGCGAGGCGGCGCCCAGCCAGCGCATGCAGTGCGTCAAGCGGGCCGGCGCCAGCCGGAGCTGGGCGTAGCGCAGCGCGTGGCCCACCTCGCCCAGCACCGACGACGCCGGCAGCCGCAGGTCGGTGAAGCGCACCACGCCGTGGCCTTCGACGTAGTTGCGGTCCATCGTCGACATCACCCGCTCGAGTTCGATGCCGGGTGTTCGGCCGTCGCACAAAAACAGCGTCGGCCCGTCCGGGCCGTGCGGGTTCGGCGCGACCCGGGCCATGATGATCCACGTCCGCGCGCCGTGCGCCCCGGTGATCAGCCACTTGCGGCCGTTGACGACGTAGTGGCCGCCGTCGAACTCCGCGGTGGTGGCCAGCTGGTTGGGATCCGCGCCGGCGCCGTCGGGTTCGGTCATCGCGAACACCGACCGCTGCCTGCCGTCGATCACCGGCAGCAGAAACTCGTCGACCTGCTGCTGGTTGGCCACCTTGCCGAGCAGGTACATGTTGGCTTCGTCGGGTGCGGCGCAGTTGAGCGCCACCGGTCCCAGCGTCGACCAGCCGGCCGCCTCGAACAGCACTGCCTGCTCGCGGTGTGACGGCTCGCGGCCGCCGAACCGCTTGGGTGCCTGGAACGTCAGCAGTCCCGCGGTGCGGGCCAGCTCCACCAGCTCGGCGCGCAGCTCGTCGTCGGGGCCGTGCCGGGTCAGGCGCGGATCGGTCTCGTAGGGCACAACCTGCTCGACGACGAACGCCAGGATCTCGTCCCGCAGCGCCGCCAGCTCGGCCGGGATGTCGAAGTCAATCAACTCATGAGCTCCAGCGCTTGCTCGAACAGCTTGACGGTGGCGGCGTGCAGGTGGTCGCCGACCTCCTTGGGCGCCTTGCCCGCGCACGCCCGCGCCAGCGTGCCCTCGATGACGATGCCGAGCTTGAAGCAGGCCAGCACGGTGTACCAGGTGATGTGCGACAGGTCGCGGGTGGTGTTGGCCGCGTAGCGCTCCACCAGGTCCTCGGGGGCGGCCAGCCCGCCCATCTCGGTAAGCGTGTGGCCGAACACGCTCGATCCGTCGGACTGCCGCCAGGTGGCCAGCATCCAGCCCAGGTCCAGCAGCGGGTCGCCGATCGTGGACATCTCCCAGTCGACGATCGCGACGACGTCCGGTCCGGTGCGGGAGAACATCACGTTGGCGGCGTGGTAGTCGCCGTGCATGATGCCCGGCTTCCACTGCGACGGCCGGTTCTCCTCGAGCCACTTGGCGACGTCGTCGACGCCGGGAATGTCGGGACCCGGATAATTCTCGTACTCGTTGTAGGACTCGAGCTCCGAAAGCCACCGCGGCACTTGGCGTTCCAAGAAGCCGTCCGGCTTGCCGAAGTCGGCCAGCCCGACCGCGACGTGGTCGACGGCGCCCAGCTTGGCCAGCGCGTCGGCCATCGAGATCCCCATCCCGAACCGCACGCTGGCGTCGCTGGCATGCAGCGCCGGCAGCTCCTCGCCCGCGTTGAACCCGTCGACCGGCTCCATCAGGTAGAACACCGCGTCGCCGAGCAAGCTGGTGTCATCGCAGGTGGCGATCAGCCGCGGGTGTGGCACGTCGGTGCCGGCCAGCGCCGCCAGCACCCGGGTCTCCCGCAAAATCACCGTGTTGCTGCGCGGGCGCAGGTGTTGTGGTCCGCGCCGCAGCACGTATGAGCGGCCGGAGCGGGTGAACCGCAGCATGATGTTCTGGGTGCCGCCGCTGATCTCGGACACATCCTCCAGCGGGCCCTCGCCCAGGCCCTGCCGCGACATCCATTCCGCGACCGCTTCCAGGTTCTCCACGGTGGAAAAGCTACCGTCTGCGAGGATCGGCCTATGACGCCACCAGTGATTGAGCGTTGGCTGCAGGTCATCGAGAACGGCCGTGTCGACGAGCTGGACAGTCTGCTGGCCGAAGACGCCGTGTTCTACTCACCGGCGGTCTTCACCCCGCAGGAAGGCCGGCAGAAGACGGCGACTTACCTGCGGGCGGCGGCAAAAGTGTTCGGCGACAACGATTTTCATTACGTCGAGCAGTGGTACAAGGAGCGCTCCGCCATCCTCGAGTTCGCCGCGACCGTCGACGGTGTCTATGTCAACGGAATCGACATGATCCACTGGAACGACGACGGTCAGATCGTGTCGTTCAAAGTCATGTTGCGACCGCTCAAGGCGCTGCAGGCGATCATGCCGAAGATGGCAGAACTGCTGCAGCAGTGACCGATCGACCGGCCCGAGTCAGCGACGTGCATGAGATCGCCGCCGCGATGCCGCACACACGGCGCATCGAAGGACCGAAGGGCAACCCGATCTACCAGGTCGGCGGCAAGTCGTTCGTGTTCTTCCGCACCCCGCAGCCCGACGCCGCCGACCCTGAAACCGGCGAGCGATTCTCCGATGTGATCATGATCTGGGTGCCCTCGGAGAGCGATAAGTTGGCGTTGGTGCAGGACCCGGATTCGCCGGTTTTCACCACCGGCCACTTCGACGGCCATCCGTCGGTGTTGGTGCGGGCCAGCCGGTTGGCCGACGTCAGCAGAACCGAGCTGGCCGAACTTATCCAGGACGCGTGGCTGTCGCGGGCATCGAAGCGCCGGGCGGACCAGTGGCTGGCCGCTCATCGCACATCGTCAGAGGGGAGGTAACGGCGATGCCCAGGACCGACGACGACTCGTGGGACATCACCGAGAGCGTGGGATCGACCGCGCTCGGTGTCGCGGCGGCGCGCGCCGCGGAAACCGCCGGCGACAACCCGCTGATCCGCGACCCGTTCGCGCAGGCGTTCGTGGACGCGGCGGGCCGCGGAATGTGGAGCCTGTTCACCGATCCCGCGCTGCAGGCACAACTGATCGAGCGTGAACCCGAGCTGCGCAGCCGGATGCAGGTGATGGTCGACTTCATGGCCGTGCGGACGGCGTTCTTCGACGAGTTCTTTCTCGACGCCGCGGGATCCGGCGTTCGGCAGATCGTGATATTGGCGGCTGGTCTGGACGCGCGCGCCTGGCGGCTGCCGTGGCCGGACGGCACGACCGTGTATGAGCTCGAACAGGCAAAGGTGCTCGAATTCAAGTCGGCCACATTGCGCCAACAGGACGCCCGCCCGACGTCAACCTTGGTGAACGTTCCGGTAGATCTACGCCAGGATTGGCCAACGGCCTTGCAGCAAGCCGGTTTTGACCCGTCTCGGCCCACCGCATGGTCGGCCGAGGGGCTGGTCCGCTACCTGCCGGCGTGGGCACAGGATCTGCTGTTCGAGCGCATCGATGCCCACAGCGCGGCGGGAAGTTGGCTGGCGGTCAACGCACCCGCCCCGAATTTCCTCAACCCAGATCTGTTGGCCCGCCAGCGCGAGCAGGCCCAGCGCTTACAGGCGGCGGCGGCGGAGCTGCTGCACACCGAGTTGCCGAACACCGAGGACCTCTGGTACCCGGAGGAGCGAACAGACGTCGCCGAGTGGCTGCGTGAGCATGGCTGGCAGGTGTCGGCAACCGGCATGGCTCAGATGCTGGCTCGCTACAGCCGCGATGTGCCCGCTGAAGATGTAATGCCGCCAACGGTTTTCATCTCCGCGCAGCGGCCGGAATAACTCGGGCGTTTCGCCGCACCGGAATTCGGGTAAGGCAGGCCGATGAGTACCGCCGCACCCGAGCCGACACCCGAACGCGGGACGCCGCCAGAACCGCCCGAGCGGTTGACACCCGCGGAGCCGCCGGAGCGGCTGACACCCGAAGAACCGCCCGAGCGATTGACCCCGGCCGAGCCGCCGGAGGAATGACACCGACGGCATTCCGGTAGAGCCACAAGGAGCTGCCAAAAGCGCGATCGAGCCGTTAAGTCCTCCACCAGCTGGTGTTTGGAAATCTCCGATCTGGGTAAACACTGGCCCAGAATTTGTGCCCGGGCCAATGGAGGTCACTATGCGGTACGGCGGAATTATCAGCGTCATTGTGCTGATTTGGCTGATCATCGGCGCGATCGCGGTCTGGCAGCGCGGCTACTTCCAGGGCGAGGCAAAAACGTGTGCCACCGTTGGCAACATCGCACTGACTGTGATCGCCGGCCCGTTGAACTACGCGGGCGTAAACCCCAAAGTCAGTTGTCATTTGCCGGAACCCAGTTCGATGCCGGCAATCAACATCGAACATGTTGTTGGAATGGAGACATCATGATCGTCCTCGGAATCATTCTGCTGGTTCTCGGATATTTCTTGACGGTGCCGGTTTTGGAGGTGCTCGGCATCATCCTGCTGGTGATCGGCGCGGTGTTCTGGATCATGGGCAGCGTCGGCCGACCGGTCGCGGGCCGACGATACTGGTACTGACCAGCACTTGAACCGCTCACAGCGCGCGCATAGGATTCGCACAGCATCGACCCAGTCGGGTGCGCATACTAAGAAGTTGTGAGCCAACCCCAAGCGGAGCGCGTCGTGATGCGCCGTGCCGACGGCAATCCGATCAACGTGCTGGTGGTCGACGACGAGGCCGTACTGGCCGAGATGGTGTCGATGGCTTTGCGCTACGAAGGCTGGAACATCGCCACCGCGGGGGACGGCGCCTCGGCATTGCAGGCGGCGCGCAAGCAGCGGCCGGACGTCGTCGTCCTCGACGTGATGCTGCCCGATATGAGCGGGCTGGACGTGTTACGCAAACTGCGCGAACACAATCCGCAACTGCCCGTGCTACTGCTCACCGCCAAGGACGCAGTGGAAGACCGCATCGCCGGCCTGACCGCCGGCGGCGACGACTACGTCACCAAACCGTTCAGCCTCGAAGAGGTCGTGTTGCGGCTGCGTGCCCTGCTGCGCCGCACCGGCGTGACGACGGTCGACAGCGGCGCGCAGATCGTCGTCGGCGATCTGGTGCTCGACGAGGACAGCCACGAGGTCACCCGCGCCGGCGAGCCGATCTCGTTGACCTCCACCGAATTCGAGTTGCTGCGATTCATGATGCGCAACGCCAGGCGGGTGTTGAGCAAGGCGCAGATTCTCGACCGGGTGTGGAGCTATGACTTCGGCGGCCGGTCCAACATCGTCGAGTTGTACATCTCGTACCTGCGCAAGAAGATCGACAACGGGCGTGAGCCCATGATCCACACTCTGCGCGGCGCAGGCTATGTCCTCAAGCCGGCCCGCTAGCGTGCGGCGGGCCGCCTCCCTTCGGGTCCGGCTGCTGGTCGGCCAGGTGATCGTGCTGACCATCGCCTGTGTCGGAATCGGTGCGGTGACCGAACTCGCGTTGTACCGGTATCTGGTGGGCCAGCTCGACGTTCAGGTACACGACGCGTCGCATCGCTCGGTGCGCATGTTCGGCGAACCGCCACCGCCGCCGGTGCCGTGGCATCATCACCGCGCTCCCAGGCCCGGACCGGGCCCGGAATTCCTCGACGCCCCGGGCCAACCCGTCGGGATGGTCGCCGCCGTGGTCAGTGGCGGCAAGACCGTCGACGCCGGATACCTGACCACCACCGGCTCACGAGCCGCCTTGTCCGACAAGGCGAAAGCTCAACTGGATGCGGTTGTGCCCAACCGCACGCCGGTGACCCGCGATCTCGACGGCCTCGGCCGCTACCGCGTGATCGCCGCCCCCGCGCGGCACGGCGGCGATGTTCTCGTCACCGGGCTGTCGATGTCCAACGTGGACGCCACCATGATCCGGATGCTGCTGATCATCGGTGTGGTCACCGTGGTCGCGCTGGTCGCGGCGACCACTGCCGGCATCGTGATCATGCGGCGCGCCCTGGCCCCGCTGCGGCGCGTCTCGCAAACCGCCAGCAAGGTCGTCGACCTGCCGCTGGACCGCGGCGAGGTGGCGCTGCCGGTGCGGGTGCCCGAACCGGACGCCAATCCGTACACCGAGGTGGGCCAGCTCGGGTCGGCGGTGAACCGGATGCTCGACCATATCGCCGCCGCCCTGTCCACCCGGCAGGCCAGCGAGACCAGGGTCCGCCAGTTCGTCGCCGACGCCAGCCACGAACTGCGCACCCCGCTGGCCGCGATCCGCGGCTATACCGAACTGGCGCAACGGGTTCGCGACGACACGGATGCGGTGACACATGCGATGAGCCGTGTGCAATCCGAGACCGAGCGCATGACCCGCCTTGTCGAGGACCTGCTGCTGCTGGCCCGGCTGGACTCCGGCCGGCCGTTGGAGCGAGAACCGGTGGACCTGTCCCGCGTGGCGGCCGACGCGGTCAGCGATGCGCACGTCGCCGGGCCGGATCACCAGTGGGAGCTCGACCTGCCCGACGAGCCGGTGATGGTCGCCGGCGACGCTGCCCGGCTGCATCAGGTTCTGACCAACCTGCTCACCAACGCCCGCATCCATACCGGTTCGGGAACCGTTGTGACGACGGGGCTGAGCATCGACACCACGCATGCCGTGCTGACGGTGACCGACAACGGGCCCGGGATTCCGGAACCGTTGCAGCCGGAGGTTTTTGAGCGATTCGCCCGCGGTGACACGTCCCGGTCCCGCAAGGGCGGCAGCACCGGGCTGGGCCTGGCGATCGTCTCGGCGGTGGTCAAGGCGCACAACGGCACCATCGACGTGCACAGTGCGCCGGGTCACACGAAATTCACGGTGCGGCTGCCGCTCACAGCCGACGCATAGCCGCTACCCACTGCCGCCCCACACCCGCCGCCGACGATCGACGACATGACCACGATCGCACCGACCTGCGAGCAGGCCAACGCCAGGCCCAGCCCCGCACTGATCGCCGCGGAGCGCGGCGTACCGATGCTCGACATCGCCGTGCCGGTATACAACGAGCAAGCGGCCCTTGCGGATTCGATTCACCGCCTGCACGAATACCTGACCCGGGACTTTCCGTTCACCTTCCGCATCACGATCGCCGACAACGCCAGCGTCGATGCCACGCCGCTGATCGCGGCGGCGCTGGCCAACGAGCTGGCCGAGGTGCGGACGATCCGGCTGGAGCAGAAGGGCCGTGGCTGCGCCCTGCATGCGGTGTGGGAACACTCGGACGCGCCGGTGCTGGCCTACATGGACGTCGATCTGTCGACCGACCTCGCGGCGCTGGCCCCGCTGGTGGCGCCGCTGATCTCCGGCCATTCCGACCTGGCGATCGGGACGCGGCTCGACCACGGCTCGCGGGTCGTCCGAGGCGCCAAGCGCGAGGTGATTTCGCGCTGCTACAACCTGATCCTGCGATCGACGTTGGCGGCCCGGTTCTCCGACGCCCAGTGCGGGTTCAAGGCAATCCGTGCAGACGTCGCGCGACAGCTGCTGCCCTACGTGCACGACACCGGTTGGTTCTTCGACACCGAGCTGCTGGTGCTGGCCGAACGCAGCGGGTTGCGGATCCACGAGGTGCCGGTGGATTGGGTCGACGACCCGGACAGCCGGGTGGACATTGTCGCGACGGCAATGGCCGACCTCAAGGGAATCGCTCGGCTGCTCAAGGGTTTTGCGCGCGGCGAGATCCCGGTCCAGGCGATCGGCGCACAGTTCGGCCGCGGTGCCGGCGCGTCCCGGTCGTTGCTGGGTCAGGCGGTGCATTTCGGAGTGATCGGCGTGCTCAGCACGCTCGCGTATCTCGCGCTGTTCCTGCTGCTGCGGCGGCCTCTGGGCCCGCAGCCTGCCAACCTGATCGCTCTGTTGGCGACGGCGCTGGCCAACACTGCAGCCAACCGCCGCTTCACGTTCGGGGTGCGCGGTCGTGCGGGCGCGGCCCGCCACCAGTTCGAGGGCCTGGTGGTGTTCGCGGTGGGCTTGGCGCTGACCAGTGGCGCGCTGGCCATGCTGCACAACGTCACCGATCCGCCACGGCTGCTCGAACTCGCCGTGCTGGTGCTGGCCAATCTGGCCGCGACCGTCGTGCGATTCGTACTACTGCGCGGATGGGTGTTCCATCCCGCACGTGGCGGCAAGGAGGCCGTGCGATGATGCTGGTGGCAGACGTTGTGCCGGAGGCGATTTCGGCGCCGACCGCCTCTTCGGGGCGACCGCGATGGGAGCGCCGCGCGCTGTGGGCACTGCTGGCCGCGACGGCGCTGCTCTACCTGTGGGGGCTGAGCGCCGTCGGCTATGCCAACGAGTTCTACGCCGCCGCCGTGCAGGCCGGCACACAGAGTTGGAAGGCGTTGTTCTTCGGCTCGCTCGATTCGGGCAACGCGATCACCGTCGACAAACCGCCCGCAGCGATGTGGGTGATGGGACTGTCGGGGCGGCTGTTCGGTTTCAGCACGTGGTCGATGCTGGTGCCGCAGGCCCTGATGGGTGTCGGGTCGGTGGCCTTGCTGCACGGCGCTGTACGACGGGCCAGTGGGCCCGCCGCCGGCCTGCTCGCCGGCGCGGTGCTGGCGCTGACACCGGTGGCGGCGTTGATGTTTCGCTACAACAACCCGGACGCGCTGCTGGTCCTGCTGCTGGTTGCCGCCGGCTACTGCACGGTGCGCGCGCTCGACGGGTCGTCGGGTCGATGGCTTGCGCTCGCCGGAACCGCGCTCGGGTTCGCTTTCCTGACCAAGATGATGGAGGCCTTCCTGGTGGTGCCGGCGCTGGCGCTGGCGGTGCTGGTCGCCGCGCCGGGCTCGCTGTGGAAGCGGATCGGTGACCTGCTGGCCGGGCTGACGGCCATGGTGGTCTCGGGCGGCTGGCTGGTTGCCCTGGTGAGCCTGTGGCCCAAGGATTCTCGGCCCTACATCGGCGGCTCCGCCGACAACAGCCTGCTGCAGCTCGCGCTGGCCTACAACGGCGTCGGCCGGGTGCTGGGCGGGGACGGCAATCACAGCCCGGGCGACAAACCGGGCAACGGGTCGCCGATGTTCGGTGGCGGGCCGGGCATCACAAGGATGTTCGGGACGTCGATGGGCACCGAGATTTCCTGGCTGCTGCCCGCTGCCCTGATCGGACTGATCGCCACGCTGTGGTTCGTACGGTCTGCGCCCCGAACCAGCCGGCTACGAGCGGGCCTGTTGCTGTGGGGCGGTTGGCTGTTGGTGACCGCGCTGGTTTTCAGCTACATGCAGGGCATCATGCATCCCTACTACACCGTTGCGCTGGCGCCGGCGGTCGCCGCCGTCGTGGCAATCGCGGCCTGCGAGCTCTGGCGCGGCAGGCAGTTCACGTCGTCGCGGGTTGTGCTGCGCGCCATGGTCATTGCGACCGGCGTGTGGGACTTCGTCCTGCTCGACCGCACACCGCAGTGGCTGCCCTGGCTGCGTTGGGCCCTGCTTGTCGGGACGATCGCCGTGGCAGCGGCACTGCTGATCGGCCGACCGCTGCGCCGATACCCCGCCGTGCTGGCCGCGGCCGGGCTGTTGTTCGGGCTGGGCGGCACTGCGGCATACACCGTCGAAGCGGTCGCGGTCTATCACGGCGGTGCGATCCCGAGGTCGGGGCCTGAACAGGCTTCAGCCCCCGATCACGGCAGCCCGGGACCACGGCCAGGCGACAACAATGCACTGCAAGCGCTCCTGCTGACCGCCGCCGACAAGCGTTGGGCAGCAGCAACTATCGGCTCGCACCTGACGGACAGCCTCGAGCTGAGCACCGGCACGTCGGTGATGGCGATCGGTGGTTTCAGCGGTCAGGACAACTCACCGACGTTGGCGCAGTTTCAGCGGTATGTCGCCACCGGGCAGGTCCGCTACTTCATTCCCGACGACGGCCGCGGGCGTCCGGGTGGACCCGGTGGTCCGCGCAAACCGTCTGGCACCGCCGCCGCCATCACGGAATGGGTCAAGGCGCACTTCACGCCGCAGAAAGTGGGCGGGACGACGGTGTACGACCTCGCCGGCTGACTGCTACGGGCAGGTCACGTCAACTTCGAACGGCTTGCTCACCATGCCCGCCATGGGATTTGACGGGTCGACGCCGGTTGCGGTACCGGTGAACTTGTAGCCGTCGCCGTCCTTCGTCGCTTTGGCGCTGGCACCGGGACTGCCCTGCTGGTAGGCAAGGTTCACACCGTTGACGGTGCCCAGTGCGATCTGGTGAACCACGGGCGGATTCGCGTCGGTGGCCTGGACCGCGACGGCGCCCGACGAGCCGGGCTGGCCGATCCCGATCTGGAGCTCTCCCGCCGCCTTTTGGCAGGTGACCTGACCCTTGGCGTTTTGGTCCTGGCCGTCGACCACCACCTTGGCATGGCCTTTGGTGCTGACCTTCTGGCCGCCACCGCCCGAACAGCCCGTCAAACCTGTGACGACGATCGCCGTCGCTGCTGCAGCGATCGTTACTGAACGTTTCACCCGTGCTCCTTTGTCGTTACCGCGGCCCGACAGTGATGGACCGTTTCGGCAGTATGCAACTCGGCGGAGTCGCGAACATCGGATTCGGCAAAAATTAATTCCCACGTCACGAAGCCATTTCCACTCCCGTTTCGGTGCGATGTAGGTGAATTGATGGCACCGTGGTGAGGGTGGAGCACAAGCCGCCGAGCGCATTCGTCGAGTCGGCACACCAAGAAAGCGGCCTACCGATCGACGACACAACCGATTTCACCGATGCCGATCGCGGATACATTGCCGCGCTGAGCCCCTGCGTCGTCAAGGCCGCCGACGGCCGCGTGGTGTGGGACAACGATGCGTACGCGTTTCTCAGCGGTGACCCGCCGACGTCGGTGCACCCCAGCCTGTGGCGGCAGTCGATGCTGACTGCCAAACAGGGCCTGTACGAAGTGGTGCCGGGCATCTACCAGGTTCGCGGGCTGGACCTCTCCAACATCAGCTTCGTCGAAGGTGACACCGGCATCATCGTGATCGACCCGCTGGTGTCCACCGAAGTAGCGGCCGCCGCGCTGGCGCTGTACCGCACCCATCGCGGCGACCGCTCCGTCGTCGCGGTCATCTACACCCACAGTCACGTTGACCATTTCGGCGGCGTGCTCGGGGTGACATCACAAGCGGACGTGGACGCCGGAAGGGTAGCGGTGCTGGCACCGGAAGGATTCACCGGTCACGCCGTGCAGGAAAACGTCTACGCCGGAACGGCGATGGCCCGTCGCGCAACCTACATGTACGGCACCATGCTGGAGCGCGGCCCGCAGGGCCAAGTCGGTTGCGGGCTGGGTCAGGCGCCGTCGACCGGCGAGGTGGCGCTCATCGTCCCGACAGTCGATATCCGCGCGACCGGCGAGACGCACACAATCGACGGCGTGGACATCGAATTCCAAATGGCGCCGGGCACCGAGGCGCCCGCCGAAATGCATTTCTACTTCCCGCAATTTCGGGCCTTGTGCATGGCAGAAAACGCCACCCATAATCTGCACAACCTGCTGACCCTGCGCGGCGCGTTGGTGCGCGACCCGCACGTGTGGTCGGGATATCTCACCGAGGCGATCGACCTGTTCGCCGAGCGCGCCGACGTCGTATTCGCTTCTCACCACTGGCCCACCTGGGGACGCGACCGGATCGTCGCGTTCCTGTCGCTGCAACGCGACCTGTATGCCTACCTGCACGATCAGACGCTGCGGCTGCTCAACCAGGGCTACACCGGCGCGGAGATCGCCGAAATGTTCGAGATGCCGCCGGCGCTGGACAAGGCGTGGCATACCCACGGCTACTACGGGTCGGTCAGCCACAACGTGAAGGCCATCTACCAGCGCTACATGGGCTGGTTCGACGGCAACCCGGCCCGCTTGTGGCCGCATCCGCCCGAGGCGCTGGCCAGTCGCTACGTCGACGCGATGGGCGGTGTGGACCGCGTCGTCGAACTCGCCCGGCAGGCTTTCGATTCCGGTGATTTCCGCTGGGCGGCAACACTACTCGACCATGCGGTGTTCACCGACAGCGCGCATGGCGACGCTTGCCAGCTCTACGCCGACACGCTGGAGCAGCTGGCCTATGGCGCCGAGAACGCGACGTGGCGCAACTTCTTCCTCTCCGGTGCCGCCGAATTGCGCGACGGCAACTTCGGGACCGCGACACAGACCACCTCGCAGTCGCTGCTGTCCCAGCTGACGCCGGAGCAGATCTTCGACACGCTGGCGATCAGCGTCAACGGGCCGCGGGCATGGGATTTGGATCTGGCGCTGGATATCACGTTGACCGACCTGGACACCAATTACCGGCTCACATTGCGCAACGGGGTCCTGGTGTATCGCAAACTGCCCGCCGACTCGGCGACCGCGAGCGTGACGGTGCGGCTGGACACCAAGGACCGATTGCTGGCCGCCGCCGCCGGCGATTTCAGCTCACCGGGCCTGGAGCTTTCCGGCGACCAGACGGCGCTGCAGACGCTGCTCGGTGTTCTCGATCGGCCCGACCCGGCGTTCAACATCGTCACGCCGTGACGTTGTCAATCGACGTCGATGACGACTTTGCCGATCGCCTTGCGTTCGGCAACATACCGTAGCGCCGCCGGAGTCTCCGTCAGCGGAAACCGCGCGCCGATGTAGGGCCGGATCCGGCCGTCGGCGAACATCGCTTCCAGCTCGGCCATGTCGCGTTCGGCCTCGGCCGGATGGTCACCGAGAAACGTCCGGATTTCCATGCCGCGGACCGTGATGCCTTTGAGCAGCACAAGATTGAGTGGTATCGCCGGAATCGCTCCCGCGGCGTAGCCGAGCGTCACAAAGACGCCGCCGCGGCCGAGCCCACGCAGGGCCGGCTCCGAATACGGCCCACCGACAGGGTCGAGCACCACCCGCGCGCCGCCGTCGGTGAGTTCGCGGATGCGGGACTTCAGGTCCTCCCGGTCGTAGTCGACTGTCGCTTCGGCCCCACGCTGCCGGCACACCTCGAGCTTGTTCTCACTCGACGCCGCGGCCAGCACCCGCGCCTTGATCGCGACCGCCAGATCGACCGCGGCCAGCCCGACGCCGCCGGCCGCGCCGAGCACTACCACCCAATCGCCTTCTGCGACTTGGGCAACCGATCGCAGGGCGTGATAGGCGGTGCGGTAAGCGACGCCGAACGCCGCCGCGGCAGCGTAATCCGCGCCATCGGGGATGGGCGACACCGCCTCGGCGGGAAGCAGCGCCTGCTCGGCGAACGCCCCCACGAACGCGGTGCCACTGACCCGGTCGCCCGGCGCAAACCCGAGCCCGTCCCCGACCGCGATCACGTCGCCGGCCAGCTCACTACCGGGCGTGAACGGTACCGGAATCCGGACCTGATATTTGCCGTCGATCAACAACACGTCGGGGAAGTTCACCGCCGCGGCCCGCACCCGCACCACCACCTCGCCGGGGCCCGGTGTCGGGTCGGGAACCTCGTCGAGGACAAGGCCTTCCGGTGGGCCGTATCGACGGCAGACAACGGCTCGCATCACGTCACGCCCAGCCCGCGCAAGCAGAACTGCACCAAATGGTCGATGTCGTCGCGACTGGGACGAGCGGACGAATCCAGGTAGCGACGCAACGTGGTTGCGGTGCAGTAGAACACCGCGTCCGTATCGCGCTTGACATCCTTGCTGCCCAGCGCCGCAACCGGTTCGGTCAGCAGCTCACGCATCGGCCGCATGATCTCCTCGTCGGCGTTGGCGGTGGATGACATCTGCCCGGCCGCCGCTCGGCTCATGCTCAGCAGGTGCGGATCGGCGACCTGGGCCAGCACGCCCTCGATCCAGCGGGCGATTTTGGCTTGCGGCGTCGGCTCTTTGGCCATCTGGTGCTGAAGATAGGAGACGACGATGCCCACACCGCGCTCCATGACCGCAAGGATCAGATCGTCCTTGCCGGCGAAGTAGCGGTAGAACGCCTTGTTCGACGACCCTGCCTCGGCGACGATGTCGCTGACCCGCGGCGGATCCGGGGCTGCCCGCTCCATCACCCGCACCGCGGCGGCCAGGATCCGCTCGACCTCCTCGGTGGCCTCGCGCTGACGGTCGTCGAGGGCGCGTTCGACGGCCGCCGTGACCCGGCTACTGGTCAACGAGGTCGCCATATTTCGCGCGGGCGGCATCCCGCCGGACGTCGAGCATCTCGCTGGGCCACTCCGGATCCTCCGCCTCGTAGTTCTTCAGCAGCATCCGGGCCAGGTTGACCTTGTGGGCCTCGGTGGGCCCGTCGGCCAACCCGAGGGCCACACCGCCGAGCAGCACGTTGGTCAGCGGCAGTTGGTCGGTCAGCCCCAACGCGCCGTGGACTTGGATCGCGCGCAGCCCGATCGACTTGAGTACCTGCGATGCCAGGATCTTGCACGCGCCGATTTCGGTGCGCGCCGCATGCTCGCCCGCGGTGTCGCACAGCCACGCGGCATGCAGCACCGCCAGCCGGAACGGCATCAGCTCGGTGTACGAATCTGCGATGAACGCCTGCACCAGCTGTTTGTCGGCCAGCGAACTGCCTTGGGTGAAACGGCTTTTCGCACGCCGCGCCATCATGTCGATGGCGCGCTGGGCCACGCCGATGGAACGCATCGCGTGATGTAGCCGGCCCCCGGCCAGCCGGGTCTGCAGGATCAAAAAGCCTTGGCCGGGCTCGCCCAGAAGGGCGTCAGACGGCACTCGCACGTTGTCGTAGCGCACCAGCGAGTGGCCGGGTTCGTGCGGGTGGGCACCGGTCAGGTGATGCGTGGCTTCGACGACCAGACCCGGTGTGCCTGCCGGGATCAGGAACGTCGACGCGCCCCGGTGCACCGGCACGTCCGGATCGGTGATCGCGACGACGATGAAAAACGACGCCACAGAAGCGTTGGAGGAGAAGTACTTTCGCCCGGTGATCACCCAGTCTGAGCCGTCGCGCACGGCGCGGGTGGTGAAGACGCGGGGGTCGGCACCGCCCTGCGGCTCGGTCATCGAGAAGCAGGAGAAGATCTCCCCGGACAACAAGCCCGCCAGGTAGCGATCCTTCTGGTCCTGGGTGCCGAACCGGGCCAGGATCTCGGCGTTTCCGGTGTCGGGTGCCTGCGTGCCGAACACGATCGGCGCCCACGGGCTGCGGCCCAGGATCTCGTTGATCAGCGTCAGCTTGACCGCGCCAAAACCCTGGCCGCCAAGCTCCGGCCCGAGGTGCGGTGCCCACAGCCCTTGGTCTCGCACTTGCTGTTTGAGCGGGTCGACGATGCGGCGGCGTTGGTCGTTCAGCGGCAGGAACTCGCAACCGGGGAAGAGCACCTCGAGCGGCTCGACCTCGTCGCGGACGAACTCCCGGATCCAATCCAGCTTCTTCTCGAACTCCGGCTCGGTGGAGAAGTCCCACGCCATGTCGCTACTCCTTAGGTTGATTGGCGGCGACCCGCTGCGCCCGGCTTCGCCGCGCTTGCGATCGCCGCTCAGGGAATCCCGCCGTCGGCCCGCAGGATCGAGCCGGTGGTGAAGCTGGACGCGTCCGACGCCAAAAACAAAGCGGCCCCTACGATTTCGGCGGGGTCGCCCGCCCGCTGCAGCGCCAGGTGCGCAAACGGATTCTGTCGAGCCTGCTCTAGGCCCCACGACTTGCTGACGTCGGTCAGAAACGGGCCGGCCATCAACGTATTGACCCGCACCGCCGGCCCGAACGCCTTGGCCAGCGCCTCGGTCATCGCGTTGAGACCGGCCTTGGCCGCCGCGTAGGGGACGATGTCCGGCGTCGGGCGAAGCGAGCCCGCGGTGCTGACGTTGATGATCGATCCGCGCCCGGCAGCGACCATCCGCTCGCCGACCAACGCCGACAACCGAAACGGTCCCTTGAGGTTGAGGTTGACGACGGCGTCGAACAGCTTCTCGGTGACGTCGCTGAGCTTGTCGTAGAGCGGGGACATGCCGGCGTTGTTGATCAGCGTGTCGACCTTGCCGAACCGGTCGTAGGTCGCGTCCACCAGGCCGTCGAGTTGGTCCCATCGCCCGACATGCACCTGATACGGCATGGCGGCCCGCCCGGTCTCGGCCTCGATCTCCTTGGCGGTCGCGACACAGTTGTCCATGTTGCGGCTGGCGATCACCACGTCGGCGCCGCAGCGAGCAACCCCGAACGCCATTTCCCGGCCCAGTCCCCGGCTGCCGCCGGTGATCAGCACCACCCGGTCGGTCAGGTCGAAAAGCTGCTCGGCGTAACTCATTTCGACCGCGCCAATTCGGCGGCGGTGGCGATCAGCCGCGGAATCATCGGGCCGAATGCCTCGGTGATCTTCGGGTCGACCTTGTCGGTGCGCACACCGGCAGCGTAGGTCTTTTCCAGCACGATGCCGAGCTTCCAGTTGGCCAGCACCAGGTAGTAGTCGATGTTCTCGGTCGACAGGCCGCTGATGTTCTCGTAATGCTCGAGCAGTTCGCTGCGCGCCGGCATGCCGGCCATGTCCAGATAAAACCCGTCGGTGCGCGGATGCTCGCCGTCGTAGCCCAGCAGGCACCAGGCCAGATCCAGCAGCGGGTCGCCGACGGTTGTCATCTCCCAGTCCACGATCGCGGCCAGCCTGGCCGGTGCCCCGTGCGCGAACATCACGTTGGCGAACTGGTAGTCGCCGTGCATGATGCCCGGCGTGTAGTGCGACGGCCGGTTGCGGCGCAACCAGTCGGCGGCCTCGTCGAGCCCGGGAAGGTCGCGCACCCGATAGGCAGCCAAGAAGGCCAGCCAGCGGTCGACCTGCCGTTCGTGGAATCCGTCCGGGCGGCCGAAGCCCTCCAGGCCCTGCGCGCGCCAGTCGACCCGGCCCAGTTTCGCCGCGCCGCCGACGAGTTCGAACGCCAACTGGCGCCGCGCCGCCAGGTCGGTGTCGAACGGCGCCGGCCAGCCGCCGTCCATCGGACTCCAGCCGTCAATGGCGCGCATGACATAGAAGGGCATGCCGAGCAGATCGCCGGCATCGTCGGCGGCGATCAGCTCGGCATGTGGCACATCGGTGCCGGACAGCGCCCGCACCAGCCGGATCTCGCGCAACAGGCCGTCGATCCGGGCCGCGTCCGCCCGGGCGCCCGGCATGCGCAGCACCATGCGCTCGCCACCGCGCTCGATCAGATACAACGTGTTCTGCGAGCCGCCCGACAGCGGCTTCAGCACCGGTTGCTCGCCGGCGCCCGGGGCGCCATGGTCGTCCAGCCAGCGACCCAGCACGCCCGCGTCCACCATTCGCACACCTCACTCTCCATGCGGAGAATAGCATTCTCCACCTGTGTGCGGGAGCACTTCGCCGCGAGTGCGAGGCTGAGCGCATGCAACTGCTCCTGGTCCGGCATGCCCTGCCGCTTCGCAGCGAACCCGGCCAAGGCGCCGACCCCGAGCTGTCCGACGAGGGGTTCAAGCAGGTCGAACGGTTACCCGAGGCGCTCGCCCGGTTTCCGATCGCCCGGGTGGTCAGCAGTCCGCAGCGGCGCGCCATCCAGACCGCCGAACCCGTCGCCGCGGCGCGAGACCTCGCCGTCGACATCGACGAACGGTTCGCCGAGTACGACCGCGACCTGCCCCTCTATATCCCCATCGAGCAGATCCGCGAGGAGAACCCGCAGGAGTGGGCGCGGATGGCCGAGGGGCGGTTACCCAGCTCGGTCGACGAGGCCGGTTTCCGCGCCCGCGTCAACGCCGCCGTCGACGACGTGGTCGCCACCGCCGATCCCGACGACACCGTGGCGGTGTTCAGCCACGGCGGCGTGATCAACGTGGTGCTGCACGAAATCCTCGGCACCCCGCGGCTGTTGTCGTTCCCGATCGACTACGTGTCGGTGACCCGCCTGCTGTTCTCCCGGACCGGGCAGGCCAGCGTCGCGGCGGTCAACTGCACCGAGCACGTGTGGGACCTGCTGCCGCGAAACCAGCGTTAACGCCGACCCGAGGCGTGCTTTTTCGCCGCCCGCCGCAGCTGATAGATCCGTGCGGTACCGGCCAGCACGGTGATCAGCCCGCCGCACACCGCCGCCAGCAGAATCGCCACACCCAGCGGCAAACTCCAGTGCCAGCCCAGGAATTGGAATTGCGCCGAGGCCGTGTTCTGGGTGATGAAGATCAGCAGCACGATGAGAATCAGGAAGCCGACGGTCAGCGCCGTCCACACCGCGCCGGCGCGGGTGAACATCACCGGCGAACCCGCCGGTGGCTTGGCGGCGTCGTGCGCCGGTACTTCGGCTGGGCGAGGCTGATCGGGCGACACGGATGGATCGCTGCTCATGGCCCCATCTTGCCCTTTCAGCCGCGAAAATAAACGCAAAGCGCGGCATGGCTTGTGGCGATAGTGTCGGCAACTATGGGCATGCTGCGGCGACGCGCGCGGAGCGCGGCCGCGTGCATTGCGGTGTGCCTCGCCGCGGTGGCCTGCGGCAGCGCCAACCCCCTCGGCGGGATGTCGGCCAGCATGAAGTCGATCGTCGTCGGGTCCGCTGATTTTCCCGAATCCAAGATCCTCGCGGAGGTCTACGCACAGGCATTGCAGGCCAACGGTTTCGACGTCGGACGCCGCCTGGGGATCGGCAGCCGCGAAACGTATATCCCGGCTCTCAAAGACCATTCGATCGACTTGGTTCCCGAATACATCGGCAACCTGCTGCTGTACTTTCAGCCCGACTCGATGGTGACCATGCTCGATGCCGTCGAATTGGAGCTCTACAAACGGCTGCCCGGCGACTTGTCGATCCTGACGCCGTCGCCCGCGTCCGACACCGACACAGTTACCGTCACCGCCTCGACCGCCGCCATGTGGAACCTCAAAACCATCGCCGATCTGGCTCCGCACTCGGCCGAGGTGAGGTTCGCGGCGCCGTCGGCGTTTGAGAGCCGGCCGTCCGGACTGATGGGGCTGCGGCAGAAATACGGGCTGGATGTCGGTCCCGGCAACTTCGTGGCGATCAGCGACGGCGGCGGCGCGGTCACGGTGCGCGCGCTGCTGGACGGAACGGTCAACGCGGCCAACATCTTCAGCACCTCGCCGGCCATCCCGCAAAACCACCTGGTGGTGCTCGACGATCCCGAGCACAACTTCTTGGCGGGCAACATTGTGCCGCTGGTCAACTCGCAGAAGAAGTCGGATCGGCTCAAAGATGTGCTCGACGCGGTGTCGGCCAAACTGAGCACCACGGGCCTGGCCCAACTCAACATGGCGGTCGCCGGCAACTCCGGGGTCGACCCCGACGAAGCCGCGCGAAAATGGCTGCGAGACAACGGCTTCGACCACCCGATCCGGCAATGATCAGCTTCGACAACGTGAGCAAGGTCTATCCCGACGGCACCGTCGCCGTGGACCGTCTGTCCCTGGAAGTGCCGCAGGGCGCACTGACCGTCTTCGTCGGCCCGTCGGGCTGCGGCAAAACCACCTCCATGCGGATGATCAACCGGATGATCGAGCCGACATCGGGCACCGTCACCGTCGACGGCGCCGACGTGGCAGGCGTCGACCCGGTGAAACTGCGCCTGGGAATCGGTTATGTCATCCAGGGCGCGGGCCTGATGCCGCATCAGCGGGTGATCGACAACATCGCGACGGTGCCCGTGCTCAAGGGTCAGTCGCGTCGGGCTGCGCGCGCCGCCGCCTACCAGGTGCTGGAACGGGTCGGACTGGACCCCAAGCTGGCCAGCCGCTACCCCGCGCAGCTCTCCGGCGGCGAGCAGCAACGCGTCGGCGTCGCGCGGGCGCTGGCCGCCGACCCGCCGATTCTGTTGATGGACGAGCCGTTTTCCGCCGTCGACCCAATAGTGCGCCGTGAGCTGCAACGCGAAATCGTGCGTCTGCAAAGCGAATTGCGCAAGACCATCGTGTTTGTCACGCACGACATCGACGAGGCGGTTCGGCTCGCCGATTACATTGCGGTGTTCGGCCCGGGCGGGTCGCTGCAGCAGTACGACGAACCCGCGCGGGTGCTGTCGCGTCCGGCCAACGATCTTGTCTCGAGCTTCATCGGTCTTGGTCGCGGCTACCGGTGGCTGCAATGCCTGGACGCCGATGGCCTTCCGTTGCACGACATTCCGCAGATCGCGGAGTCCGAGGTCGACGCCGCGCAACTGCGCGACGGCTGGACGCTGGTGGTCCACCATGACGGTCGCCCGCTGGGATGGATCGACGCGGAAGGCCTACGGCTGTACCGCGGCGGCGCGTCGCTACCCGACAGTGTGACCGCCGTCGGTTCGCAGTTGCGCCCGGCCGGCAACCTCAGCCAGGCACTCGACGCCGCGCTGGCCTCGCCGTCGATGCTGGGCGTGGCAGTGGACAAGGCGGGCAAGGTCATCGGCGGGGTGCTGGCCACCGATGTGCTGGCCGCATTGGAATCGCGGCGGCTGGATTAGCCGTGCATTACCTGCTCACCCACCTGCCGGCGGCCTGGACGCTGACGGTAGTTCACCTGCGGCTGTCGCTGGTGCCGGTGCTGCTCGGGCTGGCGATCGCGCTGCCGCTGGGGGTGGCGGTGCAGCGTCGGACCACGTTGCGGCGGCTGACCACCGTGACAGCGAGCATCGTGTTCACGATCCCGTCGCTGGCGCTGTTCGTGGTCTTGCCGCTGGTCATCCCGACGCGCATCCTCGACGAGGCGAATGTCGTTGTCGCGCTGACGCTTTACACCGCGGCGCTGCTGGTGCGGGCGGTACTCGAGGCGCTGGATGCGGTGCCGCAGCAGGTGCGCGACGCCGCTGCCGCTGTCGGCTACCGGCCGATCACCCGGATGCTGAAAGTCGAACTGCCGCTGGCTATCCCGGTACTAATAGCCGGACTGCGAGTCGTGGTGGTGACGAATATCTCGATGGTCTCGGTCGGCGCGGTGATCGGCATCGGCGGCCTGGGCGCCTGGTTCACGGAGGGCTACCAGGCCGACAAGAGCGACCAGGTGGTGGCCGGCATCATCGCGATCTTCGGGCTGGCGATAGTGATCGACACGCTGATCGTGCTGGCCGGCCGCGTCGCCACGCCGTGGGAACGCGCGTCGCGCGCCGGTCGCCGACGGCTGCGGGCGCCGCTGCGAGCCCCGATCGTGGGTGGCGCGCGATGAACTTTCTCGCCCAGGCACTGTCCTACCTGTTCACCGCCGCCCACTGGAGCGGGCCGACGGGCCTGGCGGCACGGACATTGGAGCACTTGGAATACACGGCGCTGGCGGTGACGGCTTCGGCGCTGATCGCGATCCCGATCGGGCTGGTCATCGGGCACACCGGTCGCGGCGCCCTGGTTGTGGTCACCGCGATCAACGGGCTGCGTGCGCTGCCCACCCTGGGCGTGCTGTTGTTGGCCGTGCTGGTCTGGGGTTTGGGCCTGGGGCCGCCGATCGTCGCGCTGATGCTGCTGGGCATCCCGCCGCTGCTGGCCGGCACGTATGCCGGGGTGTCCAACGTCGATCCGAAGGTCGTCGACGCCGCCCGCTCGATGGGCATGACCGAGCCGCGGGTGTTGCTGCGCGTCGAGGTGCCCAACGCGCTGCCGTTGATCATCGGCGGGCTGCGCACCGCGACCCTGCAGGTGGTGGCCACGGCGACGGTGGCGGCCTACGCCAGCCTCGGCGGGCTGGGCCGTTACCTGATCGACGGCATCAAGGTGCGCCAGTTCCACATCGCGCTGGTCGGCGCGCTGCTGGTGGCCGCTCTGGCGTTGATCCTTGATGCCGCACTGGCGTTCGCGGTGTGGGTGTCGGTGCCGGGCACCGGCCGGCTGCAACGGTTCTTGCCGACCGGACGGACAGGCTGGGCGTCACCCGGCCGGGTCGCCTACGGTATAGCGGGTGAGCCCAGCCCCTCGTGATGCGACGTCGAGCGCCTGGCCGGCGATGCTGACCTGGCGCGCACCCGACTGCTACCGCATGGAATCGGTGCGGGTGCAGTTGTCCGGCAATCGAATCAAGGCCAACGGCCGCATCGTCGCCGCTGCGACCGACGCCCAGCCGGCGTTCGGCGCCTACTACGACCTGCAGACCGACGAGACCGGCGCCACCAAACGGTTCGGGTTGACGGTGACACTCGCCGAGCGGGAACGCCAGCTCTCGATCGCCCGCGACGAGGAGAACATGTGGCTGGTCACCGACCACCGCGGCGAGTCGCGGGCCGCCTTCGACGGCGCGCTGGACGTCGACGTGGTGTTCAGTCCGTTCTTCAATACGCTGCCGATCCGCCGCCACGGTCTGCACGAGCGGGCCGACTCGATCATCGTGCCCGTGATCTACCTGGGGCTGCCCGAAATGTCCATCACGTCAGCCGTCGTCACCTACAGCAACGCCAACTCGGCCAGCATCGGGGAGGTCAAGGTGAAAACGCCGGTGTCCGACACGACTCTGCTGGTAGACGCCGACGGCTTCATCGTGGAGTATCCAGGCTTGGCAGAGCGGATCTGATCACCCCGCCGGCCCGTCCGGCGGCGGCCAGTTCCTCGCGCCAGTTCTCCGCGCCGACGAAGACGGTGACGATCTCCGGCCGCGAAAAGCTGTCGTAGCGGGTGCGTGCGGCGTGCCCGGCCTCGACCAGCTCGGCCACAGAGTTGTTGTGCGCCAGCGACTCTCGGGCATTAGTGAGCAATTCGATGAACCGGTCCACCATCGGCAGAACCTGGCCGGCGTTGGCTTCACACATCGCGCGCACCAGATCCGGCGCGGTGACCGCCACCCGGGTGCCGTCGCGGAACGACCCGGCCGCCAGCGCGAAAGCCAGCGGAACCTCGGCGGCGGTGACGGCCAGCGACTCGGCGAGCAGGTGCGGCAGATGAGAAATCGCGGCTGCGGCGGCGTCGTGCTCGTCGGACCTCGCCGGCACCACAACTGAGCCGCAATCCAGCGCCAACGTCATCACCTGCGTCCACACCGCGGGGTCGACGTGGTCGTCGACGCTGACCACCCAGGGCGCCCCGCTGAACAACCGGACATGCCCGGCCGCCCAACCCGAGTGCGCGGTTCCGGTCATCGGGTGGCCGCCGACGAAGCGATCCCGCAGACCGGCGGCGCTGACCTCGTCGAGCACCGCGCTCTTGACGCTGGTGACGTCGGTGAGCGGACAGTCCGGCGCCATTTCGGCGATATAGGCGAGCAGCGACGGCAACGCCGGCATCGGAACGGCGAGCACGATCAACGCGCCCAGTTCGGCGGCGCGGGTCAGGGCCTCGCTGAGATCGGTGGTGGCGTCGAAACCGTCGAAGCGGGCCGCCTGGACCCCCTCGACGGAGCGGTTGTAGCCGAAAACCTCGTAGTCTGCTGCGGCCGCGGCTCGCATGATCGAGCCGCCGATCAGGCCCAGCCCAAGTACGCACACCGGTGTCTTTGCCACGCCTCAAGGTTGGCACATTTCGCGGCAAGTTCGCTGGTCAAGCTGCACCGTCAGGGACTAGCGTTGCGCGCATGGCACGACAGCGGGCCTCTGCGCAGGCGGACGCGCCGGACGGCTTCGGCATTGCCGTCGTGCGCGAAGACGGCAAGTGGCGCTGCGCCCCGATGCGCCGCAAGGCGCTGACCAGTCTGGCCGACGCCGAGACCGAACTGCGCGAGCTACGCAGCGCCGGAG
Source organism: Mycobacterium kyorinense (assembly GCF_002101735.1). GTDB lineage: Bacteria > Actinomycetota > Actinomycetes > Mycobacteriales > Mycobacteriaceae > Mycobacterium > Mycobacterium kyorinense. Next base: position 2,235 of record NZ_LQPE01000122.1, on the reverse strand, counting down.
CTGTTTTCGGGCTGCTCGACGTCGACGACGAGTTCTTCGTCATCCTGCGTCCGGGGCCGTCGGGAACGCGGATGCTGCTGTCAGACGCCACGGCGGCGCTCGACTATGACATTGCCGCCGAAGTGCTGGAGAACCTCGACGCGGACATCGATCCGGAGGACCTGGAGGACGCCGAACCGTTCGAGGAAGGCGACCTGGGGCTGCTTTCCGACATCGGGCTGCCCGAGGCGGTGCTGGGCGTGATCCTCGACGAGACCGACCTGTACGCCGATGAGCAGCTGGGCCGCATCGCGCGGGAGATGGGCTTCGCCGAAGAGCTGTCCGCGGTGCTCGATCGCCTCGGTCGGTGAGGTCCGACGAAGACCTGATCCGCGCCGCTCTGGCGGTTGCTGCCACCGCAGGCCCGCGCGACGTCCCGGTGGGGGCGGTGATCGTCGGCCCCGACGGCACCGAGCTGGCCCGCGCGGTGAACGCCCGGGAAGCCCTGGGTGATCCGACGGCGCACGCGGAAATCCTGGCGATGCGGGCCGCGGCCAGCGTCCTGGGCGACGGGTGGCGACTGGAGGGTGCGACGCTGGCGGTCACGGTCGAGCCGTGCACGATGTGCGCCGGCGCGCTGGTGATGGCGCGGGTGGGGCGGCTGGTGTTCGGGGCGTGGGAGCCCAAGACCGGCGCGGTCGGCTCGCTGTGGGATGTGGTGCGTGACCGGCGCCTGAACCACCGGCCCGAGGTGCGCGGCGGCGTGCTGGCCGACCAGTGCGCGGCGCTGCTGGAGGACTTCTTCACCCGCCAGCGATTGGGGTGAGCGCGGCCGCGTTCGGTAAGCTGTCCGGCGGTGGCGTGTCCGAGCGGCCTAAGGAGCACGCCTCGAAAGCGTGTGACGGGTAACCCCCGTCCGAGGGTTCAAATCCCTCCGCCACCGCCAACTTTTCTGCACCGAACAGCACGGCTGACGTCCGCGCGGGTGGTGCCGAAGCGAGTATGGTCGAAGCACCAGGGGTCACGGGGGGCCTGCGTGCGGCGCCGCAGCAGAAGACCGCTCTTCACGCAGACTCCCAGCGGCCGGCACACCGCGTGGAGGAACTGTGGACATCGTGCTCGGGGTGTCGATGGCACCGACGACTGTCCGCATGGTGCTGGTAGAAGGCGAAAACGCGGACGGCGCCACCGTCGACGAGGACAACTTCGCTATCTCCGCGGACGACGACACCGCGCCAACCACCAGCGCTGCCGACCAGGTGATCGCGGCGATCCTCGGTACTCGGGAAAGCGCCGACCAAGGCGGCTACCGGCTGGCTTCGACTGGCGTGACCTGGACCGATCCCGTCGAAGCGAGCGCGCTGCGGGATGTGTTGGCCGTCCGCAAGGTGGAGAACGTCATGCTGGTGTCGGCGTTCCTGGCCGCTGCCGCGCTGGCCCAAACGGTCGGCTCCGCGATGGGCTACGCGCACACCGGGTTGCTGTTCATCGAACCGGACAGTGCGACCCTGGCCGTCGTCGACTCCGCCGACGGTTCGATCACCGATGTTCACCGGGCAGTCCTGCCCGACGACGACACCGAGGCCGTAGCCCGGATCACTGCGTTGACGGCGGATGCCGACGGTTTGCCGTCGCGGCCGCAGGGCCTATTCGTGGTGGGCTCGGGCGTCGACGTCGGGATGATCAAGTCGGAGCTGGAGGCGGCGACGACGCTTGCGGTCAGCGCCGCCGAGGAACCGGAAACCGCGCTGGCCCGCGGCGCCGCGCTGGCGTCGGCGCACGCACCGCTCTTCGAGTCCTCGACCGCCGCGGTGGCCTACGCGCAGGATCCGGGCACGGGTCTCGTCGACCCCGAAATGGCGCTGGCCGCCGGTCTGGCGCCCGACGCCCCGCCTGCTGACGGCGGCCAACCGCTCGCGTACAGCGCCGACCCAGCCGGCGACGCCGAGGAACTCGACTTCCGCTCCGATGCCGACCACCCCGAACGCAAGCCGTTCCTGATAGCGCTTTCAGTGCTGACGATCTTCGTCGTCGGAGTTGCGGCACTGGCGATTGCGCTTGCGCTCGACATCCGGCCGCACGTCAACCAGCGGCCCAATCTGGGCCAAAGTGTCGTCGCCCCAACCAAACAGGCGCCGCCACCCCAGCCGGCACCACCGCCCCAAGCTCCTGCGCCCGCACCCGCGGCTCCCGCACCGCCCGACCTGGCCCGCAAGGCCGCCGAGGCGTTGGCGGACGATCCCGACGCAATCTGAA
>NZ_LQPE01000121.1 GCF_002101735.1 Mycobacterium kyorinense | reverse complement strand
CAGACATGTTGGTGATCTTCGGCATCACCGGTGATTTGGCCCGCAAGATGACTTTTCGGGCGTTGTATCGCTTGGAGCGTCGCAAGGCGCTGGGTTGCCCGATTTTGGGGGTGGCCAGCGACGACATCTCGAAAGACGAGCTGGTCAAGCGGGCGCGCAAGGCCATCGTCGACAGCGGCGAGAAGTTGGACGACGCGGTGTTCGACCGGCTCGCCGACCGGCTGTCTTATCTGCACGGCGACGTCACTGACTCGGCGCTGTATGAGGCGCTGGCCGAGCGGATCGGCTCGGATCGCCAGTGTCTGTTCTACCTGGAGATGCCGCCGTCGCTGTTTGCCCCGATTGTCGAGAACCTGGGCGCAGCCGGGCTGTTGAAGCGGTCGCGGGTCGCGGTGGAAAAGCCATTCGGCCATGACCTCGACTCGGCGCGCGAACTCAACAGCCGGCTGCGGGAAGTCCTCGACGAGGAGCAGATCCTGCGGGTGGATCACTTCCTGGGTAAGCAGCCCGTTGTCGAGCTGGAGTATCTGAGGTTCGCCAACACGACCCTGGCCGAGTTGTGGGACCGCCGCAGCATCGCCGAGGTCCACATCACGATGGCCGAGAATTTCGGTGTCGAGGATCGGGGCAAGTTCTACGACGCCGTCGGCACGTTGCGCGACGTCGTGCAGAACCATCTGCTGCAGGTCCTCGCACTGGTCGCGATGGAGCCGCCGGTCGGTCCCAGCGCTGATGACCTCAACGACAAGAAGGCGGAGGTGTTTCGCGCGATGCCGGCGCTGGACCCACAGCACTATGTGCGGGGCCAGTATCGGGGCTATACCGACATCGACGGCGTGGCCAAGGATTCCCAGACCGAGACGTTCGTGGCGCTGCGGATGGAGATCGACAACTGGCGTTGGGCCGGGGTTCCGATTTTCCTGCGGGCTGGTAAGTCGTTGCCCGAGAAGGTAACCGAGGTTCGATTGTTCACTCGTCGGGTGCCGGCGTTGGCGTTTATGCCCAAGCGGGAGCGGGCGTCGCGCAATCAGATCGTGCTGCGTGTGGACCCCGACCCCGGGATGCGGTTGCAGTTGGTGGCCAAAGACGGTGACTCCTCGTGGCGCGACGTGCATCTGGACTCGTTGTTCGCTGCTGAATTGGGAGAGCCGTTGCAGCCGTATGAGCGACTGCTGTCCGCCGGGCTGAGCGGCGATCGCCAGTTGTTCGCCCGCGAGGACAGCATCGAAGAGACGTGGCGGATCGTGGCCCCGCTGCTGGACAATCCCGGCGATGTCCACGAATACGAGCCCGGCTCGTGGGGGCCCGACGCCGCGCGGTCGCTGCTGCGGGGTCATCACGGTTGGGAAGAGCCCTGGATGCCGAACAACCACGCGTCGAGGTAAGGAGAACTCACGACATGCAGCTAGGAATGATCGGCCTTGGCCGGATGGGCGCGAACATCGTCCGGCGCGTGGTCAAAGACGGGCACGAATGTGTGGTGTACGACCGCAATCCGGACGCCGTCAAGGCGATGGCCGGCGAAGAGAACGTCACCGGGGTGTCGTCGTACTCCGAGCTGGCCGAGAAGCTCGACGCCCCGCGGTTGGTGTGGGTGATGGTGCCGGCGGGAGACATCACCACCGGGGTGATCGAGGAGCTGGCCAAGACACTCGACAAGGACGACATCGTGATCGACGGCGGCAACTCCTACTACCGCGACGACATCAAGCACGCGAAGATGTTGGCGGAGAAGGGGATTCGTCTACTGGACTGCGGCACCAGCGGCGGCGTGTGGGGCCGGGAACGCGGTTATTGTCTGATGATCGGCGGCGACGACGA
>NZ_LQPE01000120.1 GCF_002101735.1 Mycobacterium kyorinense | reverse complement strand
CGGTCGCGGGCCCAGCCGAAAACAACCAGCCCCCAAGCTGATTGGCGCTGCATGACCCAATACGGGTCAACTCTTAGGCGCGGGCATCATCGACGCCAAAGCTGCTCTGACTGCTGATGTGCCGCGCGGGGACATCGTGGCTCCCGGCGTACCAAGCGTGGCGGCGCCGGCCCCCAAACCCCCACCCGCTAAAGACAACACCGCCCGCAACGTGTCGCTGATCGCGCTCGGCGCCACAGTTGCCGTGTTGGCCGTGGTCGCCCTGACAGTGTTCGCTACTCGCAGATCGGACTCTTGATGAATCGAGATCGTCTCTGGGGCTTGCAGTTCCGATCCACCAATCTGTGGTTCCTGGCGGTGGTCACGATGATCGCCGTTCTAGCCGCCGCGCTGGTGAACCGGCCCGGGCACCAGGTCATCGAGATCGCCGCGGCGGCGGCTGCCGTCGCTGCGGCGCTCGCAGTGGTGACGCTGCGGTCACGAACCCTGCTCGGATGGCTGTGGAAACGACTCACGTTTCAGCGCAGTCCCCGCGATGAGATTGCGCTATTCGCCGCCGAGACAACCGGGCACACCTGGGATGGGCGCCGCGCCAGCGTGTACATCGAATTGCTGCCCCAGCCCTACGAAACCACCATCATCGGCGCCGAACAGGAGACCACGATCCGGCGGATTCCCGTCGACGCCATCCGCGAGGAACTAACCCAGTTCGACATCCACTGCGACCACGTGACATTGCTGACGCTGGGCTACAAATACGATGAGCCCTCCCAGCTCGCGACGGTCTGCCATGCCGCAGTCGGCCCGGTCGGGGCGCTGCTGTACGGCAGGACAGTGCTGGAAGTCAGCATCGCGCTGGACCGATCACTCGACAGCGTCTACGCGCGCCAGGGCAACGACGGTGTCGCGGTCGGGCTGAGCCGAACCGTCACCATTGCCGCCGAACGGATCCGGCGCAGGCTAAGTCAATTGGGTTGGAATGCACGGCTTCTCAGCGAAGACGACCTCGCGGCGCTGCAGAGCCAGTTCAGCGGGGTCCTCACCGAACAGCTCGACCATGAGCACTGGGGGTCGTGCGGGGCTAAGGCGATGCGGGCCTCGATGTTCACACCCATCCGCTCGGCCTGGACGCCGGCCAGCTACCGGGAATGGTTGAAACTCAACACCCATCGCAACCTGCAGATCCTGCGCTTGACCCGCAACCGTGACGGCAGTGATCACGCCGAAATGTACGTGGGATATCTCGACACCGACAAGTCGGCGCTTAGTACCGTGCGTGCGATCGGGCTGCGCCGCCAATACGGGCAGCAGGGCGACATTCTCACCGCAGCGATTCCTGCCATGCGCACGATACCCACCAGCGCGGTGCCGGGTAAGACGTTAAGCCAGGCAGAGGAATTCCCTATGCCGTTGTGCGCGGCGGGTGTCGGCACGTTCATCGGATTGACCAGGACCCGCGCACAGGTGTTCGTGAACTTCACAGTGGGCAGTGAGCCGTTCTACGTGGTTGCGCCCGCGGCGCTGTGCCAGCAATTGCTGCTGCGGCTGGCGACCAGCGGGCGCAGTATCGACATCAGCTTGCCCGGCGAGGAATGGCAGATGTTCGCCCGCCGGATCGGCGCCACCCACGACCGGCGCCCGGATGCCGACATCGTGGTGACAGCGCAAGAAGGAGTGACCAAACAGTCCCATCCCAACCAGGTTCGGTTGGTGTGGACGACATCAGAGCCCCGGCGAATCGACTACGGCATCGTCGCGGGCCCTGATGAGTGCGTGCTGACAACCCCGACTGGGCAGACGCGCTATCGCTGGTCAGTATCCAACGCCGAGCAGAATGTGTTCACCCTGCGGCCCCGCGCGCCGCGGCATGCCGCAACCGCCTCGTAAAACCGCGCGGTCCGCGGGCATCGTATCGATGGGCTGGATGTCTTTGTGGCTCAGGCCAGCTCGTGAGCGTGCTCGTGGCCGGCGCAGCTGATTGCCAACTCCGTGACGAGGTTGCGGGTTTGCTGGTCGGTCGCCGACAGCGTGCCTTGCCGCAACAACCGGTAGGCGGCGGCTTGAGCGAGCAGCAGGTAGGGCGCGTAGTTGGCGCCGGGATCCATCGTTGCGACTACATCCAACGGGGTGGCCTGTGCGGACATGGCCGCCCGGGTGGAGGTGTAGGCGTCGTCGAATGCCTTGTAGTCGGCGACCCGGGTGTCGTGGGGGTGGGCCAGGCGGAACAGGATCCACGCGGCGGCGACATCGACGTCGGCCCCGACAGGTATCTGTTTGATGACTTCCATGGTGGCCGGTGTGGGTTTCCCGTCAGGCCCGAGCGCGTCGGGGGCTGCCGTTGTCGCGCCGGGTGTGCTCGTGTCGCTCGGTGCAGCCATGGTTGTGGGTGTCGCGGTGGGAATCGGTGCGCAGATATTGGGCGGCCGACTGTCTTGGTCGGCGTCGGATTCGTCGAACACACCGAACAGCGCCGCGGCGGCGGTATTGGCGATGATGATCGGTGTTTGCGTCAGCGCGGAAAACGTCGCTGTGGCCGCAACCAGGCAGCCAACTAGGACAATCCAGCGCCGGCGTCGGGGCGCTGCAGCGGCCGCCGGGCGAAGCAACGAGGCGGCCAGCGGAGCAGCGGCCGACATTTTGGCCCGCACGCCGCGGACCAACCAGGAAATACCCACACCAAAAGGTTAAACTCAAGTTTAGCAATGTTGTCGTTTCGGCGCGAGCTCGGGGGAGGCTCTTCTTGTGGCTGAGGGGGATTGGCGACACGACCGGTTCGACCAGCGGCATCTGATAGAACTGCATCGCCGCGGTCTGCTGGACCGCTTGCCCATGGAATTAGGGCCGATGCCGATCGCCGACCTCGGCCCGCAACTGTGGCAGGACCTGATCCGCTGGCGCATCGTCGACGGCGCTACCGAAACCCTCAATCCCGAGGCCGAAAAGTTGTTCACCGGCCTGATCAACTACGAGTGGGCGGTGTGGGGCATCGTGCTGCTCTACAACGAGCGACGGCCGATCACCGCAGACTTGCCCAAGGAGCTTTTCCAATACGGCGTGCAGTACGCGGTGCGCGACATTCCCCGGGCCACGTTTATGTTCTCGGTGTTGGAGCACCGGGTCACTACCGCCGTGCTAGCCAACGGCGACATCGACATCAGCAGCGACCCTGTCGAAGGGCCGCGCGACAGCGACGTTGAGCGCCAAATCGCGAAGATTCTGCTCACTGTCCTTGATCCGGCACAACTTTGGGGGCCCTATCCGATGCCGCGGGTGTCGATTCCCGCCCCGCACAGCGGTCCTCGGAAATTGAGCGCTCCGCGCACTGCTGACCCCAAGGAACGCAAGAAGGTGGTGTCCTCGACCACTGCGCAGTTACGGTCGGCGGGAGTCTCAACGCAATCGCGAGCGGTCATCGCCGAATTGCTTCGCCAGGACAACGTCGCCGCGGCGCAGATCACCGTCACCTGCGCTACACCCACTGGCCGGAGCACCGCACATGAAAACGCCGCTGGGGTGCTGTTTTTCGGCGGCACCAAGACCGGGATTGTGGTCAGCTATCCGGTGCGCGCCGTCGACCAGCGGCCCTGGGTGACCTATGAACCCGGTTCGGCCGAAAGCCTGGCCCGGGCTGTGGCGGCGATACGCGAGGGCCTCGACGCGGCCGATCCCGCCGCGATCACGGTGCGATGAGCGCGACTGCACGGTGCAACCGCGCCTATCAAGGCAGGGAGGTTGACGTTTCGCGCCGCGCATACACGCACTGATGCGATATTGTGTTAGCCATATTTGTTGCCCTACTGGGGGAAGGGAGACCGCGATGTCGGTAGTAGGGATGACGAGCTTCGCTGGTATAGCGGCGTCGGTCGGAACTTTGCAGGCAATGCAAGCCGAGCTGGCCGGGGTTGCTGCGGCCAATGAGGGGGCGTCGCAAGCGATCACGCCGGCCGGCAATGAGGGCGCCTCGGCAATGGCGATGGCCCAGCAGAAGGCAAGTTCGGCGCTGTTCGCCACACAGTTCGCGCTCGGGATCGAGCAGATGATGGAGCTCAACGGCGCCATCCTTTCGGCCAGCGCGGCGACCGAGGTGACCGACGCCGGCAACGCGGTCGCGCAACTGGTCTGACGTCCCAGCGCCATTCAGGTGTCAATGGCCGTGGCGCGCTGCACTTCACCGTGCGCGGGCGGTCGCGCTGATAGCTGCTCGGCGCTGGGCCGGTTGAACGGTATCGGAGGGGGATGTCGTGGCGGTTGAGCCCTGGACTGCCTACATACCGGAGATCAACGCCGGGCGTTTCGAAACCGGCACCGGCCCGGAAAGCTGGATGACCTCGGCCACCATGTGGCTCGGATTTGGTGCCATGGTCGTCGAGGCAATGGGAATCTTCACCAGTCAGCTGGCTGTGATGGGTGTCAACTGGCAAGGTGCTGCGCCGACGGCGATGGGTGCTGCGGCGATGGAGTTCATGGAATGGCTCGGGGAGATGGAAGTCGCCGCGATCGCCAACGCGGCGGCGTGTGAGGCGGTGGCGACGGCCTACGCTGCCGGCCAGGGCTCCATGATTCCGCTGGCCGCCGTTAACGCCAACCGCGCCTCGGAGCTGATCGCTGAGATGACCAACTTTTTGGGGATCAACAGCGGCCTCATCCTGTTCCTCAACGGCCAGTACGGGGATTTTTGGGCGCAAAACGGTGCGACGATGATGACCTACGACGAGGCGGTTACCACCGCCACGATCCCCAAGCCGGTGCGGCCGCCGCCGCCGCTAGCGTCGCTGGCCGCCGCGGGAGCGCAACTGGCCGACGCTGCCGCCCAGGCCGCCGCCAAAGCCGGCGTCGGCGCCGCCAGCCAAAGTGCCATGCAGGGCCTAAGTCAATCGGTGGCCGAGTCCGGGCAAGGTGCTGCCACCGGTGCCGAAGGGCCCGGTCAGTCGATGTCCTCCCTGCTGGGTTCAGCCGGGCAGCTGTTCTCCGCGCCCGGTCAGCTTCTCGGGCAGGGTGCCAGTGCCGCCGGCCAGCTGGGTTCCCCTGCGCAACAGCTGATGTCGCCGTTCACCTCGCTGATCTCAAACATGGGAGGCAACCTCAACGCCAGTGACGCCGCCGCCTTCGGGATCGGCGGGCCCTCGACCGCAGCGTTCGGTGGAACGGCGGTATCAGGGGGTAGCGATGCGGCCGGTGTCGGTCCGGTCGGCTTCGGTGGAGGCCTCGGCGGGGCGATGATGGCTTCTGGCGCCTACATGGGCTCCTCCGGCCCGCCTCCACGAAGCCAGCCTGTGTTCTCGGGCGTATCGACCAAGCAGTCCGAACTCGCCGTCGCACCCGCCGGCGCAGGATCCGGTGGAGGACTGTATGGCGGCGGCGGAATGGCCCCGGCAGCGCACGCGGCAGGAGAATCCAGCGGCACCCGTAAATCCAGCGGCATCATGGCTGTGCAAACGAAGGCGTCGCTGTCTGGTCCGTCAGAAAGCGAAGCCGATGAATTGTTCGGCGACCGCTGAGGCAACCAGCGCAGTGAACATGCCCAGCGCTGGTGACCGCGGTAGCAGGGTATCTGCCGCGGAGGCTGGCTAACTATGGAAACCGCAGCACGAAGCCGCCCGGTGTGGCTGGCGGCGGTCCGGCTCGCCTTGGCGATATGGTTTGTCGGCGCCTACATTCCCGTGTTGTCGAGCGCGTGGGTAAGCCTGAACATCTTGACTGCCGCCGCCCAGCCGCACATCGCCACTTTCCCGATGGCTTACCCCGCGGTCGGGATCGACGCCCACACCGTGGTATCGCTGATCGGCTTGATACTCATCATCGGCGGGGTGACCCGGTGGGTGACCTACCTAACCAAGGCCGAACCAGCGCACGCGGTGCCGGCCGCGCCCGGCCGCGACCCCGCCGCGCCGGCGCCGCCCCCGGCCGCGCCGCGCACCGCGTATCAGTAATCAGTCAGTTAACCTAAGAACAGCAGAGTAAGGGGGAAAGCAATGTCGACTTCAGACAGTCCTGGACTGGCTGGACGCAGCGGCAGCATCCAAGCGAACCCGGATGTGTTGCGTGCGGTCGCGGCGTCGCTGCACGGAGTGGCCGAGGATATTGAGTCGTTGTTGCCCGAAATCAAGGACCTACACGACACGACCGCTCGCGAGGCAGCCGACCACACCGTTAGCGGCGGTCCCGCGCCCTACTTCTCGCCCCTTCTGGACGCGCTGCACACCGCAAACGGCAAGGTGCTCAAGAACGTCGAGCAGGCCCGCGACAATGTGCGCCGCGACGCCGAGGCGCTGCAGGGACTGGCCGACTCGTTCGAAAGTAATGAGCAAACACACGCCAGCAAGATCGCCAATCTGTAGCGCGAACGCTGACGTGATCGAGTGAGGACGAGCCGATGACCGAGATCGGGCTGAATCCACAAGAGGCGGCCGGCACAATGGCGAAGCTCGCCGGTCAATTCGACTCCGCCGGCAGCACACTGCCCCAGGCGGGCCCGGCCGGCCTGGATGCGCGGGTCGCCGACGCGGTCGGAGACCAAGTCACAAGTTCCCAGCAGGCGCTTACCGACGCGGGGACTACCTCACAAACCGGTAGGTCAGCCTCCGACGGCCTGGGTGCCCAGGACGGCACCAACGCTCAACGGACCGGCGGATTAGACACTAACCTCAAAGATGGTGCGCTCGGCAGAAAAGGAGGCCTTGGCCCGGGCGGATTGGGGCGCGAAGGCCCCCGGCTAAGTGCCGCCGATCTGGCCAAGCTCGTCGGCGCCGGCTCCTACGAGTCGCCGATGCCGACCACGCAGACCGCCCCCAATTTGCCGCAGCTGCCGAGCATCCCGACGCAAGCCTTGACGGCGCCGACTCAGTCGATGCTGGGTTCGGCGGGTGCGATTTCGCCGCTGCTGAACGAACTATTACAGCGTGCCGCCACCAATCCGTTAGGCGATGGTGGCCCCGCGTCGCAGGCGATGGGTGCGGCCCTGCCCGGTCAAGGGGGCCGCGTTCAGGAACTGGTTCGCGCCACGCTGGGTGTTCCCTACGCGTGGGGCGGCGGCGACGTGGGTGGTCCGACCCGGGGTATCTCCGATGGGGGAGGCCCGGCTGACCGGGCCGGTGACTACAACAAGGTTGGGTTCGATTGCAGTGGCTACGCCAAATACATCACCTACCAGTTGACCGGTCACGTCATCCCTCACAGCTCGCAGGCGCAGTACGCGCAGGGCATTGCGATCAGCCCCAGCCAGGCGCAGCCGGGCGACCTGTTCTTTCCCGCATCAGCGGGCCGGCCGCCGGAGCACGTCCAGGTGTACATCGGAAACAGCCAGGTCGCTGAGGCGCCTTCATCGGGCCAGACGGTCAAGATCAGCCCGCTGCAGCCCGGCGAGTTCCGCCGGATGGTCGCGTGATCGCCGACCGGGTGGGCTCACCGCTTTCAGAACGGGCCGCGCTGGAAGCAGCGATCGCCGCGCACCTAGCTGAAGGACACGGCAGCTCATGGGCGTACCTGCCCGAGCAGACCCAAGCGGAATACCTCAAAGATGCTGCGGCACTTGTCGATCAGGGTTTGACACGCATTTGGGAAGATCGAGAGCCCGGCTCCGACCCGTCGCCAGGACTTGAGGTCGAAGCCGCCGAATTCGATCGGGCTATGCAATGGTGGGTCGACTTCGTTCATACCCGGCACCCGGGCTGGGATCTCGCCGGTGGTATCGATGTGTCGCCGGAGATGGAAAACCTCGACCCCGAAGACTGGGACGCATGGGTATCGATTGCGGTGACCGTCTCCGAAGAGGCGCGCCGCTTATACATGCGTGAATTCGAGCAGCTGCACGGCGTCACAGCTCCTGCGCCCGTTCCGCCCGCGCCGGCGGTTGCTAGTTCCCCGCCGGCGGCAGGTCATGTCCGGCGGGATCGATTCGCCACCGCAGTGGCCGCCGTCCTGGCGTTTCGGCACGGGCGGCAGTGGCTAAGACTGCCCTCCGATATACGTGAAGCCTACCTACGTGATGCACGATCATTGATCGACGCACGGTTGACCTGCTGGACCGATTAGCAGGGCCGCAACATCATCGGTACGGAGTTCACGCCGTGAGCATCAGGCACATGAGTTACGTCGCCCGCGACGGGTTGCATGACACGGCGCAAGCTGCACATCGTTACGCACACCGCGGCTGGCGTCGGTTTTCGACACCCGGAGAGAACGCCGTTGACCTGTGCCCGCCATGCCTCAAAGACCCACCAATTTGGCGCGTGCGGCAGCAGCTTGAGCGCGAGCAAACCATGAGCGGCCATGCGGGACAAAACCAAACGGCCGGCCACATGACCACCGCCGACCCTGGCGGGCCGAGCAATGCGCAAAACGGCTCGCGGCTCGACTCAACAACCACGAACAGGACGCAAGCAAATGATCATCCGATTCAGCAAGACCAAGTGGCAGCACTTCCTCGGCGATGTTGAACCACCCCACTGAGGGAGCGCTAGCGCCGCAGGGGAGCGGTGTCCGCTCGGCGCTCGCGTGCTTGGGCGAGTGTTGCCGCAAGAACGCGTCGGTTGCCTCGACATAGCCTTTTCGTGGGGGTGTTTTCCGACGAGACGAAGCTGCCGCCTGGCGCTACGGCCAGATTTAGTTAGCCGCCGGTGCCACGCCCGCGCGCCGGCGGCTCATCGGCGTCGGTTCATGTCATCGACGTGCATGAAGTTCATCTTGGCAGCTGGTTGGTTGCGGGCGCATCGGTGCGTGTGGACCGCCATCGCTGGCAGGCCAGGCTCGGTGTGAACCGTTACCGGGCGAAGCTATGGTGCGCGCCAGGGTTATGCCTGGTCAGGATGGTGTTTAGATCGCAGCAGCGGTGGGTGTCACCCCCGAGCTGTTACGCTTGGCCGCAGCGACACCAGTCGCTCACGGGTTCTCACCTTCGCTGCACGGCAAGGGCGACAACGCCAGCGGAAACCTAACGCTGGTACATCTCGGAGACCCCAGTGCGCAGCTGATGCCGCCTCGGTCACATCGGGCAACTGTCCGGACGGCCGAGGGGGAGAGCGGAGCGGTATCACAACCGATCTCCCCGGACAAGGAAAACGTCCGGGATGGACCCGGATGTCCAATAGAGATCGGAGACTACGATGAGTTCCGCAATTCCTACAGTCAGCACGGCTGAGAAAGTTCTGCCGCGCCCAGTCGAGCCGCTTCCTACTCCGGCGCTTGCCGCCGCGACCAGGAAACTGGCGGACAAGTTGGTTGACCAGTTCAACATGGGTGAAGACGCTGCGCAAGCACTCGCCGTGGCGGCTGTCGATCCCTCGACGGTTCGCCGCGCCATTGAAACGCCCGAGCGCCTGCCCGTACCGGGTGGTGCTCTGTTGGCGGTCAGGGCCCAGGTGTGGGCGCGCTATGTGATCCCTGATCCGCGGAATCCGCGCATTGGGCCCGCTCGTCGTCATCCGGCGTCGAATCTTGTTGGGCGGGCGGAAACTACTCGGTTTGCGCCATTGTCCGAACCGACGGCAGCTGCGGACGGTAGGCCGGAGCTGGTACAGCGCGTCTTGAGCCAGGAGCATGAGGCGTGGGCAGCCAAGCAGGCCCACGACTACGTCCTGAGCAACAACGACTGGCGAGAGTCGATCCGGAACCAGGGAGTTATGACCGAGGTGTGGATCGCGGCGACCACCATCGAGCACGCCGACAGAACCCCGAGTGTCACAGTCCCGGTCACTGTCGAGGGCTCGAGCCGGTGCGCGTGTGTCCATGATCTGCTTGAGGTCAGGTCGGCTGATGTGCCATACGCTCGCGACGAACGTAAGCTGCGAAGCCAGATCCGGAAGCTCAACGAGGAAATCGACTCTCGGCGCCCCGAAGAAGTTGACCCTGACAGCGCAGTGAGGGCGCGGTGCGAGACTCTGCCGGCGTTGCTCCTCGTGGGTTTCGAGCCCCACGACGGCACCCACAGCGATTTTGCCGTCGCGGTGAAATCGCTTGTGGCCCTTCGCCACGTTGACTACCCCAAGCCGTGGGGGGAGGCCGCCGAGAATGAGGCGCTGGCCGATGCGGTCATTGAGGAGCTTGAGCGCCGCGATCTGATTACCACCGGTAACGCCCTTTGGCTGTTGGGCGAACTTACCCCCGACGAGGCGGCCGAGGCTGGGTTCAGCCCTGATCCCGCAATCAGGACCGCGGCGATCGTGCGCCTGTTCACCGATAAGAATCCAGATATCCACGCGGCGATACGGATTGCGATAACAAGTCAGAGCACGCGCAAGCGCATCACAACCAAGCTGCTGCACGACATCGCCACTTCGCTGGTTTTGCGTTCGGTGGCGGAGGAGGATGCCCGCAAACGGGAACGGACGCGGAAGTATCTGAAAGAGGCGCTCAGTGGTGAGCTGGCGAAGGAATGGGAAGCGACGTTCCGCGACCACGAGGAGTTGGCGGCGGCCGCCGACGGCGAAGTTGTTTCGGGCAACGCCGGCTCGGCGACCCGCGAGCTGGCGGCACGCAGCGCGTATCCCCTTGTTGTCTCCGGTGCGCTCACCGCGGATCGGGGGTCAACGAACAGCGACCAGCCTGACCGACGCAACCCGGGTGAGGTCATCGATCGGATGCGAATGAGCCCGCGAGGTGTGCGCCAGCTGCGTCAAGCACTGGTCGACTTTGCGGCAGGCCGCAAAGTGCGGTTCATCGATGAGAATGGAAGCGAGGCAACGAAGCCGGACGGTGCTGTCGTCCTGGCATCGGATGCGATGCTTCGACGTACGTACCCGCGTGCGGGTGAAGGGCCGGCGCCCGTACCGACACCGAAAACCCCGGCCGAACTGCTGGATAACGCGCTGAGCGAGCTCGCAACCGCCGTCCAATCCGTCGAAACCGCAGTTAGGAAGGTGGAAGCAGTCCGATCCGAGGATGGCACCCCCGCGATTGATTCACTCGGTGCAGACCGGGCTGACTGCGACGCCTGGCGAAATATCCTCTACGAC
Organism: Mycobacterium kyorinense; assembly: GCF_002101735.1. Lineage (GTDB taxonomy): Bacteria > Actinomycetota > Actinomycetes > Mycobacteriales > Mycobacteriaceae > Mycobacterium > Mycobacterium kyorinense. Next base: position 13,833 of record NZ_LQPE01000120.1, on the reverse strand, counting down.
ACGCTTGAACGGCTCCCAATCTGGAAGCAAAAAGGGATTCAGCGTCATGGCATCGAGAACGAGGCCGAGTCCGAGGATGCTGGAACCGAATTCGACGATGCCATCGAGGATGACATTGTCGATGACGTCGACGCGGAGAGTTTAGGCATGGAATTTGACGACGAGCGGGTAAGCCCGTAGTCAACCACAAAATCTGGGCGCTCCCGGAACCGCCATACAGTCCGGGAGCGCCCAGACCCGCAACTAGCGGACACGCGACATGAGATGAACGCCCTTCCTCACCGGCACCAACTGATGCCGGGCCGTTACGCCGACCAGAACACCGATGGGTCGGTACACCTCGGAGCCGGGCAAGAGTCACCATGCCGCTTGTGTCACACCGGGTTTCATACCCGGCAGACAGCAAGTGGGTGCGCCGGAACGTCCAGCTCGCCCAACCAGAAGCCGACATCGGCGACTTACTCAGCAAGCTGGAGTCCATAGTGCAATCGGAGTATTTCTTCGCCGGCCACGAGCGCGAGCTGCGTGATCTGGTCCGACACCCCAGATCGATCGACTTATCCGAGGCAGCCTGCGCCGGAATCGACCCCAACCTCTACCACCCAGATGGGCCCCTGGACGAGCTATCGGCGGCCCGCTGCAGCACATGCCCGGTGCGGATGGGGTGCCTGGCGTTGGCCCTGCAGGCCGAAGACCCACAAGCACGAGAAGGGTGGTACGGCGGGGTCGGGCCCGACGATCGTGCTGAGATTGCGCGGGATCTGAAATTGCCCACTGTTCACGTGTGCGGCGGTAAGGATCCCGCGACCGAAGCGGTGCGTCTTCGTGCGTCGGGTTTGACCGTCAATCAAGTTGCAGCTTACTTGGCGTGCAGTCGCCGCACGGTGCAAAGGTATTGTCGGAGAAGCCTGTTCGAGGCGCTTTAGGCATCATCGCCACGTCGCATTGCTGCGGCGACGATGATGGCTTCAGCGATTTGGTCGGCTGTGTACATCCACCCGCGGGGAGTCCATGTCCGGGAAACTAGTTGGGCGATCGCCGGCTGTGGTAGGCCGCAGGATTTAGCGACGTCGGCGATGGTGAACAGTGGGCTGCGGGTCGGCTCCGCAGCTTCTGGCTCATCATTCATGCATCTAACTTAAGTGGTCTGGACCGGGCCCGAACGCACATTTTTCGGCGGCGACTCATTCGCGGCTTGCGCCGGTGGCGTCGGCGTTGGCCAGCGTGTCCTGGAGTTTGTCGAGGGGGTTTCCGCCACCGCCGAGGGCGTGCCCGGGGTTTCCTCCTCCGCCTTGGCTGGGAAGTCGGTCGGGGTCGACGTCGTTGAGTGTGCCCGGGCCGGCGGATCCGGCACCGGCGCCGGGCCCGAATACGGGTGTTTGTCCGCCCGCAGACGGTGGTGGTGGCGGCGGGGTGGGTGCCTCTGGTGTTGGCGGGCCGCCGGGTGGGGGCTCGGGGGGCGCCGTTGAGGGCGTCAGCGGCGCGGACGAGTCTGGTGGCGGGACTGTTGAGGGCGGCGGTGGTGGCGGGGCCGGCGGCCGGTCCAGGGATTCGAGTTTGTCGTTGAGCCGTTCGGGTGTGGCGTTGCGTATGCGGCCCCGGTCGGGGTTGGGGTCGTTGTTGGCCTGGAAGCAGTGCGCCGGTGCTGCGTTGACGACGTCGAGGGCGCTGGTGTAACGCTGCCGCGCCAGCTCTTTGTCGCCGGCTCGTGCAGCTAGATCGCCGAGGGTTTCGCGGACCAGCTCGAGGTTTACCCGCACGGTGCAGGAGTCGGCGGCCGGCGTGCGGGCCAGCACGGAGCTGAAGGCGTGTTCGGCGTCCTCGATGCGCCCCTCCAGGACGGCCAGGTCTGCTTGGTCGAAGGTGACTTTCTGCGGCTCAATGACATTCAGCACCGATAGGGCGTTGATGTCGGCGCCCAGTGCTTCGGTGTCGTGGCGGGCGAAGTCGTCGACGGCGCTGCCCCCTACCAGCATCACCGAAATCATTTTGGCGGTCGCCACGAGCAGCAGCAGCGCGGCGGGCACCGAGTACACCACCAGGCGCCGGCGCAGCCGCGCCCGAGTGGGGCCGCGGCGCCACCAGCTACGGGCGCGCGACAGTGTGCGCCGGGCCCATGGTCGCGGATCAGCTCGTAGCATCATGGCCTCACGTCCTGACGTGCCATTCGGGTGCGGCGGTAGTCGCGTATGGTCAAGTAGATCTCGATGAGCACCAGCACGGCCGCGAGGGCGCTGAACAGCCAGTACAGTTCGGTGCGCTCCACGGTGCGAGACGCCACAACGGGGTTGGCATCCGGGGCGGGAGCGGCGGTCACCGCGGGCACCACCGCGGAGATGGATTGGCCTGTCTCCCGATGGTAGTAGGTGACACCGAGTTGCCCGGCGAGCTTTTTGAGGGTGTCTTCGCCCAGCCCATTGACCAACGGGGCGCCGCTTTGTTGGTCGGCCATGTAGGCCAGGTTGCCGCCGATGTAGCCGCGCGGGATCGGCCCGCCGGCCGGGGTGCCGTAGCCCAGGACCGCGCCACCGGCAACCAAATCACCGAGCGTGAAACCAGTTTGGCGAGCACGCGACCCGCCAGCTCCCGAACCCAGATAAAACAGCACGTTTTTGGAGCCCTGGTACTGGTTGCGGGCCTGAGTCAGTTTCTGGTGCAAGATGTCGTTGGCTGCGCCGGCATCAACACGGTACATCGCGTCTTCGGGAACCTCGGTATACGACGACAGGCCCTGGATCAGCGGTTTGAGGCTCCACACGTCAGCCGAAAGTGGCCACAGCTGCGCGGCTTTGGACGCAAATTCGATCACCGAGAAGCGGGCGCGCGGGTACTGGTCGATCAGTGCGAGAACGTCGTCGCGGATGCCGGCCATCCGCGATTTGTGGTCGGCGAAGTCCTCGACCCGGGAGTCGACAGAGCGATCGACGACGATGAAGACATTGAGATTGGCCGCCGAAGCTGCCGCGGTGCTAGGCGGCTGGGTGCCCTGATGGGTGTCGGCGGCTTCCAGCCCTGGCCTGGCCGCGGCCACGACCAACATCAGTACCGCCAGTGTCAGACCGCCCCATCGCAGCACGACGGTCCGGTACCGGCCGGGCCCGGTGCGCACCAGGACTCGGTAGAGGGCGATCATGCGGATGCCGATCAGCACGACCCCGATAGTGATCAGCAGCCATACGGGCAGAACGGGTTCGAATGTCATCGGCGCAGCACCGCCAGGGCGGCGCACAACAGTGCGGATGCGATCAGGGAGATGCTCACCGGGAGGTTCGGGTAGTCCCAGGAGCGGCGAGTGATCATCGTTCCGTTAGGCAGTACGACGTCGGGTGGGTGCTGGCGAATGCGATCGAGCAGCCCGGTCAGGGTTGCATCAGTTGTTCCGGGCCCGGCTCCGGTGCCGGCGGGGTTGTAGCGGCTGAACCGTCCGCCGGTTGTGGCCACGATCGACGACAGCGAATCCGAGCCCTGGGTTGCTGCGGTCACGACGTCACTGCGGGTGATCGCGTTGATCTGGATGCCCGCATGGGCTGCCATGTCTTTGACCGTCTGGGTGGAAAACAGCGACCGCCGCCGATCGGTATCCGAGCGAATGCTGCTGTAGCCGATATAGATCACGGAGCGGCGGCGGCTGCTCTTGTCCTCGAAACCGGGAAAGCCGGTCATGCACAGCGCCAGGATGTCCTCGACCGAGCGCACGTAGTCGGTGTAGTTGATCTGCCGCGAAAAGCTGGTGATGCCGTTACTCAACTGAGCGACGTCGCTGGGCGGCAGCTGTTTTCCGGCGTCGATGTCACGTTGCAGCGCCGACAGGTTGGCGTAGTTGGTGAATTGCTGCGCGGCCCACTCATAGTCGCGCGTTAGCGGCACCACCCGCAGGGTCGGCGAGGTCAACCCGATGCGCTGGGTGTCGAACGCTTTCATCCGTTGCGCGAAGTAGTCCAGCAGCCCCGCGGTGGCGGCATCGGTCACCGGTTCGCCGACACAAATCATGATGTCCTCGGGGTGCAGTGCCTCGAAATTGCGTGTGGCCGAGGAGAACCCGACAGGCCGGGAAGCGGTGATGACCGCTGAGGCGAACAGCACCGCCAACAGCACCGCAGTCACCAGCAGCGCCAAGAACCGGGCACGCGCCACTCGGGCGTACTCAGGCAGGTTGGTGAGCCGGGTGACATGTGCCAGCGGCCGAAGCACCCGGCGAACAGCTGGCAGGGGTGCCAGCAACGCGACAGCGATCGCTGCTATCAGCGCCACGACACCGCAGGCCGCGATCGGCCACCATTTCAGGTCCACGACCGGATCATCTCCTTGACGGCCAGGTCGAAGCGCTCGACGTCGACATGGGCTGTCGGGGTGAAGCGGGCGTCGTTGAGCGCGGCGATCAGCGGCGCCGCCGGCGCCAGCGCCCCGCCGGCAAGGTCCTCGGTGTGCATGTACTGGGCCCGTTGGCCGGTCGCGACGTGCAGGAAGCTGCGCAAGGTCCGGCTGTAGGCGGTGCAGGCCTGCGCCGGTGTGATCGAGCCGGCGCGGTAGCTGCTCGTGGTCGCAGTGACAGATCGGGCGAACCGGCGGGCCAACAGTCTGCGATGCAGTATCGATAGTCCCCGGATTTTCCGCAGTGTTGTCGGCGACAAGGTCCACACGTAAACCCCCGCGTACCAACCGATCAGCGCGGTAATGAGCGCTGCGGCGATCAGCGCCCACAACATCGGGTACGGGGTGGGGCCGGAAATGTAGCGCAGCAAGTCAGTTGGCATGGCTGAAGTCCTCGGTTAACCCGACCAGTTGCGTGCGGATTTGCGTGCTGGCGCCGATGCGGGTGTAGCGGATGGATCGTTCGGTCATGAACGTGTCCAGTGCTGCCAAGCGGGCTTGTTCGGTGCGGCGGTAGGCGGCGATGACCCGTGGACCCAGGGTGGCGCCGTTGAGCACGAATGCCCCTGTGTTGATGTCGTATCCGTCGAGCTCCGTCTCAGACGAACCGACTGCCGGCATGTCAGAAACCATGGCCCACATCAGGTCGTGGCGGCCGGAAAGCTGCTGGAGCGCATCGGCGAGCCGATCATCGGTGTCGGGCTCGTCGGAGACGACGACGATCAGCATCCGACGGCGGTAACCGGTTGCGACATACTGCAGTTGGGTGACGATGTCGCTGGAGCCCGGCTGGTGCAGCGTGTGGGTGTAGAAGCGGTCCAGCAGCGATTCGATATGGGTTTCGCCGCGGCGGTTGCGGGTGTTGGCTGATCCGCGTGAATCGCCGTACACGAGCCCGATTTCGTCGGAGCGCCCCAGTGTGATCAGCCCGATCGCGCCCATGATGTGGGTGGCGATATCGCGCTTGTATTCCCCACTGGGAGCAAGCGCGTTCATGTTGCGGCCGGCGTCGGCGATCAAAAGGATCTTGTGGTGTTTTTCGGAGACGAACCGCTTAATCAGAACCGAGCCGGAGCGCGCCGAGGCTTTCCAGTCGATGTCGCGGACGTCGTCGCCGGCCACATAAGGGCGCAGGTCGTCGAATTCGAGGGTGCGGGTGTGTAGCAGCGCGTAGCGGCCTCCCTCGAGCAGCCCGCTGGTGCGGGTGCCGAAGTAGAGTTTCGCGCTGTTGAGGTACTTGGCCATGCCGTCAGGGGATGCGGACGGCCTGTAACACGGCGTCGATGACGGTCTCCGGGGTGATGTTGGCGGCGGCCGCTTCGAATCCGAGGATGAGCCGGTGCCGCAACACCCGGTGGGCGACCTTGGCGATGTCGTCGGGAATGACGTAGTTGCGTCCACGCAGCACCGCGTAGGCGCGGGCGGCCTTGCAGAACGCGATCGTGGCCCGTGGGCTGGCTCCGTATTCGACGACCCGCGCCAGGTGCGGCGGCAGCATGTTGTATTGCTGTGGCCGGGTGGCCGCGACGAGCTGGCTGGCGTAGGCCATGAGCCCCTGATCCATGTGCACGGCTGCGACCACCTGTTGGAGCCAGCGGATGTTGTCGAGATTGACGACGCGGCGTGCGGGGTTGTGCTTGTTGTAGACGCCAGCGTCGATGCGAGACATCACCTCGACCTCCTCCTGGGGGGAGGGGTAGCGCACGATCTCTTTGAGCATGAACCGGTCGCTCTGAGCTTCCGAGAGCGGATAGGTGCCTTCCTGGTCGACGGGGTTTTGGGTGGCGATCACCAGAAACGGTTCGGGGATTGGATGAATTCTGCCGGCGACGGTGGTTTGGCGTTCCTCCATCGCTTCGAGCATCGCGCTCTGGGTTTTCGCGCTACTTCTGTTGATCTCGTCGAGCAGACAGATGTTGGTGTGCACCGGGCCCAGTTGGGTCACAAACGAACTCGTCGCCGAGTCGTAGATCTGAGTGCCGATGATGTCGCTGGGCAACAAGTCTGGGGTGCACTGGATGCGTTGAAACTTGCCGTCGACGGATTCGGCCAGCACCCGGGCAGCGGTGGTTTTCGCAAGTCCGGGAACGCTTTCCAACAAGATGTGGCCGCCGGCCAGCAAGCCGATCAGCAGCGTTTCACGCAGATTGTCCTGGCCGACCACCTTGGCGGCGAACGCCTGGGACAGCGCGGCAAGGGCGCGCTGCGCGCCTTGCATTTGATCTTCACCGGGTTGTTGCACGCGTGTTGTAGTCATTGGCACCTTCTTCAAGCGTGTCAGGGGAATTCAGTAGTTAGAGGTTTTTGGGCTGGGCTATCTGAAGTTCAGCGCCGGGGGAACTTTGGAGATGTCGGCGGTCCCGTTGAGGAACCGGGTTACGGTGCCTTCGCGTGTGCCGCCGGACTTCGATTGCACGGTCACCGGTATGGTGACCTGACCGAAAAACATGACGTTGAGGTGGTATTGGTCGAATCCTTGGGACTTGACCTGGCTCAGATCGGCCTGACCCCAACGCGCCGTTCCCTCAACATAATCCACAGGATCGAGTCCCTCGAGTGGACACGGGTCTGGCGGCTTGAGCAGATTCGACTTTTGGCACGCCGCGAACGCGGAAGCCACAGCGTCGGTGACTGCCTTGCTGCCGGCGTCGTTGAGGGAATATTCGGCCTGCAGCCACGGCGTGTATGAGGTCAGTGAATCCAGCAGCAGTGGTTTGGCTTTCACCCCGAGATAAGGGTCATTGCTGCCGACGTCAACATAGCCGGGGAATACGTAGGTGGTGTTGTCGCCGACTGGCTTGCCAAACACCGTCAAGGTCTTATCGGAGGCGTTGGACGCACTGCCCGGGGTGGGCTGCAACTTGATCGCCGCCGATTCCAAAAACCATCGCTTGTTGGTGCGTTTGACCCTCAAGTTGGCATCGGAGACCTTGTCGCCGAAGTTCGCCGCAACATGCACCTGACCCATTCCCAACGACGACCCGCCCGAATCGTCGCTGAGGATCCGAATATTGGTGATCGGCCACTTCTCGATCTGCTTTTTGAGGATGTCGTTGGTTAAGAAGTCTTTTGAGGCCGGCTGATCATCGCTGTAGGACAGCGCCGCTTCGGCGTCGCCGCGGGCCAATGCCTCCAAATAGCCTTTGACAGTGTCGGCGGCCGAGCCTCCGCCGCCGGGTCCGTTGCCGCCTGCCAAGGTGATCACCAAGACGATGCTGACGACGATCAGCACCGCCGCCCCGGCTCCCAACGTGACGAACAAAGGTTTGCGGTTGCGCCGCGGAGGCGGTCCGAACGGTCCCGGGCCCGCGGGCCCGTACGCCGGCGGCGCAGCACCGAATCCTGCACTCACACCGTGCGCGGGGCCTGGGCCGGGCCCCTGGGGGGTGGGTTGCCACGGCTGAGGGCCCGGGGTCCCCGACCACGGCCGAGGGGTCGGGGAAGGCTGCTGGCGCGGTCGCTGCCCGCCGGGGGGCGCGACTTGCGTCGTTTCGTTCGGATCGACCGGACCGGCTTGCCCGGCCGGACCGACCGGGTTAGGGCCGCCGTATCCGCCGCCGTATCCACTGCCACCGCGACCTGACCAATCAGTCACAACCAACCTCTTTCAGGCAATCGAGGACCTTCGCTTCGGTAACCCGTCGGCAGCGGCCTGTCTCCGCTAATCTTGCCGTATCTGCGGCCACCTCGGAGCCGCTCATTCATGGCCCCAGTGCAACAGATTCAACCACACAAACCGTAGCAGTAGCAACACTTATGTGTAGCGGAGCTGTAGCGAGAACGGACCTAACCCTATCGCCGCAGGTCGATGCCGCCTAGATTGCGCAAGCGCGGCTGGTTGATCCGTAGCGAGATACCAACTGCGCAACCCCAAGCTATGGGCCAACCTGCAGCACCATTCAGCCCATCGATGTCCGTAGCCTGGCACGAGTCGTGGGCGCCACCAGCATCTCGGTCACAGGTGTTGGGCTAGTGTTACGACACCGGGGGTCGTCAGCGGCGGCGGCGCCGTGGCCGGGCGGGCGGCGGACTTTCTTTCAGGCGGCGCAGGACTTCGTCGACAGTATCTGGTGCGTCATCGTCCGGAGGTACAGCTTCAAGCCGGTTCCGGGTGCTGTTGGCGGCTTGTGGGGTGATCTTGGCGTAACGGGCGATGAGACTCGGCCCGGCCCCGGCATCTAGCGCACGCGTGAACGTCGAAAGGTACAAGCTGTAGGCCAAGTTACGTAGCAGGGAAGCCTCATGGAGGTCCTCAAGCACCGGAATTTGCTCCGGCGTGGGCTGCTTCGCGTGCGCCATAAACTTGAGTTTACGGGACGGTTTCCCGTAGGAGCGTATCTCTGTGGCACTGTTGCGTACTTTCTTGGTGTCCAATAGCGCTGGTACCGGCGGGAATTTCAGCGACAGCCGCCACCGCAGCGCCGCCCGGCCTGTTTGCGACCACGAGCTGGCCTATGGTCGGCACAACACACTCCGCGGCAACGCCGGTGAACACAGAGGGGCTGGCGCGGGCGGCGGCCAAGGCAGGGCGCGAGGCCGGATCGGGGGCCGGCTTTGACGCCGGCGGCCTGGCCGTGCCGCGGCAGCGCACCTACCAGATCTCGAGAAGGGGTAGCAATTGCCCTGCGGCGTCCAGTGTTTCCTCGGCGTAGGCGATCGCCTGCTGCACCTCAGCTTCGGAGATGAGAAGGTCATCCGGGTCGCGCGGGTACTCGAGCTTGTTGCGGACCCGGCGCATTACATTGAAGAAGTCGAACCGTTCACCGAACTGGGCGCGCACGGCCAAACAGATCGCGGCGTGGCCACCAGCGCTCTTCCCGCGCAGTCCCTGCTGGGTCAGCAGCGCGGCGGCGGTGGTGCGCACACAGTCGTAGGCGAGTTCGAACGCGCCGACAGGGTCGATGGACAAGACCGTGTGGGCGCTGTCAAGCCGCTGGCGTGCCTGGGCGAGCAGGTAGTCGCCGTTAGCCGCTTCCCCGGTGATCTTGTCGAGATGACCGCGGTCGAGCAGGTCGGCAATCTCACGACGCCCGGTCGCCCACCCGGTCATGCGTGTGCCCCGTCACGCTGAAACGCGACGGTGTGAGGCCGTCGCCGGATCTCCCCGATGAGGGGATCGTCGCCCGGGTTGGCCCACCGTTCGGCGCTGCACTGCTGCGGGTTGACCTCGACGCCGAGGCGCTGCTGGGCGCGGTCGGCCGCGCTGAACACATCGAACTGGCCGGCTTCGCCAATGACGAGCACGTCGATGTCATTGGGAGGCAGGCCCGGTTCGCCCGCATAACGGGCCGCCCAGGATCCGAAGATCACAATGGCCTCGACGCCGTTGATGCCGCCGAACTCTTCGCCGATCACCGCGACGGGGCCGAAGGTCAGGCTGAGCAGCTGGGTAAGCGGGGCAGCAGCTGGGTTGTCGGTGTTCGCCGACACCATCCGGTTCTTCCCCAACTTGCGCTCCCGGATCAACCCGGCGGCGGCCAGCCGCTCCGCTTCACGATGCAACGTGGTCAGCGGTACACCAATGGCGCGGGACAGCTCCGACAGGGAGTATTCCTCGCCGGGGTGGGTGAGCAACTGGGCGAGGAACTCGGCCTGATGGCGAGACCGGAAGATCGGCATCAACGAAGGGGCTTCACTACGCATAAACGGAATATATCACCCATAAAAGGGAAGTGTCAATCATGTGGTTTCTTCCGAAACGGTGTGTGTGTCGTCGTCTCGTCGGTGGCAGCACCAAGAAGAGCACTGGTCAAGCGGGGTTAGCATCGGCCGCGATGGCAAAATAGGCGGTCCGGTTTTGTCGCGCCGTCAAGCGGCTCTTGCGCGCCACTACCGGCGCGACGTAACGGCTACGACGCTCCGCCGACCCTTCGCTCCATTTGTGCTGCGACAACGAGCTCGTCACGGTCTACGACCCCCTCGAGCCGGATGCCGTTCGTCAGGGCAACATAGCGTCGATCATGGGCGATGATTCGGTACTGCCTGTGCGCGGTGAGTGGACCGGCGGGCACTGATTGTGTGTCGAGATCGCCGCGCATCCATAGCCGCAGTTTGCTGCTGCTGACAATGTGGCTGATGTACCCCTCGTCACCCAGCGTCTGATCCACCGCGTATTGCCAGTTGTTGAGAATCGCGCTCACCCCGCTACTGTGGTCTTCCAGGGCGTCCGTCACGGCCGCACGAGCTTTGCGATAGGCGGACTCATAGTTGTCGGCGGCGAAGTTCTTCGCAAGCCGCCTGCGGACATCGCGTGGTGCGGCGATGCCGACGAAGTTCTGCTCGTTGCCCGATCGGACGAAAACCAATGCCTCCACCTGGGTGTAGTCCTGCGCGAGGGCCGCGACGAGGAACATCCTCGTTGACCACCAGTAGTTGTCGTCCCGGAGATCTATGCGAAGAATTTTTGCCTGGTTCTGAATGAGCTCCTTGAACGGACCCGACAAATCGTCCCCTGTTGGTCCCACCGCCGATCCGCTGAGGCCCTGCCTCGACTTCAAGTCAGACGGAGAACTGAAACTACGAAGCAGGTTATTAGGACCGACAATCCGCTTTCTGGAAAACGTCGCGATTGGGTAGCGTGGCACCCGTGGAATCAGCGGAGAACACGCCGGCCAACGATGATCGACCCCCGCCCCGCGACATCGTGCAGGAGCGAATCGACCGCCTAGAGACGCTGCGCGCCGGGCACCGACCGATCGATGAAGAAAGTTCGGTCCAACCTGGCGCACTGCGCAGGTTCAGAACTCGTCGACGACATCAGGCTGCGCCCCGGCTTCATTCGGCGACTTACAGCCCTGACCGAGGACCTCGACTACGACCCCGCCACGTTGGTCGACCGGCCCAAGCCGGTGCTGCCACGCCAACCCCCACTGGCGGCGCTCGCCGCCCTCACCAAGGGGATCGCTCTACAGCTGTGCATCACCTTGATCTTCCTGGCCCAGACCCAACCCCGGAAGACCCTGGGCAAAGGCGCACTACTAAAGATCAAGATCGACGGCTCCGACACCGACCCGATCGGCCTGGTAGACCTTCTCGCCGTGCCAGGCTCACACAACCCATCGGAGGAATCCACCTACAACAGCAACTCCCGGGAGAACCGAAAGCGCCAAATCCGCAGCGGCTTCATCCAGCTCGACAGACTCGGACTGGCCGAGCTCCCCACAGGAGGCCGAAAGGGCGCGCCACGATTCAACACCGTGCACCTCAACGAGGACGCCCGCCCCACCGCGGCCGGCGCCAAGCGATACACACCGCCACGCAGCACCGCCAGAGTTGTGACAATACCGCCCGAGTTCTTCCTCAACGGATGGGTGCACGCTCTAAGTAAATCCGAAATCGCCATGTGGCTGATGCTGCGAGACCTGTCGCAGCGCCCCGATGCCTCACTGCCCCCGGACAAACTCCACATCCGAGGACGCAACCGCCTGCTGCAGTACGACCTCTCACGCGCGGTATGGGACACCCACGCCCGGCTTGAAGAATTCGGACTGATCGTGGTGCATAAAGATCCCAACCGCCGACCCAACGGAACCACGATCGACGGTGATCGTGCGCAGCCGCACTTCTTCGAACTCCGCGACGCGGGTCTGCGCCAGAACGGGCTCAGCACAGTGTTGTCCAACCTGGCCGACCTTCAGGCCCGCAAGTCGGCGTGACGTGGACCAAACCGCCCGCGTTCCACGTCACGTTGCCGCCACGACCATCAGCATGATGACTAGCCCCACAATGGTTGCGCAGCCTGTGATTTGGACGCGAACCTGAGCTAGATCACGGTGGACTTTATGGTCGGGCCGGTCACTCAACGAGTCAATTGAATCGCGAACTCTCGGCGATCAATATCCTGGATACTTACGCCAGATGCGCCTGGTCTGCTCATCCGGACAGTCTTCTGCGAGAATCCAGTCGGGGTAGTCGAATAGGTCGTCAGCGATTTCGCTAATGACGTCGCCAAGCTCCAGTGGCCTAAGCCATTTCGCTGAAATGGCGTCCACGCCCAGGCTCGCTCCGAGGAGGCTGCCGGCAATCGATCCGGTGGAGTCAGTGTCGCCGTCGTGATTGACTGCCAGGATCACGCCATCTGAAAACGAATCAGCGACCAACGCGCAATAGATCCCAATTGCCAATGCCTCATCGGCTACCCAACCCTGCCCCAAGGAAGCTACGGCGTCGTGGCCCGGTCGACCGTCCCGTGCCGCGGCCTCGGCGGCCTCGAGCGCGTAAAGCGTTTCGTCATGATCGCGGTAGTCAGCGAGGATGCGCTTCGCCTTAGCTACAGCATCGACGAGCGTAGTGCCGCCGACCAGCTGATACACGATGCTGGCCATCACCCCGGCGGACAACGAACCCGTGGGGTGACCATGTGTCAGGGCCGCCAGCTCGACCGCCATATCGAACGCCTGCTGCACACCACCATCCGGCAGCCGCGAGACAAACAGCCCTACCGGCGCTACCCGCATCACCCCGCCGCAGCCCTTGCTGTCGTTAACTGCAACCGCGCCAAGGGCGCGCATTTCTCGAAGCGCTGCGATGCAGGTATTACCGGGCGCGCGGCGGCTATGAAGCTGATGCTGCTGGTAGAGCCAACCCGGTTCACCCTCGCCGAACGGCTCACCCACCCCAATCGCGTGTACCGGCGCTTCGCCCTGCGTGCGCAGCCACCGCAGGTAGGCGTTGGCTGTCACACCGGTGTGCGTCGACACGCCACGCATGCATCCACGCACCCAGTACCGCAGTAGCCCTTCAGCGGTGAACAGTGTCATCTGGGTGTCATCAGTAATCGTGCCGACACCCCCATAGGCCGGCGCGTACGCGGTGATGCCCGCGCGCCCAAACTGCGCCAAGATTTCCTCGTACGACTGGAATTCGACCGGCGCGCCCAACGCGTCGCCCACCGCGCCACCAAGCAAACAGCCGCGGAATCGCTCTCGCCCCGTGATCCGTTGCCGTTGAGTGTGTTTGAGTTGCACGCTCATGCGGCGCCCCCTTGCGGGGTTTGGTTTTTGGCCTCGCCGCGTCCGGCCCCGCGTGGGCGGGGTCTTACGGATGCTCCGCGGGCACCGGATGCTCCGGAGTCCGCGCCATGGTCTGTACCAACCGATGTGGTTGGCCCGGGTACCGATGGGGCCGTGGTCCCGACTGGACCACAACTGGCGTAATCCGGCCAGTCACGGAGATTGCGCGCGGCGTTGCGATCGCGGTCGACCACTTCGCTGGTGTGCGGGCACACCAGCAGTTTGTCGATGCGTCCTTTGCCGATCAGCCGGCACGGCGTGCCGTCTGGTGTGGTGCAGCCGTGGTGGATCTGGCTGGATGGGAACCAGCGATCGGCCACGGTGAGCGCCGCGCCATGGCGGGCGGTCTTGTAGGCCAACATCGGCCCGACCAAACCCATCGCCGCATCGCAGACGGCCCGCCGGTAGGCGCGCCGGCCCATGCTGCGTTTCATGGCGGCCACGTCGAGGT
>NZ_LQPE01000119.1 GCF_002101735.1 Mycobacterium kyorinense | reverse complement strand
GAGCGGGGGTGGGCACCGTGGGTCCGGTGGCCGCCGGTGGGTGTAGCAACTGGTGCGGGTAGGCGGGGGCCGGGGTTGACCAGTCCCGAGTTACCTCGGGCGGCGGCGCGGTCGGCGGGTGACCGCGTAGCGCCGCGCCGGCGGCCGCGGCTAGCGCGCCGGCACTCTGGTAGCGCTCGTCCGGATTCTTGGCCAGTGCGTGCACGATCACGTCATCAATGGCTGGCGGCAGGTTGGGGGCAATCGCGGTCGCCCGGGGGATCGGCTGCATGACGTGAGCCATCAACATCGCTGACATGTTGGAGAATTCTGCGTAGGGTGTGCGTCCGGTCAGCAGTCGAAACAGCGAGCAGCCCAACGCATATACATCGGCGCGGTGATCCACCTCGGCGCCTTGGACTGCCTCAGGCGCGGCGTAGGCAGCGGTGAAAAGCAGTGAGCCCGTGGCGGTAAGATTCGTTGCATCATCGAGGGCACGCGCGATCCCGAAGTCGGCCAACTTGACCCGCTCCTGATCTCCAGCGGGCCCCGATAGCAGAAAGTTGCCCGGCTTGATGTCACGGTGCAGCAGGTGGCGAGAATGCGCGTAATCCAATGCCTTTGCGACCTCGGTGGTGATGTGGACCGCGCGTGCCGAGGTCATCTGCGCGGCTGTTATTTCGCTGTTGGCGGCTGCGCCGTCGACGAATTCCATGGCGATCCACAGCTGCCCCTCTTCGGTTTCGCCGCGGTCGTAGATAGTGACGATGTTGGGGTGATTCAGCGTGGCGGCCAGGTCGGCTTCACGGGTGAACCGTGCCCGAAACTCAGCGTCGACAGATAGCTCTGCGGATAGAATTTTCAGCGCGTCACTGCGCGGCAATGTCCGGTGCCGCGCCAAATACACCACACCCATGCCGCCAGAGCCCAGCACGCGCTCGATGCGGTAGCCCGCGACGATGGTTCCAGCAGATAACGGCATCCCAGGCTCACTTTCCGGTCAGCATCAGGTACTGGGCGGCTATCAGCTGGTGTGCGGCGGCCTCATGCTCATCTTGGACGCCGAAGGCGTAGCGGTCGGCGACGGCCACGCAGTAGAAGGCTTGAAACTGTTTGGGGTCTTTGGGCGTCCTGAAACACTTGGCGTCGGGCATCCCTTTAACACCACCAGATTTCAGCATCTTGCTGTCCACAGCGCTGGAGGCTAGCTCGGCGGCGATACGTGCCGCCGCATCAGCGTCTGGCAGTTGGTAGACGTTTATTAACACGGTGTATGAGGACTGCTGCAGCCCCGCAGACTTGAACAACGCTTGCGTGCGTGTCGGATTCATTGTTTGCATGTGCACCGCCCCGCGGGCGTTGTAGACGCCATCGTTGATGGTTTCGTTCGTTTTTGATGGCGGCATGGTGCGGGCGACCAGGCCGCTGGGATCAAGCGGCAATGTCGCGAGCTGATCAAGCGGGGTGGGTTTGAACTGGTCAATCAGCGGCTGCTGTAAATCCAATATCGTCGCGATCATTTGGGCCGCGATGTCTGGGCTTTGCACCGACGCTGCCCACTGGCACAGCACATACGGGCCGTGAGCGATGATGGCGATCACCGCATGCCGCACCTCGACCTGCTCGCTGAGGTAGTCCTCTTTGTAGTTCCACTCATAAGTTCTGGCGCCAACATCTGGGTGGCGGGGGATTGCGAAGGGCTGGCTGGGGACCGGGGGCAGGTTACGGCCTTCGATGAGGTGGGCGCTTTTGTCGTTCATGTCGGCGGCGGCCGCGGCGGCGTCTTCGGGGGTGGCGAAGCGCAACACCGCATTGGTCAGCCCCTTGTACGGGATGGCTTTTACGGTGTAGCGGGCGGTGGTGAACCCGGTTATGAAGTGGTGGCCGTCGACGCCCTGGCCGATGGGTTCGTGAATTACCGAATCGACGGTAGAAGAATCCTTGACCACGCCGGTATCGAACTGAACGAATTCGGTGAGGTCTGGGTCGGCTTCCCACGGGCCCACCACATTGTCGGCCATGCGCCGAGCCTCAGCCCATGCGCCCGTTGTGTCATCACCAGCGTTGCCCAGCGGGTTGCGCGGTTTGGTTGGATAGTTGCCGGGATCCAGCAGCGCGACATCAACGACGCCCGGCCGGCCCGGCGCCTTGACCGCCGTACCAGAAACCGTTGCCGTGCATCCCGTTACAACCGATACCACGGCCACAGCGGCAACCCACCCCCGCACCACGCTGATCATTTCGCTGTAAGCATCAGGTATTGGGAGGCGACGACCTGGTGGACATCGCGCTCCTGGGCGGCGGTCGCCCGGATCGCGTAGCGTTCAGCGGCGGCCACGCAGAGATAGCGCAGACTGGCGTCCTGGTCCTGCTTCTGGCCGCGGTCAAAGCAGCGCGCACCAGGAAGACCACGGATACCGGCTACGGGCTTATAACCGAATCCGGGAACATCCATGCGAACCAGCGACTCGACCGCGCGATCGGCACCCGTGGGGTCGATGGCCTCATAAACGCTGGTCCGATAAACCGCCACGCGCTGCACCCCGGACGAGGTGAACATCTGCTGCGATGCGACCGGGTTGGGACGGAAGTGCAGCGCCGCGTGAGGCTCCAACACCGTGCCCTCGTGCACATTGGTCGACACGGTGCGTGCCAGCAGCCCGGTCGGATCCGCCGGCAGGTTGGCGAACTGATCGGACGGCGTTGCCTGGAAACGGTCGATCAGCGGGACCTGCAGATCCAGCAGCCTGGTGATCATCGCAATCAGCGCGTCGGCGGATTCTTTAGTGCCTAAGTCCTGGAACAGCACGTAGGGGCCGCGCGCGGTGAACAGGTCGGCTTCGAAGACGCCAGGGTTGTTGAGTTTGTTGGCCAACGTGTCTGGGTGGTTGGGGATCGGAAGCGGGCTCGACATCGTGTCGGGGTGTGGCATCGAGGCGTCTTTGGCGGCCATCTCGGTCGCGGTCGCAGCGGCATCCTCGGGACTGGCGAAGCGCAATACCGCGTTGCAGATCGTCTTGGCGTTCTCGCCACTTCCCGGCGGCTGCCCGGGCGGCGGCGGCGACTCTCGCATAGTGGTGAAGCCCACGACAAAGGTGTGCGATGCCGCCACAGCCTTTAAATCCGGACCCATCAAATTCGTGAGAGAGTCAACGCTGGTCAACACCCGAGTGTTACGCATCACCGGCACAACCAGGCTGGAGTCAACCTCCCACGGGCCGACCACGTTGTTGGCCATCCGGTAAGCCTCGACAAGGCGGCCCGCGTTCTCGTCGGCGACCTTACCCAGCGGCTTGCCTGGACGTCGCGGATAGTTCCCGGGATCCAGCAGCGCCACATCCACCCCGGGCGACTCCGGCCCGGGCGCCCTGACCGCGACGCCGGTCACCACGCTTGTGCAGCCCGCGAGCAGCGCAACCACCATCGCGGCGGCCGCCAACAGCAGCCCAGCCTTCGGCCGCTGTTGCCGACCGGTCGGCGCGGCGCGCATCGGGCCCGCACCAACCATCGACGCAGCGTAACTTGAGGCCATCGCCTGCACCCTCGGCTTCAACTGACCACCCGATCTGGCAGACCCGGTGGCGGCGCCTCGCGAGGCGGGCGGCCTGGTTTACCCAGCCACCGGCGCAGATTCATGCGGTCCACCCCGACGTCACGCGCGATCGCGCGCTCTGAGCGCCCGTCGGCGAACGCCATCACTGCAACCTGGCGCGCTCGAGCACGAGCACGTTTCTCGGCTCGCCGGACTGTCGCCAGCTCAGCGCCCGCCGCGGCCGGATCGGTGTGACCAAGCAGGTAGTCAGCGGCTGCCGTGACCGCTGCACGCTGCAAATCAGGGCTCTCGGGATACAGCTGAGTCGCCTCTTGCGCGGCGCGCTCAAGTCGGGCCCGTTGCACAGAGTCCAATCCCTCGAGGTCCGGGAGCACGCTATTGCCGGTGCGTGCTGGCGGCGCCGCGGTCGTGGCGGCGCCGCGTGTGGTTATGGCCGTGCTTCCTGCGCGCAAACGTGTCTACCTGCCTGAACAACACCTGGGAAGTGGTAGTCCATACTACCGGCGCTGCGATCTTCGGCAACTGCGACCCCATCAGCCAGAATGGGCCGCTGCAAGTCGCCGGCTGCAATGCGGGTGCCGCCGTTCACGAGCTCGCCGCCGAGAACGCATCAACTTCTTGCGTTTTGTGTCGCCGCCGCGACCGAGAGCCGGCCAGGTTTAGGGTTTCGCCATGAGCAGCCCTGGACCGCCCCCGGGCCCGATCCGTCGGCGCTGTGTCGGGCCGCGCACGGTGTCTGCCATGGCGTTGGTCGTGCTCGGAGTCTGCGCCGCCGCGATTGTGGTGTTCCCGGCGCGGCCGGTGAGCCTGCGGTCTCTGCCGAACTGGGAACTGGCCAAGCTCTTGCCGGGGGTGCACGATTTTCCGCCGTCCTGGAACTACTCGCTGCGCGGCGCGGTGCAGCGAGTAGACCCCGACAGGCCCGACGCGGCACCGCCGAACCGCCCGGCGACCTACAGGCCGAGCGATTGCGCGAACATCCCGGCGATCGCGACACTGTTCAACGGGTACGGCTATTCCGCCATGGTCCATGTCGATAAACAATCCGACCAGATCGCCCGCGCAGTACTGCAGTCCAGCGATGAACCGGACCCCAATGCGCGGTTCGTCATCTATCCGGTGGCCGATGGTGCGGCGATGATCACGAAATACGTTGAGTGGCTTCACGGTTGCGGCACCTATCACGTCACCGCCACCGATCCCGATGGCGGCGCGCCGGTGCCGCGAGTTGTGGTCACGACTATCGGTGCACGCTCGGCCGGCGGCGCCGACGCCGCACTCGAGGTCACCAGATCGGCGACAGTCACTGTGCCTGGTCCCCTGCGCACGATGGTCTACCACGTCAGCTATTACTGGGTGCGTGGGGTGCTGTTGGAGTGCGCCACCAACCTGACCGGCGCCGACACTGACTTGGTGAATCGTGTTGCCGCGCAAACATTGCAGAGAATCAGAACACGATGAACAGCCGACCGCTGCGTCAGCGTTCGGCGCATCTCATCGCCGCCGCAATGTGCGTACTGGCCATCGCCGCGGTGGCGATCACCATTCCCGCGGTCCTGGCCGCGCGCAGGCACCTGTCGCCGCTGCCCGTTGCCCCGGGATTGGCCGCACTCAGTGATGAACAGCTCGCCGCCTTATTGCCCAATCAAAGCGATTTCCCCGCCGGCTGGAAACGCAACGACAGCTTCAACTCGCGAAACACGTTCGGGTACGCCACCTATCACAACATTGGTTCGATCGACGGCTACGAGCCGGTCGGATGCTATGAAGTGGCGTACGGGATCATGACCGGCTCGTTTCCCGCGGCCACCGTCAACGAACACGATCCGGCCGACCGCTCCTCCCTGCCCGACCACACCAACATCGGCATCGAGATCGGCCGCCAATTTGCCCCAAGCGTCTTCGATGACATGCGACAACTGGTGGCGCGCTGCGCGCATTTCCGCGACCACTTCCCAGGCTTTACCTACACGGTGCGCATCCTCGAGGACTCCCGCCCCGCCGGCGGGCCACAGAGGTTCCGCTACAACGTCACTATCACCGACGAGACAGCTGCGGCAGTGACCGACGGCAAACGCGCCCCGCCCCATGTGATTAGCACCGACTACTTCTCTTACGCCCAGATATCAGGACTCATCCTTTCGGGCTCCGACGACACCGGCGACGAGCACAGATTCGATGCGCTGTTCGACGCCACCCAGCGCCGAACACAGGCCGCAGAGCAGTCCCGCTGACACTCCAAGAAAGAAGAATCGGGCCATATGACGGCAGATCAACTCCACGCAACGATTGTCGCGGCGGTGTTTGCGCTCTTCCCCGTCGTCATCACCACGGTGCTCGTCACCGTGTCGCGGCGGGCGGTCGACGGCCGGCTGCTGCGAAACCCGACGACCGGGATCCGGACGCGCGCCACGGTCAGCAGTGACCGGGCGTGGGTTGTCGCCCACCGCACCGCGCTGCGCTTGGCACCACTACTGGTTGCCGTCACCGTCATCGCCTGGATCGTGCTGTTTGCGACCGCGTGGAACGCCCCGACGATCATCGCCGTGATGCTCGCCGGAGTGGCGACGTCGGCGGCCGTGCTGGCTGTTCTTGCCTACGTCGCATACGTGGCAAATAAGGCGGCGAAGACCGTCGGCGACGGTTCCGACGGTCGGCTGCGGTAGGGGTACTGACGGTATGAGCTATGACTTCGCGGTCATTCCGGTAGACAGTTTCGAGACCGTTGAGCAGGCATTGAGGATCTGCGACGCGATGTATGACGAGCCTCAGGGCAGACCGTCGCCTCAGGTGGTGCAGCTCATCGATGAGCTTGAGCGCCACGACAACACCGGTCACTCCTGTACCTCTTCTCTTGCAGGCGCGAAGAGTGCGTCTGTGGTAGGGATGGGACGGGAGCCGGGGTGAC
>NZ_LQPE01000118.1 GCF_002101735.1 Mycobacterium kyorinense | reverse complement strand
ACCGGGATGAGCTATCAGGCGTGGCAGGCGCAGTGGAATCAGGCGATGGCCGATCTGGTGCGGGCCTATCACGCGATGGCCGGCACACACGAGACCAACACCACCTCGATGCTGGCCCGCGACCAAGCCGAAGCCGCCAAATGGGGCGGCTAATCGGAGTCGAAGGTTAGATGGGCAACCAGCCTAACGCCGTCGAGCTGACCGTCGAGCAGGCGTGGTTCATTGCCGAAACCGTTGGCGCGGGCACATTCCCGTGGGTTTTGGCGATCACCACGCCCTACACCGACGCCGGCGAACGCGGCGCATTCGCCGAGCGGCAGACAAGCGAGCTCGCCCAGATGGGTCTGCTGTCTGCCGACGGCGCGGTCAACCCGGCGGTGGCCGACTGGATCCGGGTGGTGTGTTTCCCGGAGCGGTGGTTGGACCTGCGCTACGTGGGACCCGCCAACGACTCCGGGCCCGGGGAGATGCTGCGCGGCATCGTTGCGCGGCGCGGCGACAAAACTGTTGTCGCGCTGCGCAATGCGCAGCTGGTGACGTTCACGTCGATGGAAATCGACGACGCACGGGCGCTGGTGCCCGTGCTCGGAGTCGGGCTGGCGCACCGCCCGCCGGCCCGGTTCGACGAGTTCAGCATGCCTGCCCGGGTGGGCGCGAGGGCGGACGAGCGGCTGCGTAACGGCACGCCACTGGCCGAAGTCCTCGAATACCTGGGCATCCCGGAGTCGGCGCGGCCCGTGGTGGAGTCGGTATTCACCGGTCCGCGCAGCTACGTCGAGATCGTCGCCGGCTGCCGCCACGACGGCCAGCACGCCACCAGCGAAGTCGGGATGAGCATTGTCGACACCACGGCGGGGCGCGTTCTGGTCAGTCCGTCGCGCGCCTTCGACGGTGAATGGATCTCGACGTTTCGCCCCGGCACACCGTTCGGGATCGCCATAGCGGTCGAACAACTGACCGCGACATTGCCCGACGGTCAATGGTTCCCGGGCAAGCGGTTGTCCAGAGACTTCAGTGCGCAGTCGTCGTAACACGAAAGAGAAAGAGAATCCATGTCCCACCAAATCCTGAGGACCCGCTGATGTCCAGCGCCGTGATGCCGATCGTCCGGGTCGCCATCCTCGCCGACAGCCGGCTGACCGAGATGGCCCTGCCCGCCGAGCTTCCGCTGCGCGAAATCCTGCCCGCGGTCCAACGTTTGGTGGTTCCCACCGGCCTGGACGGTGAGGCCGACACCGCCGACGGTGAGCCTGCCGCCGACGCGGCCACACCTGCGCGGCTCAGCCTCGCTCCGATCGGCGGCGCTCCGTTCAGCCTGGACGCCAGCCTGGACACCGTCGGCGTCGTGGACGGTGACCTGCTCGCGCTCCAACCGGTGCCGCCCGGACCGGCCGCGCCGGGCATCGTCGAGGACATCGCCGATGCTGCGGTGATCTTCTCCGCCTCGCGGTTGAAGCCGTGGGGCATCGCGCACATTCAGCGTGGCGCGCTGGCCGCAATCACCGGACTGGTGCTCGCCGCAACCGGTTTGGCGGTCGCTCACCGCGCGGTCACCGGCGGGCCGGCCGGTCTGATCGCGGTCGGCGTGATCGCGGTGCTCACCGCAATCGCCGGACTGGCGGCGCGCTCGCCGCGGGCCGGTACGGCCCTGTCCGCAGCGGCGCTGGTGCCGATCGCGGCCGCGCTGACATTGGCGGTGCCGGGTGAGTTCGGGCCGGCGCAGGTGATGCTGGCGGCCGCGGGGGTTGCGGCGTGGTCGCTGATCAGCATCATCCTGCCCCGTCGGGACCGCGAGCACGCCATCGGATTCTTCACCGCCACAACAGTTCTCGGGGTCGGTGTATTGGTGGCCGCTGGCGCTGCGTCGCTGTGGCAGCTGCCGATGCTCACGCTGGGCTGCCTGCTGATCGTGGTGGCATTGTTTGTCACCGTCGAGGCCGCCCAACTGTCCGCGCTGTGGGCGCGGTTCCCGCTGCCGGTCATCCCGGCGCCGGGCGATCCCACCCCGTCGGCACCGTCGATGCGGGTGCTCGAGGATCTGCCGCGCAGGGTTCGCATCAGCGACGCGCACCAGACCGGCTTCATCGCAGGCGCGGTGTTGCTCAGTGTGCTCGGATCGGTGGCCATCGCGCTGCGGCCGGAGACACTGGCGGTGTGGGGCTGGTACGTGGTGGCGGCGACCGCGGCTGCGGCTGCGCTGCGAGCCCGGGTGTGGGACTCGGCGGCCTGCAAGGCGTGGCTGCTGGCGCAACCGTATCTGCTGACCGTCGTGCTGCTCGTGCTCTACACGGCGACGGCACGCTACATCCCCGCGCTGTGCGCGGTGCTGGTCCTGGCCACGCTCGTGCTGGCGTGGGTGGTCGTCGCACTGAACCCGCCGATCGCGGAGCCGGAGAGCTATTCGCTGCCGCTGCGCCGGGTGGTGGGCTTCGTCGCGTCGGGCATCGACGCGTCGCTGATCCCCGTCATGGCCTACCTGGTCGGGATATTCACCTGGGTACTCAATCGATGATCCGTGCCGGATTCGCTTGTGCCGCCGCAGTTCTGGTTGCGGCGGTGTGGTGCTGCCCGCCGGCTACAGCGATCAGCCCGCCGGTGGTCGACCCCGGCGCCCAGCCGCCCAATGGCGCGCCGGGGCCGGTGCAGCCGATGGAACAACGCGGCGAATGCAGCATCTCCGGCGTCATCCCCGGCACCGATCCCGGCGCTGCGACGCCCAACCAAAAGATGATGGATCTGCCTGCGGCGTGGCGGATTTCGCGCGGCGACGGTCAGTTGGTGGCGGTCCTCGACACCGGGATCCGGCCGGGGCCGCGGCTGCCCGCCGTCGAACCCGGCGGCGACTATCTGGAATCCAGCGACGGCCTCACCGACTGCGACGGGCACGGCACCCTGGTTGCCGGGATCATCGCCGGCCAGCCCGGCGACGACGGCTTCGCCGGGGTTGCACCCGGAGCGCGGCTGCTGTCGTTGCGCACCGCGTCGGCGAAGTTCTCGCCCCGCATGCCGGGCGGCGATCCCACACTGGCGCAAGTAACCTTCGACGTCACGGCGTTGGGCCGGGCCATCGTGCACGCCGCCGACCTCGGCGCCCGGGTCATCGACATCTCGGCGGTCACCTGCCTGCCCGCCGACCGCAGCGTCGACCAGGGGGCGCTCGGTGCGGCGATCCGGTACGCAGCCGTCGACAAGGACGCGGTGATCGTTGCGGCCGCGGGCAACAGCGGCCCGACCGGCTCGATGACCGGCGGCACCGCGTGCGAATCCAACCCGCTTACCGACTTGAGCCGTCCCGACGATCCGCGCAACTGGGCGGGCGTCACCTCGGTGTCGATCCCGTCGTGGTGGCAGCCCTATGTGCTCTCGGTGGGCTCGCTGGCGCCGGACGGCCAGCCGTCCAAATTCACCATGGCGGGCCCGTGGGTCGGTATCGCGGCGCCGGGCGAAAACATCGTGTCGGTGAGCAACCGCGACGACGGCGGCCTGGCCAACGGCCTGCCCAACCAGCGTCAGCAATTGATGACGTTGAGCGGCACCAGTTATGCCGCCGGGTACGTGGCCGGGGTGGCGGCCCTGGTGCGCAGCAAGTATCCCGAGTTGACCGCCGAGCAGGTGATGCACCGTCTCACCGCAACCGCGCACAACGGTGCCCGTGCGCCGTCCAATGTGGTCGGCGCCGGGAGCGTGGACGCGGTCGCGGCTTTGACGTGGCAACTACCCGCCGGCAGCAAATCTGATGCGCCGCAGGCGAAGCCGATCGCCGCACCGCCGGAGCCTGCACCAAAGAACTACACCCCGCTGATCGTCGCGGGAATCGGAACCGCGGCGTTCGCACTGGCCGTCGTGGGCGCGGCCGCAATCGCGGCGCGCCGTCGAAAGGAGCTCACCTCGTGAGGCAGTCACTGACCGGTCGGATCAGCCTGGTGTTGCTGGCCGTGGTGGCCGCAGCCGTGGCCTATCCGTGGCATACCCCGCGTGAGCGCTGGGCGCTGGGCATCGCGGTCGCCGCGGTAGTGGTACTGCTGGCCTGGTGGCACGGACTGTTTTTCACCACGATGCTGCGCCGTCGGCTGGCGATGCTGCGCCGCAACCACATGCGCGCCCCGGTCACCCGAACCGGCGTCGACGTGCGTACCACCGCGTTGCTGCGCATCGTCGATCCGCCCCCGGGCGAGCCGGATTTGCTGCCGCTGCCGCTGATCGCGCGATACCTGGACCGTTACGGCATCCGCGCCGACGCGGTCCGTGTCACCAGCCGAGAAAGCGGCGGCGATAACGGTGTGCCGCAACGGGATACGTGGATAGGGCTGACCCTGTCGGCCGCCGACAACCTTGCGGCGTTGCGAGCCCGTTCGTCGGGCATTCCGTTGCACAAGACCGCGGAGGTTGCGGTGCGCCGGCTCGCCGACCACCTCCGCGAGATCGGCTGGGCCGCAAGCCCGGTGGAACCCGACGACGTCCCGACGCTGTTCGCGCGGCCCGCCCGGGAAACCTGGCGCGGCGTCAAGGAAGCAAGCGGTGATTACGTCGCGGCGTACCGCGTCAAGGCGGACGAGACGCTGCTCGACACCCTCGCGGTGATCAGGTCGTATCCGGCGCGCGAAACGTGGACCGCGCTGGAAACGTCCGGCACGGCGGGCGACCGGACGCTGGCGGTCGGGTGCGCGTTCCGCACCAATGCCCATCCCGCAGGCGGCGCACCGATCTCCGGGTTGACGCCGCAATCCGGCAACCATCGGCCGGCGCTGGTGGCTTTGGACCCGACGTCCACCGACAGGCTCGACGGGCACTCCGCTCTGCCCGACGGTCTGCTCGGGCAGTTGCGCTGGCCCAGCAGTGTCGGGCAACAGTCACGGCCGCGGCACGCGGCGGTCTAGCCACCAAAACCGCGCCAGCGGCCCAAGGCATGGAAGTGACAATGCGCGAGATGCACGGCGCCGGTTTGGGCCTCGGGTCGCTACGCGATACGTATCAGTAAGCGACGGGCTACTGAGCGGGGAGTTTCAACAGCCGCGCGGCGTTGCCACGCCCGAGCTTGCGCCGATCCGCTTCCGCTAGCAGGGCGTTGTCGAACCAGTCGGCCGCCTCGGCCATGGACTCGTAGGGGTAGTCGACCGAGAACAGGAGTCGGTCGGATCCGAGTTCGCTGATGGCGTTGAGCAGGCCCTTGGTGTGGAAATGTCCGCTGGTAGTGACGTAGAAATTCTCGCGGAAGTATTCACCGACAGCGCGTTTGGCGTCGCCGAGGCCGACGCCGTCGCGCTGCTTGCGCAGCCGGTGCTCGAGACGCGGCAGCATCAGCGGCAGTCCCTCGCCAAGGTGGCCGAGGATGACCTGGACGCCGGAGAACCGGTCGAACAGGCCGCTGAGCATCAGGCGGATTGCGTGGGTGGCGGTCTCGTGGGCGAAGCCCCAGGCCGAGCCGACCAGGGACTCGTAGCCCTGGTAGATGCGTTGCTGGCTTGACAATGGCTCGCGCGGATGCAGGTAAATCGGCACGCCCAGTTCGGCCACCTTCTCCCAAAACGGCAGGTTCTCCCGCTCGTCGAGATAGCGGGCGTCGCCGCCGGGCAGATCGGTGTAGCCGTTGACGAGCGCGCCGACAGCGCCGAGATCGCCCACCGCACGCTCGAGTTCGGCGGCAGCGGCGGCAGGCTCCTGCAGCGGAACCGCCGCGAACCAGGCGAACCGGTCCGGATGGCGGTCGACGTAGGTGGCTTTGATGTAGTCGTTGTTCTCGCGGGCAGCTGCCACGGCCGCGGCGGGGTCAAGGATGGATTGGATGCCCGGGGAGGTCAGCGACAAGACTGTGATGTCGATGCCGTGTTGGTCCATCTCGGCGACGCGCTCGTCGACGTCGACCAGGCGTCGCTCCACCTCCGCCATGTAGGCCGCGCCGTTACGAGCCGCTTCGGAGTCGGCATCCCACACGGCGTTGTTCGCCGGGGTAGAGACATGCTCTTCTAATGCGATTTTGTCGATCATGCGGCTCTTCTCCTTGGCTACAGAGCTTGCCTAGAAGATCATGCCCGGCGAGACACGGCACTGTCGCTGTCGTGCAACCCGCCCGCCATGACCGCGCGCGCCTTTCGCAAGCTCGACGAGTCCTATCCCGACAAGCCAGTGAACTGGCGGACCGCGACCGTGGCTTCGACGCCGGCCGGCACCACATGCCCACTCGGGCGCATTCGCCCTCCTACAGGTGTTCGGCAATATAGGTCGCGATCTCGTCGACCGCGCGTCGCACCTCAGCATCGAACAGCAGGTTCAGAAATCCATGCGGCAGGTTGTCGAAACGACGGACAACGACTCGATCTCCAAGCCTCGAGCCGAAGGCCTCGTCCTGATCGCGCAGCACATCGACCCCCGCTACAGCAATGTAAGTGCACGGCATCGCGGAAAGCTCCTCGGATCTCATCACAAAGGCCCGCGGGTCGGATCGGCTTGCGAGATCGGGCGTGTATTGGCGTCGCGCCTTGTCCAATGAAGCCCGACTCAACGGCGCGGTGAACAGATTGGTGGAGGGGTAGCGATCGATATCGTCATCTACGTACGGATAGAGGAGTACCGCCAACTTTGCGGCGTCCGACGTGTCCCCTACATGCAATGCCACGGCGGCCGCTATCGAGCCGCCCGCACTGTCACCGGCAACAGCAACGCGGTCACGGTCGACCGAGATTTCGTCGGCGTGTTGAATGCCCCATCGGTAGGCCGCCAGAGCGTCCTCGAAGCCAGCTGGGAATGGCGACTCAGGCGCGAGACGATAGTCGACAGACAGCACCTTCACCTTGGCATTTGCGGCAAGGTACGCGCACGGTCCGTCGTGGGACTCCAGGTTGCCGAAGATGAATCCTCCACCATGGACGAACACGACCAACGGTGCTGGCTCAGCGACGTCGGATGGTTCGTAGAGACGAGCCGAAATCGTCCGGTCCTGAGCTGCTATCTCGATATCGCGACAGGGAACTGCGCGCTGATACCGGAACGAAGTCGCAGCTGTTGCAACGTTCGCCACGTAACGCGTCAGTGGGCCGGGGCGCCTGTCCACCACGGCGATCAGCTGGCGTGCGGCATCGGTCGCCAACTGAAGGCGAGGAGACAGTCGCTGGCCATCGATCTCCGGACGGTCGATCGGCAACCGATCCAGCACCGAGTTCGGCAACGAAACAACGGCACCCGACACCAGACCGAGCACCCTGCTCAACGGGAACGACGTCACGTGTGATCTCCCTTCAACCAGCCGCCGCAATGCAAGATCCGGCAACACCCGCACCCACGACCTTCAGACTGGACGGGAGCAAAGCGGTTTCGAGACGGGCCACTTCGCAGCTTCCGTGAGACTATCGGCACGTCGACCCCGAGGGCGTTCAGGCAGTCGATGATCGTTTGTTCGGCGGCCGCGGCGTGCGGGCATCCCGGCGAGGTGAGAAGTTCAATACGTATAGTTGTCACTCCTCGGCCACAAAAGTTGTTGCTGCTGCAGCTGTTTCGATCTCATGCATGATCGGGCATTCGCGCTCGGCGTGCGGGCTGATCACTCGAGCGGATAGAAAACCGTAGCCGCGTTCTGGTAGAACACGGCGCGCAACCAGTCGTCGTCGACACCGGGCAATTCGGTGAGCGAGCGCATCGCATCGGAATAGCGATAGGGAATGTTGGGAAAGTCGCTGCCGAACAGGATGCGGTCCTGAA
Source organism: Mycobacterium kyorinense (assembly GCF_002101735.1). GTDB lineage: Bacteria > Actinomycetota > Actinomycetes > Mycobacteriales > Mycobacteriaceae > Mycobacterium > Mycobacterium kyorinense. The sequence continues at coordinate 26,406 of NZ_LQPE01000118.1, read as the reverse complement.
GGTGTCGCAGCCGGGGCAACTGCGACACAGGGAACGGCATTTGTTCCTCGACGAACGGGGTGAAGGCCATCGTGGTGTCCAGTCGCACGTCGGCTGCGCTCTCGCAGATGTCGAGAAACTCGGCGTATTCCGGCATTCCCATGTGCGCGACGATCAACCGAAGCCGCGGATAGCGGCGCAGCAGGCGGCGGATCGGCTCCGGTCCGGTGTACTCGCCCGGCACCGGCCCGGAACCGCAATGAACGACAACCGGCACCCCGGCGTCCTCGACGAGTCCCCAAACCCGGTCGAGCAGTGGGTCATTCGGCTCGTACCGGCCAACCTGGATGTGAGCTTTGAAGACCCGTACGCCGTCGCGGATCGCGGTCTCGACGTAGTCAGCGGCGTCTGGCTCGGGGTAAAACGTCGCGGTGGCAAGGCAATCCGGGGTGGACCGGGCGAATTCCACCGCCCACTGGTTAAGCCAGGCGGCCATCTGCGGCTTGTGCGGGTAGATCAGCGAGGTGAAGCCGCGTACCCCGAATTGCCGGAGCATCTCCACCCGGCGAGATTCGTCGGCCCGGTAGGTAATCGGCCAGTGTCGGCCGACCAGCGGACCGGAAGAGTCGAAGTAGTTCCACACCTTGTCCATCACCGATTTCGGCATGAAATGGGTGTGAACGTCGATCACGCCCGGCAGGCCCAGCGCGGACCAGAGCTGCCGGACGCTCGCTGCTTCGTCCTCGTCAGTCATCTCCACCTCGACTCGTCTACGTTTGTCATATCAGTCGGCACACGGGCCGTTGATCGGGAGGACGCGCATGTGGGATCCGGACGTCTATCTGGCCTTTGCGGACCAGCGCGCCCGCCCCTTCTATGACCTGCTGTCGTGGGTGGGCGCCGAACGCCCGCGCCGTGTCGTCGACCTGGGCTGCGGGCCGGGCAACCTGACGCTGCAGCTGGCCCGGCGCTGGCCGGACGCGGTGATCGAGGCGCTGGACAACTCGCCGGAGATGGTCGCCGCGGCCCGGGAGCGGGGCGTCGACGCCTCCGTCACCGATCTGCGCAACTGGACGCCGCAGCGCGACACCGACGTGGTACTCAGCAACGCCGTCCTACAGTGGGTGCCCGAACATCCGGAACTGATGGTCCGCTGGGCGGGGCAGCTGGCCGCCGGGTCATGGATCGCCGCCCAGATGCCAGGCAACTTCGAGACTCCGTCGCACGGCGCGGTGCGTGCACTGGCGCGCCGCGAACCATACGCAAAGGCGTTGCGGGACGTGCCGTTTCGAGTCGGCGCAGTGGTCCACCCGCCGGCCTATTACGCCGAGCTGCTGATGGACGCCGGCTGCAGTGTCGACGCCTGGGAAACCACCTATTTGCATCGGCTGCGCGGCGAGCACCCGGTGCTGGACTGGATCAGCGGCACCGCGTTGCTGCCCGTGCGCGAGCGGCTCAGCGACGCCGACTGGGAGCGGTTCCGCGCCGACCTGATCCCGCTGCTCGCCGACGCGTATCCGACCCGGCCCGACGGGGTCACGTTCTTCCCGTTCCGACGGGTGTTCGTGGTGGCTCAGGTGGGCAGCAAGTAACGCGCGGCGGCTACTGCGGCAGGCCCAGTTCCTCCGCCTCGGCGCGGTAGCGATCCACCCACTCGTCAGAGCGCTGGTCGGCCTGGCGTTCCAGTACCGGCGCGGGCGCCAGCCGCGGATCGAGCCCGAGCGCTTCGAGCACTGAGGCCACGATCGAGGTCAAGTTGCGCCACAGCACCGGGTAGGCGACGTCGATCGGGTCAATCTGCTCCTCGGCGAACCAGTTGCGCCAGCCGTTCTCCTGTTCTTTCAGGATCGTGACGATGTGGGCGATCGCGCCGGCGTGGTAGACTGCCCGCGAATCCCGTTCCGGGTCCGGCCGACCCCGCCACACCCGGGTCTGCACCGCCCGCCAAAACGACACCGCCTGCGAGACCACGTCCGGCCGGTACACGTGCACGAAAACCGGGTCGCTGCCGATGACGTCGCGGATCGCCGCGCGCAGGCCCTCACCGGTGCGGTCGGGCAGCCCCGCCGCCCGCTCCTGCAGCAGCGACGTCTGGTTCCACATCAGCTTGCCGCCCCACACACCGTTGGGTGTGCGGCCCGAGCTTCGGATGTGCTCGCGCCAGGCCACCGCCGACGCGGTATCCGGTGTCCCGGGTTCCAACGGATCGAGCAGCCGCAGAATCGTGGGATCCTCGACTCCGGCGAACCACTCCCGCGGCTGCGGGGCCATGCCGGTGCTGGGCAGGTATTGGAAGAACTCTTGCGGCTCGCCGGCACATCCGGTCGCGCGCAGCGATTCCACCAGCAGCGTGCTTCCACTGCGCTGCGAGGCGAGCACCAGATACGACGTCGGGACTGTGGACATTCCCGTGAGCCTATCGAGTGTTCGACCGGCAACTCACCGGGTACGACCAGCCGGCGGCCGTGCCGCCGTTCGCCCGCGCTGCTGCAGACGGGCAGCCGCCAACGACCAGAAAAAATCCCACTGCGCGCAAGTCCTACTTCTTGACCTCGTCTTCGATACCACGCTCGGCGGCGATCGCCGACCGACTGGTCGGCACCTTGGCATGGATGCGAAGGTAGGTTTCGGTGTAGCGGGCCGCAATTCGGCTGCCGGCGAAGTCGGACGGGATGACGTCGCCGGTCTGCTGACGCCACTCATGCAGTAGCACAGCCAGATCGGCGGCGATCGCATCGGCGTGGCCGGTGTCGTCGCTGCCCAAAAGGTTGTTGGTCTCGGTGGGGTCTTTGCGTAGGTCGTAGAGCTCGCGTCCCGGCCGCGGCGCGGTGACCAGCGGTGCCACCGCATGCCCGGACGGGCTTTCCTCGATGTCCCACGGCAGATCCAGCAGCGGGCGGTGCGCGTAGTTCTCGATGTAGCTGTATTCCTTTGTGCGAATTGCGCGTATCGGATCGAAGGAGTCGTGATAGGTCTTGGCGGTGTAGACGTGTTCGCGGACCGGGGTGGTGTCGTCGGGCGTCAGCAGCGCCCGGGCATGAGAGATGCCTTCGATGTCGTCCGGCTCGTCGACGCCGAGTAGGCCCAGCAGCGTGGGCACCAGGTCCACTCCGCTGAACATCTCGTCGTAAACCCTTGGCGCCAGCCGCATTCGGGTGGGGGGACGGATGATCATGGCGATGCCGGTACCGGCGTCATAGAGCGTGGACTTCGCGCGGGGGAACGCCGGGCCGTGGTCGGTGAAGAACACCACCCAGGTGTTGGCGTCGAGGCCGGTGGCGGCCAGCGTGTCCAGGATCCGACCGACCGCGGCGTCCGCGGTTTTGATGGAGCCGTAGAAGTCGGCCATGTCCTGGCGGACTTCGCCGGTGTCGGGCAGATAGTCGGGGAGCGCGACGGCGCTCGCGTCGGCCGGTTCGTAGCGGTCGCGCGGGTAGGGCCGGTGAGTTTCGAAGAACCCGGCCGTCAAGAAGAACGGTCGGCTCCCTGCACGATCACGCAGCCATTGCTCGGTCCGCTCTACCACGTACTCGCAGTAGGAGTTCGACACATCGAACTCGTCGAAACCCAGCCGAGACGGATACGACGTCTCGTGCTGCATGCCGAAAAGCGCCGAGTGCCAACCGGCTTCGGAGAGAATGTCCGGCAGGGTGCGCACGCCGGAGCGGTACTCCCAGCCGTGATGGGCCAGGCCGACCAGCCCGTTGCTTTGCGGGTAGCGGCCGGTGAACAGCGATCCGCGCGACGGCGAGCACAGCGGCGCGGTGGCGTGTGCCCTGGTGAACAGGATGCCCTCGTCGGCCAGCCGGTCCAGCCGGGGACTCGAGACATCGGTGTGGCCGTAGGCGCCCAGATACCGACCAAGGTCGTGCCAATGCACGACCAATACGTTGTCGGCTGTGTGGTCACTGTCGCTGATCGCCGCCACCTCCCCAGCTGTTCTCGGACACGAACTCGGCCAACGGCCGGGCAAACGCCCAGCCGTCCAATTCCAGCGCCGGCCGGTCGGGAAAATCGGGTACCGGGCCGAGGCACAGTATGGCCACCGGTTCGGCGTCGGCCGGCATGGACAGCAGCGCCGCCAGCCGCTGAGGATCGAACAGCGACACCCAGCCCATCCCCAATCCTTCGGATCGTGCTGCCAGCCAAAGGTTTTGGATTGCACACGACACCGACGCCAGATCCATGTGCGGCAGGGTGCGCCGCCCGAAGACGTGGGCGTCTCGCCCGTCGCACAGAGCCACCACCAGCAGTTCGGCGCAGTCCAGGATGCCCTCGACCTTCAGCGCCAGAAATTCCTGTTCGCGCCGGCCGAGCGCGTGAGCGGTGAGCAGCCGCTCCTCGTCGACCAGGGCGTGGATCCCTCGCCGTAGCGCATCGTCGGTGATGCGGATGAACCGCCATGGCTGCATCAGCCCGACACTGGGCGCGGCATGAGCGGCCTGCAGCAGCCGTGCCAGCACGTCGTCGGCAATGGTGCTGTCCGGCACGAATCGGCGCATGTCACGCCGCTCGCAGATCACGCGATAGACGGTTTGCCGCTCGAGCGGGCTGAATGCGTGATCATTCACAGGGGCCATCGTAGAAACCTGCCTACCGATGAGCAGACGCAGACTCGCACGATCAGCGCCCGAACAGTGCGATTCTGTGTCTGCTCGGCGTCGGGAGAGGAGTCCCATGATGAAGTTTCCTGAGTCGCTCGATCAGTTACCGGTCGATGGTGCGGGCCGGCGTGTCTTCGGCGAGCCGTACCGCACCGCCGATGGCGCCACGGTCATCCCGGTGGCCAAGGTCCGCGGTTCCACCGCCACACCGCTGGGGGTGTTCGTCGTCCGCGGGGACAGGGCGTCCTGGGTAGCGGCCGTCGACGCCAACCTGATCGGACTGATCGGCGTGACCACCGGTCTGCTGTCGGCGGTGATCGCCAGCCTGGCGGTGCTGCGCCGCCCGCCGTGGCCGGACCTGCGCTACGGCCGGTAGGTGACGCCGACCGCGCGGAACACGTACTCCGGCGGCATCTCGAAAGCCAATGATCGGCGGGGCAAACCGGTCAGCACATCGCCGGGGATTACGGCCTTGTAGTGTAGCGACAGCTGCCCGTTGAACGCCGGATCCACCCGCCCGACGTCCAGCTCGACCTGCAGACCCGTCGGCGAGAGTTCCGCGGTCGCCGGCCCGGTCTGCGGCGCGTCCCAGCGGACGTCGACGGTGGGACCGGCCAGCTTCGGCAGCGACGACAGGGTGGCCAGCACCCGCTGCGAGGTCAGCACCAGGGAGCCGACGTAGCTGGCGACGCTGTGGGCCGACCGCAGACCCGGGATGGCGCCGCTGAATCGCCGGGTGATCGCGACATAGTCGGCGAGATAGATCAGTCCTTCGGCTTCGACCTCTGCACGCACGTCGGCGGGCAGCTTGCCGATACCGAACAGCCTTCGGACGATGACCGCCATGCGCCCAGTATGACCACGCCGCCGGTGCTAGTGCTCGGTGCTGCTGGTGATCGTCCTGGCCGCCACTCGTTTTGTCACCTCGGGCAGCGGTGTGGCGATGCGCCCGTGCACGGGATCGCCGTTGCGCACGGTGGGAACGACGACGCGTTTGGTGTCGGGTTTCAGCTCGCCGGGTACACCGCGTGCACCGGGCAAGGTGGCCGGGGGCATCATCGGCACGGCGCCTGTTCCGCTCCTCGCGGTCGAGGGCTCGGGCGGCAGGGGCGCCACCGGCACGGTCTGCGACGGCGCGGGGACCGTACTGGCGGACGGGGCCGGCGGCGGTCCGAGCACCGCCGTTGGCACTGTGGCGTCGAATCCGCCGCCGAAACCGCTATCGCAGCTGGGTAATTCGTCCATATCGTCGAACGTTTCGTCGGGTGCTATTTCGCTGTCCGCAGCGGCGTTGCCCTGCAGGCCGCTCATGCCCATTTGCATGGCCTGCTGGCCGGCCTGGGCGGCCTGTTGCGGGGCTTGGCTCAGCGGCTGCAGTGCGCCGCCGAGCGCCCCGGCAATTGCGCCGGCGATGCCGGACGCCAGCTGTGGGACCGCTGCCAGCTGGGCGGCCGAATCGCCTTCACTGGCGGGGAATTTGGCGGCGGCGTCGGTGGCTTTGAGGTCGCGCTCCTCCTGGCCGGCCAGTGCGTCGGCGAAGTCGGACGGGACACCGAGATTGGCCGCGGTGCCCAACGTTGCCAGCAGGTTGTCGACGATCGAGCCGGGGTCGGGGACGGCGGTCGGGGGTATGGGTGGCGGGGGCGTATTCGCCGCGGCCGCTGCGGCGTAACCCGCAGGCGAGGCGCGCAACTCGGGCGTCATGCCGGCCGGTGCAAGAGTGCGGCCACCTGATCACCGGTCGGCGGCGTGAAAACGGCGTCGATCCCGCGCGCCGCGGCGAACAGGCGAGCGGATTGGTCGATACCCTCGGCGTCGAGCACCTTTTGGACCGCGTCGAGGATGTCCTGACCGTACATCGCGGCCTTGGCACTGGCCCGGCTCTGACAGTCCAGCACCACGTCGACGAGCTCGTCGAGCTTGGCCGCCGAGGAATCTTTACCGCCCTCGATGTGCCTGATCCGGCTGTCACCGTCCGCGGCGATACTGGTGAGTTCCGCGCGCAGCTCGCGCACCGCGGCGTGCGCGGAATCGAAAGCCGCCCTTTTGATCTCGTTTTTCTCCGCGATGCTGTGGGCATGGTCCTCGCCGCGCCGGAACGCATCGTGCACGTCGTCGGCGGTCACGCCGACCTGGTCGGCGAGTGGCCCAAAGCGGGCCTGGCACAGCCGGTCTCGCAGATCCTGGTAGGCCGCCGCGACGTTGCCGCAGTCGGCCGAGGCGTTGGCGACGATCGCCAGATTCGAGCCGGACGGCCACACGTGACCGACGAGGATCTGCGAATAGCGGCCGGGCGGCAAGTCCGACATGGGCCGATGGTATCGCCGCAGCGCGAAAGCGCTAGTCTGCGCCGATTCCGCAATCGCGGTGCGGATCGCGGCAAGGTGTGGATTTCGTCGCAGAAACGCGGTGATGGGTACCAGATTCCTGAGCTGACGCCCAAGCGCCACCACGGCCGGTTCGTCGCCCAGCGTTTCGACCAGCAGCCAGTCGTGGGCCATGACCGAGATTTTACCGACGGGACCTGTGGGTATTAGCTCGTTTGCCGCGCCGTCGGATCGGGCACGGTTTGACTTGTGTCAATTCGTATGCGACGACGACACGTTGGCACGCGAGTTGCATACGACGCCTTTCGCCGGGTATTTTGCTGCTGCGCCCCACCGGGATTGAGAACGGCTCGCGTTGTCCGGCCGTTTATCGTGCCGCCATGTCGACCGTCGAGGGGTCGGTCGTCATGCGAGTTCCGCGAGTACCAGGCGCAACACGCGCACAGCGCCCGCCTTGTCCAGCGGTTGATTACCGCTGCCGCATTTCGGCGACTGCACGCACGACGGGCATCCAAACGTGCATTCGCACGACTCGATGGCCGCGGCCGTGGCCCCCAGCCACGTGCGGACCTGTCGGAAGCCGCGTTCGGCGAAGCCGGCCCCGCCCGGGTAGCCGTCGTAGACGAACACGCTGGGTAGTCCGTCGCGCTCCGGGCCCACCGCGGTGGACAGCCCGCCGATGTCGCCGCGGTCGCAACTGGCCACCAGCGGGAGCAGGCCGATCGCGGCATGCTCGGCGGCGTGCAGCGATCCCGGTATTTGCGGCGCGTCGATCCCGTTGCGCTCCAGGGCTTCCGGGGTGATGGTGTACATCACAGCGGTGGTGGCCAACGTTTGCGTCGGCATGTCCAGCTCGATGAAGTCGATCACCTCGCCGGACAGCCGCCGGCGCAGGTAGCCGACGACCCTGCTGGTGACCGTGACCGGTACCAGGCCCAGCGTCACCGCACCGAACACCACTCGCTCACCGGGGCCGGTGACCGCAATGTCGGTGAGTTCTCGCGCAAACGTGGCATATCCAGGATCCTCGGCGTGGACGAACGCCATCCCCTCGTCGAAGTCCAGCGAGTCGACGACGTAGCTCTCGCCTTGGTGCAGGTACACCGCCCCGGGGTGCACCGAGGCCGGTGCCTGGCCGACGCCGGCCGTCCCCAGCAACCGCCCGGTCTCGGTTTCGACGATCACGATCTGCCCACCCGTCGGCCCGCGGATGTCCACGGCAGGATGCGGATCCAGGCCCGGCGCGGGGTAGTACTTGCCGGACCGGCGTCGCAGCAGCCCGTCGTCCACCAGCGAGTCCGCGACCTGCTCGGCCCCCAGCTCCCGGACCTCGGCCTCGTCGAGCGGCAATTCGGTTGCCGCGCACAGTAATTGCGGCCCCAGAATGTACGGGTTGGCCGGGTCGATCACCACCCGCTCGATCGGCTTGTCCAACAACGCCGCCGGGTGATGGACCAGATAGGTGTCGAGTGGATCGTCGCGGGCGATCAGCACGATCAGCGCGCCCTGGCCGCGCCGCCCCGATCGGCCGGCCTGCTGCCAGAACGAGGTGACCGTGCCGGGAAAGCCGGCCAGCACCACCGCATCCAATCCGGCGATGTCCATGCCCAACTCCAGCGCGTTGGTGGTGGCCAGGCCGCGCAACCGCCCGTCGGCCAGGGCGTGTTCGAGCGCGCTGCGGTCCTCGGGCAGATAACCCGCGCGATATGACGCCACCTGCTCGCTTAGCTCCGGAGCGATGTCGTCCAGGCGCGCGCGGGCACCCAGCGCGGTCAGCTCCGCGCCGCGGCGCGACCGCACGAACGTCAAAGTCCGTGCGCCCTCGGCGATCAGGTCCGCCATCACCCGCGCCGCCTCGGCGCCGGCGGAGCGCCGCACCGGGGCGCCGTTTTCGCCGGTCAGGTCGTCGCGCAGGGGCGGTTCCCACAACGCCACCGTGCGCCCGCCCTGCGGCGAGCCGTCCTCGGTGATTTCGGTCACCGGCGCACCGATCAGCTCGGCGGCCGTCGCGCCGGGCGAGGCCGTCGTCGCACTGGCGAAGATCACCGTCGGCGACCCGGAATAACGCGCGCACAGGCGCAACAAGCGGCGCAGCACCATCGCCACATTGGAGCCGAAAACGCCACGGTAGTAATGGCATTCGTCGACAACCAGATAGCGGAGGTAGCGCAGGAACACCGCCCAGCGGGCGTGGTTGCGCAGCATCGACAAATGGATCATGTCCGGGTTGGAGAACAACCACCGGGACCGTTCCCGCGCAAAACGGCGTACCTCGGCCGGACTGTCGCCGTCGTAGGCGCTCGGCGCCACGTCGGCCAGCCGCGGTGTTGCCGCGGTCAGCGCATGGGCGGCGCGCAGTTGGTCGTGGCCCAGCGCCTTGGTGGGCGACAGGTACAGCGCCCGGGCCCGCGGATCGGTCGCCAGCGCGCACAGGATCGGAAGTTGGTAGGCCAGCGATTTGCCCGACGCAGTGCCGGTGCTGATCACCACGTGGCGTCCGGCGTGGGCGAGCTCGGCGGCGTCGACCTGATGCGACCACGGTGCGCCGATGCCGCGCTCGGTGAACGCGCCGACCACGTCGGACTCGGCCCACGCGGGCCACGGGCGGGTCCGGCTCTCACGAGGCGGCAGTTCGGCGACGTGGCGCAGGGGCTGCTCACCCGGCCCGCTGCCGGCGACCGCAACGGCAAGCAGCTCGCTGCCGAACGTCACCTGGCACCCCTCCATATCCACCTCGTAATGCAATTGTTCACTGAATTGATCACCGCAGGCTGTCGTCGACGCGATGAACATGATTGACTGATGTGCGGTCGCAGCTTCTGTGTTCGTGTCAAACTTTCGCAGGATCAACGTTGCGGCCGCGGTTCCTGCGAGTTTCAGCTCGGGTGAAGTTCCGGCGACTCCGCGAGGTATGGCGGTCACAGCAGGCCCGGGGCACCGAAAGGCGGTGCACCGCACCCAGTAGTAAAGGAAAGATCGAGAAATGCCACAGGGAACTGTGAAGTGGTTCAACGCGGAGAAGGGGTTTGGTTTCATCGCCCCCGAGGACGGTTCGGCCGACGTGTTTGTCCACTACACGGAAATCCAGGGATCGGGATTCCGCACCCTTGAGGAGAACCAGCGAGTGGAGTTCGAGGTCGGCCAAAGCCCCAAGGGGCCCCAGGCCACCGGCGTCCGCTCCATCTGAGCAACTTCTGGCGAAACCCCCCGCGCGGCGCCCTACCGGGTTCCGCCGGGGGGTTTTCGTGTGCGGCGGCTTACTGTCGGTGACGTGAGCCAGCTCTCCTTCTTTTCCGCCGAGTCGGTGCCGCCCGCGGTCACCGACCTCACCGGGATGCTGGCCGCCGCCGGGCAGATCGTGATTGTCGGCGGCGGAGCCCGGCTGTCGGTGGTGGTGGAGGAGCTTTGGCGGGCCGAGGCGCTGGCCGAGATGATCGAAGACGCCGGCCTGGTGTCGGAGATCACTCGCACCGACGAGGACACTCCGCTGGTCCGGACCGCGGTGGACGCCCGGCTGCGGGCGATCGCAGCCGACTGGACCCGCGGCGCGGTCAAGACGGTGCCTCCGCTGTGGCTGCCCGGGCCGCGCGAACTGCGGGCCTGGACGCTGGCCGCCGGGGCACCGGAGGCCGACCGCTACCTGCTCGGGCTGGACCCGCACGCGCCGGACACCCATTCCCCGCTGGCGTCGGCGATGATGCGGGTCGGGATCGCGCCCACCCTGATCGGTACCCGCGGCGCCCGGCCGGCATTGCGGATCAGCGGCCGGCGCCGGCTATCGCGCCTGGTAGAAAATGTGGGAGAGCCACCGGACGCCGTCGAGGCGAAAGCGAACTGGCCGCACGTTTAGCGGTCATTGGAAGGGCAATTACCGGGGGGTCGGTTTGCGTCGCCCCGTTCCCGGGTGTCACATTGTCAGTTGTCCACAGGGGGGCACCGGCACGCGATGCGGCCGGAAATGGAAAGTGAGCGTAAGCACAGTTGGCTGGTGAAGACCGCGGTAACCGCGGCAATGGAAGCGCGCGACGACTCGTTATCGTCGAGTCGCCCACCAAGGCGCGCAAATTAGCCGGCTACCTGGGGTCCAACTATGTAGTCGAGTCCTCGCGGGGCCACATCCGCGACCTGCCCCGCAACGCCGCCGACGTGCCCGCCAAATACAAGTCGGAGCCGTGGGCGCGGCTGGGGGTCAACGTCGACGCCGACTTCGAACCGCTCTACATCATCAGCCCCGACAAGAAGAGCACCGTCAGCGAGCTCAAAGGCCTGCTCAAAGACGCCGACGAGCTCTACCTGGCCACCGACGGTGACCGCGAGGGCGAGGCCATCGCCTGGCACCTGCTGGAGACCCTCAAACCCAAGATTCCGGTCAAGCGGATGGTGTTCCACGAGATCACCGAGCCGGCCATCCGCGCCGCCGCCGAGCACCCCCGCGACCTGGACATCGACCTGGTCGACGCGCAGGAGACCCGCCGCATCCTGGACCGGCTGTACGGCTACGAGGTCAGCCCGGTGCTGTGGAAGAAGGTGGCGCCCAAGCTGTCGGCGGGCCGGGTGCAGTCGGTGGCCACCCGGATCATCGTGCAGCGTGAACGCGACCGGATGGCGTTCCGCAGCGCCACCTACTGGGACGTGGTCGCCGAACTCGACGCCAGCGTCTCGGACCCCAAGGCTTCCCCGCCCACCTTCACCGCCCGCCTGACCAGCGTCGACGGGCTGCGGGTGGCCACCGGGCGGGACTTCGACTCGCTCGGGGTCCTTCGCAAGCCCGACGAAGTCGTGGTGCTCGACGAGGCTCGGGCGACCGAGCTGGCCACCGGGCTGCGCGGAGCGCAGCTGACCGTGGCGTCGGTCGAGGAAAAGCCCTACACCCGCAAGCCCTATCCGCCGTTCATGACCTCCACGCTGCAGCAGGAGGCAGGCCGCAAGCTGCGGTTCTCCTCGGAGCGCACGATGAGCATCGCCCAGCGGCTCTACGAGAACGGCTACATCACCTACATGCGGACCGACTCGACGACCCTGTCGGAGTCGGCGATCAACGCCGCCCGCACGCAGGCCCGCCAGCTCTACGGCGAGGAGTACGTGTCGCCGTCGCCGCGCCAGTACACCCGCAAGGTGAAGAACGCGCAGGAAGCGCACGAAGCCATCCGGCCGGCTGGTGAGACGTTCGCCACTCCCGACGCGGTGCGCCGCGAGCTCGACGGCGATGACTTCCGGCTCTACGAGCTGATCTGGCAGCGCACCGTGGCCTCGCAGATGGCCGACGCCCGCGGCACCACGCTGAGCCTGCGCATCAACGGCGACTCCGACGGGCGGCAGGTGGTGTTCTCCGCCAGCGGTCGCACGCTGACCTTCCCGGGCTTCCTCAAGGCCTACGTGGAGACCGTCGACGAGCTCGCCGGCGGTGAGGCCGACGACGCCGAGCGGCGGCTGCCGCACCTGAGCGAGGGTCAGCGGGTCGACGCCACCGAGCTCACCCCCGACGGGCACTCCACCAACCCGCCGCCCCGCTATACCGAGGCGTCGCTGGTCAAGGCGCTCGAAGAACTGGGCATCGGGCGGCCGTCGACGTACTCGTCGATCATCAAGACCATCCAGGACCGCGGCTACGTCTACAAGAAGGGCAGCGCGCTGGTGCCGTCCTGGGTGGCGTTCGCGGTAATCGGCTTGCTGGAGCGGCATTTCGGCCGGCTGGTCGACTACGGTTTCACCGCCGCGATGGAAGACGAGCTCGACGCGATCGCGTCGGGCAACGAGCAGCGCACCACCTGGCTCAACCACTTCTACTTCGGCGGCGACCACGGCGTGCCCGACTCGGTGGCCCGCTCCGGCGGCCTCAAGAAGCTGGTCGGGGTCAACCTCGAAGGCATCGACGCCCGAGAAGTCAACTCCATCAAGGTGTTCGACGACGCCGAGGGCCGGCCCATCTATGTCCGGGTGGGCAAGAACGGGCCCTACCTGGAACGCATGGTGACCGGCGACGACGGCGAGCCGAAACCGCAGCGGGCCAACCTCAACGATTCGCTGACTCCCGACGAGCTCACGCTCGAGGTGGCCGAACAGCTTTTCGCCACCCCGCAGGAGGGCCGGTCGCTGGGTGTCGATCCGGAGACCGGGCACGAAATCGTCGCCAAGGACGGCCGTTACGGCCCGTATGTCACCGAGGTGCTGCCGGAGCCGCCGGACGACGGCGACGCCGCCGCGGGGGCCAAGAAGGGCAAGAAACCGACCGGGCCCAAGCCGCGGACCGCGTCGCTGTTGCGCAGCATGGACCTGCAGACCGTCACGCTCGACGACGCGCTGAAACTGCTGTCGCTGCCGCGGGTGGTCGGTGTCGACCCCGAGTCCGGCGAGGAGATCACCGCGCAGAACGGCCGTTACGGCCCATACCTCAAGCGCGGCAAGGATTCTCGATCGCTGGCCACCGAGGACCAGATTTTCGACATCACGCTCGACGAGGCGCTGAAGATCTACGCCGAGCCCAAACGCCGTGGCCGGCAAGCCGCTTCGGCGCCGCCGCTGCGCGAGCTGGGCACAGATCCGGCGTCGGGCAAGCCGATGGTGATCAAGGACGGCCGGTTCGGGCCGTATGTCACCGACGGGGAAACCAACGCCAGCCTGCGCAAGGGCGACGACGTGTTGTCGATCAGCGACGAACGCGCCGCCGAGCTGCTGGCCGACCGGCGGGCCCGCGGCCCGGTCAAACGGACCGCGAAGAAGAGCACCCGCCGGGCGCCGGCCAAGAAGCGCGGCTAGCTGATTTCGCTGGCCTCGCTGGAAACCTCTTCCTGCGCAGCCAGATTCAGTGGCCTTGCCAGCTGGGTGGGCGCGGTGCGGCCGCGCAGCGAGACCACTTCGCCGACATCCCAGCACAGCGCTTCGGCGTCCAGCGCCCCGCTGACCGCGATCGCCGACGCGAGCACGTGTCCCTCTTCCAGCTTGGCCAGCTCGGTCAGCCGAGCGGCCTCGTTGACCGGGTCGCCGATCACGGTGTATTCGAAACGGGCCTGCGCGCCGATGTGGCCGGCGATAGCCCGCCCGGCCGACACCCCGATGCCGAACTCCAGCGAACCCAGCACCGGCAGCAGGGCGTCGTGCAACTCGCGCGCGGCCGCCAATGCGCCGCCGGAGGCGTCCGGGTGCTCGATCGGCGCGCCGAAGATCGCCAGCGCGGCGTCGCCCTGGAACTTGTTGACGAATCCGCCGTGCCGTCCGACGGTGTCGACCACTACCCGGAAGAACTCGTTGAGCAGGCTGACGACCTCGGCGGGCGGGCGGGTCGCCGCCAGCTGGGTGGAGCCCACCATGTCGACGAACAGCACCGCGACGTCGCGTTCCTGCCCGCCCAGCTCGGTGCCACGCTCCAGGGCGCGCCGCGCCACGTCTTCACCCACGTAGCGACCGAACAGGTCGCGCAGCCGCTGCCGCTCGGCCAGGTCGCGCACCATGTCGTTGAATCCGGCCTGCAACAGGCCCAGCTCGCTGGCGTCGTAAATCTGCATGTGCGCGTTGTAGTTTCCGTGCTGCACCTCGCCGAGCGCCCAGCGCAGCTGGCGCAGCGGGTCGGCGATCGACATGGCCACCAACAGGGTGCTGATCAGCCCGATCACCAAGGCGATTAGCGCCATCAACAGGATCGGGTTGAACAGCCTCTCCGGCGGCGCGTGCAGGAACGATGCCTTGTCGGCTACCACGGCCAGCACGATGGCCAACAGCGGTACACCCGTGGACAGCGCCCAGGTCAGCAGCTGCCGCAGGATTACGCCGGGCGCCTTGATGCTTTCCGGCAGCCCGCCGCGCAGCGCGGCCACGGCCACCGGGCGCAGGACCCGCTCGGACTGCAGGTAGCCGATGATCGCGGTGGCGGCCGCGCCCAGGGCGACGGCCACGGCCGCCACCGGCGCCAGGTGGCTGGTTTCCCGCCAGCTGGCGATGATGAAGACTGTGCCGCCCACGGACCAGTAGCCCATGCTGATCAGCACGCGATAGAACGGCATCCGCAGCGCGCGGCTACGGGCCAGTTCCGTGGTGGCAGGGTCGGTGTCGGCGAACATGCCGTCGCGGCGCTGCCAGCGGAACACCGGCAGCAGCAGCCGCACGCTTATCGACGATCCGATGCCGAACAGCACCACCAGCGCCAGCCCGAAGATCGCCAGATTGACCCCCGGCAGATCCTGTAGCTCGATGCGGTCCTCGGACGGCAACCCGTAGCGCAGGAAGCCGAACACGAACAGCGCGCCGATGATGTCGGCCTGGATGACGCTCAGTAAGAACACGGGCCACGGGGTACGCACCACCCACTGGACGAATCCACTGATCCGCCCAGGGAGTTCCGCTGCCGTGCTCACGGACCCACCGTATCGGTCGGCGGGGACGAAGAAGTAGCCAAAAAGCGTGTCGGCGGCCGGCACTAGTGTGGCCGGTGATGTCCGGGGTATTTGCGCGGCTGGTCGGCCAGCAGGCGGTCGAAGCCGAGCTGGTGGCGGCGGCCCAGGCCGCCCGCGGTGATTCGCCTCACAGCGCGGCCATGTCGCATGCCTGGCTGATCACCGGCCCGCCCGGATCAGGGCGGTCGGTGGCGGCGTTGTGCTTCGCGGCGGCGCTGCAGTGCACCTCCGATGGCGTCCCGGGCTGCGGGCAGTGCCGGGCGTGTACGACGACGATGGCCGGCACCCACGCCGACGTGCGTCGGGTGATTCCCGAGGGGCTGTCGATCGGCGTCGACGACATGCGGGCCATCGTGCAGATCGCGTCGCGGCGGCCCAGCACCGGGCGCTGGCAGATCGTGCTGATCGAGGACGCCGACCGGCTGACCGAGGGCGCGGCGAACGCGTTGCTCAAGGTCGTCGAGGAACCGCCGCCGTCGACGGTGTTCTTGCTCTGCGCGCCGTCGGTGGACCCCGAGGACATCGCGATCACGCTGCGCTCCCGCTGCCGGCACATCGCGCTGGTCACCCCCACGTCGGAGGCCATAGCGCAGGTATTGGTCGAGGCTGACGGGCTGGATACCGAGACGGCCAACTGGGCGGCTTCGGTCAGCGGCGGCCACGTGGGCCGGGCGCGGCGGCTGGCCACCGACCCCGAGGCCCGTGAGCGACGGCAGCGGGCTTTGGGACTGGCGCGCGACGCGGCAACGCCGTCGCGCGCCTACGCCGCCGCCGAGGAGTTGGTGGCGGCGGCCGAGGCCGAGGCCATGGTGCTGACCGCCGAACGCGACGAGGCCGAAACCGAAGAGCTGCGGACGGCGCTGGGTGCGGGCGGCACCGGCAAAGGCACGGCGAGCGCTTTGCGCGGCGCCACCGGGGCGATCAGAGATCTTGAGCGACGGCAGAAGTCGCGGCAGACGCGGGCGTCGAGGGATGCGCTGGACCGCGCGTTGATCGACTTGGCCACCTACTTCCGGGACGCGCTGCTGGTGTCGTCCGGCACGCGCAGCGTGCAGGCCAACCACCCCGATATGGCCGACCGGGTGGCGGCGATGGCCGCGCACGCCCCGCCCGAGCGGTTGTTGCGTTGTATCGAGGCGGTATTGGAGTGCCGCGAAGCGCTGGCCGTCAACGTCAAGCCGAAGTTCGCGGTGGACGCGATGGTCGCCACCATCGGCCAGGAGCTGCGCGCCGGCCTGTAGACTCGTGCCGCCCGGCAGGGCATGCCACCTTAGCTCAGTCGGCAGAGCGGCTCACTCGTAATGAGCAGGTCAGGAGTTCGATTCTCCTAGGTGGCTCTCCGCTTCTCTTGGCCGCGAGCGTGCGTAGTTGTACGCCGGTACGGCGGTTTTGCTGGCATTCTGCGCACGCTCGCGGAGCTACTGGGCCACCACATATCCCACCGGCCCGGAGGCGATGCACACCGACAGCGCGGCGGTGTCGGCCCGCACGGTGATCGCGTTGCCCGCTCCGGGCAGTCGCACGTAGACGCGGTTGAGCCCGGGATGCACGGGAACCTTGACACCGGTGCCGTCGGACAGCGACATCGTGATCGAGCCGTCGCTGTTGGCCAGGTAGTTGACTTCGGCCGTCCAGTCCGCGGGCAGCAGCGGCCCGTCGAGAGCAAGCGACGCCGGCCGGTCGGGCTGCACGAAGTATCCGCACTGCGGCGCCGGGCCCGGCGTTATCGTGCGGATCCACGCCACTCGGGCGTCGACCAGCCGGCCCGAGCTGTCCATCATCCGCAATTGCGTTGTGGCAGACGCGAATTCGGGCCGGTCGCGCAACAACGCGAACATATGACTGGCCAGGTTCTCGGGCCAGGCCACGCGGCCCAACACCAGTGGGTCGACTTCCTGGTCCAGCAGCGGCGCGGTCGACGCCGCCTGCCTCAGACCCCGCTGCGCGTTCTGTAGATAGGGCTGGGCCGGGTTGTCGCGCCACGACGACAGAAACGTCGCCGTGGAATACAGGCAACTGGCCACGAACAGCGCCGCCGACGCCGTCGTCGCCGTGCGCGGGATCGACGCGTCCAGCCACCGCGACGACGGGCGATTCGGCGCGCAGAGTCCGACCGCGGCCAGCAGCGCCAGAACGACGACCAGGTCGGGGAAATACCGCAGTGTCTGGGCCAACTCGAGCGCGGTGAACCGCGACGAGCGCATCAGATAGATCGGCACCTGGCACGCGACCGCATAGCCGGCCGCGGTCAGCCACACCGGCACGATGCGCTGCTTGCGCCACAGCGTGACCACCAGTGCAAGCGCCAGCACCAGCCAGCCGAGCACCCGCACCGCCAACGGCGGCACCGCCCACGGCGAGGCCGGCGCCCAGCGGTCCCACGCCCACGGCCCGCCGGCCAAGCCCGGCACGATGCCGTGGGTCACCGAGCGGCGCAACAGATCCCACGTCATCGCCAGATCGGTGCTCCAGCGCTGCTGGTCGACGACGACGAGGTAGACCGCGATCCAGGCGCCGGTCAGCGCCAGCGACGGCGTCCACAACCGGATACCGCGACGCCACACGGTCCCCAAGGCGGGCTCACCCTGCACATGTGCCAGCAGCGCCGCCACGGCGAACGCCACGAACGGGATCACCGCGGCCTTCTCGAAGAACAGCAGGCCGCCGAAGTAGACCAGGACTCCGGTCACCGCGTAGCGCCCGTTGCCGGTGCGCACCAGCAGCACCGCATCGCCGCACACCCAGGCGAGCGCGGCCAGCATCGGCAGCGAGTTCAGCGCCGCCGCCCACCACGCGAAACCGGTAATGCCCAGCGGCGTGAACAGCACGAAAGTCAACGGGATGAGCAACACCGGACGCCAGCCCAGGATCACATGCAGCGTGCGCAACAACGCCAGCGACGCCAGCAGCTGCAACACCACCAGGCTGGTCGCGGGACCGACCCAGTTCAGCGGCGCCAACCGGGTGATCGCTCCGGCCGCCAGGTACGCGGCCGGCATCACGTGGCCGTCGTGGTCGTCGAACAGATACGACGGCGACAGCAGGTTATGCGTGCCCGCCCGCCCGATCAGGATCAGGTCGTCCCAATAGAAGTAGCCCCGAAACGCCAGCACACCGCGGACAACCAGCTGCACGGCGACCAGGGCTACGGCGACCGCGGTGACCCATCTGTATGGTGGGCCGGTGCGCGCACTGGTCACCGGGGCTGCCGGATTCATCGGGTCGACGCTAGTCGACCGTTTGATAGCCGACGGCGGCTCGGTGGTGGGCCTGGACAACTTCGCATCGGGGCGGGCCACCAATCTCGAGCACCTGGCCGACAACCCGGAATTCGTGTTCGTCGAGGCCGACATCGTGACCGCGGATCTGCAGGCCATCCTGGAGGAGCACCGCCCCGACGTTGTGTTCCATCTGGCCGCCCAGATCGATGTGCGGCATTCGGTGGCCGACCCTCAGTTCGACGCGTCCGTGAACGTCGTCGGCACCATCAGGCTGGCCGAGGCGGCGCGGTGCGCCGGGGTGCGTAAGGTCGTGCACACGTCCTCGGGTGGGTCGATCTACGGCGTACCGCCGACCTACCCCACTCCGGAGACAGTGCCTACCGATCCGGCGTCGCCGTATGCCGCGGGCAAGGTGGCGGGGGAGATCTACCTCAACACGTTCCGGCACCTTTACGGCCTGGAGTGCTCACACATCGCGCCGGCGAATGTCTATGGGCCGCGCCAGGATCCGCACGGAGAAGCCGGGGTGGTGGCCATTTTTGTCCAGGCGCTGTTGTCCGGTAAACCCACGAAGATCTTCGGCGACGGCACCAACACCCGCGACTACGTCTACGTCGACGACGTGGTGGACGCCTTCGTCAAGGCGGCCGGTCCGGTCGGCGGAGGGCAGCGGTTCAACATCGGCACCGGCGTGGAAACCTCGGACCGCCAACTGCATTCGGCGGTGGCCGCCGCAGTCGGCGCGCCCGACGATCCGGAGTTTGCGCCGCCGCGGCTGGGCGACCTCAAGCGCTCGTGTCTCGACATCGGTTTGGCCGCAAGGATTTTGGACTGGCGTCCGCAAGTCCCGCTGGATGAGGGCCTGCGTCGCACCGTCGAATACTTCCGCCACACGCTTACCGACTAGTTCTCACGCCCGTACGGCACAGGTATCTGGGGTTGGTGACAAATCGGAAAACTACCCCCTACCCAGTGGTCGCTTACCGGTGACCGTGAACACGCAGTGGATCGCAGATCTGATGAGGCGTCAGACTGTCAGCACGCGACGGTAGGCTTGGCGTTGTGTCCAGTGTCGAGCAGCCAGAAGAGCCAGTCGTGCGAACCTATACGCCCGATGAGGCAATCGGGCGCGCTCGGCCACTGCCCCCCGTGATCGCCTCGTCATCGAGGATGTGCCCGAGGAGGAGTGGGCCGCCTTTCAGGCTGCACTAGCGGACGCATGACCAACGCTCAGCCAGCGGGTGTCGTCGTGGACACGATGGTCATCAGCTGGCTGTTTGATGAGCGCCCAAATCGGCTCGCTGATCACTACCGCATGCTGATCGGCCCAAGGCCCGTACTGCTCGCGTTCCAAACCGTGATGGAACTCCGCTACGGAGTTCTGCGCGCCGGGTGGGGTCAACTGCGGCGCCGATGACTCGAACGCCGCATCGCTGAACTGACCGTCGTCCAGCCTGATGATGAGATGATCACTACGTGCGCCAACTTGCGTGCGCACTGCGCACAGATCGGCCATGCGCTCGCCGGCAAGCTCCATGACGGAGACCGATGGATCGCGGCCGCAGCGATGCGCCTAGGCGTGCCACTGGTCTCCCATGACGGGCTATTCGATGGAGCACCCGGACTTGAGTTCGTGACTGCTGCCGGCGCCGAATAGCCCCGGCATCGCGAGACTGAAATTCCCGGATAGGGCTGCACGGCGATCTCGCTGCCACATTCCGGCAGAGCAATCACACCTGCCTCCCGCATCGCGAACAACACCCCATGCCCTCGTCGACGCATTCACAAGTTGTTTTGCATCAGACCCACGGCGCAACCGACACAGGCAGCGCACCTTGGTCCAATGTCTTTGCTCCACCGAAAGTTGCTCGGATGTTCAGCCCGAGAGTGTTCCCGTAGTAGCCATGACGACTTGCGAAATCGTTTGCTGTGCTGATTCTTTCGGCTCGCTTCACCCACCCACTGGTCGGACGCTCCTGAGCATCACCAGCGCGTCGCAGTCGGGTCGTCGAAGAGGTCGTATGCGCCGCTGGCCTTCCACTGCTCCACCGCCGGATGCGGAGTGCCGAACCACCGGACGTGCGGAGCAACCTCGGCCGGCGGGCGCGCTCCGTCGGTGAGATGCCCGGTCGGAACCTCTTCGGGTGTAAGGGGTTCGGACAGAAATGGATTCAGCACTCGGACACCAAACAAGATCAAGTTGTGTGTTCCGGGTAACGCGGCCGACGGCACTATCATTGCGGTAGCGCCGCGTTCCCGAACGACATCTGCCAATGCCTGGGTAGGGGTGTAATCCTCGCCGACGAGCTCGTCCGGCGTCAGGCCGTAGCCGGCGCAATCATCGAAGTCGACCCCTATCACGTCTTCGACATCGACCAGCGCCGTCCATAAATTCAAGATGATGTCGTCCGGATCACCGTGCGGCCCAACGTTATGTCGCAGCAGCTCGGCGGCAGGGCCGAGCGGATGAAGGCTCAGATACTGCACGGTGTCGCTTGTGGCGCGGTGGAAACGGCCATTGCGTGAGCTGGGGAATGCCCACCACGGCGAATCGTAGGATGCGTGCCGAAATACCGTCAGCCTCATACCGTCATGGCACGAGCGGCGGTTGCGGCGCTCAGGAGCTGCGGATAACTCAGCGAAGCGTCGAGCAGGTCGATCGGTCGTCGCTCGAGTACAGGATGCTCGCGGTAGAACCAGGCGGTTACTCCCGGACCGGTGAACGAATGGCGCAACTGGTTCACGAGTTGTCCGACCACGCGGATACGTGCGGCGTCGTCGGCTGTCGGCTCCGGACCGTCCGCAGCGAGCCAGCGTTGTAGCTGACGAACCGAAACGCCAAGCAGGTCAGCCAACGTCTTCTGGGGGGCCGCCAGGATCTCGACGGTTCTGGCAAGTACCTCGCGGACCGGAGCGTCGTCGCTGTATGGCTGATTTTCGGTGATGTCACGCAATGCGTGGCGGAATTGCTCGAGGGCAATTCGTACATCGCGACGACGGTCCTGGTCATCGTCGTGCCTCAGCGCCTTTTCCGCGCGAAACGCCGCCGCCCACAAGGTTGTGGTCAGATACGGGTCCGCCTCCAGTCGCAACGGTGTGGCCGCGCCCAGTGCCGGTTCGAAGCTGTCGATGAGCTGGACAACCGCGGCCGGAACAGTCTTCGACCGCTGTAAGAGCGTGGTGGCTTCGTTCACCCGGCCGAGAAGGTCCCGAAGCTCAGGGGCTGTCGCAGACATGTCGCCATCATACGACGTAACTGCGACAGGGAATTCACTCGGGTGTCCGTGCTCCTTCCAAAGCGATGGCCCGGGCCAGCCTGGCATATCGCAATTCCAGGTCCTTGAACCGCAGATAAGTGCTCAGCGTGGTGAAGCTGAACGCGATGATCAGCGCGTAGAGCATCAGGTCGGTGCCGCGCGCCACCCCGAGCCAGTGCGCCACCACCGTGGTGTCGTTGGGCCGCAGCACCGCGTAGACGGCGGCGAACACGAACAACACGTAACCGACCTTGACCCACGCCTTGGACTGCGCGCTGCGCCGCGAGCGCAGCAGGTACACCAGCAGCAAGATGATGGCGGCGATCAGCAGCACCTGGATCCAGTTCATCGCGGCAGCCTTCCTCGCAAGAACCCGTCGAAGATGATGTTGACGCCGTTGAGCAGTGGTTGCCCCTTGGACTTGGAATAGTCGGTGTAGAGCACTTCGACCGGCTCTTCGGTTACCCGCCAATGGTTTTCGGCGATCAGCATGATGAACTCGGTGGCGTGGCTCATCCCGCTCATGGTGATGTCCAGGCCGTCGGCGACGGTCTTGTTGAACACCCGAAGACCGTTGTTGGTGTCAGTCAACCCCAGCCGGCGGCCGCGCGGGCTGAGCCACGCCGCGGTCCGAAGCACCAGGCGTTTGGCCAGCGGCGGCCTGCTGACGCCCCGGCCGAATCGGGTGCCGATGACGATGTCGACGTCGCCGGCGGCCAGCCGGTCGACCATCGTGACGACGTCTTTCACCCGGTGCTGGCCGTCGCCGTCGAACGTCACGAAGACCTGCGCCCCCGGCCGGCGACGGGCGTACTCGACACCGGTCTGGATGGCCGCGCCCTGGCCGAGGTTCACCGGGTGGCGCACCAAATGAGCGCCGGCCGCCCGGGCGATCTCGCCGGTGTCGTCGCGGCTGCCGTCGTCCACGCAGACAACGTTGTCGAAGACCGAGCGGACATCGGCGACGACGTCACCGATGACAGCGGCTTCGTTGAAGGCCGGAACGACGATCCAGACATCGGGATAACCCATTTCGTCTGCTTAACCTACCCGGCGGAACGCGCCAGCGCGGTCAGGTGCACGCCGATGCCGACCAGCGGCCCGCACATCAGCGCGACCACGGTGCGCGTCTCCAGCGCCACCGGCACCAGCAGCAGCAACGTCGACGCCACCGTCGCACCCACCCAGCCCACGGCATAGGCGCGGTGCAACGCGGCCGCGACCGCGGCGGCGCCGGTCAGCGTCAGCATGGCGATCGCCACCGCCGCCGCGGTCAGCCATGCCAGCAGCGCGCTGCCGGCGTCGTAGTCGGGCCCGAACGCGGCCCGCAGGATCCAGGGGCCGAGCAGCCCGGCCGCCAGCACGCCGATCCCGCCGATCCCGGCGACCACCAGCGCCGGCGCGACCAGCGCGCGCAGCCGCTCGGTGCGCTCGTCGACGAAGTGGGCGATCAGGTTGCCCTGCATCGCGGTCAGCGGCACCAGCAGTGGGGCCCGGGTCAGGGTGACCGCCAGGATCACCACGCCGCCCGCGGCGCCCAGCTCGGCCGATGTCGCCTTCAGCAGCACCGGAAAGCCCATTACCAGGATCGCGCTGGCCCCCGCCGCGGTGATCGAATGCGCGGCGCCGCGCAGAAACGTCGCTGTCCCCCCGGGGGTGAGCAGCCGGGCCGCGGCCCGCGTCGTCGGCGAGACCGCCAGCATGATCAGCCAGGCCACCGCGCCCGCGACGGTCGCCCACAAGAACCCGACCAGACCCCAGCCGGTCAGGAAAGTGGCCGCCGCAACCGCCACCCGGATCACCGCGTCGGTGACCATCAGCGCGCCGTACTGGGTCCAGTTGTCGACGCCGGCCAGCATGCCCAGCAATGTGGCGTGCGCACAGAAGCCGGCCAGCCCGACACTGAGCAGCCCCACCGAAAGCCAGCGGGCTTCGGCGAACACCTGCCCGCTCCACAGTGGCGAGCTACCCGCGATCGTGACCGCGGCCGCCGCCCCGAGCCGCCCCGCCACCCGCAGCGGATGGGTTCTACCGGCGGCGACGTCGGCGTAGCGCGCCGAGCGGACCTCGCGGGTGGTTTCCTGCAGCAGTCCGTTGGCGGCCCCGGTGACCAGCCCGAACGCACCCCAGAAGACCGCGAAGACGGAGAAGCCCGCAGGAGCCAGGTCGCGAGCCGCCAGGTAGACCACGGCGTAGCCGCAGAGGGCGGTCAGTGCTGTCGCCGCGCCGACCCGGGCGACGCTGCTGCGCCCGACCGGCCCGGCGGAGGCCGCCGCACCGCCGACCTCGGTCACAGCGACGGCACTTCCACAGTTCGAAAATACTAACGGGCGAGGTCGGCACCGACCTGACATGCTGGACGGGAGAGGGGGTCTCCCGTTGCACGTGTCCGTGCTGGAATGGGCTGTCGCGTTGGGCGTGACAATGGCGGTCCTGCTGTTCGACGTCGTGGTCATCGCCCGCCGGCCCCGCGAACCGACCATGCGGGAATGCGCGATCGCGTTGTCGGCCTATGTCGGGTTCGCGGTGCTCTTCGGCATCTGGGTGTGGTGGTTTCACGGCCCGCAGTTCGGCCTGGAATTCTTGGCCGGCTGGCTCACCGAGTACAGCCTGTCCGTCGACAACCTGTTCATCTTCATCTTCATCATGGCGAGCTTCAACGTGCCCAAGCGCTACCAGCAGCAGGCCCTGTTCGTCGGGATTGTGATTGCGCTGTTGTTCCGCGCGGTGTTCATTGCGCTCGGCGCGATTGCGATCCAGAAATTCGGGTGGGTGTTCTATGTCTTCGGCGCATTCCTCGTCTACGCGGGTGTCAGGCTGGCTCGCGGCGCGGGATCCGGCGGCGACGCGGACAACGTCGTCGTCCGCTTTGCCCGCCGCCGCCTGAACACCGCCGACGGGATGGTTCTGGTCATCGTGGCGCTGGGTGCGACGGATTTGATGTTCGCGCTCGATTCCATTCCCGCCATCTACGGGCTGACCCGCGAGCCGTATTTGGTGTTGGCGGCCAACGTTTTCGCGTTGATGGGCCTGCGGCAGTTGTATTTTCTGCTCGGCGGGTTGCTGGAACGTTTGGTGTATCTGGGCCGGGGCCTGGCCGTCATCCTGGGGTTCATCGGCGTGAAGCTGATTTTTCATGCGCTGCGTGAAAACAGCGTGCCGTTCATCAACGGCGGCGAACACGTCGACGTGCCGGAGATCCCGACGTTGCTCAGCCTCGCCGTCATCGTGGTGACGCTGGGCATCACCGCAGCCGCCAGCCTGTACCGGACCCGGGCGGTAGCCCGCGCCCGGACCGGGTAATCAACCCTTTCTGCTGTCACATGAGCAAAGGGAGGAGCCATGGGCAACTTCGGCGACTACCAATACCAGTTCTACAAAGCCGGGGTTCTCAACAAGACGTCTCCGTTTCCGTTCACGTTCGCCGAATGGGAACACCGCGCCCGGGAGAACATGAACCCGCTGATCTACGGCTACGTCAAGGGCGGCGCCGGCGATGAGGAGACCCAGGACATCAACGTCACCGAATTGCGTCGCTACGGGCTGACGCCACGCATGCTGCGGGACCGCAGCGATCGTGACATGTCGGTGACCTTCCTGGACCGCAAGCTGCCGTCGCCGGTGTTCCTGTGTCCGGTCGGGGTGCTGGGCAACATCCGGCCGGAGGGCGACTTGGAGGAGGCCCGGGTGTGCGCCGAGCTCGACCTGGTCGGCATGTACTCCACGCTGTCGTCTGCGACCATCGAGGAAGTGGCCGAGGCGCGCGGCGAGTCGTTCGGGATTTTCCAGCTGTACCCGACCGCGGACGAAAAGCTCACCGAGAGCTTGGTCAAGCGCGCCGAGAAAGCGGGGTTCGACGCCATCGCGGTGACCGTCGACTACGGCACGGTGGGCTGGCGTCCGCGCGACCTGTCGCACGGGTTCATGCCGATGCTGCGGGGGGACTGCATCGCCAACTACACCTCGGATCCACGTTTTCGCGAATTAGCCGGTGTGACAAGCGAAAAGGACCTCGACCCGGTCCATGCCGGTGCGGTGTGGATGGACGTTTTCGCGAATCCGGCATTCACGTGGGATGACCTCGGCTGGCTGCGGCAGATCACCGAATTGCCGTTGATCGTGAAGGGAATATGCCTTCCCGACGACGCCGCGCACGCCAAGCAGCTCGGCGTCGACGTGATCGCGTGCTCGAATCACGGTGGGCGCCAAGCCAATGGCGGCGTTCCGGCGATTTGTCATCTCGAACAGGTCATCGAGGCGGTCGGCGACCTGCCGGTGACGTTCGACTCGGGCATCCGGGACGGCGTCGACGTGCTGCGGGCCTGCGGGCTCGGCGCCGCACTGGTCGGCATCGGCCGCCCCTACGCCTACGGTCTTGCGGTCGGCGGGCGCGACGGGCTTCGGACCGTGGTGTCGCAGATCCTGGCCGAGGCCGATCTGACGATGGCCGTCGACTGCTACACCGAGTTGAGTCAGCTCGCCGTCGAGAGACTCGACTAGATGAGTGATTCCTATCCCGGTCAGTGGTCGTAGGCGATCAGTGATCGTTTGGTGGGGGTGTTGATTTTCCAGTTGTGCCAGATCACGGCGGCCAGTGCGAGTAAGCGTTGAGCGATGCGGGCGAAGACACC
>NZ_LQPE01000117.1 GCF_002101735.1 Mycobacterium kyorinense | reverse complement strand
TGACAACCGCACCTGGCAACCCGAATCACCCCCGATCACCAAGTCGGCGGCTTGACATCTTCATTGAGAGTCCTTTCGGGTGAGGCGTGGTTGCCGGCACCCATTCAGCGCC
This sequence comes from Mycobacterium kyorinense, assembly GCF_002101735.1. Lineage (GTDB taxonomy): Bacteria > Actinomycetota > Actinomycetes > Mycobacteriales > Mycobacteriaceae > Mycobacterium > Mycobacterium kyorinense. Next base: position 28,782 of record NZ_LQPE01000117.1, on the reverse strand, counting down.
GCGACGCCGACAACCGACGCCAGGCTGCCTGGTTTGCCGGTGAGCGTGTGGACAAAGCGCCGACTGTGAACAAGCCGGATCGTTGACTCTGCGATGACCAGGCAAGCTACTCGAACTTTTGCCTGGTACGCGCAGAGTCAACGCGCAAAGCTAGCGGTCGCGGCGTGCCAGTTCGGCCAGCATCGCGTTGTAGGCGGCCAGCTCGGCGTCGTCGTCGCGCTCGGCGGCGCGGTCCAGCCGCCGGGCGGTGCGCTGGTCGCTGCGCGTCCACTGCACCAGCAAGGCGATCATCACGATCACCAGCGGGAATTCGCCTGCCGCCCAAGCGATTCCACCGCCGAGTCGCTGGTCCCCGAGCAGATCGGCGTGCCAGCTCAGATGCAGCGACCGGTAGAAGCTCTCGCCGAGTACGTCGCGGGTGCTCATCAGCACCACCCCGAAGAAGGCGTGCAGCGGCAACGACGCGAATACCACGGCCACCTTGGCCAGCGGCGGGATCGGCCGCGGGGTGGGGTCGACGCCGATCACCACCCAGTAGAACAGGTAGCCGCTGAGCAGGAAGTGCACGTTCATCAGCAGGTGGCCGACGTGGCTGCCCGCCGCGGCGTCGAAGATGCCACCGAGGTAGAGCCCGTAAAACCCGGCCACGAACAGCACTGTGGCGACCACCGGGTTGGTGAGGAACCGCGAGAGCCGGCTGTGCAGCGCGGCCAGCAGCCATTCCCGCATGCCGGGCGGATCGCTGGGTGGCAGCGCCCGCAACGCCAGGCTGACCGGCGCCCCCAGCACCAGCAGCACCGGCACCAGCATCGACAACAGCATGTGGGCGGCCATATGCATGCTGAACATCGCCGGCATGTACCGGCCCACTCCCGACGACGTCGCGAACAGCAGCACCGCGCAGCCCAGCAGCCACGAGATCGTCCGGCCCCGCGGCCAGCTGTCGCCGCGGCGGCGAAGCCGCAGCACCCCGGCCAGATACAGCCCGGCGAACAAGAGCGCCGCGGTGCCGAAGATCAGGTCGAAGCGCCAGTCGAACAGCACCCGCACCACGGTGGGCGGCCCGTCGAAGTCGTAGCCGATCGCGACTTCGGGTATCGACGGGTTGAGGATCGGCGGCGGTGGCGGCGGGGTGCGGCCCAATCCGACGGCAATCCCGAAAGTCAGGCCGAACACCGCGGCCTCGATCGCCGCCAACCGGATCAACAACCCACGCGACCCCGGATCCGCTTGCAGCGCAACGACTCCCGCGCGCCGCTGGCGCCAGCCGACGACGCCGAGCAGGCACAGTGCGACGACCTTGGCGATCACCAGCCGCCCGTAGCCGGTGCTGAGCAGGTCGGCCGGTACAACGCGCACCAAAGCGTTGACGACCCCGCTGAGCGCCATCGCCGCAAAGCACCACAACGCGAGCGTCGAGAAGCGCCGCACCGCCAGCCCGGCGTGCTCGCCACCGCGAATCGCGTGAACCAGCACCACCAGCAGGCCGCCGGCCCACAGCCCGGCCGCGACCAGGTGGATCAGCAGGCTGTTGGTAGCCAGGTCATGTGACCCGCCGGCCGACGAGTGCCCGGTCAGCCCGAGCGGCACCAAGGTCAGCAGCGACCCGGCCAGCAGCAACGGCGTCGGTGACCAGCGCAGCACGGGCAGGCTGGCCAGCATCACCGCGGCGGCCAGGAACGCGGTCCACCGCCACGCCGTCGCGACGTTGATCAGGCTGGCCAGCGACCAGAGGTTCACCGGGTTGAGGTGCGCGCTCAGCGGCTGGCCCGACACGTCGGAAATGGTCAGCGGCACCAGCAGCGCCGCGCACACCGCCCACGCCCCGGCGGCGACCGTCCCCAGCCGCAACGCGCGGTAGCCGTCGGCGTCCAGCACTCCGCTTGCCTGCGGCGGCACCAGAAACGCCGCGAACAGGAACGACCCGACGGCCAGCACGGCGGCGATCTCCCCGGCCGCCCGCACGAACGGCAGCCCCAGCGTGGTCACCGGACCCGGGTCGGGCAGACCGGTCACGGTCAGCGCGTCGGCCAGCGACAACGCCGCGATTCCTGCGGCGGTGCAACCCGCCAGCGCGGCCACGCCGACGAGCAGCGGCCACACCGCCGCACGCCGTCGAACTTCCATCACTACAGCGTATGGCCGGTTGCGGTGTCGCTACCGCGCCGCCCGTCGGGCCGCGACCTCCCGCGCGATGAACTGGTTGCGCGCGACCTGCGCGACGTGATCGAAATCGCGGAGGATGCTGCGCAGTTCGCTGCGGAATGCGGTTCGGCGTTCGGCCAGGTCCGAGGCGGGCTCCAGCAGATTCTGGTCGGCGACGACTTGGCGCGCCGTCGCGAACAGCAGCGTGGACACCGGCTCGCTGCTGCTCACCCGGCCCTGGGCGACGTACTGGCGACCGACGCCGAGCGCCAATTGGGTCAGTTCCTTTTCGCCGATGTCGGCCGGGGCGTCGCGCAGCACGTCGGCGACGATCTCGTACGCCTCGAAGAACACCCGCAGCATCGCATCCGACATCAGCGGTCGTTTGGCGTACAGGATCGCGTCGATTTCGTCGCCCCCCGCGGCGACGTGAGCTTCCCAATCCTGGTGCCAGGCCATCTCTTCGGCGAGGTTGGCCCGGAACGACGCCGAATCGGCGAAGTAGAAGTCGAATTTCAGCAGATCGCGAAGCCGCATGGCCTGCGACCAGAAGGCTTCCACCCGATCGCCCTCGGCGCGTCGGGCATATGCCAGCGCCAGCTCGACGATCGAGGTCTCCAGAAAGGCGTGGATCACCGAGTTGCGGTAGAACGCCGCGGCGTGCTCATCCTCGGGCGCGATGCGCCACACCGGTTCTCGCCCGCCGTCGACGCGGGTGACCGGATGCCCGTTGGACAGTGCGTCCACCGCCGCGCGGACCCCCTCGGGTGTGCGCAGCCGCAACGCGCTGGTGGTCACCGGGGTGTGCTTGCGTTCGAGGTAGTCCAGCGAGTCCTGCAGGGTGTGGTGCAGCTGGCCGAGGGTCAACGCCACTCCGTGCGTGGTCAGCAACAGCGCCGACACCAGCCCGGTGGCGTTCACCGGCGTCGCCCGCAGAATGCGCCAGGCGACCTCGAACGACATCTTTTGCAGGGCAAGACGTTTGGCGGCCGGATCGGTGGCTGTCGGGCCGCCCGCCGGACCGAGGTACTGCCGCATCGAGACCGCCTCGGGGAAGCGGACGTAGATCTTGCCGTAGTTGCGCTCCCCTTGGGCCTTGATGAAGTTGTACAGCCAGCCCACGCCCTCGGCCTTCTTCTCCGCCCCGCGCGCGTAGGCCGCGTATTCGGCCGTCTCGTGCAGCTGGTCGAAGCTGATCGAAACTCCTTGCAGCAGAATGTCGTCGCTGCGGCCGTCCAGGTAGGCCTCGGCCACGTAGCTCATCAGACCGAGTTTGGGCGGCAGCATCTTCCCGGTGCGCGAGCGGGTGCCCTCGATGGACCAGCTCAGGTTGAACCGCTTCTCGACGACATAGCCCACGTACTCCTTGAGCACGTATTTGTAGAGCTGGTTGTCGCCGATGTTGCGCCGAATGAAGATGACGCCGGACCGGCGCAGCAGCGGTCCCATCACCCCGAACGCCAGGTTGATGCCGGCGAACACATGCACCGGCGGCAGCCGGTTCTCCTGCATGGCGACCGGCATGACCGCGCCGTCGATGTAGGAGCGGTGCGAAAAGAGCAGCACCGCCGGATGAGTCTCCAGCGCGGTGCGCATCGCCGCCACTTGGTATTCGTCGTAGTCGATTTCGGGGTCGAAGCCCCGGCTGAGCAACCTGCCCAGCACCGACACGAGGTCTACCGACACTCGGCTCCAGCCGGTGGCGAGCTCGTCGAGCATCTTGCCGGCTTCCTCGAGTGTGGCGCCCGGGATCTTCTCCAGGCCGGCGCGGAATCGCGCGGACGCCAAGATCTCCGGCTTCACCAGTCGCGGCGATTTGTACTGCGGCCCCAGGATCCGGTATTCGGCGCGTTCCAGCGCCAGGATGGCCCGACGCGCGACGAAATGTGCGAAGTCCCTGGGGTTTTCGCCCACCGTAAGGTCGCGCCATTGCTGGCGTAGCTCGGAGACCTTGGCGGACTCCCCTGCCACCACCCGGGCCCGGGACGGCTCGGAGCGCACCACGTGGCGCTGCTGACGCTCATTGGGGTGGTAGGGATCGCGTCCCGGCAGCAGCGCCACCACCCGGCTCAGCGCGGATGCGCCCGCGCGCGGCAGCCAGAACACCCGCACCGGCACGATCGAGCGGTCCTCGTCGGCCTCCAGCTGTTCGACCAGCTGGGCCAGCGCGGCGGGCTCGGGATTACGCGGCGGCAGCTGCAGCACGTCGATCTTGGTGTCCGGGTGCCTCTTTCGTTGCTGCTCCAGCCACTCCGAGACCAGCTCAGCCTCGACCGGCGAGGAAATCGACGCCAACACCAGCGTGTCGTCGGTGGTGGTGAACGTGCCGATTTCGGCGCCCGGCTTTCTCATGATCGGCCCTTCGGCCGGGGTTGCGTCTTGGCGGTCTTCTTCGCCGGCGACTTGGCGGCCTTCTTCGCGGCGCGCTTGCGTGGCGGCGCTTTGGTCACCCTGCTGTACAGGGCGGCTTCGGGCAGCTGGTCGACCGGCCAGTCGGCCAACGTGTCCAAATACAGCTGGCGCACTTCGGCAATCCGGTCCGGCAACGTGTCGACGGTCCAGTTGCTGACCGAAATCGGCGGGAACACAGCGACATCCACCGTCCCCGGATTCATCGTGGTAGAGTTTCGCGCGGCGACGATCTCCGCGTTGCGGATCACGATCGGCACGATCGGGATTCCGGCGGCCATCGCGATGCGGAACGGTCCCTTCTTGAACGGCCCGACGGTGGTGGTGTCCACCCGGGTGCCCTCGGGGGCGATCACGATCGACAGTCCCTTTTTGGCGCGCTCTTCGACCTCGTGCAGCGATTCCACCGCGGCCGTCGGATCGTCGCGGTCGATGAAGACGGTGTCCAGCAGCTTGCCGAGCGTGCCCATGATCGGGTCGCTCGCCAACTCCTTCTTACCGACGCCAATCCAGTTGTCGCGCACCAGCGCAGCGGTGATGATCGGGTCGGCCTGGTTGCGGTGATTGAAGATGAACACCGCCGGGCGTTGCGCGGTCAGGTTCTCCTCGCCGATCACGTTGAGGTGCACGCCGCTGGCGGCCAGCAGCAGCTGCGACCAGGTGGAGGTGAAGAAGTTCACACCCCGGCGGCGGTTACGGGTCAGCAGCCCGATCCCGACCGCGCCGGCGGCGACCGGAAACATCGAGCCGATACCGGCGAGCGTCCGTAACTGCGAGCGGATTCCGACGCTGCCGCGGCTGGTGAACCGCAGAATCGGCCAGCCGCGGCGGCGGGCAACGGCGGCCATCTTGCCTTCGGGGTTGGTCGGGCGGGGGTTGCCGACCAGGTACATCAACGCGACGTCCTCGTCGCCGTCGGCGTAGAAGTAGCTGTCCTTCAAGTCGATACCGTGCTCGGCGGCGAACTGCTGCACGGCGGCCGCCTTGCCCGGTCCCCACAGGATCGGCTTGACCACTTTGCCGGTGAGGATCCCGTTCTCGTCGGTTTCGAACCTGTTGGTCAGCGTGTTGGGAATCCCGAGAAAGCGCGCCACGGGTTCGACCTGCAACGTCAGCGCGGACGAGCTGAGCACCACGGTGTGGCCGCGAGCAAGGTGGGCGCGCACCAGTTCCCGCATTTCCGGGTAGATCCGGCTCTCGATTTTTTGCGCGAACAACCGCTCGCCGATCTCCTCCATATCGGAGAGCGGACGACCGCGCAGCGCCTGGGAGGCTTTGAGGATGAGTTCCTCGAACTCGATACGCCCGAGTTGGTGATTCAGGCCGGCCTGGATCATGCCGATCAGCTCACCGACGCCCATCTCGCGGCGCCGGAAGCGTTCCTGGGTGAGGATGACGCCGGTAAAGCCCGCGACCAAGGTTCCGTCCAGGTCGAAAAACGCGCCGATCTTGGGGCCGGGCGGGCTGGCCATGATCTCGGCGACCGACCCGGGCAACCGAAGGTCGCGCGGCTGCTTGCGCTCTTCCGTGGCGGTCATGACTGGGACACCGATCGGCTCGACGACTCGCGCACCTCGACGTCGAACGACGCCGGCGCCGGGTGCGGCGCGGGTTCGCCGGCCAGCGCGAGGATCTCGTCGAAACCCTCCAGCAGGCATCGGGCCCATAAATCCTCATGGCGCACCGCGGCCCGATCGTAGCGCGTGGTGATGGTGCAGTACCCGCCGCGAGAGATCAGCACCGCCATCATCGCGACACCCGGCAGCGGTCCAATGCCATACTGCCGCAAGACTTTTGCACCGGCGAGGTACGTATCGCCCGGGTAGACCGGCACATTGCTGGCCTGCACGTCCGATGCCACCACCGAGCCGGTCATCGACTCGAGCAACGGCGAGGGCAGCACGCTGAGCAGGGGCGCGATCGAACCGATGAAGTCCATCGCCGGTTCGTCGCGGCGCTGCGTCATCTGGGCGCGAATCTTGCGCATCCGGGCCACCGGATCGGCGGTGCCCACCGGAGCGGCCAAGTTGACGCCGGTGAACCGGTTGCCGCCAGCCGGGTCGGATTCGGCCCGCAGGTTCACCGGCACCGCCATCGGCAACGTCGCGATCGGTACCCCGAGCGCTTCGTGGTAGCGGCCCAGCGCACCGCACATCCCGGCCAGGTAGGCGTCGTTGATCGACCCGCCGCCCCCCTTGGCGGCCCGGTGCAGGTCGGACAGCGGGATGTCGATGGCTTCGGTGCGGGTGGCCAGGCTGCGCCGGCGCAGCAGCGGCGACGGCTCGGCCGCCCGGCTCACCACTCGCACGCTGGAGCGGGCGTAGCTCAGCGCGCCGGCCACCGTGGACGCGGGCCGAAGCACCGCCCGGCCCACCACCGACGCCGCGCCCCACAGCGCGCCCCGGACCCCGTCGACCACGGCCTCGGGCAGGTGGTTGAGCCCCTCGCGCATCAGGTCGTTGGGCGACAAATCCTGCGGAATGGGTTGCGGCGGTGGCGGTCCGGCCGGCGGGTCACGCTCCAAGTCGTAGATGTGGGCGAACATCTCCACGCTGCCGACACCGTCGGTGACAGCATGGCTCAGGTGCAACAGTGTCGCTGCCCTGCCGTCGGCCAGGCCGTCGATCAACGTGACCGTCCACAGCGGACGGGCGATGTCCAGCGGCGACTGCAGCATCACCTCGGCCAGATCGAATACCTGCCGCAGCGTGCCGGGTTCGGCGACGCGTAGCCGTCGCACATGAAAGTCCAGGTTGAAATCGGGATCCACCACCCAGCGCGGCGCGGCCGTCGGCAGCGTCGGCACGACCACCTTCTGGCGCAGCCGCAACACCCGCCGCGACGCGTGTTCGAAACGGGTCCGGAACCGCTCCCAGTCCGGCGTGGTGTCGAGGATTTCCAGGGCCATGATGCCCGAGCGGGTCCGCGGGTTGGCCTCCCCGCGGTGCAGCAGATAGTCGACCGCGCCGAGCGCGGTGGGCAGCCCCGCCGCGTCGACGGACTCAGCCACCGGCTCGTCCCCGTTCTGGCATCGCCGCTCCAGCCTCTCGTTTCGGCACGCTTACCCAAACGCTAGTCCGGTTGCCGTGATGGCGGTAGCGATTGCGAGGATCCGCATAATGGCAATAAAAGTCAGCCGACCGGCTTACGAAATACTTTGCCCGCGGAGCGAATTGGAATTTCAGCTCGCCGATGTGGCGTGTTTGCGCGCCGCACTTCTGCGGGAGCGTAGATAGCGTCCGTGCACAAAACCCAAAAAATCGGCGACGGCGTCCGCTGTCAGCCGCGACCGGACGGTCCCGACGATATCGAATGCGTGGTGGGCGTTGGGAAGCTCCGCATAGCACACGGTCGCGGCACCGGCCTCGCGCAGTGCAGCACAAAATGTTTGCGCCTGCGCGCGCGGGATCAGCGAATCGTTGGCGCCGTGCAGCACGAAAAAAGGTGGAGCTGCGCTGTGCGCGTGCGATATCGGCGACGCGAATTCGAACAACCCGGGATCGTCCACGTAGCGCTTTTGCATCACGAAGTGCTCCAAAAACGGCAGCATTAGTTCGTGCATTTTCTCGGCGTCGGTGAAGTCGTAGACCCCGTAGTAGGGCGCGGCCGCCTGGACCGTGGTGTCGGCGTTTTCGAAGCCGGGCTGCAGCCGCGGGTCGTTGGCGGTGAGCGCCGCCAACGAAGCTAGATGCGCTCCCGCCGAACCTCCGGTGACCGCGACGAAATTCGGGTCGCCGCCGTAGTCGGCGATGTTCTCGCGCACCCATGCGATGGCCCGCTTGACGTCGACGATGTGTGCCGGCCACGCCTTGCCGGGGCTCTTGCTGTAGTCGATCGACACGCAGATCCAGCCGAGTTCGACCATCCGGCCCATCAGCGGATATGCCTGGCCCCGTTTGCCGTTGAGGGTCCACGCGCCGCCCGGGATTTGCAGCAGCACCGGGGCCCGGCAGCCCTCGGGCAAGTCCGGACGACGCCAGATGTCGAGCAGGTTGTCCCGCCCCGCCGGCCCGTAGGAGATGTCCGAGGTCTGCGATGCGTACCGACGACGATGGCCCGCGGCGTGCAATAGTCCTCCGCGGCGCGCACACTCGGCCTGATCGGTGACCGGGTGCGACACCCGGGCGCGGTAGTCGGGGCCGAAGGCCTCCTCGAGCGCCGCGGACAGGATGCGGTCCGCGCGTTGTGCGGCCCATGTCGTGGCGACCCGGCCGACCGACAGCGGACTCACCCCCGACAGCGCATGGCCGGTCAGTACCTGCGGCGAGAACTCAGCGGACAGCCATCCCGCGAACCACGCGACGGCAAACGGCGAACCCTGCAGCAGCAGAGCGGCGGCGCGATAGGTGTCGACTGCCTCGGCTGCCAGGTGCGCGCCGTGGCGCAGCGCCAGGGCGCCGGCCCGCGAGCACCTCGTGGTCACGGTCATAGCCATGCTCATGGCAACGCCACTCCTTGACGTCGGCCCACGCGTCGCCGGTCAGCGTACGTGTGTCGCGCGTCACAGGTTAGCGAATCACTAATTCCGCCAACGGGATTTCGATCGGCGTTGCGCGTCAGGACTTGACCTTTTCCCGGGTTGGATACACTGACCTGCGCGTACGACTTTCCGGCCCCCGTAGCTCAGCTGGACAGAGCGCATGACTTCTAATCTTGTGGTCGCAGGTTCGAATCCTGCCGGGGGCACCTCGTCAGGGTTGGCCGAGCGTTGCCGGCGCGGCGGGGCGACGGTTGACCCGCCAGCGCGAGTATCTCGTCGAAACCCTCACGCAGGCACCGGGCAAACAATTCCCCATCGCGGACGGCGGCTCTGTCATAGTTGGCGGTGACGGTGCACCAGTCGCCGCCGGACAACAGGACCACCACTATTCCCACGCCGGGCACCGACGCGAGACCATGCTGCCGTAGCACTTTCGCCCCCGCGAGGTAGATATCGCCGCGGTACGACGGCACATTGCTGGCCACCACATCGACGAATCCCCCGCTGCTCATCGCGCTCAGCAGGGCCGCCGGCAAAACACTCGCCAGGCGCGCAATCGAGTGGGTGACGTCCCGCGCGGGCTCGTTTCGGCGTTGCGTCATCTGTGCACGGATCTTGCCCATGCGAGCGACGGGATCGTCCTCGCCGACCGGCGCTGCCAGGATGACGCTGCTGACCTGGTTGGCGTCGGTGAGGTCCGCTTCACCGCGCACGTTCACCGGCACCGCCATCGGCAGCGCCTCGATCGGCGCGCCGAGCGCCCGGTGATAGCGGCCCAGCGCGCCGCACAGGGCGGCCAGGTAGGCGTCGTTCAGCGAACCGCCGCCGGCTTTGGCGGCGCTGCGCAGGGTGGAAAGGCGGATGTCCAGCGCTTCGCTGCGGCGTACCGTGCCGCGCTGGCGCAGCAACGGTGATGGCTCGACGGGCCGGCTCATCACTCGCATCACCGAGCGGGCGTAGACCACGCCGCCCACCAGCGCCGACACCGGATTCAGCAGCAACCGGCCAGCAGTGCGCAATGCGGCCCACACCGCTCGCCGGACGCCGCGGACAATGTCTCGGGGCAAGCGGTTGATGCCCTCCCACATCAGGTCGTCGGGGGACAGATTCTGCGGAAGCGGTGCCGGAGGTGGCGGCTCGGCCGGCGGATCGCGCTGCAGCGCGGGGACCTGCGCGAACATCTCGAGGGCGCCGATCCCGTCGGTGAGCGCATGGCCGATGCGGAAAAGCAGCGCAGACCTGCCGTCGGCAAGGCCCTCGACCAATGTTGCGATCCAGAGCGGTCGCGAGGTGTCCATCGGTGACCGCAGCATCTCGTCGGCCAAGTCGAATACGTCCCGCGGCCTGCCGGGCGCGGGCACCCGCGTCCGGCGCACATGAAAGTTCAAGTCGAAGTCCGGATCCACCACCCAGCGCGGCGCGGTCGTCGGCAGGGTGGGTACCACTACCTTCTGCCGCAGCCGCGGCACCCGACGGGAGGCGTCTTCGAAATGGACGCGAAACCGGTCCCAGTCCGGCGCGGTGTCGAGGAAAACGACTCCCATGCTGCCTAACCGCGCATGGCTATGAATTTCGCGTCGATGCATCAAATAGTCGGCGGGTCCCAGCTCGCTGGGCGTGCCGGCGGCGTCAACCATCCCCCCTGCTCCGCCTTTCAAGTGCGTCGGGCCTCTGCAAACCTCAAGCTAGACCGGCAGACGCGTCGGCGGAGCTAATTGTGCGGATTCGCTGGTTTGGCTGGACACCGGGTCACCAGCTCGCGAATTACATGGGAAATGTGTCGAATAAGGGCCCGCGCTCGGCTGTCTGGTTGACCGGCGGCGCTTGCCTGGCAACGAGTGCGGCTCGCCGATGGCCGGCGTACTACTCTGAGCTCTTCTGGCCGGATGTTTAGCTCCCGCGGAGGTGGCACATGCCCCAGCCCGATCTGGTTCTCTACCGCGTCGACAACCGCGTCGCGCTGATCACGGTCAACGATCCGGAACGACGCAACGCCGTCACCGCCGCGATGTCGGCGCAATTGCGGGCCGCGGTCGAGCGGGCCGAGGCTGACCAGGACGTGCACGCCGTCGTCGTCACCGGGGCCGGCAAGGCGTTCTGCGCGGGCGCCGACTTGAGCGCGCTGGGCGAGGCGGCCGAGGAAGGGCTGCTGGCCCTCTACGACGGGTTCATGGCCGTCGGGAAGTGCACGCTGCCGACGATCGCGGCGGTCAACGGCGCGGCCGTCGGCGCCGGGCTGAACCTGGCGCTGGCCGCCGACGTCCGCATCGCCGGGCCGGCCGCATTGTTCGACGCCCGCTTCCAGAAGCTGGGGCTGCACCCGGGTGGCGGCGCGACGTGGATGCTGCAGCGCGCTGTGGGCCCGCAAGTCGCCCGCGCCGCGTTGCTGTTCGGTATCCGCTTCGACGCGGAATCCGCTGTGCGCCATGGCCTTGCATTGTCCGTCGCCGACGACCCGGTGGCCGCTGCGCTGGAACTGGCGGCCGGGCCCGCCGCCGCGCCGCGCGAGGTGGTGCTGGCCACCAAGGCCACGATGCGCGCCACCGCCAGTCCCGGATCGCTCGACGAGGAGCAGCACGAGCGGGCCAAGGACACCGAGCTGGGCCCCCAGGCCACGTCGATCCGGTCACCCGAGTTCGCGGCCAGGTTGGCCGCCGCCCGGGGCAAGTAACTTTCTCTGGGGCGTCAGAGGTCCAGCAGCGCCGTTTCCGGTGATTCGAGCAGGCCTCGCAACTCCCCTAAGAACGCCGCGACCTGCGCGCCGTCGGCAACGCGGTGGTCGAAGACGCAAGTCAGAGTCATCTGCGGACGCACGACGACCGTGTCCTCGAGCGCCACCGGCCGCGGCTTGAGCGAGCCCATTCCCAGGATGGCCGCCTCCGGATAGTTGATCACCGGTACGGCCTCGTCGAGACCGAGCGCACCGAAGTTCGACACGGTGAACGTCGAGCCTTGCAGCTGCGCGGGCTTCAGCGTGCCGGCGCGTGCCTGCTCGGTCAGCCGGGCCACCGCCTCGGCGAGCTGCCTGGTGGTCATCTGCTGCGCGTCGGCGACGACGGGCACCAGCAGGCCGCGCGGTGCGGCGACCGCGACGCCGAGGTGCACGGCGCGGTGGGTGTGTACCTGCGGGCCGTCCGGGCTGTCGACCCAGCTGGAGTTGAGGATTGGGTGGTGAGTCAACGCGATCACCACGAACCGCAGGGTGAGCGCGAACGGGGTGAGCTGTAGTCGCTGGTGCAGCCGCAGCAGATTGGTGCAGTCGACCTGCACGCTGGCATGAGCGTCGGGAATCTGGCTGCGGGCCAAAGTCATTCGTCGAGCCATCTCGGCCTGCACGCCGCGCACGGGCACCACGTCGTCAGCGACATCAGTGTGTTCGGCCGCCGCCAGTACCGCTTCGCGACTGATCAGGCCGTCGGGACCGGGTGCCACGTCGGTCAGGTCGACGCCCAGCTCGGCGGCCAGTTTCCGCACCGGCGGCTTGGCCTTCGGGCGCCGGCTGACGTCCAGCGAGTCGTCGGCGCCGTATCCAACGAGAACCGGTGTGCGCGTAGGGGCCTCACCGTTCGAGGCGGTATCGGGTGCGGTGTCGATTCGCACCAGCAGCGCCCCGACGGGCAGCACATCACCTTCGGCGCCATGTGTCTCGACGATCCGGCCAGCGTACGGGCTGGGAATTTCTACTTCGGCCTTGGCGGTTTCCACCGAGCACAGCGGTTGGTTGAGTTCGACGTCGTCGCCGACGGCGACGTTCCAACTCGACAGCGTGACTTCCTCGAGCCCTTCGCCGAGATCGGGTACGACGAACGGTTTGACGCTCACGGCAGCTCCAGGACACGCTCGACGCAGTCCATCAGCCGGTCGGGCCCTGGCAGCCATAACTTTTCGAGCCGCGCCGGCGGGTAGGGGGTGTCAAACCCGCAGGCGCGCAACACCGGGGCCTCCAACTCGTAGAACAGCTCCTCTTGGATGCGGGCGGCCAGCCCGGCGCCGTAGCCGAGGCTTCGCGGTCCCTCGTGCAGCACCACGCAGCGACCAGTGCGCCGGATCGATGCGGCAACGGTGTCGAAGTCCAGCGGCACCAGCGACCGCAGGTCGACCACTTCCAGGCTCCAACCCCGTTGGGCCGCAGCGGTTTCCGCGGCAGTCAACGCGGTGGCAACCAGGCCGCCGTAGGTCAGCACGGTGACGTCGGTGCCGTCGCGGCGCACCACTGCCTGCCCGATCGCCGGGCCGGGCTGTTGGGTGTCGACGATCTCGCGGCCCCAGTAGCGCCGCTTGGGCTCTAGGAACATCACCGGGTCCGGGCAGCTGATGGCATGGCGCAGCAGCCAATAGGCGTCCGACGGCGACGACGGGACCACCACCTTCAGCCCCGCGGTGTGGGCCCAGTACGACTCGGTGGACTCCGAATGGTGTTCGACCGCACCGATACCGCCGAACGACGGGATCCGCACGGTGACCGGCATGTCGATTTCGCCGCGGGTGCGGGTGCGGTACTTGGCCAGATGGCTGACGATCTGGTCGAACGCCGGATAGGCGAACCCGTCGAACTGGATCTCCGGCACCGGCTTGAAGCCGCGCAGCGCCAGGCCCACCGCAATGCCGATCACCGCGGACTCCGCCAGCGGGGTGTCGAAGCAGCGGTCGGGCCCGAACGTGTCGGCCAACCCCTCGGTGACCCGGAACACGCCGCCCTGTGCGGCGACGTCCTCGCCGAACACCAGCACCCGGTCGTCGGCGGCCATCGCGTCGTGCAGCGCACGGTTGAGCGCCTGCACCATGGTCAGCCGCTGCGAGGTCGCCGGCAATGTTGCCGTGCGGGTGGGTGGTTCGACGATCTGGGTCATTTACGCCTCCCTGGCCAGTTCCGCCCGCAGCGCCCGGCGTTGGGCTTCCAGCGCGGGCGTGATGTCCGCGTAGACGGTGGTGAACACCTCGTCGATGTCGACGTCGGGCGCGCCGAACAGCGTGTCGCGCAACTCGGTACACAACCGCTGGGACCGGGCCGCCACCCGATCGGCGAGCCGCTCCGACCACAGCCCTCGGCCCTGCAGATAGGCCCGGTAGCGCGGAATCGGGTCGAGCGCCAGCCAGTGCTCGAGCTCGTCGCGGCTGCGGTAGCGGGTCGGGTCGTCGGAGGTGGTGTGCGGTCCGAGCCGGTAGGTGACCGCTTCGATCAGGGTGGGCCCGCCGCCGGCCCTGGCCCGCGCGGCCGCCTCGGCCGTCACCGCATAGCAGGCCAGCACGTCGTTGCCGTCCACCCGGATCCCCGGCATCCCGTAGCCGATCGCCTTGTGCGCGATGGACGGCGCAGCGGTCTGCCGGCACAGCGGCACCGAGATCGCCCACTGGTTGTTCTGCACGTAGAACACGCACGGCGCCCCGAAGACCGCCGCGACGTTCAGCGCCTCGTGCACGTCGCCCTCGCTGGTGGCGCCGTCGCCCAGGAAGGCCACCGTCACGGAATCCTCGCCGAGGCGCTGCGCGGCCATCGCCGCACCGACGGCGTGCAAGGCGTGCGTGCCTACCGGAATCGAGATCGGGGCGCAACATTTCGTGGTGAATTCCAGGCCGCCGTGCCAGGTTCCGCGCCACATCGCGCCGACGTGGCTGGGCGGGATACCGCGCACCAGGAATGCACCCAGCTCGCGATATTGCGGAAACAGCCAGTCCGACTTACGCAGACAGGCCGCCGCACCGACCTGTGCCGCCTCTTGGCCGCGGCACGGCGCGAACAAAGCCAACTCGCCTTGGCGCTGCAGGTTGACCAGCTCGGTGTCCACATCGCGGGTGACGACCATCATCTCGTAGAGCCAGCACAGGGTTTCGGCCGCAAGCTCACGGCTGTAACGGTCTTCGGCGGTCGGCGTCCCGTCCGGTGCGACGAGTTGCACCGGCTCGAGGTCGACGGTCGTCGGGGTCTGGGCAAGCTCGGTCACACCGCCTCCTTCCCGCGGTCACGCGGGTGCGCGGCGGGTCAGAGCAAACCCGGACGACCGGGACTGCTACGAGCCTGAGTCAGTCGCCAGCTGCACGATTCGCTCGGCTCGCCGCAACACTGGCGCATCTACCATTATGCCCTGAAACGCGAAGACACCGCGTTCATCGGCGGCTGCGGCGAGCACGTGTCGCGCCCAGTGCACCTGCTCGGGTGTGGGGGCGTAGCCGGCGCGGATCACCGGCACCTGGCTGGGGTGGATAGCAACCTTTGCGTCGAAGCCGACCGCGACCGCGTCGTCGACCTCGGCGCGCAGCCCGTCGAGATCCTTGATGTCGAGGTAGACCGAGTCCAGCGCAAGACGGCCGTAGGCCTTGGCAGCCAGCAGCGACTGCGAGCGCACATGCCGGGCCACCTCCCGGTAGCTGCCGTCCGGGTAGCGGTTGGCGGTGCCGCCGAGCACGGCGAACAGATCCTCCGCGCCCCACATCACGGCGATCGCGTTGTCGGCGCGGACGTTGTCGGTGACGGTCAGTGCGCCCAGGGGTGACTCGACGAGCACAATGACATCCCTCGGCGCCAACGCGGTGACCTGTTGCGGCGCTTCGCATTTGGGCAGCATCACGGTGTCGTAGCGCGTGCCCGCCAACGCCTCGAGGTCGTGCGCCTGGTCGTCGGTGCCGGACGGGTTGACCCGCACCACGGTGCGGGCCGGGTCGAGCGGAACGTCGATGAGAGCCTGGCGGGCGGCCGGCCGATCCGCGGCAGCGCATCCATCCTCCAGGTCGAGGATCACGACATCGCCTGCGGCCGCGGCCTTTTCGAAGCGCTCCGGACGATCGGCCGGGCAGAACAGCCACGCCGGGCCCGGATTCTGCAGGGCCATCAGCCGGCGTCCTCGGCCGGCCGCATCCGCACCAGTGTCTTGCGGGTTGCGGTGGCGACGACGTCGCCGTGCTGGTTGCGTCCGGTGTGGGCGAACGTGAGGATGCCCTCCCCCGGGCGGCTCTTGGATTCCCGCTTGTCGGTGATCACCGTTTCGGCGTAGAGCGTGTCTCCGTGGAAAAGCGGCTTGGGGAAAGCGATTTCGGAGAACCCGAGGTTGGCGACGATGGTGCCCTGAGTCAGCTGCGCGACCGACAATCCGACCAGCGTCGACAGCGTGAACATCGAGTTGACCAGCCGCTGGTGAAACGGAGGCAGCGCGTCGGAGAACGCCGCATCCAGGTGCAGCGCTTGGGTGTTCATCGTCAACGTCGTGAACAACACGTTGTCGGCCTCGGTGATCGTGCGACCGGGCCGGTGCAGATAGCGCACCCCGATCTCGAATTCCTCGAACCACAGCCCGCGCTGGACGACGGCGCGCTGCTCCTGCGTCACAATCCCACCTCTCTGGCTATCACCATCAACTGCACCTCACTGGTCCCTTCACCGATTTCCAGGATCTTGCTGTCTCGGTAGTGCCGGGCGACCGGGAACTCGTTGATAAACCCGTAGCCGCCGTGGATCTGGGTGGCGTCGCGGGCGTTGTCCATCGCCGCCTCGCTGGCCACCAGCTTGGCGATCGCCGCCTGCTTTTTGAACGGCTTACCGGCCAGCATCAGCGCCGCGGCGTCGTAGTAGGCGGTGCGAGCCGTGTGCGCGCGGGCCTCCATCCGGGCGATGGTGAACTCGATGGCCTGATACCGGCCGATCGGCTGCCCGAACGCCTCGCGCTCGCGGGCGTACTTGACGCTCTCGTCGACGCAGCCCTGCGCGGCGCCGGTGGACAGCGCGGCGATCGCGATCCGGCCCTCGTCGAGGATGCGCAGGAAGTTGGCGTAGCCGCGGCCGCGTTCGCCCAGCAGGTTTTCCTCGGGCACCCGCACGTCTTCGAAGGTCAGCGGGTGGGTGTCGGACGCCTTCCAGCCCACCTTGTCGTAGGCCGGTTCGACGGTGAAACCCGGTGTGGGCACCGGGATCAGGATCGACGAGATCTCCTTGCGGCCGCCCTGTTCACCGGTGACGGCGGTGACGGTGACCAGCTTGGTGATGTCGGTGCCGGAGTTGGTGATGAACTGCTTGGATCCGTTGATCACCCACTCCCCGTTGTCGAGTCGCGCGGTGGTTTTGGTGGCGCCGGCGTCGCTGCCGCCGCCGGGCTCGGTCAGCCCGAATGCGCCAAGCGCGCGGCCACTGGCCAACTGCGGCAACCACTCTCGCTTCTGCGCCTCGGTGCCGAACCGGTATACCGGCATGGCGCCCAGCGACACCCCGGCCTCCAACGTGATCGCCACGCTTTGGTCCACCTTGCCCAGTTCCTCGAGCGCCAGGCACAGCGCGAAGTAGTCGCCGCCCATGCCGCCCCACTCCTCCGGGAACGGCAGGGCGAACAGCCCCATCTCGGCCATCCCCGCCACCACCTCGTAGGGGAAGGAATGTTCGGCGTCGTGGCGGGCCGCGACCGGAGCGACCACGCTCTGCGCGAAATCGCGGACCGTCTTGGCCAGCTGCTGATACTCGTCGGGAAGCATCCCGGTGGCCATAAAGTCAGCCATTCTCTGAGCCTTTCGTGTTCGCCGTGATCCGGGCCAGCGGCTGGCCCACCTTGACCTGGTCGCCGGGTGCGACGAGAAGCTCCACGACGCCGTCGACGGGCGCCGCCAGCGCGTGCTCCATCTTCATGGCCTCGACGGTGACGACCATCGCCCCGGTCTGCACCTCGGCGCCGTCGTCGACGCCCACCGCGACCACCGACCCCGGCATCGGGCTGGTTAGTTCCGCGTCGCCGCTGTGCTCGTCGTCGGGGCGCACCGGCGCTTCCCGCACCTCCTCGAGCACCGCGGTGGCCCCGTCGCCCGTCAACCAGATCTGGTGGTCTGCCGACGCGACGGCGTACTCGATGCGCACGCCATCGAGTGTCACCACCAGCCGTCCACCCGCCAGATGTACTTGCAGTGAATGGTTTTCGCCGTCCTCGATCCGTACGGCCGCGTCAGTCGGGGTGCCGGTGATGTGCACGTGATCGGTGCGCTCACCGGCGCGCAGCCGCACGCTGACGGGCGCGGCGGCGCCGACGCGCCAGCCGGAGGGCACCTCCCACAGGTCGGCTCCGGGCCCCGGCCACAGCCGCAGCCAGCGGTAGGCCGCCGCGGCGACGAAGTGTTCATCCGACGGCGGCGCAGCCACGAAATCGCCGGCCCGGCGGTCCAACAGGCCGGTGTCCAGCCGCCCGGCGACGACGTCGGGATCGGCCAGCAGGAACCGGGCGAACTCCACATTGGTGACCACGCCGAGCACCGCGGTGTCGGCCAGCGCCCGGTCCAGCGCGCGCAGCGCGGCGGAGCGGTCGGGGCCGTGAGCGATCACCTTGGCCAGCATCGGATCGTATTGGCTGCCGACCACCATCCCGGCCGACAACCCGGAATCGACCCGCACGCCAGGGCCTTTCGGCTCCACCACCGCGAGCACGTCGCCTCCGGTCGGCAGGAAACCGCGGGCCGGGTCTTCGGCGTAGACCCGGGCTTCGATCGCATGCCCGTCCAGCGCGACGTCGGATTGCGTCGCGGTCAGCTTCTCCCCCGCCGCGATGCGGACCTGCCACTCGACCAGATCCCAGCCCGTGACCATCTCGGTGACCGGGTGCTCGACCTGCAGCCGTGTGTTCATCTCCATGAAGAAGAACTCCTCCGGCTTGTCGGCGGAGACGATGAATTCCACCGTGCCGGCACCGGTGTAGTCCACACTGCGCGCGGTGTCACAGGCGGCGGCGCCGATCCGGGCCCGCGTCGCCGCGTCCAACAGCGGCGACGGCGCCTCCTCGATGACCTTCTGGTGCCGCCGCTGCAGGCTGCACTCCCGTTCGCCGAGGTGTATCACGTTGCCATAGGTGTCGGCGAGCACCTGCACCTCGATGTGCCTGGGCCGCAGCACAAATCGCTCCAGGAACAGCGTGTCGTCACCGAAGGCGGCTGCCGACTCGCGGCGGGCACCGGTCAGTGCCGCGGGCAGGTCCTCGGCCCGTTCCAACAGCCGCATGCCTTTGCCGCCGCCGCCGGCCGACGGCTTGACCAACACCGGGTAGCCGATCTCCTCGGCGGCGGCGATCAATTCGGCATCGGTCAACCCGGGCCGGGCGATGCCGGGCACCACCGGAACGCCGAACTCCGACACCGTTGCTTTGGCGGCGATCTTGTCGCCCATCGTCTGGATGGCTTTGGTGGGCGGGCCGATGAAGGTCAACCCGGCAGACGCCAGCGCCGCAGCGAAATCGGCGTTCTCTGAAAGGAAGCCGTATCCCGGGTGCACCGCCTGCGCGCCGGTGTGCGTCGCGGCGTCGACGACCGCGGCGATGTTGAGGTAGCTGTCGCGAGCGGGCGCGGGACCGAGGCGCACCGCGACGTCCGCCTCGGCGACGTGACGCGCGTTGGCGTCGGCGTCGCTGTAGACGGCCACCGACCGGATGCCCATCGCCTTGAGGGTGCGGATCACCCGCACGGCGATCTCCCCGCGGTTGGCGACCAGAACTGTATCGAAACTCATCGTACTCACATCCGGAACACGCCGTAGGAAACCGGCTCGACGGGCGCATTGGCCACCACCGAAAGCGCAAGACCCACAACAGTTCTGGTGTCAGCCGGGTCGATCACCCCGTCGTCCCACAGCCGGGCCGTCGAATAGTAGGGGTTGCCCTGGTGTTCGTACTGGGCGCGGATGGGCTCCTTGAACGCCTCTTCTTCTTCGGCCGTCATCTCGCCGCGGACCGTCGCCAGCACCGATGCGGCCTGCTCGCCGCCCATCACCGAGATCCGCGCGTTCGGCCACATCCACAGGAAACGCGGCGAATACGCCCGCCCGCACATCGAGTAGTTGCCCGCCCCGTAGGAGCCGCCGATCACGACGGTCAGCTTGGGCACCCGGGCGCACGCCACCGCGGTCACCATCTTGGCGCCATGTTTGGCGATGCCGCCGGCCTCGTAGTCGCGGCCCACCATGAACCCGGAGATGTTTTGCAAGAACAGCAGCGGCACCATCCGCTTGTCGCAGAGCTCGATGAAATGTGCGCCCTTCAAAGCGGATTCACCGAACAACACACCGTTGTTGGCGACGATCCCGACGGGATGGCCGTGAATGCGGGCGAATCCGGTCACCAGCGTGGTGCCGTATTCGGCCTTGAATTCGCCGAATTCGCCGCCGTCGACGATGCGGGTGACGACGTTGTGCACGTCGTAGGGTATTCGCGGGTCGACGGGCACCACGTCGTAGAGCTCGGTCTGGTCGGCGACGGGGTCGACGGTCGGCAGCACGTCCCAGGCGCGCGACCCCCGGGGCCCGAGGGTCGCGACGATGCGGCGGATGATGTTCAGCGCGTCGCGGTCGTCGTGGGCGAGATGGTCGGTGACACCGGAGGTCTTGGAGTGCAGCTCGCCGCCGCCGAGCTCCTCGGCGGTGACCACCTCTCCGGTGGCGGCCTTCACCAGCGGCGGGCCGCCGAGGAAGATCGTGCCCTGGTTGCGCACGATCACGGCCTCGTCGCTCATCGCCGGAACGTAAGCCCCGCCGGCAGTGCAGGATCCGAGCACCGCGGCGATCTGCGGAATGCCGTCGGCGCTGAGCTTGGCCTGGTTGTAGAAGATCCGCCCGAAATGTTCGCGGTCGGGAAACACCTCGTCCTGTCGCGGGAGGAACGCGCCGCCGGAGTCGACCAGGTAGATGCAGGGCAGCCGGTTCTGCCCCGCGATCTCCTGTGCCCGCAGGTGCTTTTTGACCGTGATCGGGTAGTAGGTGCCGCCTTTGACCGTGGCGTCGTTGGCCACGATCATGCACTCGCGTCCGGAGACCCTGCCGACGCCGGTGATGATGCCCGCGCCGGGACACTCGTCGTCGTACATGCCGTTGGCGGCCAGTGGCGCCACTTCCAGAAACGGACTACCGGGATCGAGCAGACCGTCGACGCGGTCGCGCGGCAGCAGCTTGCCGCGGCTGACATGACGGTCGCGGGCGCGCTCCGGCCCGCCGAGGGCTGCCACGGCCAGCTTCTCGCGCAGTTGCGCCACCAGCGCCTGGTGCGCCTCACGATTCGCCGTTGAGGTGGTCATCCGCTATCCGCCAATTTCGGTTAATGATGACTAACTCGTGTTATGTTAGTGGAGATTAACCGAACTGTCCAGGAGGCCGTTGATGGCACCGTCTGCCCCAGCCGACAATCGGCGTAGTCGGCTGAAGTCCGACCGGCGGACGCAGCTGCTGGCGGCAGCCGAGCGATTGTTCGCCGAGCGCGGGTTCCTGGCGGTGCGGCTGGAGGACATCGGCGCGGCGGCCGGCGTCAGCGGTCCGGCCATCTATCGGCACTTCCCCAACAAGGAGTCGCTGCTGGTCGAGTTGCTGGTCGGGATCAGCACCCGGCTACTGGCCGGCGCGCGAGAGGTCATGGCGCGCAGCGGTAACCCCGTCGAGGCTCTCGACGGCCTGATCGACTTTCACCTCGAATTCGCTTTGGGTGAGCCGGATTTGATCCGCATCCAGGACCGCGACCTGGCGCATCTACCTGCCGCTGCGCAGCGACAGGTGCGACGCGCGCAGCGGCAGTATGTCGAGGTGTGGGTGGGCGTGCTGCGCGAGCTGGAACCCGGCCTCGCCGAGGCCGACGCCCGGCTGATGGCGCACGCCGTGTTCGGGTTGCTGAACTCGACCCCGCACAGCCTGAAGCGCGCCGAGAGCAGGTCTGCGCGGTCACGGGCGGTGATGCGGGCGATGACCGTCGCCGCGTTGACCGCCAGGGCTCACGACCAGTGACGGGCTGCGCTGCAGGTACCCTGCCAGCATGAGGTGGGAATGAACGATCCGCGTCGACCCGAGCACACCCGTCCGTCTCGGCCCGGCGGCGAACCGACCGAACGGCTGCGCCAGCCCTACCCGCCGTACAACGACCCGGCCTACGCCGGTCAAACGCCCTACTACCAGGGTCTTGCGCCGCGTCCGGGGCCGACCGAAACCAACCCGACCGAGAAGTTGCCGCAGTACTGGCTGCAGGACCAGGCGTCGGGTCAGCCTGCCACGCCTCCCCCGGGACGGCCGAAGCCACCACGCTGGTTGTGGGTCGCCGCCGCGGCAGCCGCCCTGCTGGTCGCCGCGCTCGTCATCGCACTGGTGATCGCCAACGGCGCTGCCCGGAAGCAGACCGCGGTCGCGCCCCTGCCCGCGATGCCCGGTTCTAAGACGTCCGGGTCGGCGGCGTCGCCGTCGACAACCACATCGGCTCCCAGTGCCACCACCTCTACGTCCGCGCCTTCGGAATCGAGCGAGACCACCAGTGCCGCCGGCGAAGAGGCCGTCGTCTACAACGTCAGCGGGGAGGGCCGGGCGATCAGCATCACCTACGTCGACACCGGCGGCGTGATGCAGACCGAGTTCAACGTGGCACTGCCGTGGAGCAAACAGGTCAGCCTGCCCAAGTCGGGCGATCGCAAGGCCAACGTCACGATCATCAACATCGGCAACAAGGTCACGTGCACCGTCACGGTGGCAGGGGTGCAGGTGCGCGAACACACCGGCTCGGGCCTGACCGTCTGCGACGCGCCCTCTTAGCCCGCGGTTTGCGGCACGGCGGCGGCGCGACGCGGCGCGCGCACCATCAGCATGGCCGCCAGCCCGATACCAAGGACCAGGCACAGCCCGCCCATCCCGGCGCGGACCGCGCCGAAGACGTCGACGAAGACCGAAAACAGCCAGGGCGCAAGGAAAGACACCGCCCGTCCGGTCATCGTGTACAGCCCGAAAGCGACGCCTTCCTTGCCGTGTCTGGACATTCGCAACAGCAGTGTGCGCGCCGACGCCTGTGCGGGCCCGATGAACAGGCACAGCAGCAGTCCGCACGCCCAGAACGCCCGGGGACCCGACAGCGTCATCAACGTGAGCCCCGTCGTGATGATCGCGACCAGTGACGCCACGATGACGGTCTTGGATCCGAGCCGGTCGTCGACCAGGCCGCCCAGCACCGCCCCGAGGGCGGCCACCACACTGGCGGCCACTCCGAAGACCAGCACGTTGGCCTGCGAGATGCCGTACACGTTGACGCCCAGTACCGCGCCGAAGGTGAACACTCCGGCCAGCCCGTCCCGGAAGACCGCGCTGGCCAGCAGGAAGTACACCAGGTTGTGGTCGCGTCGCCATTCGGCGGTCAGGTCGGCCCACAGTCTGCGGTAACCGCCCAGCAGGCCGGCGACGGCCGGGGCGGTCTCGCCGGATGCCGGCAGCCGGTGGGCGGTCAGCAGCAACGGCAGGGCCAGCAGCGCCAGCCAGGCGGCCGCGAGCAGCATCGCGGCGCGCACGTTCATGCCGTCCGCGCTGGGCAGGTGCAGCAGACCGCGGGTGTCGCCGTTGCCGGAGATGAAACCCAGGTAGACGACCAGCAGCAGCACGACGCTGCCGACATAGCCGGCGGCCCAGCCGAACCCCGAGATCCGTCCGGAGGTCTGCGGGGTGGACAGCTGACGCAGCATCGCGTTGTAGGGGACACTGGCCAGGTCGCCGCAGGCCGCGGTGCCGGCCAACAGCGCCAGGCCGGGCCACAGGTATGCGGGCTGGTCGCGGATGAGGCTCATGGTGCTGGTCAGCACGACGGCCAGGACGGTCAGCAGGGTCAGCGCCGTGCGCCGACGGCGCGGGGATTCCACCCAGACGCCGATCACGGGTGCCAGCAGCGCGATGGTCAACCCGGCGACGGCCAGTGCGCGGCCCAGCCAGCTGGCCGGTGAGCTGCCGCCCGGCATCCCCTCGCCGACACTGCTGGTCAGATACACCGAGAACACGAAGGTCACCACGATCGCGCTGACGCCGGTGGCACCGCAGTCCCACAGCGCCCAGGCCAGCACCCCGGATCGCCCGGGTGCGCGCTGGCCCGGCACCGGGTTGCTCATGCTGGGAGGGTAACCGCTGGTAGCGACCCGCATGCTTACGATGGGCCGCATGCCTGTACCCGCTCCCAGCCCCGATGCCCGCGCCGTGGTCACCGGCGCGTCGCAGAACATCGGCGAAGCGCTGGCCACCGAACTGGCCGCGCGCGGCCACAGCCTGATCGTCACCGCGCGACGCGAGGACCTGCTCAACGAGCTTGCCGCCCGCCTGATCGACAAGTATGGGGTCGCCGTGGATGTGCGACCGGCCGACCTGGCCGACGCGGCCGACCGGGCGAAACTGTGCGACGAACTGGCTGCTCGACCGATTTCGGTCCTGTGCGCCAACGCGGGCACCGCGACGTTTGGTCCGGTGGCCGGCCTGGACCCCGAGGGCGAGAAGGCTCAGGTGCAACTGAATGTCCTTGGCGTGCATGATCTTACGCTGGCAGTGCTGCCGGGCATGGTCGAACGCCGGGCGGGCGGTATCTTGATTTCCGGTTCGGCGGCGGGCAATTCGCCGATTCCCTACAACGCGACGTACGCGGCCAGCAAGGCGTTCGCGAACACCTTCAGCGAATCGCTGCGCGGCGAGCTGCGCGGTTCCGGTGTGCACGTCACGCTGCTGGCGCCCGGGCCGGTGCGCACCGAGCTACCAGACGAGGCCGAAGCCTCGCTGGTGGAGAAGCTGGTGCCGGAATTCCTGTGGATTTCCACCGAGCACACCGCCCGCGTGTCGCTGGATGCGTTGGAGCGCAACAAGATGCGCGTCGTTCCGGGCCTGACGTCCAAGGCGATGTCGGTGGCCAGCGGATACGCCCCGCGCGCCATCGTCGCGCCGATCGTCGGCAGCTTCTACAAGAAGCTCGGCGGCGGATAAAGCGCTAGCGGCGTCGTTTCCCGGTGCCCATCATGCTGCGCACGAGCTCCCGGCCGAGCGCGTTGAGGAACGTCTGGAAACCCTTGCTGTTGACGAATCGCTTGAACCAGCCTGGCTTCTTCTCGACCGCCGCGGGCTTTGACGGGGCCTGCGCGGGCGGGCCGGCCTGGGCGGCTTGCGCTTTTTCGGCTTCGATCTTCTCGTGGGCCGATTCGCGGTCCTTGGTCTCGCCGTACGTCGCCTGCAGCGGACTGTCTTTGGCTGCCTTCTTGATCGCCTCGTCGCCGATCGCGGCCATCAGCGACCGCGGTGAGCGCAGCCTGGTCCACGCGACCGGAGTCGGCGCGCCGCGCTCAGACAACACGGTTACCACCGCTTCGCCGATGCCCAGCGACGTCAACGCCGAAGCCAGGTCGTAGACGTCGGTTTTCGGATAGGTGCGAACCGTTTTCGTCAACGCCTTCTGGTCGTCGGGGGTGAACGCCCGCAGCGCATGCTGGATGCGCGCCCCCAACTGCGACAGCACCTCGTTGGGGACATCCGTGGGCAACTGGGTGCAGAAGAACACACCGACGCCACGGGAGCGGATCAGCTTGACCGTCTGCTCGACCTGCTCCAGGAACGCCTTCGACGCGTCGCTGAACAACAGGTGGGCCTCGTCGAAGAAGAACACCAGCTTGGGTTTGTCGACGTCGCCGATCTCGGGCAGGGACTTGAACAGATCAGACAGCACCCACATCAGGAAGGTAGAGAACAGCACCGGCCGCGCTGCCTGGTCGCCCAACTCGAGCAGTGAGATCACCCCGTGGCCTTTGTCGTCAAAACGCAAGAGGTCCTTGGGTTTTAGTTCCGGTTCACCGAAGAAGGTGTCGGCGCCTTCGCCCTCCAGATTGACCAGGGCACGCAGGATGACGCCGGCCGTTTGCGCGGAAACGCCGCCGAGGTCTTTCAGATCGGCCTTGCCCTCGTCGCTGGTGAGCTTGCTGATCACCGCGCGCAGGTCTTTCAGGTCCAGCAGCTCGTACTCTTTTTGCTTGGCATAGCGGAAAATAAGGCCCAGCGTCGACTCTTGGGTGGCGTTGAGCCCCAATACTTTTGACAGCAAGATGGGCCCGAAGCTCGCGATGGTGGCCCGCACCGGCACGCCGATTCCCTTGGTCCCCAGCGAGAGGAAATCCACCGGGAACGCGCTCGCCTCCCAAGAGTCGCCGGTTTCCTTGGCGCGCGCCGTGATTTTGTCGTTGCTCTCTCCCGGCCGGGACAACCCGGACAGGTCGCCTTTGACGTCGGCCATCAGCACTGGCACGCCCGCGGCGGACAGCTGCTCGGCGAGCAGTTGCAGCGTTTTGGTCTTGCCGGTACCGGTGGCCCCGGCCACCAAACCGTGCCGGTTAACGGTGGCGAGCGGGATGCGAACCTGCGCCTCCGGGTCCGCGGTGCCGTCGACGACGACGGTGCCCAGCTCCAGAGCCTGGCCGTCGACCGCGTAGCCGGCCGCGATCTGCTTTGCGGGAGTTGCTGTCGATTCGCTGCCCATAACGCGCGTGTCCTCTCCCCTAACTCATGCCGGCACTGGACGACATTACTGCCAGCTGCGTGTGTCGGCAGGAGGTGCGGCTAACGTGTGGTGACTGTGAACGCTGTGCGTGACCACCTGGTGTGGATCGACTGCGAAATGACCGGGCTCAACCTGCGCACGGACAAGCTGATCGAGATCGCCGTCCTTGTCACCGATGGTGAGTTGAACATCCTGGGCGACGGCATCGACGTGGTGATCCACGCCGACGACGCGGCGTTGTCGTCGATGATCGACGTGGTCAGGGACATGCACGCGCGTTCTGGCCTGATCGACGAGGTGCGCGCCTCCACCGTCGACCTGGCGACCGCGGAGACGATGGTGCTCGACTACATCCGTGAGCACGTCAAAGCGCCCAAGACAGCGCCGCTGGCGGGCAATTCGATCGCCACCGACCGCGGTTTCATCGCCCGTGACATGCCCGCCCTGGACGCCTACCTGCACTACCGGATGATCGACGTCAGCTCGATCAAGGAGTTGTGCCGGCGCTGGTATCCGCGCATCTACTACGGGCAGCCGGCCAAGGGCCTGGCCCACCGCGCGCTGGCCGACATTCACGAGTCGATCCGCGAACTGCAGTACTACCGGCGCACCGCGTTCGTGCCGCCGCCGGGGCCGGCGACCAGCGAGATCGCGGCGGTGGCGGCCGAGCTGGGGGTGCCGGTGAACTCGCCGGAGGGAATCGATTCGGCCGCCGAGCACCCGAGCGGCTAGTATCGACGTCGCCGCTGGCTCGGCTGGCGGCAATGGTGGCTGTAGTTCAGCTGGTAGAGCACCAGGTTGTGATCCTGGGTGTCGCGGGTTCGAGTCCCGTCAGCCACCCCGAATAGCGGCGTCTAGGTCTTGGCGTTGCCGGCGTGCCACTGGTCCCACGGGATGTTCCAGTCGCCGAGCCCTTCGGTCCCGGGCAGCGTCGGGCCCACGGTGTGCAGAACCTCCACGATGTCGCCGCGCTTGGTGTGGTCGTAGAACCACCGCGCGTTGCTGGGGCTGACGTTGAGGCAACCGTGGCTGGTGTTGGTGTGGCCCTGGGCGCCCACCGACCACGGCGCGGAGTGCACGAACACGCCGCTGTAGGACATCTGCGTCGCGTAATCGACCTCGGTGCGATACCCGTTGGGCGAGTTGACCGGGACGCCGTACGTCGACGAGTCCATGATCATGTGCGCGAACCGCTCGCCGATGATGTAGATCCCGTTGGCGGTCGGCGTGCTGTCCTTGCCCATCGAGATCGGCATTGTCTTGACCACTTCGCCGTTGACCCGCACGGTCAGCGTCTTGGTGGTGTCGTCGGCGGTCGCGATGACCTGGTCGCCGATGGTGAAGTGGGTGCTCATGTTGTCCTCACCGAACAACCCATCGCCTAGGTCGACGCCGTAGGTGTTGACTGCCACGTTGACCGACGTGCCGGGCTTCCAGAAATCCTTTGGCCGCCAACGCACTTCGCGATTGTTCAGCCAGTAGAACGCGCCCTCGACGGGCGGATCGGTGGTCACCGTGATGGCTTTCTCGGCAGCAGCGCGGTTGGCGATGTTCTCGTCGAACCGGATCGCCACCGGTTGGCCGACGCCGACGACCTCGCCGTCGCGGGGTACGACGTACGGCATCGTGAGGTAATCCGGCGACTGGGTCTCGAAGGTCATCTGGCGCGTGGCCACGCCGCCAAGACCGCGCGCTTTGGCGGTCAGCGTGTAGCGGCGGTTGTAGCCGAGGGGCTCGTTGGTCTTCCAGTGCACGCCGTCGGGGCTGAGTTGGCCGTCGATCGACCGGCCGTTCTCGTTGACCATCGTGACCGAGGCCAGCACACCGTTGTCGGCGCTGACCGTCACCGGGGCGTCGACACCCACCCCGACGGCGCCGTCGGTCACCGAGGCGGTCAGCTTGGGGACCAGCAAGTCGGCGAACGGGGTGCCCTTGTCGAAGATGGCGTTTTCCGGGGCCTTGTTGCCGCCGCTGCTGCACGCGCCGAGGCCCATCACCACAAGCGGGACCATCAGCGCGGCCAACCAGCCGCGATGACCTGCCATCTAGCTTTGTCCCCCTTGTGACCCACCGACCCGGTACTACTGGCGAGTATTCTAGTGGCTGCACGAGCGACCACAGCGTGACGCTCCGTCCGAGATTCGCGGTGCGGCCCAGTGCCTGTTATTGTCGCGTGTCGAGAACGACCCAAGCGCCGTTAGCTCAGTTGGTAGAGCAGCTGACTCTTAATCAGCGGGTCCGGGGTTCGAAACCCTGACGGCGCACTGCAAAGCCTGTTTTCGGCGGGCGCGACCAGGTCGGCGACCTGGGGTGGTCACGTCCGGCACGCCTAGGCCCTTGCGGACATCGTTGCCGTGCCAGCGGTTGGGCAAATTTCCGTAGACTCGTGAAGCCACGCAAACGCTTCAGCTGGCGGCATTAGCCTCGATTTTGCATGGAAATTGGCGTGGGCTCGGTCTGATATCGAATTGTGTTGCGGGCTAGTGATTTTGGTGT
>NZ_LQPE01000116.1 GCF_002101735.1 Mycobacterium kyorinense | reverse complement strand
GGGTGCCGATCCACGCAGCGGACGCTGGCAAGGCACCGGCAAAATCGAATGCGGGCTGCACGCATCGTGAACTCGCTGATATTTGGCGCCGACCCGTCCCCCGCAAGCGGGAGGTGCCCCCAGCACTCGGCTACGCCGAGCTTGCGATCGTCACTAGTTCTGACCGCCCACGGCAGTAGAGATTCGCGGTCGGCGGCAAATGCTAGGGCTGTCGCCCGACGGCTGCGGCTGCTGCGGCCGGGCCTTGACGTGCGCGTCGCTTTCTGCGAGCTGAACACACCCGGCCTGCCCGAGGTGCTGACGCCCGGCGCGGTGGTTACTCCGTTCTTGCTGGCCGACGCCTACCATGCCCGCGTCGACATTCCCAGGCAGATCACGGGTTTCGCCGGGGTGCGGCAGGCTGAGGTGCTGGGCGAGGACGATCGGCTGGTGGCGGTGCTACGCGAAAGGCTAAGCAGCGTAGGCGTTTCCGCCGCTGATGGCGAGCTCGGGGTCGTGGTGGTCGCGATCGGTTCGTCGCATGCCTTGGCGAACGCCCGCACCGCATCGGTGGCGGCCAAGCTGTCGGCGGGCACTCACTGGGCGGGTGCGACGACGGCGTTCGCCACCTCACCCGGTTCGATCGCCGACGCCGTCGAGGACTTGCGGCGGCGCGGCGCCCGGCGGCTGGTCATCGCGCCGTGGTTCCTGGCGCCGGGGCGGCTGCTCGACCGGGTGTCGGACTATGCGCGCGATAAAGGTATTCCGATGGCCGCAACCCTGGGCGCACACCAGTTGGTCGCCGAAACCGTGCTGGACCGCTACGACGAAGCGTTGGCCGAGCCCGTCGCGGCGTAACGCACTTACGCCAGCACGTCGTCCGCTACCGGTGCACTGACCTCCCCTGCGATCGGCGGCACCCGGGTGGCGGCCACGTAGACGGTGTCCCCCTCCTGCAGGGCCAGCGCTTCCGCGTCGCCCCGGGTGATCTGCGCAGTGAACGGCCCGCCGGTGGCCGCGTTGGTCAACTCCACCCGAACCTCGAAGCCCAGC
The DNA here is from genome assembly GCF_002101735.1 of Mycobacterium kyorinense. Taxonomy (GTDB): domain Bacteria; phylum Actinomycetota; class Actinomycetes; order Mycobacteriales; family Mycobacteriaceae; genus Mycobacterium; species Mycobacterium kyorinense. The sequence goes on along the minus strand of NZ_LQPE01000116.1, from coordinate 7,061 downwards.
ATCACCACCCGATCGATCGTGGCGCGAACGACGCCGGCGGATTCCGCGGCGGCATCGCTGGCGGCGATCTTCATATCGGGTCTGCGACCGACGCGGATGTCGTGCGGACGGACCAGCGTGCCGTTCAACGAGGACACCGCTCCCAGGAACGACATAACGAACGCGTTCACCGGAGTGTCATAGACCTCCGCCGGCGACCCGACCTGCTCGATGCGGCCCTTGTTGAGCACCGCGATGCGGTCGGCGACGTCGAGCGCCTCGGCCTGGTCGTGGGTCACCAGCACAGTCGTGACATGCACCTCGTCGTGCAATCGGCGCAGCCAGGACCGCAGGTCCTCGCGAACTTTGGCGTCCAGCGCGCCGAACGGCTCGTCAAGCAGCAGCACCTGCGGGTCGACGGCCAGCGCGCGGGCCAGCGCCATCCGCTGACGCTGCCCCCCGGAGAGCTGGTTGGGATAGCGGTCCTGAAATCCGGACAGCCCCACCACCTCCAGCAGGTTGTCCACCTTCTTGGTGATCTCGGCCTTGGGTCGGCGCCGGATCTTCAACCCGAACGCGACGTTGTCGCGGACAGTCAAATGCTTGAAGGCGGCGTAGTGCTGGAACACGAACCCGATGCCGCGCCGCTGCGGCGGCACCCGGGTGACGTCGCAGCCGTTGATCGTGATGGTTCCGGTGTCGGGCTGGTCGAGTCCGGCGATGGCGCGCAGCAGCGTCGACTTTCCCGATCCGCTGGGTCCCAGCAGCGCCGTCAGCGAACCGGCGGGAACCGTGAAGTCGACGTTGTCGAGCGCGACAAAGTTGCCGTGGCGTTTGTTGGCGCCCTGCACGATGATCGCGTTATTGCCATCGGTTTCCGCGGTCATGCGACCTCCTTGCCAACCCGCCGGACGTCCAGCAGCACCTGGACGATCAGCACCACCACCGATACCGCCATCAGCAACGTCGACAACGCGTAGGCGCCGTACTCGGCGCCCCGGTTGTAGCGGTCGGATACCAGCAGCGTCAACGTCTGCGATTTTCCCGGAAGATTCGACGACACCATCAGCACCGCGCCATACTCGCCGAGCGTTCGTGCGATCGTCAGGACGATGCCGTAGGTCAGACCCCACCGGATGGACGGCAACGTGACCCGCCAGAACGTCTGCCACCACGACGAGCCCAGCGTCGCTGCCGCCTCTTCCTGATCAGTGCCCAGCTCGTGCAACACCGGTTCGACTTCGCGGACCACGAACGGCAGCGTGACGAAAACACTGGCCAGCACGATTCCCGGCAGACTGAAGATGATCTTCAGTCCGAGGTCTCGCTCCACGAAGCCCAGTACGCCGGCCGATCCCCACAGCACGATCAGCGCCACGCCCACGATGACAGGCGAGACCGCGAACGGCAGGTCGATGATGGCCTGCAGCAGGCCCTTGCCGCGGAACCGGTTGCGCGCCAGCATCAATGCCGTCGGGATGCCGAAGATCACGTTCAGCGGCACCACGATCGCGACCACCAGCAGCGACAGCTGCAGCGCCGAGATCGCCGCGGGAGTGCTGACCCAGGCGTAGAACTGGCCGAGACCGGGTGAAAATGTGCGCCACAGGATCAGTGCCACCGGCACGATCAGCAGCACGGCGATATAACCGAGCGCAACGGAGCGCAGCAGGTAGCGGACGCGCGGCGAAGTCGTCACAGCGACAACTCCTCACGCTTGGCCGCGCGCGCCCCCAACGTGCGCAGGATGAGCAGTACCACGAACGAAATACTCAGCAGCACAATCGATATCGCAGCAGCCCCGGTGCGGTCGTCGTTCTCGATCAAGGTGCGGATCCACTGCGAGGACACCTCGGTCTTCCCGGGCACCGCGCCACCGATCAAGACGACTGAGCCGAACTCGCCGATGGCCCGCGAAAACGCCAGCCCCGCACCGGACAACAGCGAAGGAGTCAGCGACGGCAGTACCACCGACGTGAAGATCGTCGTGTTGTTGGCGCCCAGCGCCGCAGCCGCTTCCTCGGCCTCGTGGTCGATTTCGAGCAGCACCGGCTGCACGGCGCGCACCACGAACGGCAGCGTGACGAACGCCAGAGCCACCGCCACGCCCCATCCGGTGTGCTGCAGATGCAGGCCGACCGGACTGTGCGGACCGTAAAGCGCCAGCATCACCAGGCTGGCGACGATGGTGGGCAACGCGAACGGCAGGTCGATGATGGTGTCCACCAGCCGTTTGCCCGGGAAGTCGTCGCGCACCAGCACCCAGGCGATCAACAGGCCGAACACCAGGTTCACCAGCGTGACCGCGGCCGAGAACGTCAGCGTCACCCGGAACGACTCCAGCGCGGCACTGGAGCTGACCGCCAGCCAAAACGCCCGCCAGCCGCCGCCGAAGGCTTGCCATGCGATTGCGGCCAATGGCAGCAGCACGATCACCGACAGCCATCCCATCGCCACGCCGACGCGCAGCGATGTGCTGCCGCCGCGGCGCGCGTCGCCCAGGTTGGGTATCAGCGTCGCCGTCATCCGGTGGCCCGCATGTAGATTCCGGTGATGCTGCCACTGTTCTTGTCGAACAGTCGTGGATCCACGGTGTCCCAGCCGCCGAGATCGGTGATCGTCCACAGCTTGAGCGGCACCGGGAACTGGCCGCGAACCTCGGCGGCGACGGCCGGGTCGACGGGACGGAAACCGGCCTGCGCCCAAAGCTTCTGCGCCTGCTCGGTGTACTGGAAGTTCTTGAACGCGGTCGCGGTGTCCACGTGGGCGCTGCTGGTCACCACGGCCAGCGGGTTCTCGATTTTGAAGGTCTGCGGCGGGTTGACGTGGGTGATCGGCTTGCCTTGCCGCTCAGTGGCGATGGCCTCGTTCTCGTAGCTGATCAGCACGTCGCCGCTGCCCTGCACGAACACGTCGGTGGCCTCGCGCCCCGAGCCGGGGCGCAATTTGACGTGCTGGCTCACCAATTTGTCGACGAAGTCCACGCCCGCCTGGGGATTTCGCCCGCCCTCGCTCTTGACGGCATACGGCGCCAGCAAATTCCATTTCGCGGACCCCGAACTCAACGGGCTGGGTGTGATGACTTCCACGCCGGGCCTCAGTAAATCGTCCCAGTCCTTGATGTTTTTCGGATTACCCTGCCGCACCACCAAGGTCACCACCGAGCCGAACGGAATACCCTTGGTGGCGTCCTTGTCCCAATCCTTGGAAACCTTGCCCGCCTTGACAAGACGGGTGATGTCGGGTTCCACCGAGAAGTTGACGATATCGGCGGGCTTGCCGGCGGCGACGCCGCGCGACTGGTCGCCCGATGCGCCGTAGGACGTGATCACCTGCACCCCCTTGCCCTCCTGCGAGGCGTTGAACGCCGGAATCACCTTGCTCCACCCCGGTTCCGGTGCCGAGTAGGCAACCAGCGTGATGCTGGTGCGTGCATGGCCCGGCCCGCCGCCGCCGACGACGTCGCTGGCGCCACCATGGCACGCCGCCGCCACGCCGACGCCGACGGCGAGGGCGATGACGCGCGAAGAACCTTTGACGAGGTTGAGCATTGGACCTTTCCGTGCCGGGCTTTTAGATCACAAACCCGTCGCTTTCGGAAAGGCTGGTCTGAGGTGATCAGTTATTGCCGAATTCCACCCACTCCGACGCCAGACCGCGCGCGGGTATTTCAGTCAGCGACAACAGTGCACGTCGGCTACAGCGCAATCCCCCACGGCAATGAGTGCCAACACATAGCACTCGTTGTTGCCGGTCGCTGTATGCATGGCGCGAAGCCTAACAGAACCAGCCGAAAGCGCCATTTGGAACACCACTGCCTAGTGGGTCAGCAACCACGTGACAATCACCAGCACCACCAGGGTGACCAGCACCAGAGTCACCTGCGAGCGGGGCATGCCGGTCATCAGGATCCTTCGTTACTGTGGCGGGCGCGGCGCATCAGCCGGATGCCGCGCCCCAGCAACGCGTCCAGCACGAGCGCGACGAGGTAGGCCAGCGCCAGCACAACCGGCATCACCACGATGGTCTGCAGGACGAACCCCAGCCCGGACAACCACAACTCGACGCCGTCCCACCAACTGAGGAACCCGTCCACCGGGCTAACCCTATTCCCCACGGCGGGCGAAACCAACGCGGGCGAGTTCGCCGGACGGGACACACCCCGCCCCTAGTGGACGCCGGCCAGGTCGGCAGATGATGATGTCGGCATGGTCCTGCACGCCGAGTCTGCCGACGAGACCGTCGCGCCGTTCACCGTGACGTCCCCGGTGCCGATCACGCCCGGCGGCTCGCTGCGGAACCCCTTTCCGCCTATCGCCGACTACGCGTTTTTGTCCGACTGCGAGACGACGTGCCTGATTTCGCCGGCCGGTTCAGTGGAGTGGCTGTGCGTGCCGCGGCCGGACTCGCCGAGCGTCTTCGGCGCGATCCTGGACCGCAGCGCCGGCCACTTCAGGCTCGGCCCGTACGGCGTCTCGGTGCCCTCGGCGCGACGCTACCTGCCCGGCAGCCTGATCATGGAGACCACCTGGCAAACCCACACCGGCTGGCTGATCGTGCGGGACGCGCTGGTCATGGGGCCGTGGCACGACATCGAGCGGCGGTCGCGCACGCATCGCCGCACCCCGATGGACTGGGATGCCGAGCACATCCTGCTGCGCACCGTGCGCTGTGTGTCCGGCACCGTCGAGCTGATGATGAGCTGCGAACCGGCGTTCGACTACCACCGGGTCGGCGCCGCCTGGGAGTACTCGGCCAACGCGTACGGCGAAGCGGTCGCGCGGGCCAAACAAAACCCCGACGCCCATCCGACGTTGCGGCTGACCACCAATCTGCGGATCGGGCTGGAGGGCCGCGAAGCGCGGGCGCGCACCCGGCTCAAGGAGGGCGACGACGTGTTCGTCGCGCTCAGCTGGTCCAAGCACCCAGCGCCGCAGACCTACGACGAGGCCGCCGAGAAGATGTGGCAGACCACCGAGTCGTGGCGGCAGTGGATCAATATCGGCAACTTCCCCGACCACCCGTGGCGGGCCTATCTGCAGCGCAGCGCGCTGACGCTGAAGGGTTTGACGTATTCACCGACCGGCGCGCTGCTGGCCGCCAGCACCACCTCGCTGCCGGAAACCCCGCAGGGCGAACGAAATTGGGACTACCGGTATGCCTGGATCCGCGACTCGACGTTCGCGCTGTGGGGCCTTTACACGCTGGGCCTGGACCGTGAGGCCGACGACTTCTTTGCGTTCATCGCCGACGTGTCGGGCGCCAACAACGGCGAACGCCATCCGCTGCAAGTGATGTACGGCGTGGGCGGCGAACGCAGCCTCGAAGAATCCGAACTGCACCACTTGTCGGGCTATGACCACGCCCGCCCGGTCCGGATCGGCAACGGCGCCTACAACCAGGAACAGCACGACATCTGGGGCAGCATCCTCGACTCCTTCTACCTGCACTCCAAATCGCGCGAGCAGATCCCCGAGACGCTGTGGCCAGTGCTGAAGAAGCAAGTGGAAGAGGCAGCGAAGCACTGGCGTGAACCCGACCGCGGCATCTGGGAGGTGCGCGGCGAACCGCAGCACTTCACGTCGTCGAAGGTGATGTGCTGGGTGGCGCTGGACCGCGGCGCCAAGCTGGCCGAGCGACAGGGCGAAAAGAGCTACGCCCAGCAGTGGCGGGCGATCGCCGAGGAGATCAAGGCCGACATCCTGCACCGGGGAGTCAACTCGAACGGAGTGTTCAAGCAGCACTACAACACCGACGCGCTGGACGCGTCGCTGCTGATGGTGGTGCTGACCCGGTTCCTGCCGCCGGACGACCCGCGGGTGCGCGCGACGGTGCTGGCCATCGCCGACAACCTCACCGAACAGGGCCTGGTGCTGCGTTACCGGGTCGAGGAGACCGACGACGGCCTCACCGGCGAGGAGGGCACGTTCACCATCTGCTCGTTCTGGCTGGTGTCGGCGCTGGTCGAGATCGGCGAGGTGAGCCGCGCCAAGCATCTGTGCGAGCGGCTGTTGTCGTTCGCCAGCCCGCTGCACCTCTACGCCGAGGAGATCGAGGCGCGCACCGGCCGGCACTTGGGCAACTTCCCGCAGGCGTTCACCCACCTGGCGTTGATCAACGCCGTCGTGCACGTCATCCGCGCGGAGGAAGAGGCCGATTCCACCGGGGTATTCCAGCCCGCCAACGCACCGATGTAGCTCACCTGCTGCGCGAACGTGCGTGTCCCAGGTTCAAATACGGAAGTATTACGGGAACACGCACGCTCGCGCCAAAGTTGGAAAACGCTTGCGCCCCCGGCGTGTTCCACTCAGGCAACGCAACCGCCCGGCGTCGGCGCGGTACGGTGCACTGATGGCTGCTATGACATCTCGATTCGGGGTTCGGACCGCGTTCATTTGCGTCACGCTGCTGGCACTGGCCGGATGCGGTCACGACGCTAAGCCCGCTGCGACGTCGGCGACGACCACCGCCTCCGGCGCGTCGTGGTCCCGTCCGGACGCGCCGCCCGACCCGCACACGCTGTTGCGTGCCGGCGCCACCGCGGTAGGCACGGTGCCGAACAGCGTCCTGACTTTCATCGCGAGCGAAACCGAGGACGAGGGAACCTGGAAGGCGCAGGTAGTGGCCCCGGACGGCACCGAGCAGCAACTGAAAATCGGGGTCGACGGTTTCACGGTGCTGGTCGGGCCGACGCCGAAGAACGACAGCGACGCCGACAAGGCCCGGCATCGCTCACTGATCCACGCAGCGCACCTGGACTATCAAGCCGCCGTGAACAAGATGCTGGCCGTGGTGCCCAACGGGGCCATTACCGAGTTGAAGCTCGACGACACCAACAACACCACCGTGTGGGACGGCCACGTGTGGGATACCAATCTGGTCGGACACAAAGTCACGATCACTGCGGCGTCGGGCGAACTGGTCGCCAACAAGCAGGAGTAGCTGCCTTGTGCTTCCGAGGGTGCGTGCTCCCGGAATCTGCCGCGGTGCGTCGTCCGGGGACTACGCACGCTGACCGGAAAATACCCACGGTGAGGTGACGGCGTGAAGCGGCCCGCAGGGCTGGTGGAGCGGGTGGTGTT
>NZ_LQPE01000115.1 GCF_002101735.1 Mycobacterium kyorinense | reverse complement strand
CGGGGTACTTGCTCGAACGTCCCATAACGCGAATCCTCCCAAGGTCGGGAGTCTCCGGACATGCCGGGACGGCTCAGAAGGCATGTTGGTCAACCCCGAGCGGTACCACTTCGGTGGTTACCTGCCGGGTGACGCCGAGGTCCGCAGCCCGGACTATCTGCACTTCCGCTCACCAACGGGGTCCATCGCCTGCACGTGGCGACGTTTCTCGCTATATTGCGACGTGCCGGACGGCACCTACCCGCGAACACCGAAACCAGCCGGGCAGCACGGTGATTGGCGTGACACCGTAGTGAACTTCGGGTGGGGGCGCGTCGTCAATGGTGTATTCGACGACGACCCGCTGGTTTACGCCGAGTCCAATGTGCTGGCCTACGGCAGCACCATCCGCTTAGAGACCGATCCTGATGCCACAGAATGCCTCATGGAACGCGACGGTCTGACCTGCGTCACGTACACCGGCCGGCGCATCGGGATGCATCTGAGCCGCGAAGACCTGACGCCACTGCCCGTCACCGATGCGCTCGAGAAAGACAACCGTGCCGAGCCCAAATAGCCGCGGCAGGCGAATCCATACATTGAGACGCCGGCGCAGATGCGAACCTGTGGCGTCGGCTCGGCGCGGAATCGCCCGCGCGACAGCCGTTGTGGTCACTCTCGCTGCGATCGTGTTGACCAATGCAGGTTGCACAACGCACAAGCAGGCAGCCGAGCACCCGGTCGCGACACTGACGGCCCCGCCTGCCGAGGTCGGGGAGTGCGCACCGGATCGGTTGTACCCGACGATGTCGGCGACTTGTTGGTCGTACCAGTAACCGTTGGCGGCGTTGGCTTTGAGTTGAGCTGTTCGGCGGGCACGCCGGGATCTGAGTCGTGAGACCGTGTGGAATCCGCAGCAGGCGGTAGCCCCCGCCCGGGCTCAAAAGGGCCAGGCCCCTCCGGCGTCCCGGCCGTGCCAGAATGAAGGGGTGCCCTCCATCACCGATATCTTGTGGTGCGCGGTGATGGTGGCGTTGATGGCACTCGTTGTCGTGTTCGCCTTCTGGTATTTCCGGCGGATCCGAGACGGCCGAATCAATCCGATCGTGGCTCCGGATTGGACCTCTCTTGAGCGCCCGGCCTCCCCGCCGTCCGGGCTGCAGTGGGGCGGCGGCGAGCAACGAGAGCTCGACGATGACAGCCACATTGGTCGGCCGGCCTTTCCCGCCAGCGGGGTAAAGGGAGCCGAAGCGGCGCAATGCATTTCGGGTTTCAACGGCTTTGGCGCCCTCCGGCAGCATCAACCGTGGGATTCCCGCGCCAACGAGGATTGCACCAGTGATCATCAGAATCCTCAAGCACTACGCCGGCACCTGGCGGTGTGCTGTCAAAGACATTGAGCCCTGTTCGAGATACTGCTGAAGGCGGAGGTGCTGTTTTGGGAAACACGGATGATTTTTCGCGGCCGGAATACGGAGGCGAAGAGGAGACCACGCTGATCTCGCCGCCCGATTCAGAAACCACCGTCGTCGTGCCACCTAAAGGGGGCCCTGATCCTGACAAAACGGTCGTCATCAACCCCGCCTCGGAAACCGCCAGCGAGGAAACAACAGTGGTGGTGCCCGCGCCTGCCTCCGCCACGTCGGCATCGCCGTTGAAGCCACCATCTGTACCCTCGCCAGCAACAACAGATCCCGCAGAACAAACCCGGCCAGCGACCTGGCCAGCACCGGCACCGCCCGCCCCGCCCGCTGACCAGACCTTCACGCCAAGGCCGCCAGCGTCGACACCCTTACCACCTGCGTCGGCGCCGCTGCTGCCGCGGCCTGCATCCCCCATGCCCACCTATCCGCCGCCGGGTTACGCACCAATCCGCCCCTACCTGCCGTCACCGGCACCAAGCCCCTACGCAGGCCCGGCTGCGACCACACCAGAACCTCAACGCCGCTTTGATTGGCGCTGGTTGATACCGCTGGTGGTCGGCGCGGTGATCGTTTCGGTCGCTCTGGTGGCCGTCGTTATCGTGCGGGCCGGTCCAGTCAAATCGTTGCTGGCCGACAACCTCGACGTCGCGGCCACGCAGGCCGCGGTCCAAGGGGTGCTCACAGACTCCACCACCGGATACGGCCTGCACGACGTCAAAGACGTCACCTGCAACAACGGTGTCAACCCCGTCATCGCCAAAGGCGCCACATTCACCTGCGAGTTCACCATCGACGGCCACCAACTGCAGGCGAAGATGACGTTTCTCGACAGTGCCGGCACATACTCGGTTGGCCGCCCGCAGTAGCGCGGGCCCCCCGCAAAGGTGGCCTATTGTTGCCCGCGCCGGGGAACGGTGAGCAAACCGGTGGTCCGTGCGTTTCGCAGCTAATCCCGGGAAGCCCTTACCGGTACCGTCAAACACGGGTAGCTGAGGGGGCTGCCGCTAGCAGCTTCGGAGATCTGAAATCCGTTGCCCACCTTGGGAGAACAGGCGACGGATTGCTGCAAAAAAGGGGGAACCATGGATGTGGCCGGCGAGATCACCAAGACGGTCGACAAGATTAGTCGCCGCAACGGTGTTGCAGGACAGTACGCCTACGACGTGACAGTCACGTATCACTTTCCCGATGCCGAACCACAGACCTACAACGCCACTTTCGTAGGCAGCGACCACGGCGCCCCTGTTGTTATGAGGGACAAGTTTGGCGAACGGTTCGTCGAGGACTGGCGCCGGTACGGTGACGAACTCAATCCCGACTGGATCCGCCGCTTCTACGCCTGAGCAGAACCGAGCAAACACATGCCACGCAGCTTCGTTCACGCGCTCTGCGCCGGCACCACCTGCCCGGCCCGCAGTGAACAGTAGTCGCGACAAAGCAGGACGGAATAGCTTTGGGGGCAAAGCTAATTGGGTCAATTTGAACCAAAAGAGGGAGGGCAATAGAAAATGGGAAGTGCGCCATCCGGATCTGAGGTGACTACCACTCGTGCGCTGCGCGAGTGGCTCGGTGATTTCAACGGTGACCTACCTGTGGCGGCTTTAGTAGAGGGCGTTCTCAGCGAGGGTGTAGGGCTTCGGCTCGGCTGGCGGGATGAAGCGGACCACAGCCGCTGGGGCTGGGGCTTCCCTGCACCAAACGATTCGGCCGAGCAGTTCGTCGTCATCGTCACCCATTACTGACCGCGGTCGGTAATGGTGGTGTGCCAACGAAATCCCGAATTGCCGTCGCCGCCAGGCCGCCATGTACTGGCTTAAGGAGGAAAGGGCATGATCGAAGTGACCTTGGAAACAACAACGAGGTACGTCCGGGCATACGACCGCGAAGACGTCATCGACCTGCTAGGAGAAGCTGATGGTGCGTTGAGCCGCGGCGAGTACGAAACCATGAGCGACGCAGGGTTAGCGCAGGCGCTTCACGATGTGCTCGACGGATACGATCTCGGCGTCAATGAACACGTGATTGCGGATATGGGCACCAGCGATGATGCCCGTGACGTGTGGACTGTTGAGGCACGGTGACGATACATCGGTGCGCCCAGCGGTGAAGCGATTGCGGGGCAACCCAATTCCATAGTGGGACAACCACGGTGACGGCCGGGATTGGGACTGGGACTACGGCGACAACCCAAGACGGCGGCGATTCGGCCGCACCGTCGGCTCGGCCCCATTCTCGCGGAGACGATCGCAGACGGGGAGAAGACAGGTCGTGACCGCAATCGCGCCGGTCGTGAAATGCGTTCGAGCGCACCATGTGTCCCGGTAGCGAACCGCTTGATGTAGTGACCTTGCGAAGCCGTGTCGGCGCGGGAACGTAGCCTATGCGGTTATGGCGGGTTCGATGCATGACGGGGTTTCCGCAGACTCGGTGCGGTGGAGGAACGACGGGTTCTTCAGCGCTTCCCGCAGCGATGGAGTGCGCGTGAAGGGTGTCGCCGGCGACGGCGAAACGGTGGCGGAGCTGCTGAGGCGAGCCGAGGGATTCAACGCGTCGGGGTCGGTGTATCGGGTGCGGCCTAATCATGAGGTGCGTGACTTCGGCTGGTCACCGGAGGCCGGCCGTGAGGCCGCCGACGTCGCCGCTGAGCTCAAATTCCAGCTCAGGGCAAGGCGGCCGGTCGAGATGGTGCCGTTGCTTGAATCACTCGGGCGGGAAATCCCATCCATCAGTGACGAGCTTGTCCTGGTGGCGCAGGAGCGGGCGAGCGACTTGAATCGGAATGCTCCGCAGGTTGGGGCGAATCGCGTGTTCATGCCACCGTTCGATGAATCGGATGTCGGTGCGCTCGGTGTTCGTGGTAGCGCTGTTCGGGGATGGGCGATTTGGGCTGATTGGATAGGATCGCGGCTGCTGGTGTCCACGTCCAGCCCGGTGTGGAATGTCATCGATCGGGAACCGGTGCGCGACACTGTCATCAGGGTTGCGGGGTGGCTAAGGGATGCGGTTGCCAGCGGGGGATTGGACGACTGGCTATCGGAGATGTTTGAAAACGATCCCATGCTGCTGAATCAGATCGAGGGTCCGGCGGGGCCTGTATACGAAGTGGTCAGCGGCACTCACCGCGCTCATGCTGCCCGGATCTGGGGTCTTCCCTATGTCCTTTGCAGGGTGCAGGTGGACCGTCTTCCGAGGCCGGTGCGGCCCCACACGCGGATCGTCGCCCAGTTGTGGGAAGGACTGCGCCGGCGTGGGCTTCTTGAGGCCGACCGGGTTGGCGATTGCTGGTATCTGCGATGGATTACGGCTGAGTGGATGTTAACTCCACCGCAGCTGGCCACCCAGTGGAATGCGATGTACGAGCGTATCTATCCGGGTGCGTTGCAGGAGGTCACCGGTTTGACGTTGGCCCAGCTCGTCGAGCCGGATAGGTGGGCGCAGGCGCTGCTGTAAGACCGAGAACCCCCACATCTGCGAGCATCGCGGCATTGATCAACGGCGGTCTTGCTTGCCGATCCACTTGCGCACCGTCAGTCGGTCGACACGGATTTCACGCGAGAGCGGCGCCTCATGGCCGGGCCCGCGGTCCTCGTTGGCGAGCATGACGACGACGCGTGCGGCCGCCGCGGCCGCGTCGAGCGCGCGCCGCGCATCGGCGAGCGCATCGCCGGCGTCGTAGGTGTCCAGGTCGCCGAGCAGGTATAGCGCTGCGGCCTGCCGGGCTGCGGCACGCTCGTGGCTGCGGTCGCGTCCGCGGTCATCGGGGAACAGGTCGTCGAGTTGAGCGTTGATCGCCTCAAAGCGCGCGACCTTGGCGGCCGGGATGGTACGCACTGTGCCGCCGACACGCACCGGTTTGCCTCGGGCCATGTGTTCACCGTCCTTGGGTGTCGTGAGCTCGGCCAGTGCCGCCGCCATGAGTGGGCTCCCATCTCACTGGGTGTCGGTGCACCGACAGGCTAGCTGTCGGGCTGTTGGTGGGTCAACAGCCCGCAAACGATAAGAGCTTCTGGTCATCGCAGCGCGGGGACGGCGAGCCTGCCTCCAACAGTTATGTGGGGCGAGCGCGGGCGGGGTTGTATGTGCCTTGCTCTGCGGTATCCCGCGTCCCGGTTGGGGGCAGTGCAGTGTCAATCCGGCGATGATGTATGGCAGCCGAATTAGTTGGTGCGCCTTCGTGATAGCGCGAGTTCTCACTGCGCGGCGGGATTGGCAGTGCGACACGCTAACGCCGCACGACCGCGCGATTGGCACGTGTGATCAAGCACGGTGCGGACGATGCCTAAGTCAAATGTGCTGACGTATCAACACGGCGTATGATCTACTGTTGACGCATCAACAGGTGGGGATAGGAGGCCACGGCATGCGCGCAATCAGCCCTGACGTCCAGGCGCTCGCGACCAAGCTGCTACGGCTGGCCGCCGAGCTCCACGAGGCACAACGGCCTATCGACCGCAAGACAAGTCGCGCGAAGTTCGACGGCGCCTGCGAGGTCGCCAATGTGCTCGGCTACGGGATCACCGAGAACGAGGTGGCCCTCGCTGTACTGGAGTTCGTGCGCGCTAACCCCCGACCCGCCGCGAATACCTGGAATCACGAGCGCAAGTCATGGGTCGCCCAGGGTATCGCTGAGGTCGGCGCCAAGCTGCACGCAATGGGACCTGACCGGCCAATGCATGTCGGGTTGGTGTGCCCCGAGTGCGGCGGCATCGGCCTGAACTCGTGCGTCTGCTGACCGCACAACAGCAACCAAGCGACACGGGATCGGAGCCGAAACGATATGAGCAGCAAGCTGACCCCAGCCCAGGAGCAGGCGCTCTCCACGATCCGCGTACGCGGGCATTTGTGCAACGGGGGCGCTGCAGCGGAGGCGGCGTCGAGCCTGGCTGATGGCCACTGCCCGACGGTGTCCCTGGTCATCGAGGTGTCTTGATCATGGATGCAGTGACAGCGGTCAATGAGGCCGCCCAGCGCCACGGGTGGCGTCGTGTTGAGCACAAACCGCATGACAGCGTTTTCGGTCGGGGCGTGCAACGGCTGATTGTCGGCTACAGCCGCACCGGCAAGGCCGTCGATTGCGCGATCTTCTACCCGCTCGGCCCAGGCACCGGATACATCGACGATCCGACACCGCATTACAGTGTCGGCGGTGGCGGTGGCAACAAGCTCGACACCGTTGTTCGTTGGCTTGCTACGGAACCAAGCCATGACCCGCTCCCGTCAACCCTGGTTCTGATCCCGTGTGCAGCCCGCAAACTCGCCAGGGGAGCGCCGGCGGGCGAGCTCTACGACAGCGCACACTTCCGCCTCACTGTGCGTGCAGCCCAAGCGCGGGCTCACATGGTCGATGCGCGCGTGATGATTCTGTCTGCCAAGTACGGGCTGGTTCGACTTGAGCGAGTTATCCAGCCCTACGATGTGACCTTCGGCCAGCCGGGCGCCGTCGACGTCGCCCTATTGGCAACGCAGCTGTCGGCGCAACATGTGGACACCGTTGAGGCGTTACTTCCGAGCCGCTACCTCGCAGTCGTGCGGCAAGCCCTCGAGATCATCGAGCAGCGCGGCAGCGGCTGCATCGAGCTCGTCAACCTCTACCTTGGGGCGGCTGGCATCGGATACCAGCGGGCGGTGCTGTCTGCGCTACTTGCCGAAGCGGCAACGCATTCGAGTGCGGCAGCCGGCGCGTAGACGTCACCGCATTCCGGGGTAAAACAACCAGAGCAGTATCGCCAGAACCGACAGGCCGATTGCGGCGGTTGCGAGCCCCACTAACGAGAGCTGTCCAGAGTCGATTCCCCACCACAACATGCCGGCGCCAGCCGCCAGCATGACGGCATTGCCCGCGAAGAACTTGACCGCGTCGCGTGCGCTCGCCGGGGCAGCATGCCGTGGCGCCTTTCCAGTGTCTTTGACGTCGCGTGTGCGTAGGGCGTTGACGACGAAGTAGATGCCGCCCACCATCGTGACCAAGCCGACCACCGGTAAGGAGTGCGCCCGGCGTCCCCCGGGTGGCGGCGGATTGAACGCCATTAACGCGCCGCTGATTGTCCATAGCAAGCCAAGCAGAAACCGATAGAGCCTTGGCGCCACGAGATCAGTATCAACCGACTCGAAGCGAGGGCAGGGAATCTCGCCTGGCGGCGCGGCGATGGAGCCATGCCGGCGCACACGACGGCCCCCTACCGACTATTCAGTCCCTACAGCTGCGATCCCGGTATGCTGAGTGCCTCGCGCAAGACGCACCCGGATGCGCCGCCACCACGGCGGGGGACGGCCAGGACACCGATGCCTCGCATCTCGCCAGACAGTCCGGCTCTGATTCGCCCGTAATCGGCACCGTACGCCGCCGACCCGACCGATACACCTTCGGTGATCAAGCTGTCGGCAGCCGGGGCAGCCACGCTGCCTTTGCAAACCATCAACCGGCAACGACCAGGTATCGAAACGCCCACGCACACAGAGGAGTTCGACATGACTGCTGCACTGGATCCCGGCCGTCCGTTCACGGGCAGCGAACGAGAGCTGCTGGAAAACACCCTGGACCTCAACCGCAGGGAGCTTGTGCGAGCTGTTGAACATCTTTCCGACACCCAAGCCCGCGCAAAGCTCGTTCCTTCCCTGACCACGCCGATCTCATTGGTCAAGCATTGCGCCGCGGCCGAACGCATCTGGTTCCAACGAACACTGGCGGGCATGAGTGTCGACGAATGCGACGGCCATGCCAGCGGCGGCGATGGTAGCTTCGGTGTCGCCGACGACGAAACGCTCGCCGACGTCATCACCGAGTACGTTGCGGCATGTCGACGGTCCAACGAACTGGCCGCTGATTTCAAGCTGGACGACACCGTCGAACACCACATCGTCGGCAGCGTGAGCCTGAGATTCATCTATCTGGGCATGATCGCCGAAGTCGCCCGCCACGCCGGCCACGCAGACATCCTTGCCGAGCAGATTCAGGCGGCGACGAAACCAACCGAGGTCTCCGAGTAAGGACCCGGGAAGCGGCCACCTGAGTGCGGGTGAACGTCAGCGGCCTTGAGGGTGATGGGGTCAGATGGGGGGCCGGCCGCCGGTGACGCCGGGGCCAGGGCCGGCGCCATCGGGATGAACTACGGGCAGGTGTGGGATCGGCGTTCCCCATTCGTCGACCTCACCATCGTCATCATCTCCCCACGGGCGCCAACCCTCGCCCTCTGCCAGCCGAGGCGCGTCCACGCCGCCACGGCCAGCGTTGAAACCGGCAAGCTCCGAACGCACGGCCTCGACCTTCGCCAGGTTTTGCCGGTCTTGCTCGTCCAAGCCCGTGGCAGCGTCCCTGCCTTGACCGGCGGTGGCCGCCGCATCGGACACCACCTGCTTGCTGGCCTGTAGCTGGCTTCGGGCCGCGTCGGCGATGCGGGTATCGATGCCCGGGCCGAACGTCTGGCTGGTGTCGGGCTGTGACTCCTCGAAACGACCACGCAGCGCCGACATTTGCGACACCGCCTCCGAAGGCGTCACCCGAATCTCCGGCGCTCCTGCCATAACGGCCCCTCCTACGTTCCCAGCCAGCGGCCAGCATCTAAGCGCTAAGCACCACACTGCACGCTTAGGCTACCGCCTGCGCGCACCCATTCGCGGCCCGAAATGGAGCGGTCAGAGCCGCGTCATGGGGTCGTCGCCTGCCAAATGGTCACACCAGTCGCAAGGATCGTCGACTTCGCTGCCGTAAACGACGTATTGGGCCACCGCGCGCGCCACGGTTTCGGCGAGCTCCGGCGCGAACACAGGTTCACCAGCATTGGAGTCGAACGGTTTAAGTGCGCCGATACTGGCCGCGAGCGGGATTCGGTGGTTGACATCTGCGGCGATATCGAGCGCGGCCTTGCCGTCTACAAACATTGTGTAAAGGACGTGCGCAGGGAAGTCGTAGTTGAGGCGCAGCACTCACCACTGGCCCGTTTGCTGGGCCGCGTATGGGGAGAACTTGTAGCCAGTGCGCTTCCACACCGGCTGGACCGACGAGTCGACAGCCTGGGCGGACCCTAACGGTCACGATGCCCATTGTGCGCGAACCGCGGTTTTCCGCCCAAGGTCGCCGCGTCGCCGGAGAGATCCCGCATCCCAGCACTTGCCGCAAACCCCGAAACGGACGTACCGTCGTCGGACGACGACGACACTACGGTCGTCTACTCAGCGGTCGCGTCACGTGACGACGCTCAGCATGAAAAATCCCGTCGAAGAGGTCACCGCCTCTGTTCGCCGATGAATCCGCATCGCCCGCGCAAACCGCGCAAAGATGGCGCCGCGTTGCGATACCTTCAGCAGTGGCGTAAATACGTCGAACTCACCGAAAGCGTTGCACGCAAAGGCGACTACGTGCCCTGGGTAAGAGACTGTCCTTGTTGCGACCCGCTGCTGCGCGACGACTCTGCACGCAGCCAGCTCGAAAGTCTGATGTGCAACGGCGGAAGGCGCGCTCACCGGTTACGGGCTGCTGTTGCCCGGCTCGATGAGCGTTTTCGCGCCGCGACGATCGAACAGGGTGTATGGAGATCCGCGCCCTGGTGGGACCGGCGCCGGCCAAGGGACTGGTAGGCCCAATTGATGCCCCTCACGGATGAATCCGGGGATTGACGAGTTGCTGGCCGCCCAGAGTACGTACCTCGTGGGCAGGCGTTTGCAGCAAGGACACGCTGTGTCCAGCATGTCGGTAAGCCTGGGTTGCCAGTGGGCGACGGTAAGGTCTGGAATGTGCGGATGGGTGACGCCTATCAGGGTGAACCGACAGAAGCGGATTGGACGTCGACAGTGACATCGAGCTGTACCAGCCCTCATGATCGCGGCGGTGGGCCGGCGCCCAAGCCCCCCGCACGCAGCGGTCCTGCTATCCGCGCTGTCCTGGCCGAACTGGCGCCGGACGATCTAGTCGAATTCGAGGCGGAATTCCGGATCGCTCTGGCCGAGACCGACGACGATTTCGACCTTGCCCGTGTTCAGGCGGTCATAGACAAATGGTGGGGACGCGCGTACTTGCGAATGCATCCGCCCACAGAGGAAGAGCGCGCCCTGGTTGCTCGTGTTGCCGCCGGTGATGTCAGTGGCCTGTATACGAAAACGTCTGATGGACAGTGGAAGAGCCACTAATTAATGGCCCGCTACCGGGTTGTGTGGCCAGACTTTCCACAACGGCAGTACGACTCGTTTCCACCCGAAACGCAGCGGCTGATCGACGCCAAGATCGACCTGATTCGCGATGATCCCGAGGGTTACGGCAGCTACGACAAGGCCACCGATCACTGGACGACGACTTTCGGCGACGGCATGGGATTCATCACGTATGCCGTGGTGCAGCAGAACGTGACGATCATCATCCTCCGACTGGTCGCGCTCTAACCGTCCCGCTTAATCTCCACTCCTGAAAAATTGCGGTCAACAGCAGCATCGCCAGCGTTAGGCGATAAGGACGGGCAAGAGCTAGCGCGGACCGCGCCGAAGGCGAATCGACGAAAACGAGACAACAGCGAACGCTGCCGCGCCTGGTACAGGGGCTGAACGCGCAAGCAAAGTTTATTCGGGGAGAACCCCATATGCGGGCGTTGTGGCTGGTCAGAGACTTGTCGGACCCCTGTTGTAGTGTCAGGGATGTCGGTGAGAGATCGCCGACAATCACCGAACAGAGTCCCGGCGGGTAGCCGGGACGTGAGCCCGGAAGGGGCAATTTGATGACTGATACCGCAACGTGTGTGACGCTGATGGAAGCGTGTGGGCGGGCAGGTGTGCCGCTGCTGCTTCGGTCAGGTCCGGGCATGGGCAAGTCGTCACTGGTGCGGTCGCTGGGTGCGGCCTATGATCTGCCGGTCGAGATAGTTACCGGATCGCACAGTGACCCAACTGATTTCGTGGGGCTTCCCTATATCGACCCGGCGGGTAATGGGGTGCGCACGGAGCCGAAAGCGTGGGCTAAGCGGCTGGTGGCAGCGGGTAAGGGAATCCTGCTGCTCGAGGAACTGACGACCGTGCCGGCGAGCACTCAGGGTGCAATGCTGGCAGTCGCGCTGGACAAGATGGTCGGCGAGGACCTGCGGCTTCCCGAGGATGTGTGGGTTTTCGCGGCGGCGAATCCGCCCGAATTGTCCGCTGGCGGTTACGAATTGGCCCCACCGATGGCCAACCGATTCTGCCATGTCGATTACGAACCCACGGTCGAGGAGTGGGTTGAGGGCATGATCACCGGCTGGAAAGCGGTTCCGGCGTCACGCGCGGTCGTACCCACTGAGGCGCATGTGTCCTCGCTGGTCGCGGCGGTGACAGCGTTTGTGACGGCGCGGCCTGCGTTGTTGCGCAACGCACGTCCCGACAGTGATGCCGAGTTGGGTGGTGCATGGCCGTCTGACCGGACCTGGGACATGTTGACCGCTGTGCTGGCGCGTCTGCGGGCCGACGACGTGGCGGCTGTCCAGGCCGCTGTGTTTGGGTTGGTCGGTGTTGCGGCGGGTCGAGAGTTCCTAAAATGGCTCAACTCCCGCGACCTTCCCGACCCTGCTGCGGTCATCGCCGACCCGTCCATTGTGGATTGGGCGCAGGAACGCCCTGACCGGTTGTGGGCCGTGCTGAACGGGGTCGCCACGTTGGCTGCGCAGGCTGGGACGCAGGAGATGTGGCGGCGGGCGTGGCAGCCGCTGGCGGCGTGCGCGAAGGCTGGCCGTCCAGATGTGGCGGCGGCTGCGGCGCGTGCGCTGGGCAAGGTTATGCCGGTGGACGCTCAGAAGCCTCCTGCGGCTGCGCGCGCGTTTATTCCCATTTTGATCGCTGCCGGTCTGATGGCCGACGACTCGCAGGGGAGTGCGGCATGAGCGCGGTGACGGCGGTGCGTGAGCTGACCGGCGATGAACTCCGCGCGTATCACACCGCGAATCTGGTTGCCTTTGACCGGATGTGGTATTTCGCCGATGGGCTGTTTTCGGTGATACCGGTTGCAGCGCCGGGGCTGGGAACCTTTGCGGTGGACCGTAGCTGGCGGCTCTACATGGATCCGGCGGTGCTTGTCGGCGATCAGGTGTGGGGTCCGCAGAAAACGGCGACGGCGTTGCTGCACGAGACGAGTCACCTGTTGCGCGATCACGCTGGCCGCGCGGATGCGCTGCCGCAACCGTTGTCTCAGATTGCGTGGAATTACGCCGGTGATGCGGAGATCAATGACGATCTGCTCGACGCCGGTCTGGTGTTCCCGATCGATCCGGTGACACCCGAGGCGCTCGGCCAGCCCCGTGGCGGGTTAGGCGAGGACTACTACGCCGCGCTGATGCGCGATCAGGACGCCGCTGGCGGTGCTGGCGGGCAGCAGTCCGGTGGCGGTGGGTCGCACGGCGCGGATGGCGCGGAATCCGGTGAGGACGGGCCGGGTTGCGGGTCGGGGTCGGGTTGTGATCCGGTGCCTGGTGAGCTGGGGGCCGCTGACGTGATCGGCGGGCGGCGCGGGATCGACCCGGCAACGGCGGACGGGATTCGCCAAGCGGTCGCCGAAGCGGTTGCGTCGGCGGTCGCGTCCGGGCGGGGCACGGTTCCGGCCGGTGTGCGGCGCTGGGCCGATGCCGTGTTGGCTCCACCGGTGGTGCCGTGGAATCGTGTTTTGCGGGTGTCGATTCGGCGGGTGATCGCCGAAGCGGCTGGCCGTACCGATTACAGCCTGGTACGTCCGTCGCGGCGTTCGCGGGATGTGTTGTTCCCCGGTCTGCGCGGCCCGAAGATCACGGTGGCTGTTGTGGTGGACACATCAGGTTCGATGAGTCCGGCCGATCTGGCTGCGGCGCTGTCGGAAATCAAAGGTGTTCTCCGCACATCGGGCGTGGCTCGCGAACGGCTGGTGGTGTTGACCGTCGATGCCGCGGCGTCTGCCCCGCAACGGGTATCGCGGGTTGAGGACATTGCGCTGATCGGCGGTGGTGGCACCGATATGCGGATCGGGATCGCTGCCGCCGAGGCGCTGCGTCCCGTACCTGACGTGGTGATCGTCTGCTCCGACGGACTGACTCCGTGGCCGGAAACGGCCGGGCGGGCACAGTTGATTTGCGTGGTCATCGGCAATGCTGGTTTGGCGCAATGCACACCGGAGTTCGCAGTGACGGTGAACGTTCCATCCGGTGCGGGACAACGCCTTTCCCGCGCGGCCTAGCGAGCCCGCGACTGGACCGCCCCGCCGCACGCTGGCGGGGCGGTCTTGTCGGTGGGGGCTGTTATGGTCTGAACATGTTCCGCCGAAAGGCGGCATACCACCTGATAGTCCCGGCCGGTAGCCGGGGCGCGAGCCCGGGAAGGGGCAGACCGCAATGGCAGAAACGGTCGGCATCGATCAACGACTCATGGCCTATGCGCAGCGCATCCTCGCCGGCACCGGCCTGACCGTCGAGGACACCACAGGAGACGATGCTGCGCCTGTCGGTTCAGCGGCCGAGGCGCTGCGCCACGGCTGGGACATGGCCCGCCGCGCCGGGAAGGTCCAGCGGTGACCGTCGAGTTCTATGACCTGGCCCAGCGGTTGTACGCCGCCCAGGTGGGGCAGCCTGTATTGCGGGTAGCGCGACCACTGTTCACGCTTTCGGCCGATTCACTGCTGGTGCATGCCAGCCGTGATGGTGACACGGTGAGCGCAACCATCGCGACCATCACCGGCCCGGCGGTCACCGTCACCGGGGCAGCGGCCGTCATGGCCGCGCTGCACGCAGCCAGGGCGCGCTTCGATGGTGAGACTGCCCGCCAGCTCGTCGTTCCCGATGCGGCGACCATGACCGTGTTGGCGGGTGCTGCGCGGGCGCTGCGCCTCGACGGCGACCGGGCGGTAGCCGAGGCGTCGGCGGTTGTCGGATGGTGGCTCGACCGCACCGGATACCCGGGAACCGGGGCCGTGATCAACCTGTTGGCCCATTCGCGTCAGCGCTACATCACCGGCGGGGTGCCCGGTGACGAGCGCGCCGCCGCGTACTGGCGGCGCGTTTTCGGCGTCGCTGAAGGTGTCGCGGGATTGGGGCAGTGGGCGGCGATTCTGGCGTCCGGGGAACCGATCGACAGCTTGGCCCCGGTGCTTGAGGACGACCACTACACCTACCGCAGCGCCGGGAAACGGTTCAGCGACGGGGGAGACTGGGCCGTGCCCGATTCGCCGGCCACGGCCGCGCTGGGTTTGCGGCGGCGCTGCAACGCCGCCGAACTGTGGGAATCGGTTCTGCTCGAGGACAGGCTGTGGCGACACCGCGCCGTACACACCGGCACCGTGACCGGGGGGGTGGTCGTCGATCACACCGGGACACGGTTCACGGTGGCCTGCGAGCGGATGGATTCACGGCTACGGGAAGGCGCGCAGGTTCGCGGCTGGCCCAACGGGATCGACAGCTTCGATCGGTCGTGGCCGTTCGTCGGGGAAATCACCGCCACCGAGGCCGTCGACGGCGCGCTGCACCTGACCGTGAGCGGAGTGCGGGCCGAAGCTCGACCCAATGCGGGCGAATGGGTGTCGCTGATGCCTGCCGCCCCGAACAGTCGGCGGGTCAACTCCGATCTGTACAACTATCGGCGGTTGTTGACCAGCAAAGAGTCATGGATCACCGCGGGCAAGACGCCCGGCAGGTTTAGCCGCGAAGTGCCGCTCGATGTGCTGATCGCGGCGGCAGAAACCGAGTAGTCCGCTGTGCGCGGTTCGGTGGGCGCGGCTTGTCGGTGGGCGCGGCTTGTCGGTGGGCTGCGGTAACGTTCGGTGTTGAACGGGGATAAGGGTTTTCCCCGGTTGATTGAACGAAAGTCCCGGCCGGTAGCCGGGATGCGAGCCCGGAAAGGGGCCATTGGATGCGTGCATTTAAGCCGCTCAACAATCGGGTATCGACGCCTGCCGCCGCGGCCGGGACACAAGACGACACCGCCGCGCGCCCGGCCACACGCCCGGTGACTGGTTACCCGGGGCAGGAATTGCTGGCCGATCCTGTCACCGCGCAGATCGTTCTGGCCGCGTGGGGTGGTGCCCCGGCTGTCGTCGTTCCTTCTCCGCCGGGAAGCGGAAAGACCAGACTGACAGTGCTTTTGGCGGCGCTGCTAGCGCATCGGGGCGGGCTGCGCGTGGGGATCGCGGCCCAAACCAGGGCGCAAGCCACCGATATCGCCCGCCGTCTGGCCGCGGTCGGCGACCGCGACAAGGTCGGCGTGCTGTGGAAAACCGGCGGGCCGCGCCCCGATGTGGGCGACTGCCCGATCATCGGGAACAAGTACGACGTGTGGCCCGCCAGCGGCGGCGCGGTACGTGTTGCGACAACCGCGAAATGGCTTGTATCCGAACCGGATCGACTCGGTGCAGATCTGTTGATTGTGGACGAGGCCTACCAATGCACCTACGGCGACTTGTGCGCGTTGGGTTCGATGGCGAAAAACGCGACCTTGGTCCTGGTGGGCGATCCGGGACAGATCGCTCCGGTGGTCACCGGAGACACTTCGCGGTGGGCCGACAGCCCGACCGGGCCACACTTGCCCAGCCCGCAAGCGTTGGCCGCAGCGCACCGCAACGCGGTGAGCATCATCGCGTTGCGCTACACCTGGCGGCTCGGACCCGCGACGACCGCGCTGGTGCAATCTGCGTTCTACCCCGAGTTGCCGTTCACATCCCGGCGTCCCGACGAGCACCTAACCTTCGATGGCGTTCAGTTGCCGGAGTTGTCGCACCGCGCCGTCTCTGCCGCCAACGGGCCTACGTCGCAATCGGTCATCGACGCCACGGTCGGACGGGTGCGTGAACTGCTCGATGGTGCCACCGTGACCACGGCGGCGGGTAGCCGCCCGCTGGGGGAGTCCGATATCGCCGTCGTGGTGCCCCACGTGGCGCAAGCCGCCGCGATCCGCGCCACCCTCGGAGAGTTCCCCGGCGTGCTCGTCGGCACCGCCAACGCCCTGCAGGGGCTTGAGCGTGCAGCGGCGGTGGCGGTGCATCCGATGGTGGGAAAACGTATCCCCGAAGGGTTTTCGCTCGACGCGAGCCGTTTGTGCGTGATGCTGTCCCGGCATCGCTGCCACCTGACGGTGCTAGTCGATGAGCAGACCGAGGCGGTGCTAGAGGGTCATGCCGGTGAGGATGACGTGGATGCTGCCGCAGCGGTATTCGACCAGATTTTGCGCACCAACGCCGTGTGAGCGGCCCGGGTCGGCCAGGGAAGTGGTTGTCGGTGGGTGGTCATAGTATGAGGGGGCCGGTTCAAACGAGAACGCTTGAGCGGCAACCATTGAGGAGAGTCCCGGCCGGTAGCCGGGACGTGAGCCCAGGAAGGGGCTGGAAACGATGACCATCACAACCAGTGTCAATACCGCTACTTCGCTCACGGCAGCGCAGACCACCGCGAACCGAGTGCGCGTAGCGGTATGCCGCAACAGCACCTACCTGCGCTTCTACGGGCCCGACGCGGCCACGGACAGATGCCCAGCATGCCGAGCCGAGCTAGAACAACTCGGACCCGAACACGGCCCGGTACGCCCGGATCGGCCGGGCGTGTGGGCGTGGTCGATGTCGCCGGAAGAGTGGGCAGGCGGCGGAATTGCCGTGCAGAACAGCCCCTTCTAAACCGGCGCAGCGCGCGCCGAATGCTGTCGGTGGCGATAGTTAAAGTGTTGGCGTCGGCGAGAAATCGCCGACAACAACAAAGAAAGTCCCGGCCGGTAGCCGGGACACGAGCCCAGGAAGGGGCAAAGTATCGATGAGTCAACATTTCGCGCCGGCGAGTATCGCCGACCCGGTGAACCCAAGATCGCGCCAGCCGAGAAGTGGGCGCGCCGGCTCCTACTCCCGTGTGGCGGCGAGCGGCAACACGCAAGTGGCGCAGAGTGATTCGGTGAAAGGGGAGCGGTGATGGGATACGATGCGTACACGGTTGATGTCGACTTCACGATCCCAGCCGACCAGGTTCCCACCGCGCTGGCAGCGGTCGAGGCCGAGTTCGGCAGCTATGCAAGCCTGGCAGATGCAGTTGAGGACATCACCTGTTTCGAGGACTGCGAAGAAGACCCGGATCAGTGGTTCAGCCTCGGCCACCACCGCGAGAAGTATTTGTCGGGCACGGATCAATTACTAGAGATTCTAGGCAGATTCGCCACTGACGGGTCGTATGTCCGGTTTGACGGCGAGGACGGCGCCCTGTTCGGCTTCCGCGTCGTTGACGGACGGCTGCGTGAGGAATCAGGCGATTACGTATGGCACCTCGACCCCGAGCGCCCGCTCGCGCCACAGAGGGAGCGGTGGACATGAGCGCGTCGAACAACGACGCCACTGCCGCCGGTGACGGCGAGCGTGGATGGGTGCCGTTGCAGGTGCGGCGCGATCGGCAGGCGTTCGAGCGCTGGTGGGCGGACGACGCCGACACCGAGGCCATCGCCGAGCTAATCGCTAACCTGGCGGACCCCTTCGATATCGAACACACCTTGCATGCGCTGGCCAACCAGGTCTTCCACACCGACCCGACTCCGGTGCCGTGGCTCGCGGTTGCCGGTTTGCGGCCAGGTGTGGGTGTCGACTGGATCAGTCTCGATATCGAACCGGCCCACGGCGGCGACGGGGTCGTCGACGGCGTAGAAGTCGTGCTGTGGCTACAGCCGGCCGGCTGCAGCCCGGCGGTGTCACTGCTGGTGTCGACATATGTGTCCAAACCGCACCGGGTGTTCGCTCCCGAACCGGCCACCAGCGCGCGGGAGACGCTGGCGTGGGTTATCGACACCGCCACGGCTCTGGTCAACACCGAGCTCGCCGACCGCGACCGGTTCAACGCAGTAGCCCGCGCACCCGCCGTGTCCTGACCGTTGGCGCCGCCCCGCCCGGCGGGGCGGCGCCCCGCACCCCAGCACCGTTTAGCCTTAGCACATGGTCGTGCGGAGTCCGCTCGGACGGTTCGGCGCCGTCGGCCGGATCTATTCCGCGGCAACCGGCATACGGGTAGCCCCATGGTGATCGCGTTCGCTGCTGCCGCGATCCGGGTGACACCGCCGGGCTGGTCGACGGCGCTAATGTTCTGCGCGTTCGCGGTGTGGGCCGCGTTTTTCATCGCGGACTTCTTCATCCACGACCTGGCGGTGAAGCGGCGTGCCTACTGGTCGGGGTGGCTGGGCGGCTGCACTCTGGCCGCCCTGGCGCTGCTGGACCGCGGGTGGTCGACCGCGGTAGCGGCTTTTGGGGCGTTCGCGCTTGTGGGGGCGATAGCCGCGATTCGCTTCACGCCGTATTTCAAAATTGGCGGGCGGGTCATCGCCCTGCACGCTTCGGATCGTCGGGAAGGCCGGCCAGCGCCGACGCCGACCTTTCCACGGCCCATCCGCGACACCACTGGCCCGCACTTTTGGTGGCTGTTCGTCGTTTTGGCGGCATTCGCCTCGCTCTGCGTCGTCGTCGGTAGCTACAGCTGGCAAACCCTCGCAGTCGGCGGCCCCCTCGTTGTCGTGATGGCCATGTTCGGTATTGACGACGGCCGGCGACGCTTTCCGATCGTGCGCCGCCAATATCTGCAGGCGGTGCTGTTGGCCGCGGTTTGCATCCCGTTATACGAGGTGCCGCTGCTGGTTTACGTCGCCGCCTACGCCTTCGGGGCATGGCAGCCGGCCCACCGTAGCCGCCACGATGCGGAGGCCCGCTACCACCACCACCACCACCACCAAGACCTCGGTGGACAGAGACATGGCGGCGCGGTAGCGCAGGCTACCGAATCCGGCGCCGGCGCCGAGGTGATCGACTATCCCGAAACACCGAACGACTAATGCCTGTCCACCGCGCCGCCCGGCCGTTCGACGGGCTACCCGGCGGGCGGATCGTCTACCCCATCCGCTAATCCATCCCGACGATTTTTGTCGGTGGGCGGTCATAGTATGAGGGTGTCGGTTTGAACGAGAATGTTTGAGCGGCAACCATTGAACAGAGTCCTGGCCGGTAGCCGGGACGTGAGCCCGGGAAGGGGCGAGGTTGATGTTCTTCTATATCGAGGACGACGTTCCGGTTTTTGTCGAGGATCTGACGTTGGAGCAGGCGCGGTATCTGTTGGCGCGCACCGAGGGTGAGCTTCCGTTGGCGTACAACTGGGCGCACCGGCAGGCGTTGAAGCTTGACGTCTATGAGCTTCAGGGTCAGATCGAGTGGCTGGAATCGGAGCGGGCGGCCCAGGTCACCGTCGAGGCTGCTGAAGATCACGCCCACGACCTGTACGTCGATTACGTGATCGGGGCGTGATCGACATGGGAAGTGATCGCAGCGGTGAGTTCGTCGACGAGCACGGGTATCCAACTGAATGGGGGATCGCCCAGCTGCGTGGGTTTAGCGGCAGCCCAGCCGGATTCGTCGACATGATCCGCAGACTGTGGTGGACGCCGTCGCTGATCGACGTGGCAGAAGCGGTCAACGAGCACCGGAACCCGGTGATGCGGGTTCGGCTGGTGACTGGCGGGTGGAGCGGAAACGAAGAAGTCGTGTCCGAGATCGGCATGACGTTCTTTTCGGTGTGGTACTGGCAGTCGAGTTACCGCGGCGGGCTGCACATCTACGACGTTCCCATGGATACATGGCGGACCGCGACAGAGATGATCGGACCCTTCCACCCCGGCTCGGATGGTGATAAGCGGGCGCGCCCGCAGCTTGAGTTGGTGATCGTCCGCGACCCAGACGGCGACACCGACTGCACATTGTTCTTGGATGGCCGCGAGCTGGTATTCGGGGCGGAGTACGACGAATACCAGATCGACGCCGGGCGCGGCTACACGTACAGCGACTGGATCGATGCCCGCGACCGTGCGGTGGCAGCTGCCTCGCCTGCGGCCGCAGCACGCATTGCCGCAGCCTACGACGATCCGCCCGGCGACCAGTACATCGATGACGCTCCGGACGGCTGGCCCTTCGGTTAAACATAGGTTGCGGCGATAGCCGGCGGCGCCGTCGTCGCCGCCGGCAGCGCTCGTCGACGACGGCGCCGAACTAACGACGGGTTGCGTCGTGTTGCAGCCGTGGCGGGCCCGCGTGCTCGGCTACGTTCAGTTCAGGGGAGGGGGGTAAGCGTTTATGGTCCGTTCTGCAATTGCTGCGGTCGGCGATTCTGTGTTTACCGGCCGGTGATCGTCGGTGGACAAATCGTGTGGGCCGGCTGCATGGCTGCTTGCTCGTGCGGGAGGGCACATGGCAAACGGGTGCTTAGGCGCGACCTCAGCGAAGCGCTCCACTGAAGAGCCGGAAAACCTCGATGGGCGCCGAGATTTGGAAGAACTATCCAGCCCGAGCTGCATGAATTGAAGAGGATGCGTTGAGTACCTATCGAGTCATCTACCGCGGTGGTGACTACACCGAGACCGACCATGTGCCCGCCATGGCTGAGGACATATGGGCGATCGTCAACCTTGACATTGCCGACGGCGGGGACGCTTACCAGCAACTGTTGCGCACGCTCGCCGTCGTCGCTGATTAGCCACCACGGTGACGGAAGGAACCGAATTATGCTGCCCGCCAAAGAAAGCAACGGCATGCGCTATGAGCTTGTAGCACCCGATGGGTCCGTTGCAGCGGACGGCGCCTTCACCGACGCCGACGCGAAGGCACCGCCCGGCGGGCTGATCGATCAGCTCGCCACCCTAATTGCCGTGCGCGAGAGCGAGGGCCTCGACGGGCGAGAACGCGCAAAGTGGCTCCCGTTGGGAACCGCGGAGCGGGCCGAGGCGGCAGCCGTATACGGCGACGAAATCGTCAGCGACTCCTGGGCATACGCCAGCGAATATCTGCACAATGCGTTCGTAGCGCGCCGTGACCTTCCCCTGCTGAACGGTTGGTGCATCCGCATCCGCATCGACCCCGCGACAAGGCCTGCTGGCCGATGAGTTCGGAACCGCTGCACCCAAACGCGGCAGCGCTGGCGCGACGGGTGAATAACGTTGTCCAAGGGCATGTCTCGCCGCACAGCGGCGACGACAGGCATTGTGTGTGGGACGACCGGATGTCGGGAAGCCGGTCATCCCGGCTGCACAGAGGGCTGACCGCCGCAAACCTAAGGAGCTCGCTATGGAGCTAAGAAATTCGCATGTGGGTACTGCGAGTGCAAAGGCGTGTACGAATTCCACGACGGTTAGTCACCAAGCGCGCCGCAATGACCGCCATCGGCGCAATGGTCTAATCATCACCGACACAGGAGATTCACCATGACTGATATCGCCACGACGTTCGAGGTTTGGGATGGCATGGGCGAAATGCGCCTGTCCACAACCGATCAGGGCGCAGCCTACAAGCTGTGTGATGAACTGCGTGACAACGATATTTCCGCCGAGGTTCACCGCAAGCGGTCTTGGCCGTGTGGCGACTGCGGTTGCACTGTGGTCTCCCATGGTGGATATGACACCGACTGTGACGGCTGCGGCGCGCGCTACAACGCATTCGGCCAGCGGCTACGCGATGATTCGCGGGCCAACCCGTCGAACTATGACGACGAGATCAGCGACATGGACGGCTATGAAATGCAGCACGCATACGACAACTAACCGCGCCCTCGAGCCGGCGTCCGGGTGTCGGAGCGCTGGCTACGACGTTACCGGCTCAAATTGCAACCGACACACGGAGAGTCAGCATGGATATCAAGCCTGGCGACCGCATCCGCAATATCTACGGATTCACCGGAACCGTTCTGCAGGTGTACGCCGATGAGGGACTCGCCCACATTCGTTACGACGACGAACGGCGTGGGCGCATCGTCGGACGCGACTGGCACTCAAAGATCAGTGAGCTCGAGCCTGAGTGATCATTCGTGTGTCGGCGACCAAATAGGGGGATGGATGTATTGGTGGGTCTATGACGAGGACGGGGATCTGGTCGACGCTGTCGAGGCCGGCAGCGTCGCAGATGCGTTGGCGCAGTTCACATATGCAGAGCCCACGTGGTTCGCGGTGCCGGATGGGTGGTCTGCTGTGCGCACCGGGAGTGGAGCTGCCGGATGAATACCCATCATCGGTGAAAGGGTTGTTTCGTCCCTGGTCCTCGTCGCCGCCGCGTATCTTGCGTCCCGGTAATCCGGTACCGACCGGGGCAGTTGGCTGATGAAGCTGGCGCTGCACGCCCCGGGATGGTGCCTTGTCGGCGCCAGTTGATAACTGGGTGGTCGCCTGCTGGGGTGGCCTCAAGGGGCGGACGGCATCAGTTGACGCGGGCGCGGTGAACGTCGGTCGCGGCGCGCCGTGCGAAGAATTGTTTTTGATTTGCGAGAAAATGCCTGTACTGTGTCGGCATGACCAATCCCGGATACCAGTTCCACGTACTCGGCCGCGGCGGGTTGTTCGAGGCCCAGACGTTCGAGGTGTTCTCCTACCCGATGGGTGACATCACCGTGCGTCGGATCCCGGATACCGATCTCGTCCAGGGAACCATCCAGATGATGGCGGTTCACGCCACCGCTGTGGACTGGACACTGGTCCAGCAATGGGCCGCCCTTGCAGAGCATCTGTTTCCCGGACAACCCCGGGTGCTGGCCCTTGCCTACCTCCCCAGCGCACGCGGCGACAAGGATGTTCCCAATCCAGCGCTGGTCAACGCCACGTTGGCCGCCGGGTCCGGCATCACCGACATCGTCACCATCGACCCGCACAGCGATGTGTGGCTGGCCGCGCTGCGGGCCACCAACCCAGCGATTCGCCAGCACCTGCTGCCGCTCGGCGACATCGTGCACCGTGCGCTGACAGCCGACGCAGGCGCGTCGGGGCACCTGGGGGTGATCAGCCCCGACAAGGGCGCGGTGGCGCGGGCCGGCGAGGTGGCCGCGCTGCTGGGCGTGCCGGTCTATGTGGCCAGTAAGAATCGTGACCCGCAGACCGGGCGGCTGACCGACTACTCGCTCGACGCCGACCTGGCGCCGGGCGCCTATCTGGTGGTTGACGACATCTTCGACGGTGGCGGCACGTTCGCACTGTTAGCTGGCGCCGTGCCGGACGGGGTGGTGCTCGACTTGTGGGTGACCCACGGCGGGTTCACTAAGCCGGACTTCTCCGCCGCGGCCCGCGCGCGTTACCGGCGCATCTACACCACCGATTCGCTGAGCTCCGCGGTGGCCGCCGGTTTGGCGGACAGCCAGATCCAGGTGACGGCCCTGGGGCCGTGGATCACCGCCGCGGTGCAGCTGGGTGAGTTGGCGGGGGCGGGGGAGCAGCGATGAGCGCCCCGACGACGTCCACCGAGCACCGACCCCGAAGAGATGCTGCCGCGGCCGACGCGGTTGTGGATCGCGTGGTGGACACCTTGCTGGCCACCGACGCCTACAAACTCGATCACCGCCGGCAATACCCGCCGGGCACTGAGGTGGTGTTCTCCAATCTGACCGCTCGGGGCAGCCGCGTTCCCGGGGTGGATGTGACGGTCTTCTTCGGCCTGCAAGCCTTCCTGACCCGGCTCACGCAGCGCTGGGATGAGTTCTTCGGCCTCGATGACGCCACCCTGGACCAGGCGCTCGCGAAGTACGACAGCGTAGTCACAGCACTGCTGGGCACGGGTGACGTCGGCACCGACCACTTCCGCGTCCTGCATGAAATCGGGTATCTTCCGTTGCGCGTCAAAGCATTCCGCGAAGGCGCCCTGGTCCCGCTGCGGGTCCCGTACTTCACGATCGAAAACACCGACCCCCGGGTTTGCTGGCTGACCAACTACCTGGAGACCGAGCTGTGCGCCGAGCTGTGGCAGCCGATCACCAGCGCCACAATCGCCTGGCGCAACCGGGTGCTGCTCGACGAGCGCGCCGAGAAGTCTGGTGACCCCGCCGCCGTCGACTATCAGGGCCACGACTTCTCCTGCCGCGGTATGGCGGGAATGCAAGCCGCTGCGGCCAGCGGCGCCGGTCATCTGCTGAGCTTCCGCGGCACCGACACCTTGCCGGCGGTCCGGTTCATCGAGCGCTACTACCCGGGCGACAACGGGATCGTGGCGGCGTCGTGCGCGGCCACCGAGCACAGCGTGATGTGCGCCGGCGGCCGCGACACCGAGCTGGAGACGTTTCGGCGGCTGCTGGCGCTCTACCCGGCCGGCATCCTGTCGATCGTCTCCGATACCTGGGATCTGTGGCGGGTCTGCACCGATTTTTTGCCACGCCTCAAGGACACGATCCTGGCGCGGGAAGGCAAGCTGGTCATCCGGCCGGACAGCGGTGACCCCGAGCTGATCCTGTGCGGGGACCCCGACGCCCCGCCCGGCAGCCCGGCGCGCCGCGGTGTGGTGGGCCTGCTGGCCGATGAGTTCGGAACGGTGCTCAACGACAAGGGATATCGGGACCTCGATCCGCACGTGGGCGCTATCTATGGTGACTCGATCACCTACGAACGCGCCGACGCGATCACCGCGAACCTGATGCGGCAGGGATTCGCCTCCACCGCAGTGGTGTTCGGCTACGGCAGCTACACCTACCAGTACCAGACCCGCGACACGTTCAAGATGGCGATGAAGGCGACGTGGGTTCAGATCAACGGCCAGGGCTACGACATCTTAAAGGATCCTGTTACCGACGACGGGACAAAGAAATCCGCGACCGGTCGGCTGGCTGTGCGCCGCATGATGGACAGCCGGCCGTACCTGATTGAGCACGCGGACGCCGACCAGGAAGCCAACCAGGAACTCCGGCTGGTGTACGAGGACGGAAAACTGTTGCGGCAGAGCTCATTTGCTGACGTCCGTGATGAACTGCGTCGCGAGACCGGGCTGTATCTGCGCCGCACCAAGCGTTCGATGTCGGCCAAGGAGGTGTGATGACATCGCTACGGGAAACCAACCTCGCCTACAAAGACGGGGAGCACTCCATCCACGGGACCTGGCTATCGGTGGACGTGGTGGCACTGACCCAAGACGTCGACACCGCGTGGATCGCGCTCATCACCCGCAAAACCCAGCCCCACCGGGGTGCGACCACACTTCCCGGAGGGCTGCTGGCCGCCTGGAACCAGGAGACGGTCGAACAGGCCGCGCGACGCATCATGCGAGAAAAGGCCGGCGTCGAGGTTGTCGGCGGTGTAGCCGTCCTCGATGTGGTCAGTGATCCCGGTCGTGACGAACGGGGGCACACCGTCTCCATCGTCGTCGGAGTCCGGATCCCCGCCGGCACCCCGGGCACCGTGCCCATCGAGGACATTCCCAACGACATGCCCTTCGGGCATTCCGCGATGGTCCGCACGGCGCTGGCCAAGATCAGCACCGGGCTGTTCACCGACCCCGCCCTGACCTACGCACTACTCGGGGAGGCCACCACCTTCACCGACGTCATGGCGCTCGCCCGGGGGTGCGACCCGAGCGCCAGCGAGAGCACGATCGGCTCGCGGCTCCGCCGTTGCGGCATGTATGAGGTGGACCCGGACCACAGCCGCAAACGCGAAACCGGTCCTGGCAGACCAGCTCTCGTCTTCACGAAAAGCAAAACCAAGACGCGCCGCGCCGCCAGAGCCACGGCCCGCGCGTGATCTCCGATCGGCTTTTTCTGTCGCCGCTGTGGGTGCGCTGGCCAGTGCGCACTGCGGCATCGGCGGTCCTTGTCGGTGCCGTCGTCTTCTGGATATTTCCGATGTTCGTGTACCAGATCGGGTGGTTGTGGGCCGGGCTGGCCGTTATCGCGTTGTGCGCGATCACCTCCGGGGCCACCACATATATCCAGCGGCCGATCCGCCAGCGCTATCTCGATGCGCTGCAAGGACTTGACCGCAAGAAGAGCCTGGCAGCGCTCGAGGCGTTGCGCACCGGTGTGGTGCCCGCCGATCCGGACATACTGGCTGCAGCCATCCGGACTGGCACCCTGGCGCAGGCCTACCAACGGGGGACATCCCGCGCGCAGCGTGCGGCTCAGTGGTGGATACCGGTTGCGGTCATCGTGGCCGCGGTGGTCGAGTTCCTCGCATCTGTTCCCCTCCTGGGTGGAATGCTCATCGGTGTCGCCTTCCTATCGGTGATTCAGTCGATGACTAGGGCGCGCCGCCGGCAGCGCACACGGGAGAACCTCGAGGTACTGCGCGCCGCTGCCGACTCGGCGGCGATTGCTTCGCCTTACGATCACGAGAGGGCGATCGCAGTGCCGGCGCGCCGGTACTGGCAGCTCGTGGCGGCGGTCGCGATCCCGGTGATCGTGTTGATGACGCTGATCCATATCGTGGATCGAACAAGCCCAGATTGCCGCGTCGTGCATGCTGCGGTGAAACTGATCTACGACAAAAGGCAGCTGGCGGATCCGCAGAACATCACCCGAAGCGAGCCAGACATCGGGACCTATCGGGACTGGTCACAACAACTGCGCGACTACGCCAAACGGGTGTCGGAGCCTCGTATCGCGCCGCACCTGGGCCGCATCGCCGACCTATCCGATCAAGCGGTCGCACAAGTCGTGCAGGCCCGCGACGCCCACGCCACGACACCAGCCGACCACCGAGATCAGCAGAAGGCCTTTGAAACCACCATGCAGGCCCTCGTCGACGAAGACAACGCGGTGGCCGCGGTCTGCTTTCCGCACCACGTAACGCCGCCATGACATCCGTCGCCCAGGTTTTAGGGTTGCACAATGATCAGTGAGCTGAATCCGGCGCTGCTGGCACCGCAACCGCCAACGAGTCGAGGACAGCGCATCGGTCCGCGTAGTGTGTGCGCCATCGCGCTGATTGTGCGGCGCGAGAAATCCGATCGTGTCTGTCCACCGTTATCGCCCACGCGGTGGCGCCGTGGATGCTATCGGTGAGCGCAATGACCGATTACCTCAACCCGCACCGCGGAAGAGTCGATGACCCGAATCCTCGGCGGCACGGGACGCACTGGGCATGGTTCGTCGGTGTGCTGGCGGGCTTGGCGCTGGTGGGTCTCGGGGTGGCCGTCGTGCTGATGTTGCCACTGGCCATGGCCACTGACAACTGCCATGACGGCAGCACCGACAGGGTGTGCACGCTTTCGGCGGCCGGTCAGAACCTGCTCGTCATGATTCCGTGGATGTGTCTGGGCGCCGGCCTAGCCGCGGCCATTGTGGGCGCCGCGGTATGTGCGCGTTTCCGCCGGACGCCGCTGATCGGCATCCCGATCGGGATGGCGGCGTATCTCGCGATGATCCCAGTCGGCTACGAGATCGCGTTCCATGTTTGAGGTTTAGGCCACATAGGTCATCGCGTGATCGCCTGCCGGCGCGGCTGTGTCACGGGCAAGCCGCGCGGCCCGCGAGGCGACAGTCATGGGCGCGACGTCGATGTCTGTCGCTGGCGCGTCAGCAACTTGATGAGCAGGTGCCCCGCGGTGGCCGGGTGGTGGTCGGCTGATTGGTTTGGATGGTGAACAGGGGAATTCGTGTGTAACGCAACCGTTTCGGGCCGCGCCGGCTGGTTTGGAGGTGAGTGTGCACGCAGTACCCGTCGCCTGGCGATGTCGGTGTGTGACGATATCCTCTGATGTGTCGGGCGCGTAGCTCGGCGCCGATGAGCTCCGGCGGGTAGCCGGGGCGTGAGCCCGGGAAGGGGCGGTGAGAGGTATGAAAACGCTGGCCAGTCTGGCGGAGATTTACGCCGAATACGACAAGTGGGAGCAGCGATTGCAGCGGGCCCGCCGGCGGCGTGAGGTGGCTGAGCGCAGCATTGAGCGCTGCTACAAGCACCTGGCGCCGACGGTGATGGTTGAGCAGGTTGCGGCGCTGCTGCGTCCGCATTTTCCGCAGTACCGGCTGCGGGTGCTCGGTCCTTTCGGCCTGTGCTCCGAGACTGCGATTCACGCTTACGATGAGCGGGGGGAGTGCGTGGGGTCGGTTGCGTTTCGGCCATCCGGTAACCGGCTCAACGTGGTCGATTACCGTCGTGACAGCGGCAGGTTTGCCCCGAATACCCTCGGTGCACTCAACGGGTTGAATCATCCCGAGGCTGCTGCACCGACCAGTGTCGCGGGCTTAGTGCAGGTTTTGGCAGATTCCATCGATCCCCCGGGCCAGCCTGCGGGCAATCCGGAGGATGGCGTGATCGATGCCATCGACGCTTTGGTGAGCGTCCAGTTGGAGCGTGAGCCGTCGGGCTACGACCACAACGTCGGTCAGCCGCGCTGCGAACTATGCGGTGGGGACTGGCACGGCGATGTAGTGAGCGCCAATGAAGTTGGAACCGTGGATCGGCCTCGTATCCAGGGCTGCCCGGGTGCCTATGCCACCGCTGATGCGCGCGATGCGTGGAAGAAGCAGCGCCCGACCTGATCTCGTGGCCCCCCTGGAGGCCGTAGCGCTCATCCGCCAGCCTCCCCGGGGCCGGACGGCGTGGTTTCCCGATCCTCGTCCGGCCCCGAGCCTGCCCACCACAACGCGAGCAATCGCCGCAGTACACGATAAGCAGGCGGCGTCAGGCTTTGAGATGTGGCCAGACGTCGTCGAATTGGGCTAGTTCGGCTTCGGTCATGTGTGCGTCGGCGGTTCCAGGCCACCATTCGTCGCCGAATTTTGCTTGCCCGTAGGCGTGTAGGAATTCGATGACACGGCTGGGGTCGGTTTGTGCCATGATTTGGTGTCCTGTCCT
Organism: Mycobacterium kyorinense; assembly: GCF_002101735.1. Classification (GTDB taxonomy): domain Bacteria; phylum Actinomycetota; class Actinomycetes; order Mycobacteriales; family Mycobacteriaceae; genus Mycobacterium; species Mycobacterium kyorinense. The sequence goes on along the minus strand of NZ_LQPE01000115.1, from coordinate 3,144 downwards.
GTTGTGATTGTTTTGGTGACAGCGGTCGCCCGGTTGGGAGCGACTGGGGTGGCGCGCGGCGACCGGTGACGCTGACGAGTTTTGCGTATCTGCCCCATCAGGTCGCTTCACGCACTACATGGCCGCGTCGTGGATTTGCTTGCGGTTCACCGGTCGTCGTCGTACCACACCGACATGACGGAGTCGTTGTAAGCTTCGGTCCATACGCCGGCGGGCAGTTGGACGCTCGGGACGTTGTAGTTGCCGACATAACCGCCGAATGGGAAGGTATAGCTCCAGCCGTAGGGTCCGTCGGTCCAGATCAACACGGTGCGGCCCTGTTCCCAATCGTCAACTTTGACCGTGGGCCGCTCGAATCCGAACCGCCGCGCGTTGAATGCCTCCATGAGCGCGTCGGCTACCTGTTCGGCCTGTTGGGCAGTGGCTTGCTGTGTCGTCATTGTTGCTTTGTTCCTTGTTTCGTCTTCTGTTGTGCCTAGCGCGGTTTAGCAGCGGTCGCCGTTGCCGGCGATGAGGGTGGCGCAAGATCCTGCGGCAATGCAGACGGCGCGGACCGGCTATCAACCACAGCCCGGTAATCATTGCCGGACTCTGGAATCTCAAGACCCACAATCAATTACGGTCCACCTCTTAGTCGTCCAAGTGGCTCAGTGAGCGCCGAATAGCGTGTGATGCCGCTGCGTCGAGCACTGTGTATGGCTCGTAGTTGGCGGGCAATGTGGTGAACTCATCGAAACTCAGCGCGGGCTGCGCTTCGCCTGTGACGGCGAAGTATCGCCAGCCGCGACGGTCGTGCTCGTGCACCCAGACCGCACCCTCGCAGTCCACGACCACGTCATCGCAGGCAACCTCGTCAGCTCTCATTTGGTTTTACCTCCGCCCGTGTGTTGTCCGGCCCGGCCCGTAACAGGCCATTGTGGGTGCTTATCGAACTCGCGGGCAGATCTGTGCGCGCTGATGTTCGATGGCGTCGGCGAGGTCTCGCTCGCGTTGAGTCATGTCGTGGGGCATGCCGTCGATGTAGGGGCTGTCGAGTAACGCTTCCTGGCGGATGAGCGCGGCTACTGCGGGACTGGCGTGGACGATGTCGTAGGCGCGGGAGGCGATCCAGTCGTGCCAGTAATGGCCGGCGCCGGGGTCGATGCTGTATTCGGTGAACGTGACCTGGGCGCCGTCGATGAACAGTTGCATGCCGCATTCGTAGTCGGGGCTGCGGTCGTGGAACAGTTCGACTCTCAATGTTTCCCCCTCGCAAATGTATGGTTACCCTCGACTGCTAAGGCCGCCGGCGGGTCAGCAGGGCGCATCATCGGCCGGTAGCGCGCTGTGGCCCTGGTGTAAAGGGTGGCATCCCGGCACGTGCTGAATAGTGGAGCGACACACGCGGGGGGCCTACGGCAGCGCTGGTGCGCGCGGGGCGTGGAAGAGGCAGGGCCGGCCTGTCGGTCCGGCGAGCTCGAGGCGCATGATGCCGGTGCGTGCGCCCCGTCGCAGGTCTCAGGTGTTGGCTGAGAGGTACACCGAGTTGAGCACACGCGCCCGGATCAATATCGGTTGCCGGCCAGTCGGCCGATCGCGGTGATTGTGTTCCCTCAGACCGAGCGAGCGGGCACGCTTGGGGCAAATGGGTGGGGGAGGGTAGACCTGGCCAAGCGTTGAAAGTATGAGGGGCAGAAGGCCCGTAAGCGGCGAGGCCGGCGCACACCGGGCGCCACCTACGGGTCCAAGTGAAAGTGAGACGAAATGATGATGGTAGGCAATCGGTGACGGTGATCATCTCCCGTGTTGCCAACGCGCTGATCGCTAACGTCGACGTCGGCGTACCGATGACGTCGGCCGCTGGACGAGTCCTGGGCCGTTACCGCCGCCGCTACGGTGGACTGTGGGTCGGTGGCCGGGTCACCGTTACAACTACCGATGTTCAGTTCCACGCCAACGCCCTCAACCGCTCGATCCAATCGGGACAGCTGGACATCATCATCGACCTCCGCTCGATCGATTCGGTCGAACTGCTACCAGGCTTCGTCACCAAGATCATCGCCATCCGCACCGGTGACCAGGTGACCAAAATCCGCTGCTTCGGCGCAGCGAAGGTCGCCGAGCTGATTCGCGCTGCAGCGTCGTCCGCGGGTTCGGCTGCACAGGCATGAACGTGGGCTGGCCCGCTGTATCTCGGCGGGCGAACTCGCGGCTGATCCTGATGTGCGCCCGGAGGTTTCGACCTCCCTGTGTGCCTAGTTACGCGGGTTCGGCGCTGATGTTTTGACCTCTTCGGCACCGATTACCGACCAGTCCTTAACATCGCTGTCGACCTGCGGCCATTCTTCGATACCTTCGAGTTCCCATGCGCTCTCGACGTCAAAGTCATCGTCAACCTCGACGCGGTAAGTGTTGATCTCGGTTGTCCGAATGGTGACGTCAATTTGTTTCATTGTTGCACTCCAATCACTTTGTGGCCCAACGGGATTGGTGGAGGCGTGCCCGTCGCAGTGACCCCGTCGCAGGAGTCGAACCTGCGACGGGGTGTGTAGCGTGAGCGCGCCCCGGCGCTTGGTTGCGGCCGCGCTGAGCGTGGGTTGTGGTGGGGCCGGTGGGCGGCGGGGTTGTCGTAGGGGTCGCCTGGGCTGGCTGGCGGCCCGGTGAGCTCGAGGCGCGGGGGGCACAGGCCGCGAAAGCATGGGGATTGTGCCCCTCATACCAAGCGAGCGGGGCCGGTGGCGGCAAAGGACGGGGGTAGGGGAGCGAAGGCAAGCATTGAAAGTATGAGGGGCAAGCGTCAGCTGTCCCGTACTGCCGCGCCGGAAAGGAGGAAAGACCTTGCGCCATAGTCGAAATGGGGTGATAGTACGAAAAGCAGTGGGATACAAATGGAGTAAGCGGCGAAGCCGCGAGCTGGCATGAAACAACCGATAACGCAACGATATTCGACAAGGAGGCGAAGCCGAAGAATGGGTCGCACAAAACCCCAAGCAACACAACAACACACAGCCACGTAACCCGGTCACGGCGAAGCCGAGACCGCAACCATCCACCACATCGAAAAGACAACGCGCACAACATAATTGACCCCGCAACGGGGGTAGCCGGCCGGAGGCCGGCGTGCGTCGTCGGCGCTTGCGCCGGCGGTCTCCGCTGCGGCGAAGC
>NZ_LQPE01000114.1 GCF_002101735.1 Mycobacterium kyorinense | reverse complement strand
GCTTGAGGCCATCTTCCCTGTTCAGCACCCTCACATCGCAGATCAACGCGCCGACTTTTTCAGGCCGAAGTAGCTAACGCGTGCCCAGCGGGTCGATCGTCGAAGCAATGTAGACCATCGCCGTCGCCACCACCGCCGTCGTGGCGAAGTCAATTCCCTTGCTGCGCACCACCAGAAGACCCGCGCGGTCGTCGGACAGCACCAGCCGGAGCGCGGCGGCCACCCCCACCCCGATACCGATCAGCAGCGCGCCGCGGCGCCAGAAGTTCAAGCCCGCCAAGGTGAATGCCGCGACGAAGATCAGCCCGACCGACAGGATCGGCCATTGCCCCCGCAGCCGTGCACGCAGATTCACGGGGCGGCCTCGGCCAGTTCGACGACGTTGGTCAGCAGAAACGCGCGAGTCAGCGGGCCGACCCCGCCGGGGTTGGGCGACACGTGACCGGCCACCTCCCACACGTCCGGGTGCACGTCACCGACCAGCCCGTCGTCGGTGCGGCTGACACCCACATCGACCACGGCGGCGCCCGGGCGCACCATGTCGGCGGTCAGCAGATGCGGCACACCGACGCCGGCCACGATGATGTCGGCCTGACGAGTCAATGAGGGAAGATCGCGAGTTTTGGTGTGGCACAACGTAACTGTGGCGTTCTCGGAACGACGGGTGAGCAGCAGGCCCAACGGCCGGCCCACCGTCACACCACGGCCGATGACCACCACGTGCGCCCCGGCGATCTCGACGTCGTAGCGGCGCAGCAGGTGCACGATGCCGCGAGGAGTACACGGCAGCGGGCCCGGCGTGCCCAACACCAGCCGCCCGAGGTTGGTCGGGTGCAGCCCGTCGGCGTCCTTGTCGGGGTCGACGCGTTCCAGTGCCGCGTTCTCGTCCAGGTGCTTGGGCAGCGGAAGCTGCACGATGTAGCCGGTGCACTCGGGGTTGGCGTTGAGCTCGTCGATGGTCTCGTCGAGCTTGGCCTGGCTGATGTCGGCGGGCAGGTCGCGACGGATCGAGGTGATGCCGACCTTGGCGCAGTCGGCGTGCTTGCCACGGACGTAGGCCTGCGATCCGGGGTCGTCGCCGACCAGGATGGTGCCCAGCCCGGGTGTGCGGCCGGCTGCGGTCAGTGCCGCCACCCGTTGCTTGAGGTCGGCGAAGATCTCATCGCGTGTGGCCTTGCCGTCCAAAGTGATCGCACCCACGCCTGACAGTCTGTCACGCCTGCGTAAGCTGCCGACTATGCCCGCCGACGTGTTCGCCCCGGCCAAGCTTGGCCCGGTGACGCTGCGCAATCGCGTCATCAAGGCCGCGACGTTCGAGGCCCGCACACCGAACGCGCTGGTGACCGACGACCTGATCGAGTACCACCGGCTGCCGGCCGCCGGCGGTGTCGGCATGACCACCGTCGCGTACTGTGCGGTCTCCCCCGGCGGCCGCACGTCCGGCGACCAGATTTGGATGCGCCCGGATGCCGTCGCCGGGCTGCGCCGGCTCACCGAAGCCGTGCACGCCGAAGGCGCGGCGGTCAGCGCGCAGATCGGCCACGCCGGACCGGTGGCCGACGCCCGCTCCAACAAGGCCACCGCGCTGGCGCCGGTGCGGTTCTTCAACCCGATCGGGATGCGGTTCGCCCGCAAGGCCACCCGCGACGACATCGACGACGTCATCGCCGCACACGCCAACGCGGCGAAACTGGCGATCGACGCCGGCTTCGACGCAGTCGAAATCCATTTGGGCCACAACTATTTGGCGAGTTCGTTTCTCAGCCCGTTGATCAACCGCCGCGACGACGAGTTCGGCGGGTCGCTGGAGAACCGGGCCAAAGTGGCCCGCGGGCTGGTGCAGGCCGTGCGCCGCGCGGTCGACGGCCAGATCGCCGTGACCGCCAAACTCAACATGGCCGACGGCGTGCGCGGCGGCATCACGGTCGACGAGGCGCTGACCACCGCGAAATGGCTGCAGGACGACGGCGGGCTGGACGCCATCGAATTGACCGCCGGCAGTTCGCTGGTCAACCCGATGTATCTGTTTCGCGGCGACGCGCCCGTCAAGGAGTTCGCCGGCGCGTTCAAGCCGCCGCTGCGCTGGGGCATCCGGATGACCGGCCACAAGTTCCTGCGCGAATACCCCTACCGCGACGCCTACCTGTTGCGCGATGCCCGGTTGTTCCGCGCCGAGCTGACCATGCCGCTGATCCTGCTCGGCGGCATCACCAACCGCGAGTCGATGGAGCTGGCGATGGCCGAGGGCTTCGACTTCGTCGCGATGGCCCGGGCGTTGCTGGCCGAACCGGATCTGGTCAACCGGATTCGCGACGAGCGCGACGTGCGCTCGGCGTGCATCCACTGCAACCGCTGCATGCCGACGATCTACAGCCGCACCCGCTGCGTGGTCACCGGCGCGCCGGACAGCGCTGCCTGACGGCCGCGTCAAACCCGACTGCGCCACAATGGATACAGTCGGTTCGGTGAACCAACCAGCTACAGTTGTCTCGATGAGTCAAGCAGCACCGCCGGCGCTGACGGTTCGGTATGACGGATCCCAACGCACGTTCGCACCGGGCCATGACGTGGTGGTCGGACGTGACCTTCGCGCCGACATGCGCATCACGCATCCGCTGATTTCACGCGCGCATCTGTTGCTGCGCTTCGACCAGGGCCGGTGGCTGGCGATCGACAACGGTTCGCTGAACGGCACCTTCGTCAACGGCCGCCGCGTGCCGGTCGTCGACATCCACGACGGGCAGAGCATCAACATCGGCAATCCCGACGGGCCGCGGCTGACCTTCGAAGTCGGGCGGCACGCCGGATTGGCCGGCCGGCCACCGCGAACCGCGTCGATGCGCGTCGTCCAACCGTCCGCAACGCCCCGCCCGTCGTACCCGCAGCCGGCGCGCCAGCAGGGCGGGTCGTGGCCGTCGCAGCCGGCACCGATGCGCTCCCACCCGCCGGGCAACCACCCGCACACCACACCGGCGCCCCCTCAGCCGATGTATCCGCCCAGCGGCGGACAGCGACCGGCGGCCGCCTACCCGGGCAGTCCCCCACCGCCGCCGTCGGCGCCGCCGCCGAATGTCCAGCCACAGACCCGGATGGCTCCCGCCCAAGCCAAGCCGCCCGAGGTGGGCAACCTGGCGACGAAGATGATCCAGGTCTTGCGCCCGTCGGCCGCGGCACCGGAGAAGCCGAGCGGGTCGCTGACCATCGGCCGCGCGACCGACAACGACATCGTCATCCAGGACGTGCTGGCGTCGCGCCATCACGCGTTCCTGGTGCCGTCGCCGCTGGGCACCGAGATCCGCGACGCGCGCAGCATCAACGGCACGTTCGTCAACGGCGTGCGGGTCGGGTCGGCGGTGCTCAACGAGGGCGACGTGGTCACGATCGGCAACGTCGACCTGGTGTTCAGCGACGGCACCCTGGTCCGCCGCACCGAGGCCGCTACCCGCACCGGCGGCCTCGAGGTCAACGGCGTGCACTTCAAGGTCGACGGCAAGCAGCTGATCGACAACATCTCGCTGACCGCTCGACCCGGCACGCTGACCGCCATCATCGGCGGATCCGGCGCCGGCAAGACCACGCTGTCGCGGCTGATCGCCGGATATACCCGGCCCAGCAGCGGCTCCATCACCTTCGAAGGGCACGACATCCACCGTGAGTACGCGACGATGCGCAGCCGGATCGGGATGGTGCCGCAGGACGACGTGGTGCATCGCCAGCTGACGGTCAACCAAGCGCTGGGCTACGCCGCCGAGCTGCGGCTGCCGCCGGACACCAGCAAAGAAGAACGCGCCCAGGTGGTAGCGGGGGTGCTCGAGGAGCTCGACCTGACCAAGCAGGCCGACACCCGGGTGGACAAGCTCTCCGGCGGCCAGCGCAAACGCGCGTCGGTCGCGCTGGAACTGCTCACCCAGCCGTCGCTGCTGCTGCTCGACGAGCCGACCTCCGGGCTGGATCCGGCGCTGGACCGCCAGGTCATGCTGATGCTGCGGCAGCTGGCCGACGCCGGTCGTACCGTGCTGGTGGTCACTCACTCGGTGTCCTACCTCGATGTGTGCGACCAGATCCTGCTGGTGGCACCCGGCGGCAAGACGGCGTTCTGCGGACCGCCCGCCCAGATCGAGTCCGCCTTCGGAACCAGGAACTACGCGGAAATCTTCGCCAGCGTGGGCGCCGACCCCGACGAAGCCAATCGGCGCTTCATGGAGAGAGAGGGCCGACGGCCCGAGCAGCACGCGCGCGCCGTCGCCACAGAGCCCGGGGATCTGGGCGAGCCGGTGCACACCGACAGATGGCGCCAGCTGTCCACGATTGCACGACGTCAGGTTCGGCTCGTCATATCCGACCGTGGCTACACGGTGTTCCTGGCGGTGTTGCCGTTCCTCATGGGCGCGCTGGCGCTGACGGTGAAGGGCCCCAAGCCCGGTCTGGGTCCCGCTGCCCCGAACGGCCCCGCACCCACCGAGCCGCAATACATCATGGTCCTGCTGTGTATCGGGGCTGTCTTCATGGGCACTGCGCTGACGATCCGCGACCTGATCGGCGAACGCCCGATCTTCCGCCGAGAACAGGCGGTCGGCCTGTCCACCACGGCCTACCTGTTGGCGAAGGTCGCGGTGTTCTCCGTGTTCGCGACCATCCAGGCGGCGATCGCGACCGTCATCGTCAGGCTCGGCAAGGGCGCGCCCACCGCGCATCCGCCGTTCTTCGACAACTCGACGTTCTCGCTGTTCCTGACTGTCGCAGCAACCTGTGTCGCGTCGGCGATGCTCGGTCTGCTGCTGTCGGCGCTCGCCCAATCCAACGAGCAGATCATGCCGCTGCTGGTGGTCTCGATCATGTCGCAGCTGGTGCTCTGCGGCGGAATGGGGATCCCGGTGACCGGCCGGTTCGGTCTCAACCAGCTGTCCTTTGTGACGCCCGGGCGGTGGGGCTTCGCCGCCGGATCGTCGTCGATCGACTTCCCGAGCCTGGTGAAGGTCCCGCAGATCCCGACGTACGACCGATGGTGGCAACACTCGAAGCACATCTACGTGTTCGACATGGCGATGCTGGCGGCGTTGTCGATCGCTTACACCGTGTACATCCGCTGGCACATCCGGCTCAAACGGAAGTAGCCCTCAGCCGCCGGCCGGTTCCAGAGTCGCCAGCGCGTATTCGCTGATGGCGATCAGCGCGTCGGTGGCCGAGCGGCGATCGCGGGCATCGATGTTGATGATCGGGATGTGCTCGGGCAACGTCAGCGCCTTGCGCACCTCGGCCACGGGATACCTTGGGGCGCCTTCGAATTCGTTGACCGCAATCAGGAACGGCAGGTTGCGGTGCTCGAAGAAGTCGACGGCGGCGAAGCTGTCCTGCAGGCGACGGCAGTCGACCAGGATGATCGCGCCGATGGCGCCGCGCACCAGGTCGTCCCACATGAACCAGAACCGCCGCTGCCCCGGTGTGCCGAACAGATACAGCACCAGATCCTCGTAGAGGGTGATCCGGCCGAAGTCCATTGCCACCGTGGTGGTCCGCTTGTCGGGGGTGGCCTCCAGCATGTCCACGCCGGCGGAGGCGTCGGTGACCATCGCCTCGGTGCGCAGCGGCATGATTTCCGACACCGCGCCCACAAAGGTCGTCTTGCCGGCGCCGAACCCGCCTGCGATCACGATCTTCGTCGAGGCGGTCTCCCGCGTCTCAGAGCGCTCGTAAGCCACGCAGCGTCCTTCCTATGAGTTCGCGGCGTTCATCGCGGGTCGAACGCTCATTCAAAGTCCGGCTCACCCGAAGGTAGCCCGAAGTCACCAAGTCGCCGACCAGGACGCGCGTGACGCCGAGCGGCAAATCCAGCCGGGCCGAGATCTCGGCGACCGAGGGACTTTTGATGCACAGCTGGACGATTTTGCCTCGCAAGTCGCTGGCAGGCCATTTGTGAAACAGTGCCGACTGCAGCGTCTGCACCGGCGCTTCCATGGGAAGGTCGACGGTGGTGTCGGTCCGCCCGGCCGTGAGGGTGTACGGGCGAACAAGGCTCGCCTCAGTTGCGGGCGGCGGCTGCTCGGGTCTTTCCATCGCGGCTCACGAGTGCTTCACGAGGGTTGGGGAGCTCGCCGGGACGACTGCACGACGCCGCCCACCCGTTCGACAAGGACCGCCATCTCGTATCCGATCTGGCCGATATCGCACGACGTCGCGGCCAGCGTGGCCAGATGCGAGCCGTCGCCGACCCGCATCAGCAGCAGGTAGCCGTTGGCCATCTCCACCACCGACTGCAGCACCTGGCCGCCGTCGAACAGCTGCGCGGCGCCGGTGGCCAGGCTGGCCAGGCCGGATGCCACCGCGGCCAACTGGTCGGCGCGATCGGGCGGCAGGTGCTCGCTGGCGGCGATCAGCAGCCCGTCCACGGACACCAGCACCGCATGCGACACTCCGGGCACCTCACGGGCGAAGTTCGACACCAGCCAGTCAAGCGAGTTGTCGGGTGACTGGCGTGAGGGGTTGCTCATTCGTGATCAGGTCCTTGATGTGTCTCGCGGGCGTGCGACCGTCCGGCCCGCACGCCGCCGAAGTGGCTGCTGATGGAAGCGCGGATCGCGTCGGGGTCCGGGGCCTGGTGCCGACCGGCGCCAAATCCGCCGTTCGATGCTACCCCGTTGTCCTCGTCAGCCCGGTGCTGCGCTGCGCCGTTGACGCGATCGCCGGTGGGCTCGGGGGTCGCGCCGCCGGGTACCAGGCGCGCGCCGGGTTCACGCACCGGCAGGCCCGTTTCGGTGTGCGCCTGGATCGGCACGTTCTCGACCTCGGCGGCCGCCGACCAGCCACGGTCCCACACCGTCTGCCAGTCCAGGTCGGCGCTGTGGGCCAGCTCGTGCGGGTCGACCAGCCACTCGGAGAGCATCCGCTGATAGATCAGGTCCTCGGGTTCGGCCGGCTGGGTGACCGGCGCGGCGGCCTCGGCCGGCCAGTACTCGTCGGTCTCCGCCGCGGCGGGCTCGGCGGTTTCGGGCTCTAGAGCTTCGGGCTCGACTGGCGGCCGCGAGGTGAAGAACGACGATGTATTCGAAACCGGTTGTGCCGCAGGCTCTTCGGTACGCGGCTGGTTCCGCGTGCCCCACCACAGTGGCGGCTCCTCGGGTTCGCGCGGTTGGTCCGGAGCCTCGACCGGGCGGAGCGGAGCGCCGGTGATGCCGCTGGAGCCGGGGGTGCGCCGCGGCAACAAGGTGCCCGGTGATTCGGGCGGGTGCGAGCCGTTGCGCTCGACGGGCTCGGGTGGGGCGGCGAATTCGGCGGAGTCGTCGTAGTCCGCGGCGGCCACCGCCTCCTCGACCGTGGCCATGTGGCGCCCTGCGGGGGCCGGTCGCGGCCCGGCGTAGTCGGCACCCACCAGCACCGCCGGCGGCAGGTACACCTCGGCCGTCGTACCGGGACGGCGCCCGTCGCGCGAGGAATTGCGCAACCGCACCCGGATCCCGTGCCGGTCGGCCAGCCGGCCGACCACGAACAGGCCCATGTGGCGCGCGTTGTCCGGGGTGACCTCGCCGCCGGCGCGCAGCCGCATGTTGGCGATGCGCCGGTCCCCCTCGGTCATGCCCAGGCCGGCGTCGACGACCTGGATGAGCACCCCGCCGTCGTTGCGCCGTGTGGCGGACACCCGCACCGGCGACATCGGCGGCGAATAGCGCAGCGCATTGTCGATCAACTCGGCGAGCAGGTGCACGATGTCGCCGGCAGCGGTACCGAGGACCGTGCTGTCGGGCACGGTCGGCGTCTCGACCCGCCGATAGTCCTCGACCTCGGAGGTGGCGGCGTTGATCAGTGTCGACAGCGGCTGAGGTCCGCGCTGGTCCCCCCGGGAGGTCTGTGCGCCGGCCAGCACCAGCAGGTTGGCGCCGATGCGACGCATCCGGGCGGCCAGGTGGTCCAGCCGGAACAGGCTGTCCAGCCGCTCCGGGTCCTGCTCGTTGCGCTCCAGCCGGTCGATCAGCGACAGCTGTTGGTCGACCAGCGAGCGGTTGCGCCGCGACATGGTTTCGAACATGTCGTTGACCAGCAGACGCAGTCGGGCCTCGTCGCCGGCCAGCAGCAGCGCCTGGGTGTGCAGCTCGTCGACGGCGTGCGCCACCTGGCCGATCTCCTCGCTGGTGTAGACCGGCAACGGCTCGGGGACCCGCTCGTCGCCGGCCCGCACCCGGGCGATCTCACGCTCGAGGTCTTCGTGGGCGACCTTGAGGGCGCCGTCGCGCAGCACTCGCAGCGGCTGGATCAGCGAACGCGCCACCAGCAGCACGATCACCAGCGCGGCCACGATGGCGGCCAGCACCAGCACGGTGTCGCGGATCGCGGCGTCGCGCCGATCGTTGGCCCGATCCTCGACCGCCTTGGTCACCGACGAGGTGGTGTCCTTGATGATCTGCGAGGCGATCGCGTCGGTGGTCTGGATCGACCGCAGCAGCACCGGATTGTTGACCAGCAGGCTGGCCGGGTCGGACATGACCGCCATCCGGGTCACCATCTGCTGCTGCAGCTTCTTGGCCTCCGGCGAGCCGACGCCGAGCACCTCGGCCATCCCGAACAGCGTGGACGGTTCGGTGCCGGCCAAGGTCATCATCGAGGTGCGCAGCTCGGGCTCGGGCAGATCGCCGCCGCGGGTGACCAGCAGCTGCTGCATCATCATCTGGCCGCGGGCCCCGATCGCCCGGCTCAGTCCCTGCGCGGTGGCCCGAATCTTCTCGTTGTCGACCCGGACGGACCCGTCGATGGCGTTCTCGGCGGTTAGCAGGATGGGCGCATAGCTGGTCACCCGGTCGCGCAAACCGATGCTGTTCGACGCGACCTTGTCCAGCAGCGCCTGACCCCCGTTGAGCAGAACGCCGACCCCGTTGCGCACGTCGGCGGCCACGTCGGTGTCCGACAGCCGCGACTGCAGCTCGTATTTGCGGGCCTCGTAGTTTTTCTTGGCACCCTCGACGTCGCCGCCGTTGGACGCCGACAACAACGCCACGTCGAGCGCCGACATGTATTTGGTAATGGCCGGAACGACTTCGGCGCGGGCAGCGGCCAACCGAAGTTCGCTGGCCTCGTTCAGCGCGCCATAGATGCGCAATCCTCCGAAAACCATTGCGAGTATCAGCGGCACCGCGACAATCGCGACGACTTTCCATCGGACCGGCCAATTGCGCAGCGACCATGTCGGCGGGCGTTTAGCCGGAGCAGCGTCGGCGACGGGGGTTTCCGGGGTTTCGTCTGTAGCCGGCGACACCGCCCGAGTCGGGCGGGCAAACATCGTCACCGGACCGCGGTCGGGCTACCGACCGCTCCGCTGATATGCAGTGTTCGCGCGTCGTTCATATGGCTTCCTGCTAATTGCACCCGTGCTCAGGGCAGACGGGCGAGCGATATGCGCCTGGCAATTCGACGAGTATGACAGCCTGCGGCCACACTGACCACAATTCTTACTGAACAGACAGAGTTCGCCGGACCGTGCCAGACGCCGCAAAGGATAGCTGAGCAAATTGGTGACGGACAACTGCGATGATCGTCAGATGTTCCGGCTGTTGTTTTTCTCGCCGCGGATAGCGCCTAACACCGGCAACGCGATCCGGACCGCGGCGGCCACCGGCTGCGAGCTCCATCTGGTCGAGCCGCTGGGCTTCGACATGTCCGAGCCCAAGCTGCGCCGGGCCGGGCTGGACTATCACGACCTGGCGTCGGTCACCGTGCACGCGTCGTTGGATGCGGCCTGGGACGCGTTGTCGCCGCCGCGGGTGTACGCGTTCACCGCGCACGCGACGACGGTATTCACCGACGTGCGCTATCAGGCCGGCGACGTGTTGATGTTCGGGCCGGAGCCGACCGGTCTGGACGCGGCGACGCTGGCCGACGCGCACATCACCGACCGGGTCCGCATCCCGATGCTGAGCGGGCGACGGTCACTGAACCTGTCGAATGCTGCCGCCGTCGCCGTCTACGAGGCGTGGCGCCAGCACGGGTTCGCCGGAGCGTGAGCGTTACCAGCTGTTCCAATGCGTGACTTGCTCGGCGGGCAGCCGCTTGGCCGGCTTGAAGTCCGTGCCCTTGGTGTAGGCGATCGGGAACAACCCGCCCTGGCTGTACTCGTCGAACGGAATGCCGAGCAGTTCGGCGGCCTGCTTTTCGCCGTCACCGACCAGATGCAGCGTGGTCCACGCCGAACCCAGGCCCCGCGACCGAAGGGCCAGCATGAAGCTCCACACCGCGGGCAGCAGCGATCCCCAGAACGACGCGCTCATGCCGGCCGGCGAATTGTCCGGCCGCCCTTGCAGACACGGGACGAGCATCACCGGCACCTCGTGGAAGTGCTCGTTGAGATACTTGGCCGACTCGTACACCAGAGGTCTGCGCTCGTCGCGAATGTCGCCGTACTTGGGCTTGGGCAGGTCGAGGTACGCGGTCGCATTGGCGCGATAGATGTCGGCCAGCGCCTTTTTCTTGTCGGGGTCGTCGACGAAGACCCACTGCCAGCCCTGGGCGTTGGAGCCGGTCGGCGCCTGCAGGGCCAATTCGAGGCATTCCATCAGCACCTCGCGCGGTACCGGCTTTTCCAGGTCGAGGCGTTTACGAACCGAGCGGGTGGTGGTGAGGACTTCGTCGAAGGACAGATTCAGGGTCATGCGGCGAGACTACATTTTCTCGCCGAGCGTGAAACTGCTGCGAGTTTTTGCTGGTTTATTCGCAACGGTTTCACGCTCGGCGCAACGGGTCAGCGGAAGTCGCGGGACTTCGAGGCCATTCTCAAGGTGAGCTTGCCCAGCCGTTCGGCTACGACAGTGACTGCGCCGCTGGCGTTTTGGACCTGACCGCGGACCACCAGCGCCGACGCCGTCTGTGCCAGCTTGCGATGGCGCGCCCACACCCCCGGCGTACAGAGCACGTTGACCATGCCGGTCTCGTCTTCGAGGTTGACAAACGTCACTCCCTGCGCCGTCGCCGGCCGCTGCCGATGGGTCACCGCCCCGGCGATCAACACCCGGTCGCCGTCGGGCACGCTGGTCAGCTTCTCGGCGGGGACCACCCCCATTGCGTCCAGGTCCTCGCGCAGGAACTGCGTCGGGTAACTGTCCGGGGAGATGCCGGTGGCCCACACGTCGGCGGCGGCCAACTCCAGCTCGCTCATCCCCGGCAGTTCCGGGATGCGCGACGATGAGCCCACCCCGGGCAGCCGGTCCGGCCGCTGGGTGGCCGCCGCCCCCGCCGCCCACAGCGCTTCCCGCCGCGACATTCCGAAGCAGGCCAGCGCCCCGGCGGTGGCCAGCGCCTCGGTCTGCGGCACCGAAAGCTGCACCCGGGTGGTCAGATCCAGCAGAGAAGCGAACGGCCCGTTGGCTTTTCGCTCCTCGACCAGTTTTTCGGCCAGGTCGTCGCCGATATGACGCACACTGCCCAGCCCCAATCGGACGGCGTTCCCTGCGTCTTCCAAGGTGGCGTGCGCCAGGCTGGCGTTGACGTCGGGCCCGTGCACCGTAACCCCGTGCCGGCGGGCGTCGGCCACCAGCGACTGCGGCGAGTAGAAGCCCATCGGCTGGGCGCGCAGCAGCGCCGCGCAGAACGCCGCCGGGTGGTGCAGCTTGAACCACGACGAGTAGAACACCAGCGACGCGAAACTCAGCGCGTGGCTTTCCGGGAAGCCGAAATTGGCGAAGGCTTCCAGCTTTTCGTATACGCGGTCGATCACCGCGTCGTCGGCGCCGTGCAGCGCGCGCATGCCGTCGTAGAACCGGCCGCGCAGCCGTCGCATCCGTTCGGCCGAGCGCTTGGACCCCATGGCGCGGCGCAGCTGGTCGGCCTCGGCGGCGGAAAACCCGGCGCAGTCCACTGCGAGCTGCATCAGCTGTTCCTGAAACAGCGGCACGCCCAACGTTTTCCGCAGTGCCGTCTCCATCGAGGGGTGGTCGTAGACGACCGGGTCGACTTCGTTGCGCCGGCGGATGTACGGGTGTACCGAGCCGCCTTGGATGGGGCCCGGTCGGATCAGCGCGACCTCCACCACCAGGTCGTAGAACTCCCGCGGCTTGAGTCTCGGCAGCGTAGCCATCTGGGCTCGCGACTCCACCTGGAACACCCCCACGGAATCGGCACGCTGCAACATCTCGTAGACCGCCGGCTCGGAGAGGTCCAGCTTGGCCAGGTCGACCTCGATGCCCTTGTGTTCGGCCACCAGGTCGATCGCGTAGTGCAGCGCGCTGAGCATGCCCAGGCCGAGCAGGTCGAATTTCACCAAACCGATTGCCGCGCAGTCGTCTTTGTCCCACTGCAACACACTGCGGTTTTCCATCCGCGCCCATTCCACCGGGCACACGTCGGCGATCGGGCGGTCGCAGATCACCATGCCACCGGAGTGGATACCCATGTGCCGCGGCAGGTTGGCGATCTGGGTGGCCAGGTCGATCACCTGCTCGGGGATGTCCTCCACGTCCGGAGAATCGGCCAGCCCGTTCCAGCGACTGATCTGCTTGCTCCATGCGTCCTGCTGGCCCTGCGAGAAACCCAGCGCACGGGCCATGTCGCGCACCGCGATCCGGCCTCGATAGGTGATGACGTTGGCGACCTGCGCGGCGTAGTCACGGCCGTATTTGTCGTAGACGTACTGGATGACCTTTTCCCGCTGATCCGACTCGATGTCGATGTCGATGTCGGGCGGGCCGTCGCGGACCGGCGACAGGAAGCGTTCGAACAGCAGCTCGTTGGCCACCGGGTCGACGGCGGTGACCCCGAGCGCGTAGCAGACGGCCGAGTTGGCCGCCGATCCCCGGCCCTGGCACAGGATGTTGTTCTCGTGGCAGAACCGGGTGATGTCGTGCACCACCAGGAAGTAGCCCGGAAACTTCAGCTGCTCAATGACTTTCAGCTCGTGGTCGATCTGCGCGTAGGCTTTTCGAGCGTGCTCGGGCGGGCCGTAGCGGTCGCGGGCGCCGGCCAGGGTCAGCTCGCGCAACCAGCTGTCTTCGCTGTGGCCGGGCGGCACGTCGAACGGCGGCAGCTGCGGGGCGATCAGCGCCAGGCCGAACGCGCACTGCTCGCCGAGTTCGGCCGCGGCGCGCACCGCCTCGGGATGCCAGGCGAACAGCCGGGCCATCTCCTCACCGGAGCGCAGGTGCGAACCACCCAGCGGCGCAAGCCATCCGGCGGCCTCATCCAGCGATTGCCGGGCCCGGATCGCGCCCATCGCCATCGCCAGCCGGGCGCGCGACGGCTCGGCGAAATGCGCGCCGGTGGTGGCGACCACGCCGACGCCGAACCGCGGCGCCAGCGCCGCCAGCGCGGCGTTGCGTTCGTCGTCGACGGGGTGGCCATGCTGGGTCAGCTCAATGCTGACCCGATCGGCGCCGAACCGGTCCACCAGGCCGGCCAGCGCCACCGTTGCCGCTTCCGGGCCTTGGGAGTAAAGGGCTTGCCGCACATGGCCTTTGCGGCATCCGGTCAGGATGTGCCAGTGCCCGCCCGCCGCCTCGGTCAGCGCGTCGAAGTCGAAGCGCGGCTTGCCTTTCTCGCCGCCGGCCAGGTGTGCGGCGGCCAGCTGCCGCGACAACCGCCGATAGCCTTCCGCGCCGCGGGCCAGCACCAGCAGATGCGGGCCCGGCGGATCGGGTGCCTCGGTGCGGGCGCCCGGGCCCAAGGACAACTCGGCGCCGAA
Source organism: Mycobacterium kyorinense (assembly GCF_002101735.1). GTDB lineage: Bacteria > Actinomycetota > Actinomycetes > Mycobacteriales > Mycobacteriaceae > Mycobacterium > Mycobacterium kyorinense. The sequence continues at coordinate 19,896 of NZ_LQPE01000114.1, read as the reverse complement.
CACGGTCGCGATGTCCAATTCCGCGGCGGCCTCGGCGAAGCGCACCGCCCCGTACAGGCCGTTGTGGTCGGTCAGCGCGATGGCGCGCAGATCCAGCCGCACCGCCTCCTCCACCAATTCCTCCGGCGTGCTGGCCCCGTCGAGGAAGCTGTAGGCCGAATGCGCGTGCAACTCGGCATAGTCAACCGACGAACGGACCGGCCGATTATCGCCCGGCGGCTGATACCGCCCGCGCCGGCGGGACCGGGGGCCGTCGTCGGGCGGCTCGGCGGCAACCGGCACGCTAGCCCGGCGGGGTTTGTCGCGCGGCGACCCGCTGCGCCCGGCTTCGCCGCGCTTGCGATCGCCGCGGGGCTTGCCGTCGAGCACACGCTCCATTTCCGCCCAGCTCGGCGGACCGTTTCCCCAGCCCACCCGGACAGTGTATCGAATATATGTTCGATACAGCTAGGCGCGGTGCGCTCACGGCATCCCGCGTTCCACTGCGACCAGCAACACGCTGTGAATTTTCGTGAACTGCATTGCTACACAACCGACCACGGTTGTTTACAGGATTTAATCCTCCCGCCACCTGCCACCTCTCGCCGCAGCGGATACTCGTACGCAGTCCCAGCAGCGAACGGCGGTGACGAGCCATGGAGCAACTCAAAACGCTCGACGCGGGTTTTCTCATGGCCGAGGATTCCGACCGCAACGTCAGCCTGGCGATCGGCGGGATCGCCGTCATCGACGGCTCCGCCCCCAACTATGGGCAGTTCAAAGACACTCTGGCACAACGGATCCGCGCGATACCGCGATGCACGCAGATGCTGCGGACCCAGCCCTTCGACGTCGGTGCCCCGAAGTGGGTCGACGATCCGGGGTTCGACCTGAGCCGTCACGTGCGTCGAGTGGCACTTCCCCGACCCGGCGACGACGCGGAACTGTACCGAGTCGTCGCCGATGTGCTGGAGCGACGCCTGGATCGGGATCGTCCACTGTGGGAATGCTGGGTCATCGAGGGTCTGAAGGGCAATCGCTGGGCGATCCTGATGAAGATCCATCACGCCATGGCCGACGGGATCTCGGCCACCCGCATCCTCTCCCGGCTCTGCGACGACGTCGACGGCGACGCATTCGCCCGACCCATCGCCGCCAAGAAGGCCGTCGCTGCACACCCACATCTGAAACCGGTGGCCGACCTCACCCCGCGCAGCAACCCGGTCGAGAACCTCTGGCGCGCGGCGACCGGCATCACCGGCGCGGCTGCGCGGACGGTTAGCGGCGCCGCCGAAATCGCCGCCGGCTTGCTCCGACCGGCCACCCGATCCTCGCTGGTGGGACCCGTCACCGCGATGCGGCGCTATAGCGCCGTACGCGTCCCCCTCTCCGACGTCGAGCAGGTGAGCCGCAAGTTCGACGTGACCATCAACGACGTTGCGCTCACGGCGATCACCGAAGGCTTCCGCTCGGTCTTGCTGCACCGCGGCGAGCAGCCTCGCCCGGACTCACTGCGCACCCTGGTGCCGGTATCGGCACGCTCGCCCGACGCGCTGGACAAGCCGGGCAATCGCCTCTCGGTTATGCTGCCCTATCTCCCCGTCGATCAGGATGACCCGATCCAGCAATTGCGCGCCGTGCACAGCCGGCTGACGCGAGCCAAGCACGGCGGACAGCGGCAAGCCGGCTGCATGGCCGTGTCGGCGACCAACTACACCCCGTTCATGTTGTCCTCGTGGGTGATTCGGTTCCTGATGCGGCTGCCGCAACGCGGCATCGTCACCTTGGCAACGAATGTCCCAGGACCGAGCCGCCACTTAGAGATGATGGGCCGCAAGGTGGCGCGCTTGCTGCCGATCCCACCGATCGCGCTGCGACTGCGCACGGGTGTGGCCGTGCTGAGCTATGCCGACGACCTGGTGTTCGGTATCACCGCCGACTACGACGCCGGCGCCGATGTCGAGGAACTGGCCAAAGGTATCGAACTGGCCGTGGCGCGTTTGCAAATGCTCAGCCAAGATTCGGTCTTGCTGTTTGCCAAGTGAGACCTACCGGTCAGGCGCGGCGGGCCACGATCACCGGTGTGCGCGACGCCTGCACGACCGCCAGGCTGACCGACCCCAGCAGCATCCCGGCAAAGCCGCCCCGGCCGTGACTGCCCACCACAACCAGCTGCGCCGAGCGCGACTGCTCGATCAGATGGTCGGCCGGCCGATCACCCACGACCACCCGGCGCACCGAAACGTCGGGGTAGCGCTCCTGCAGCCCGCGAGCTGCTCGGCGAGCACCCGCTCGCCGTCGGCCTGCATCGTGGCGAGGTCGATTCCGGGCACGTCGAACAGCCCGGTGTCGTGCCAGGCGTGGACCGCCACGAGCGCCACGTCCCGCAACGACGCTTCCTCGAAGGCCAGCGCCATCGCGGCGTCGGAGACCGGCGAACCGTCGACGCCTACCACCACCGGGGAGTCGGCGGGGTGCGTCGCCGGGTCTTCGTCGTGGATGACCGCCACCGGGCAATGCGCATGCCGGACCAGGTTGGCACTGACCGACCCCAGCAGCGTGCGACGCAACCAGCCATGCCCGCGGCAGCCGACGACGACCATCGCGGCTTCCTTGCTCAGGTCCACCAGCGTGGGAACGGTGTGTCCGACCACGGTCTCGGCGCCGACGTGCGGCGGGTCGGCCGTGCTCTGCTCGACGATCGCGAACGCGTCCTGAAGGTGGCGCTGCCCCTGCTCCTCCTGCCACTGCATGTACCCGGGCGGCATCGGAGTCTCGGGAAATGTCATCACGACGGGCGGGGCGAGTACATGGACCAAGGTGAGTGGAACGCCACGCATGGCCGCGTCATGTGCCGCCCAGTCCACCGCCACCTTCGACGACGGCGATCCGTCGACACCGACCAGGATTCCGCGAGGCATCTGCTCACCTGATCCCACGCTAAATCGCCGGCGCACATAGTGTCATTGCCATGTCGGTCATCATCGACCCACGGCGCCACGACGCGGTGCTGTTCGACGTGAACGATCCGTCGGCCGACGCGTTGACCAAGCAACTGCACGACGCCGGCGTCGCGGTCGAGCCCGTCGGGACGGCGGTGCGGCCGGGCCGGTGCGCGGTGGTCACCGCCACGGCCGGCGGCGTAGCGAAAGCTCGGGCCGGCGGATTCGCGCTGGTGATCGGTGTCGACGCGACGGGATCCGGCGACGAGTTGCGCCGCCGCGGCGCCGACGCGGTGGTCAGCGATCTGCGCGAGGTGCGGGTGCGCACCGGGGATCGCCGCATGTCGGAGTTGCCCGACGCCGTGGCGGCCCTCGGCGTGGCGGCCGCCGGACGGCCCGCGGTGTTCTTCGACTTCGACGGCACGCTTTCGGAGATCGTCGACGACCCCGACTCAGCCCGGCTGGCCGACGGCGCGGCCGACGCGCTGACGTCGCTGACGGCGCGGTGCCCGGTCGCGATACTGTCCGGCCGCGATCTCGCCGATGTCCGGCAGCGGATCGGCCTGCCCGGCATCTGGTATGCGGGCAGCCACGGCTTCGAGCTGACCGGGCCCGACGGCGAACACCACCACAACGAGGAAGCCGCGGCGGCGATTCCTGTCCTGGAGCAGGCGGCCGGCCAGCTGCGCGACCAACTTCGCCAGATCACCGGAGTTGCCGTGGAACACAAGCGGTTTGGCGTCGCCGTGCATTACCGCAACGCCGAACGGGACAGGGTCGGCGAGGTGACCGCGGCGGTGCGGGCGGCCGGTCAGCGCACCGGGCTTCGGGTGACCACCGGGCGCGAGGTGATCGAGCTTCGCCCAAACGTCAACTGGGACAAGGGAAAGACCCTGCGCTGGGTGCTCGACCACATCCGCGACGTCGCAGACGATCGCTTGCTGCCGATCTACTTCGGCGACGACATCACCGACGAGGACGCGTTCGACGCGGTGCGCGACGACGGTATCGGAATCGTCGTGCGCCACAGCGAAGATGGGGATCGCGCTACCGCCGCGCGCTATGCGCTGGACAGCCCGGCCCGCGTCGTCGCGTTCACCGAGCAACTGGCAGGCCAGATAGGACAACATCGATGACGACATTCTTCCGGCGGTTGGGTTCCCTGCTGTGCGCACTTGCCGTCGTCGCGGCGGGCTGCACGTCGAAAAGCCAGGCTCCCGCTCCCCCGTCGTCGGCCGATCCGGCCAAGGCCCAGGCGGTGCTCAAGGTCGTCCGCGACACGATGGCGCAGGCGCATCTGAAAGCGGCGCTTGTCCGAGTCACGATGGCCGGCAAGGAGATTGTCACCCAAGCACTCGGTGAGTCGATGACCGGTGTGCCCGCGACCACGAGCATGTTTTTCCGCAACGGCGCGGTGGCGATGTCCTATGTGTCGACGCTGCTGCTCAAACTTGTCGACGAGAAGAAGGTGCACCTGGACGACAAATTATCCACCTGGCTGCCCGATATCCCCAACGCCGACCGGGTAACGCTGGGTCAGCTCGCGCACATGACGTCGGGCTACCCGGATTACGTCAACGACGAATTCATTGCCGCCCGCGACGCCGATCCGTTCCGGCAGTGGACGCCCGACGAACTGCTCGGGTATGCGGTGCGCAAGCCGTTGCTCTACGAGCCGGGCACCAACTGGAACTACGCCCGCACCAACTACCTGCTGCTCGGCATGGCGTTGGAGAAGGCCACCGGCGTGGGGATGCCGAAGCTGTTGCAGGACAGGGTGCTTGGGCCGCTGGCTCTGATCAACACCGCCAACTCGTACACGCCGCAGATCCCGGTGCCGACCCTGCATGCGTTCACCTCGGAACGTCGCCGAGCGCTCAAGATCCCGGCCGGCACACCGTTTTACGAAGACGCCACGTTCTGGAATCCGTCCTGGACGATGCCCCGCGGCACGGTCCAGACCACCAACATCTATGACCTGGAGGCCACGGCCGTGGGCATCGGCTCGGGCAAGCTGTTATCGCCGGATTCGTACAAGGCGATGCTGTCCACCGTCCGGGGCGGCACCTACGGCCTGGGAATCGTCATCTCGGGCAACTGGCTTCTGCAGAATCCGATGTCTCCCGGCGAGTCCGCCGTCGAGGCCTACCTGCCGTCGCAGAAGCTCGCGATCGCGGTTGCAGTCACCTACCAGCCCACGGCGTTTGACGAGCAGGGCAACTACCGCAACGAGGCCGACAGCCTGTTTCGCAAGATCGGTGCCGAACTGGCCCCCAGCGAGGCCCCGCCGGCGTAGTCAGCTGTCGTCTTCGTCTTCGTCTTTGGGCGTGTCGCCGTCCTCGGCCTTGCCGAGCTCGATGGTGGCCCAGTGACTCGGCGAGATGAGGACGGACCACTGACCCGCCTCGCGCCCCAGTTTGAGTACGCCGTTTTCGACTTCCCACTTGGTGCCGTCGTCGTAGTCGGTCTCTTGACCGTCGCTGTAGGTGAGTTTGAACGCCATGGCCGCAGAGTGCCGCAATGGCGGGCTCGTTAAACCTCGGTGTATTCCACCGCGCCGTCCTCGAGGACCAGCCGCGCGTCGCTGTGGTCGGGCGCGGCCGCTTCGGTTTGGAACACCGCCTTGCCGGGTTCGGTGCGCCAGATCAAGGTGCTCAGCGTCTCCCCCGGAAAGACCGGCTTGGTGAACCGGGCGCTGATCGAGGTGATCGCGGCCGCGTCGCCCTTGCCGAGCTCGGCGACCAGCGCGCGACCGGACACCCCGTAGGTGCACAACCCGTGCATGATCGGCTTGGGGAAGCCGGCCAGCTCGCGGGCGAACCACGGGTCGCTGTGCAACGGGTTACGGTCGCCGGAGAGCCGATAGATCAGCGGCTGATCTTCCCGGGTGGGCAACGGGATTCGAGCGTCGGGCTCGCGGTCGGGGATTTCCGGCGCGGCCGGACGCTGGCCCGGCTCGCCGCCGAAGCCCCCTTCGCCGCGGATGACGAGCGTCGTCAGCGTCTCGGCGACCAGCGTCCCGGTCTCGGGGTCGGTGCCGCGGCCGCGCAGCACGACGATCGCGTTCTTGCCCTCACCCTTGTCCTGGAGGTCGGCCACCTCCGACACCACCGACAGCTTCCCCGCCGGTGGCAACGGTTGGTGCAGCCGAATGCCCTGTGATCCGTGTAAGAGCATGGCCCAGTTGAACGTTCCGATCTTCGCGGCCGCCCCGAAGGCGGGACAGCAGATCACCGCATAGGTCGGCAGCACCTGCTGGGTGATGCCGTGGCTGTTCTCGGTGGTGAAGGACAGGTCCGCGGTGCCGGCGCCGACACCGAGCGCATACAGCAGGGTGTCGCGGTCGGTCCACTCGAACAGCATCGGCTCGGTCGTCGCGCCGATAGCCTTGGGATCGATCGCCATCCGGGTCTCCTCTCGATCGGGTTGCGCGGCGTGGCCATTCCAGCCAAATTCACCACACTGAAGCCTCCGACAAGGCAGGCTATCGCCATGCCGAACCGCACCCTTATCTGGAAGGCTCTGGCCGCGCTCGTCGTGGGGATCACCGTCGGCGCCTGCTCGGGCGGCACCGCGCACGTGCGCAGCATCACCCTGACCTTGGTCCGGCACGCCGAGTCCGAGGCCAACGCCGGCGGGCTGATCAACACCGAGGTGCCGGGCCCGGGTCTCACCGAACAAGGTGAAGGTCAGGCCGAGCAGCTCGCCCGCCAGCTGGCGCGCAACAAATACGACGGCGTGTACGCGTCGACCATGGTCCGCACCCAGCAGACCGCTGCGCCGCTGGCGAAACAACTCCACGAACACGTCCAGATCCTGCCCGGGCTGCGCGAAATCGACGCCGGCTGGTACGACAACACCCGCTCGGACCGGGCCGGCCAGACCTATCTGGTGGCACCCGCGGATTGGCTGAACGGCGACATCCAGGACGCCATCCCGGGCTCGATCAGCGGAAAACAGTTCAACGACCAGTTCACTGCCGCCGTCCAAAAGATCTACGACAGCGGCGACAACAAGCCGATCGCCTTCTCGCACGGCACCGCGATCGCGTACTGGACGCTGATGAACGTGAAGAACCCCAACGAGAGCCTGGCCAAGACCCATCCGTTGCCCAACACCGGGCGCGTCGTGATCACCGGGAGCCCCGCGATGGGGTGGACGCTGGTCGACTGGGACGGCATCCGCGACTTCCGCTACTAATCGCCACCCGCCGGTCGATCGCGTCACACGGCATTGACGATTGCCGGTACCAGCGCTCACGATTGCTTGCATGCGCTATGTCGTTACCGGCGGTACCGGGTTTATCGGGCGCCGAGTCGTGTCACGTCTGTTGGCCGTCGAGCCCGACGCCGAGGTGTGGGTGCTGGTCCGCCGCGGCTCGCTGGGCCGCTTCGAACGGTTGGCCGCCGAGTGGGGTGAACGAGCAAAGCCGCTGGTCGGCGACCTGACGGCGCCGGATCTGGGGTTGACCGACGTCGCCGACCTCGGGGACGTCGCACATGTGGTGCACTGCGCGGCGATCTACGACATCACCGCCTCCGACGCCGAACAGCGCACCGCCAACGTGGACGGCACCCGCGCGGTGATCGAGCTGGCCCGTCGGCTGGACGCGACGCTGCACCACGTGTCGTCGATCGCGGTGGCCGGCAACTTCCGCGGCGAGTATACCGAGGCGGATTTCGACGTGGGCCAGGAGCTGCCCACGCCGTATCACCAGACCAAGTTCGAGGCCGAGCAGCTGGTGCGCTCGGCGTCCGGTCTGCGGTATCGGGTGTATCGGCCCGCGGTGGTGGTCGGCGATTCACGGACCGGCGAGATGGACAAGATCGACGGCCCGTATTACTTCTTTCCGGTCTTGGCTCGGTTGGCTGTCTTGCCCCGGTTCACCCCGATCATGTTGCCCGACACCGGGCGCACCAACATCGTGCCGGTCGACTACGTGGTCAACGCGCTGGTCTGGCTGATGCACGCCGACGGGCGCGACGGCCAGACGTTCCACCTGACCGCACCGAAAACCATTGGGCTGCGCGGCATTTACCGCGGTATCGCGGCCGAGGCGGGCCTGCCGCCGCTGCGCGGATCGCTGCCGCGATCGGTGGCCGCGCCGGTGCTGCGGGTGCGGGGCCGGGTCAAGGTGTGGCGCAACATGGCGGCCACCCAGCTGGGCATTCCCGCCGAGGTGCTCGACGTCGTCGACCTGGCACCCACCTTCGTGTCCGACGAGACTCGGAAAGCGCTGCGCGGCAGCGGTATTGACGTGCCCGAGTTTGCGTCTTACGCGCCCAAGCTGTGGCGGTACTGGGCGGAGCACCTAGACCCGGACCGGGCCCGGCGCGCCGATCCGGCCGGCCCGCTGGTCGGCAAGCACGTCATCATCACCGGCGCGTCCAGCGGCATCGGCCGGGCATCGGCGATTGCGGTGGCCGAGCGGGGCGCGACGGTGTTCGCCCTGGCCCGCAATGGCGACGCGCTTGACGATCTGGTCGCCGAGATCCGCGCCGCCGGCGGCCAGGCCTACGCGTTCACCTGCGACGTCACCGATTCGGCGTCGGTGGAGCACACCGTCAAGGACATTCTCGGGCGGTTCGACCATGTCGACTATCTGGTCAACAACGCCGGCCGCTCGATTCGCCGGTCGGTGGTCAATTCCGTTGACCGCCTGCACGATTACGAGCGGGTGATGGCGGTCAACTACTTCGGCGCGGTGCGGATGGTGCTGGCGCTGTTGCCGCACTGGCGGGAGCGGCGGTTCGGTCACGTCGTCAACGTGTCCAGCGCCGGGGTGCAGGCCCGCAGCCCCAAGTACAGCTCGTATCTGCCGTCCAAGGCGGCGCTGGACGCGTTCGCCGAGGTGGTGTCGTCGGAGACGCTGTCGGACCACATCACGTTCACCAACATCCACATGCCGCTGGTGGCCACTCCGATGATCGCGCCGTCGCGGCGGCTGAACCCGATGCGCGCGATCAGCCCCGAGCACGCGGCGGCCATGGTGGTGCGCGGGCTGATCGAGAAGCCGGCGCGCATCGACACGCCGCTGGGCACGCTCGCCGAGGCCGGCCACTACTTCACCCCCAAGCTGTCGCGGCGGATCCTGCACCAGCTCTACCTCGGCTACCCGGATTCGCCGGCCGCGCTGGGTATCGAGCCCGCGGATTCTGTTGCGCCACAGCCGTCGTCGCAGCGACGACCGAAGCGCCCGGTACGCGCCGTCACCCGGGTGCGGGTGCCTCGACCGGTCCGACGGGCAGTGCGTTTGGTACCCGGGGTGCATTGGTAATCCCCGTGGCGTGACCGCTGAGCTGTTGGCCACGACGGGCGTGTGCGTGATGCCGCCTGCCGACGTGGCGCGCAGCCTCGGCGTCGACGAGGACGTGTGGACCCGGTTCGCCGCGCACTGGGACGAGCTGGCGCCTGATCCCTATGCGGCGGAATTGGGCATTCAGCGGCTACGGCGCTACGGCCATTTCACGTTCGCCGACGGCGTCGCCACGCCGATGCCCACCGGGGCGTTCGTGCAGCCACACGACTCCAACCCGCTCTACGTCGAGCGGGATCGCCACTTCGAGCCGCTGACCGACGCATTCGCCCGCGATCCACTGCTCGATGGCCTGCTGAGGTTGCTCGGCCGGTTCGCGACGGCGCTTGACGACGTGGCGGAGTGGACCGTCAAGGTGCACCCGTTCCGAGTCGTCGCATCGGCGGACGGCGACGGCCGGCCCACGCCCGAGGGACTGCACCGCGACGGGGTCACGCTGGTCACCTCGCTGCTGATCGACCGGCGCAACGCGGTCGGCGGCGAGAGCACCGTGGTCGACAGCGACGGACGGCCGCTGCTGACGACGACGCTGACCGAGCCGGGCACGCTGCTGTTGGGCGACGATCGTCGCACCGTGCACGGCGTCTCCCCGATCCGGCCGGTTGACGCCTCGGCGCCCGCAGTGCGCGACGTTCTGGTAATCACATTCGCGTGAACGCACTACCGATCTTCGTCGACGTCGACACCGGCGTCGACGATGCGCTGGCGTTGGTGTATCTGCTGGCCAGCCCGGAGGCTGAGCTGATCGGCATCGCCTCGACAGGCGGAAACGTGGGAGTAGACCAGGTTTGCCAGAACAACCTCGCTCTGCTCGACCTCTGCCAAGCGGGCGATATCCCAGTGTCCAAGGGCGCCGGTCAACCCTTGAGCTGCCCGATGTGCCCGCCCGGAAAAGCGCACGGGCCCAAGGGTTTAGGTTATGCCGAGCTGCCGGTGAGTGATCGCCGGCTGGTCGGGTATGACGCCGCGACGGCCTGGGCACGGGCAGCGCGCTCTTACCCCGGAGAGCTGATCGGGGTGGCCACCGGGCCGCTGACCAACCTGGCGCTGGCGTTGCGCGCCGAACCCGAGCTGCCGAAGCTGCTGCGCCGGCTGGTGATCATGGGCGGCGCCTACGACTATCGCGGCAACACCAATCCGGTGGCCGAATGGAACATCCACGTGGATCCCGAGGCGGCGGCCGAGGTCTTTGCGGGTTGGACTGAGCCCCTGCCGATCCTGTGCGGGCTGGACCTGACCCAGCACATCGCGATGACACCGGAGCACTTGCAGCGGTTGGGAACAACGGCGCTGACCCAGTTCATCGACGACGCGATGCGGTTCTACTTCGAGGCACACCGCGATGCCGGCTATGGATATCTGGCGCATCTGCATGACCCGCTGGCCGCCGCGGTGGCGTTGGATCCCGAATTGGTGACAGTCCGGGAGGCGACGGTGGACGTCGAGCTCGCCGGCACATTGACCCGCGGCATGACGGTGACCGACTGGTCGGGACGCTGGGGACGAAAGCCGAACGCGCTCATCGGTGTTGACGTCGATCCCGACGTGTTTTTCGATCGGTTCATCGACCGGGTGGGCGCGTTCGCGCTTCGGCTGGACTAGTTCGCCGAACGTGTACGCTCGGCGCCTGCGATATCCACAGCCATCAAAGTTTCGGGGACCGTTCGCCAGACAATGTTGTTAGCATCAAGCGATGGTGCGGTTGATTCCGTTGCGACTGCTTGACAGCGCGTATCAAGCCCTGAAACGGTACGCCGACCTGGACAGACTGCCGATGGCCTGGTGGGTTAAGGGTCAGCATGACATGGAGGACATGCGACGGCGCTGCACGGAGCATGATCAGTGGATGCGAGCGCATCCTGAGATTGCAGCATTCAGCGAAGCGTGGGCGGATCGCAATCTAGACGAACTGGTCAAGCATTGAGCAGATCCCCACGCCGGGGTGATATTTGGCGGACCGATACTGGCGTTAGTGTGCTGGTCGTTTCCTCGACGGTGTACAACGAAATTCCCAGCGAACCTACCGTCATCGTCGTGCCTGTGTTTGATTCCGAGCCCGCCACAGGTTTCGGAGTCGACCTCGGTGATGGTTGGGCCGCCCCGGGTCTGATAACCAGCATGCGCAAGGCGCGGCTGACCGAGCAAGTCCGTCACGTCGATGTCCAGGCGCTCACCGACGTCAACAACATGTTGTTCAAATTGCTCGCGACACCAGAGCGGTAGCCGTCACTCGTAGATGCCTTCCAGATACCACCGTCGCTGGCGGTAGCACAGCAGCAGCGCCTTACCGGGATCGCCGTCCACCAACACTTGGGCCCGGGCGGTGCGACCTTTGGCCCGGTCCGGATCCCACCATCGCTCGTCGACCGGCCATGGCCCGGCCCACCAGCGCAACGGGTCGTCACGACCGCGGGCGGTCAGCCGTGCCGGGTCGGCGGAAAACACCCCGCGGCTGGTCACCCGGACCGGATTGCCTTGGAAATCAAGCAGTTCCACCGGGTCGTCGAGCAACACCGTCGGCGACGGTTCGGGCAATTGACCTGGCCAGGGTTGACGCGGGTCGGCCTGCGGCACCGGCTCGTCGCCCAGCGGTGTCAGCGTGATGCGCTCGGCCGGGCCGCGACCGCCGGACAGCACCGGCACCTGCACCGCTTCCGGACCGAGTAGGCCCTGCACCCGCACCAGCGCCCGTCGGGCCCGCAGCCGGTCGTCCTCGCCGAGGCCGCCCCACAGTGGCAACTGCAATGCCCCGGCCGACACCACCTCGACGGCCTGCAGCCGCAGCTGGGTCACCGGCGCGCTGGGCCGATCCTCGATGGTGCGCTTGTTCAGCCAGCCGTCGAGCTGCCAGCGCACCCGGTCGGCGGTGGCGTCCTCGGTCAACGGCTCGGCGCATCGCCAAACCCGTTGCAGCTCTTCACCGTTGGCGGTGACGGCATGGATGGCCAGCCGGGTGCAGCCCACTCCGGCGGCCATCAACGTCTGATGCAACGCGGCAGCCAGCGAGCGCCCGGCAAACGCCGCGGCGTCGACGCGGTCGATCGGCGGGTCGGGATGCAGCACGGCGTCGAGTTCGGCCGGCGGCTCGCGCCCGGACGGCCCGCGCACCGGCTCGCCGCGGGCGAACCGGTGCGCGGTCACCGCGTCGGCGCCGAACCTCGACGCCACGTCGCTGCGGGACAATGCGGCGAACTGCCCGATGGTGCGAATCCCCATCCGCCACAACAGGTCTGCCAGCTCCTCGCGGCCGGGACCGGACAGGCTGGGCTCGGTGGCCAGTTGACGGATCGACAACGCCGACAGGAACCGCGCGTCTTCGCCCGGCGCCACGACTCGCCCCGCGCGGGCGGCGAAGACGGCGGTGGACAGCTGATCGGCGATCCCGACCTGACACTCGGCGCCGGCGGCGGCCACCGCGTCGACCAGCCGCTCGGCCGCCTGCTGCTCGGAGCCGAAAAAGCGGGCCGCCCCGCGCACCGGCAACACGATCAGCCCGGGCCGCAGCACCTCGGCGCGGGGCACCAGATCGTCGACCGCCGCGACCACGCCTTCGAAGAACCGGGCGTCGCGGTCGGCGTCCGCGGCCACGACGTGCAGCTGCGGGCAGCGCGCAGCCGCCTCCCGCCGCCGCAGAGTGCGCCGCACCCCCGCCGCACGGGCGGCCGACGAGCAGGCGATCACCCGGTTGGCCAGGGTGACCGCGACCGGAGCCGTCGCGGGCAAGCCGGCGGCCGCCGCCGCGGCGACCGCCGGCCAATCCATACACCAGATCGCCAGCACGCGGGAGGGCATGGCTCATCCCGTCCGGGCCATCGCACGTCCCCGCGCACACACGTCGAGCCGCACTTGCCTGATCCGCCCGAAGCCGGGCTCGCCGGTCTCGTAACCGCAGACCCGGGCCTCCAGCCGCATCGACGCTCCCTGCCAGTCGCCGTCGGTGACCAGCAGGGTGCAGCCCTTCTGGTGCGCGCGGGCCACCACCGCCCGCGCCCGGGTCTGCGGCACCGAGCGCCCGCCGAGCCCGAGCACCACCAGATCCATCCCGTCCATGAGCACCGCGGCCACCTCGACCGGGTCGGTTCCGGCGTTCGGTATCACCGCGAGCCGGCTCAGGTCCGCCCCCATCTCCGCGGCGGCCAGCAACCCGATATCCGGCTGGCCGACGATTGCCACGTTGCCGCCCCCCGCCGTCACCGCGGCCACCATGCTCAGGAGCAGAGAACGGGCACCCGAGCACACCGCCACCGTTCCCCGGGGCAACGCGCCAGGCAACACCTCGGCCAGCATCGGCGGGATCGGCAGCCCGGCCTCCGGCTCCGGCAACGGCACCCGGGAGCCGACCTTCCCGGACACCGCCGCCATCTGCCGTCGCAGCTGTTTCAGCTGCTCAGCGCGGTTTTGGGCTACAGCCGCCGTCATTACGCCTTCCCACCTGGTTCTCGAATGTATGTTCGATACCCGTGAGTCAACACCTACCCACCGACAACCGTCAAGCAACGGATACAGCTGGGGCAAATGGTGCTTCTGTGGCCCTACGCGGCACCCCGGATTCGCCGGACGAAAAAGCCGCGACCTACTCCCACTCGATGGTGCCGGGAGGTTTGCTGGTGACGTCCAGCGCCACTCGGTTGACCTCGGCGACCTCGTTGGTGATCCGCGTCGAGATGCGCTCCAGCACCTCGTAGGGCACCCGGGTCCAGTCGGCGGTCATCGCGTCCTCGCTGGACACCGGTCGCAGCACGATCGGATGCCCGTAGGTGCGGCCGTCGCCCTGCACGCCCACCGAGCGGATGTCGGCCAGCAGCACCACCGGGCACTGCCAGATCTGGTTGTCCAGCCCCGCCGCGGTCAGCTCCTCGCGGGCGATCGCGTCCGCGCGTCGCAGCGTGTCCAGCCGGGCCGCGGTGACCTCGCCGACGATCCGGATCGCCAGGCCCGGGCCCGGAAATGGCTGGCGCGCAACGATTTCCTCCGGCAGCCCCAATTCCCGCCCGACCGCGCGCACCTCGTCTTTGAACAGCAACCGCAGCGGCTCGACGAGCTTGAACTTCAAGTCGCCCGGCAGACCGCCGACATTGTGGTGGCTCTTGATGTTCGCCGCGCCGGCGCCGCCGCCGGACTCCACCACGTCCGGGTACAGCGTGCCCTGCACCAGGAAGTCAATCTCGTTGTCTCCCATGATATCTCGCACTGCACCTTCAAAGGCCCGGATGAACTGGCGGCCGATGATCTTGCGCTTGCCCTCGGGATTGGTCACGCCCGAGAGCGCCTGCAGGAAGGTCTCCGCCGCGTCGACGGTGACCAGATGCGCTCCAGTTGCGGCGACGAAGTCGCGCTGCACCTGCACGCGCTCGCCGGCGCGCAACAACCCGTGGTCGACGAACACACACGTCAGCCGATCGCCGATGGCGCGCTGCACCAGCGCGGCGGCCACCGCCGAATCCACCCCGCCGGACAGGCCGCAGATCGCGTGGCCGTCGCCGATCTGCTCGCGCACCTGCTCGACCAGCGCACCGGCGATGTTGGCCGGCGTCCAGTCCGCGCCGATGCCGGCGAAGTCGTGCAGAAACCGGCTGAGCACCTGCTGCCCGTGCGGGGTATGCATCACCTCGGGGTGGTACTGCACGCCGGCCAGCCGTCTGGCCCGGTCCTCGAAGGCGGCCACCGGAGAAGCCGTGCTGGCGGCCACCACTTCGAACCCCTGCGGCGCGGCGGTGACGGCGTCGCGGTGGCTCATCCACACCGGCTGCACGCCCGAAAGTCCCGAATGTAGTTCGCCGCCAAGGACATTCAGTTCAGTCCGGCCGTATTCGCTGGTGCCGGTGGGCGCGACGGTGCCGCCGAGCGCCTGGGCCATGGCCTGAAACCCGTAGCAGATGCCGAACACCGGCAGCCCCAGGTCGAACAGCGCGGGATCGAGCTGCGGCGCGCCATCGGCGTATACGCTGGCCGGCCCGCCGGAGAGCACCAGCGCCTGCGGGTCGCGGGCCTTGATTTCCTCGATCGACGCGGTGTGCGGTATCACCTCGGAGAACACCCGGGCCTCGCGCACCCGGCGGGCGATCAACTGGGCATACTGCGCACCGAAATCGACAACCAGCACGGGGCGGGGCGATCCTGACTCCACCGAGCCAGTCTAAGTTGCGGCGTTCCCCCTCAGAACGGTGGCGGGTCGTCGTCACTCCCTGGTGGGGCCGGCCCGAAGTAGCTCATGGAGTCGGTCCGCCGGGCTTGGCGGGCCCGGCGGTTGTGGTTGCGTTCGGCCGCAATGCGCTGGGCCCGGTTTTGAGCACGGGTGCGGCGGCGTTTGGGCATCATCGCGCTGCGTTGGCCGCAGTAGCCGGCTGGTGGGTCGGCCTCGAGGGCAGGGATGGCGCCGATGCCGCGACACAGGCTGGGGAACAGCAGCGCGCTGCCCGGGGTGGTGACATAGGTCTGCCCCTCCGGCGAGGCGAGAATGAGTGTCCCATCGGGCAACTGCTGCTCGCGCCATCCCCAGAAAGTTTTCACTAAATGGTGTGTGCGGCAATAACATTTGAGATTTGTTGCAAGTCGTTAACCTACCCCCTGCGTCCGCGGTACTCGATAGCAAAAAGCCAGCCGGGCGTTCGCGTTCCCCGCTGAGAGAGGCCAGACGACCGGCGTACCGATGCGCGTTCGCACCTGCACCCTGTGGAGTTTGGGTGGTTCAGGCGGGTCGGGTGAACACTTCGCGTTCGAGCCGGGCTAGACGCTCGGCGACGGTTCCTGATTCGCCGCGATCTTCGGCGTGCAGCCGATCGACGGCCCACACCCGGATAAGGGTCGATAGCGACATTCCCGCTTTGCGGGCGGCTTGGCTCAGGCGCTCATGCTCATCGGCAGCTAAACGCACCGAGACCACAGCCTGGCGGCCGAGATTCGGCCGGCTCGTCGTGACATGCTCAGGCGCCGGGCCTCCCGAGTATGCCTCCGCGCGTGCGCCTTCGTCGGCGAGTAGATCGTCAATCCTGCTCATTCTTCCTGCTCCTCACTGTAGAGGCACTGATCCTGGTGATTCGCGATCCAGGCGTTGCTACCCCACCAATCGCCGTCCGGGCGCTCATCGGCATCAGCATCGGCGGACACCAAAATCACGGTCAGCACCGCCCGCGCCGACGGCGAATAGCCGATCACCCGAACCGACAGGCCCGACCGACTGGCCGGGTCTGGCACTTGCCACACGGCGTGACGGTCGTTGGCCGCTTCATCCGCCCAGTCCGCAGAGATGCCGTGCCGCTCCCCGACGTAGTCGGCCCGCTTGCTCCAGTCAACCTGCACACACCTACATTATACTACGAACCACTACGTGATCTGGTGTGCGTCCCCGCCCAGTTAGTTCATTTCCGACACAGAGGCATGGGGTGATTCGCGTTTTGCAAACGACACCCCATGCCATCGCCGACGCTCTCACCAGCTATTTTTCCGTTAGCTCCTCATCGAAACGGCAGATTGACCTGAGGTTGCTCACAAGTTCTTAATCTACCCTGTGGACGCTATGCGGTGTTTATGCG
This sequence comes from Mycobacterium kyorinense, assembly GCF_002101735.1. Taxonomy (GTDB): domain Bacteria; phylum Actinomycetota; class Actinomycetes; order Mycobacteriales; family Mycobacteriaceae; genus Mycobacterium; species Mycobacterium kyorinense. The sequence continues at coordinate 3,127 of NZ_LQPE01000114.1, read as the reverse complement.
ATCCGAGATCATCTGTAAGACGCTATTTGCGATTTGCTGCGAGTCAGAAAAATGAACCACATCGACGTCGATCAAGACCGATGATTTCACACGGTAAATGTGGGGGCATTGTTCGGCGCACCGTGCAACCGTTGAGGGATCTAGTTTGCGGACGGTAAATGGCAAATCCGCTAAGTGGAGTTCAGAACAAGCCGTCAACTCCGCGGTCACCCGATCGAATGCTGCGCGTGCCGCGGCCTCGTCCGGGTAAATGCCAACGGCTTGGGTAACGGCTCTGTTGCTTGCACCTGAATACTGCACTGATCGAAACTGCTTGTAGTTGCTGCCAAAGGCAACGTCCTGATCGAAGACCACTTGGCACCGGCCCGGAAACCTTGGATCGTTAGCGTGATCATTGTAGGGACGGCGGACGTCGAGCAGGTCCAGCGAATTCAGGTCATCGTAATTGGCAATGCGGCGCACGTCATCGAGGCTGACGATCAACGAGTCCGCGGACAAACTTGGCGCCGTGGGTGCGGCGGTGGCCTTGAGCGGCGAGCTGTGAGTGCACCCCGACAATGCTGCGAGACAGCAGATCGTAACGGCCGCCTTAACTGCCATGGATACGCCACCGCGAATTGTGAAAGCCTCTTGGTGGTTTCGGTTCTGAGTCACATTCATCCCCGGAGTTGTTAGTTGCCGATGTGATAGTTGCGGTGCGTATCGTGCCTCATCGGGCTGACCTCAACGGGCTCGCCCGATTCGGCGGCTTGGATCATTAGTCCGTTGCCGGCATAGATGGCGACGTGATTTGAGTCCCCGGGCGGCCCGTAGTAGATGATGTCGCCGGGTCTGAGCGCAGAGTCGGGAACCGCAACGGCACCGTGGCCGGGGAGTGCGCGTTCTTGAAAGACGGTGTTGCCGGAGCCCATGTCAAAGCCGTGGCCCGATTCGGTGGCAAACCGCGCCAACCCTGAGCAGTCAAACCCCGTCCGATTGTTGTCGTGGAAGGTCCAAGATTGATCGGGGATATTGTCCCGGCCGACCTCTTCTGCGGTGGATTGATGGCCGCGGGTTACGCCCGTCACCTTGGGATCGTGGCCGCCGCCCCAAGCGTAAGAGACTCCTTGTTGTTTGGCCGCCGCCCCAAGGGTTTTCAGGCCGGGATCAGATACCGCGTCGGGGTTTGGTAGTACCAAAGTCTTCGGATCGACCTTGCCGGTTGTCGATCCGTTCTGTTGCGAGAGGTACGCCTGCCACGCGGCGTCACGAGGCGCCCCTGCCGGTCCGTTGTATCCGGGCGGGTTGTCCTGCAACCTGACTTGATCCGATGAGCCCGCGGCGACGTGCATCGGTGGGTGGTCGCCGGGGCTGCCGGCAAGTGTCGGCGTCAGTCCGGTTTTATATCCGGGATCGCCCTCGTGCGGCCCGGGCACGGTGTCCGGTGTCTGTTGTCCGGGCGCCTGGGGTGGTGGCCCGCCGACCACACGGCCTTGCTCGTCGAGTTGGACCTCGCCGACAGCGGCGCGCACAGCGGTGGCGAGTTCTTGGTCGGCGGCGTCGGCTTCGCCGTGCAGCTTGTCCAGTTCGTCTTGCAAAAGCTGCTGCCGGGCGGCGAACTCGACAGGATCGCGCCCGATGGCAGTGTCGCCGACATCGAGTGTCCAGTTCGGGGTGATGGTCCAGTTGTTTTCGTCGGCTTGCGCCTTGAGCTCTTTGGCTTGCGCGTGGCAGCGGCTTATATCTCCTTCGGCGCGCCCGATGGCCGCCGCGACCCGCGTGGATTGTCGTCCGTCGGCTTCGATGTCTCGGCGGGGCTTGCCCATGTCGTCGTGGAAGGCTTGCCCGGCTTGGCCTTCCCAATGGCCGAGCACGAATTTCTGGATCGTTTCCAGGTTGTCACCGAAGTTCTGCATGGTGTCTCCCCGCTTGGAGGCAACCGAAAACGCCTCGTGGAGCATGTCGGCGTTCCAGTACAGCAGAACGTCATCGAAGGTTAGCGGCTCCACGCGCCCTACATTCCTTTACTCATTTCCCGCGCCAACTTCTCGACGGCCTCGATGGATGCGGCGGAGTCGGCATCGGTGCTGGCGTAGCGGGTAGCGGCATCTGCCAAGCTCTGGGCCAACGTGGTCAAGCGTTGCTGGTGCGCGGCGTGGCGGCTTTCCCAGGTGGCCGCCACCTCGGCGAGCGCCTGCTTTGATGCCCCGGTCCAGCGCTCCGCTGCCTGAGTCAGATTGGTTTCGTGCTCGGCGAAGTCCGCGGCGGCGGACTGCACCGCGCTAAACAGTTGGTCACTGGCGCTACGAAGCCCGGCGGTATCAACTTGCAAGTCATCAGCCATGGATAGCCTCCCTGGGTTTTCAGGACAGCATAACCGCCCCGCCAGCAGGGCTTATACACCAAATCTGCCGCGTCAGCTGGTTCGGCCGCGTTCTTGATCTAAGTGAAGAAAGTTCTCACACCGCAGGTCAGAGTCGGTTTTCGTTGCGAGCCGATCTGCGCGGGTTGCGCCCGTCGTTGTTTCGTTCGTCGTGACGCGAGCAGCATCCGTCGCGGTCGCTGTGCTAACCGACGATTCTCAAACGTCACGCCGGCGGACACCTGCTGCTCACGACGGTTCGGGCTGGCTGGTTCCGTGGCGGCGGACGGCAGCGCCAGCGGACGGGAGCCGCCACGGCGTGGTCCGGCAAGGCGCCGACGCGCGTTGGGTGGCGGTCGAATCCCCCAGCTGGCGAAACGTTCGGCTAGCTGTTGGCGGCGCAGCGGGCCACCGATGGCGAGCGCCCCGACACCGTGGGCGTCGGGGCGATTGCGGCGTGGCCCAACTCAAGCGCCGATGATCGGGTACTGGCGACTCAGGTCGGCTCCGCGCATCGCCGAGGTGCGCACCGTGGACTTTGAATTAGCCTGCACCACAATGTATTTGACCTTCCCTTCGGTCGGAGATCCGAGTGTCATCCTCCTGCGTGAAGGGGGTATATTGCCGACACCTCACCTTGCTCAACTCGGTGGGCCCGCCGTCTTCCCAGTGCCGGATGTGGTGGGCGTGCAGGCCGCGGGTGGCCCCGCAGCCGGGCACCACGCAGCAGCGGTCGCGGTGCTCGAGGGCGCGGCGCAGGCGCCGGTTGATCACCCGGGTGGTGCG
>NZ_LQPE01000113.1 GCF_002101735.1 Mycobacterium kyorinense | reverse complement strand
TTCTCGCACAAGGGCTTGAGGCCATCTTCCCTGTTCAGCACCCTCACATCGCAGATCAACGCGCCGACTTTTTCAGGTCGGGTGATGGGTGGTGCGAGCGATCAGCTTAGCTAGGCTTCAACCCGTGACCGAAGCGCCGTCGTCGTATCCGCCGCCACCGGAGTTCGCACAGCAGGCGAACGTCAGCAAAAACGCATACCGCGAGGCCGAGCAGGACCGGCTGGCGTTCTGGGCCAAGCAGGCCGAGCGGCTGGCGTGGGCGACGCCGTTCGAGCAGGTGCTGGACTGGTCGGAGTCCCCTTTCGCAAAGTGGTTTGTCGGCGGCAAGCTCAACGTCGCTTACAACTGCGTGGACCGTTACGTCGAGGCCGGCCATGGCGACCGCACCGCCATCTACTGGGAGGGCGAGCCGGTTGACGAAAGCCGCGTCCTGACCTACGCCGACCTGCAGACCGAGGTATGCAAGGCCGCCAACGCACTGAGCCGCCTCGGGCTGGTGGCAGGCGACCGAGTCGCCATCTATATGCCGATGATCCCGGAGGCCATCGTCGCAATGCTGGCCTGCGCGCGGCTGGGTGTCATGCACAGCGTGGTGTTCGCCGGTTTCACCGCCAAGGCGCTGCGCGCGCGAATCGCCGACGCCGAGGCCAAATTGCTGATCACCGCCGACGGGCAGTTCCGCCGCGGAAAGCCCATGCCCCTGAAGGAGGCCGCCGACGAGGCGGTCGGCAACGACAGCCCCATCGAGCACGTGCTGGTGGTCCGGCGCACCGGCATCGACGTGCCGTGGACGGACGGCCGCGACCTGTGGTGGCACGACGTCGTCGACCACGCTCCGGCCGAACACACCCCGGTAGCCTTCGACGCCGAACATCCGCTGTTTTTGCTGTACACATCGGGCACCACCGGCAAGCCCAAGGGCATCATGCACACCAGCGGCGGGTTTCTCACCCAGTCGTCGTTCACCCACTACAGCATCTTCGACGTCAAGCCGGAGACCGACGTGTTCTGGTGCACCGCCGACATCGGCTGGGTCACGGGACACACCTACAGCGTCTACGGTCCGCTGTCCAACGGCGTCACGCAGATCATTTACGAAGGCACGCCGGCCTCCCCTACCGAGCACCGGCATTTCGAGGTCATCGAAAAGTACAGGGCGACAATCTATTACGCGGCGCCCACGTTGATCCGGACGTTCATGAAGTGGGGCCGGCAGATTCCCGACGCCCACGACCTGTCCAGCCTGCGGCTGCTGGGATCGGTCGGCGAGCCGATCAACCCGCAGGCTTGGCGCTGGTACCGCGATGTGCTCGGCGCGGGCAAGACTCCGGTGGTGGACACCTGGTGGCAGACCGAGACCGGCGCCGCGATGATCTCGCCGCTGCCGGGTGTGGCCGCCGCCAAACCGGGTTCGGCGATGACGCCGCTGCCCGGCATCTCCGCCAAGATCGTCGACGACGACGGCAACCAGCTCACGCCGGGCGTCGACGCCACCGGCTACCTTGTGATCGACCAGCCCTGGCCGGCCATGTTGCGCGGGATTTGGGGCGACCCGGACCGCTACCGCGAGACGTACTGGTCCAAGTTCGCCGGGCAGGGCTGGTATTTCGCCGGTGACAGCGCCCGCTACGACGCCGACGGCGACATCTGGGTGGTCGGCCGCATCGACGACGTGATGAACGTGTCCGGGCACCGGATCTCCACCGCCGAGGTGGAGTCCGCGCTGGTCGGGCACTCCGGGGTGGCCGAGGCCGCGGTCGTCGGCGCCACCGACGAGACCACCGGTCAGGCGATCTGCGCGTTCGTCGTGCTGCAGGCCGATCAGCCGGAGACCCTCGGCGAGGAGATCATCGACGAGCTGCGCGGGCACGTCGCCAAGGAGATCTCGCCGATCGCCCGGCCGCGCGAGCTGCACGTGGTGCCCGAGCTGCCGAAGACCCGCAGCGGCAAGATCATGCGCCGGCTGCTGCGCGACATCGCCGAAAACCGGGAACTGGGCGACACGTCGACGCTGTTGGACCCGGGCGTGTTCGACGCGATCCGGGCGGCCAAATAGCTAGCTACGCCACTCCCCCTCGGCGACGGTCCTCAGCCGACCTTGGCGCGCTTGCGATCGCCGCTAAGTGGCCGGATTGGCCGACACCGGGACGAACCCGGCGCCCGGGCGGCCCTTGGCGGCAAGGTCGGCGAGCACCGCGTTGATCGACACCACCGTCGCCGGGGTGTGCAGCGGGATGTATTTGATGACGCAGGTCGGCAGGTTCTCGCTGAACGCGCCGTGGATCATCCCGACCAGCAGATTGTCGACGACGACTGGCGCACCCGAGTCGCCCTGCTGCCCGCACACCTGCATGACGAGGGTGCCCGGATCCTGGCCCGGCCCGAAGACGACACCGCACGAGTTGCCGGTGGTGCGGCCCTGCTTACAGGCGATCTGGCCGGCGCCCGGGTCCGGGCCGATGCCGTCGATCGCGAAGCCGTCGAAGTTGGGCACCGGCGTCACCTTGGCCGGGTCGAAGCGGATCACCGCGTAGTCGAGGCTGTCGTTGCCGGCCACCATCGTGCCGATGGCGCCGCGGTTCTGCGCCGCCTCGGCGGCCACCGAAGCGCCCGGGCCGCCGCAGTGCGCCGACGTGAAGCCGACCAGCGCGCCGGTGTTGTCGTTGCCGATGCTGGTCAGCGTGCACATGGTGTCGCCGTCGATGACGATGCCCGCGCCGCCGCCCATCGGAACCCTGTCGTCGGCCGCGGCAGTGCGCACACCAGCGACGGCAACCAGCGAGGCCATCACTAATGCCGCAGCAACACGGAACAGCCGGCAGTGCGTGGTCTGCAAAGAGTTACTCCCGTCAACGACTCCGGCCATGAGACCCGGCTGGGTCAGTCTAGCGTGACCGCCGGTCCTCGGTTGGCCTCGTCTGGCGCCGGTGCCCATGGCAACATGAACCGCGACGACAGCCAATCAGGTTCAGCCGGGAGGACCGTCTGTGAGCAAGCCCGATCGCAAGAAGGCCGGCAACGGCGTGCCCAGCACGCTGACCACCATCCCGTTGACCGACCCGCATGCGCTGCCCGTCGAACCGTCGATCGGCGACCTGGTCAAGGACGCCACGGCCCAGATGTCGACGCTGGTGCGCGCGGAAGTGGAACTGGCCCGTGCCGAGATCACCCGCGACGTCAAGAAGGGGCTGACCGGCAGCGTCTTTTTCATCTCGGCGCTGGTCGTGCTGTTCTACTCGACCTTCTTTTTCTTCTTCTTCCTCGCCGAGTTGCTCGACACCTGGCTGTGGCGCTGGGTCGCGTTCCTGATCGTGTTCGGGATCATGGTGGTGTTCACCGCGGTGCTGGCGCTGTTCGGATTCTTGAAGGTCCGCCGCATCCGCGGACCGCGCCAAACCATCGCATCGGTCAAGGAGACCCGCACCGCCTTCACCCCGGGTCACGACAAGGCCGGCCAGCAGGCGCTCGGCACCGGCGGAACACCCGCTGACCCCTCGGGCTGGTAAATGGCGCCACCAGACCCGTCGGTGACCCGTATCGACGGGCCATGGCGCCATCTGGATATACACGCCAACGGTATTCGGTTCCACGTCGTCGAGGCGGCGCCATCCGGCCAGGATGAGGGCGCGCCGCCGACGGCCCGCCCACTGGTGATCATGCTGCACGGCTTCGCCTCGTTCTGGTGGTCGTGGCGCCACCAGCTGCGCGGCCTGACCGGTGTGCGCGCGGTAGCCGTGGACCTGCGCGGGTACGGCGGCAGCGACAAACCGCCCCGTGGGTACGACGGCTGGACCCTCGCCGGCGACACCGCCGGACTGATCCGCGCGCTCGGGCATTCGTCGGCGACCCTGGTCGGCCACGCCGACGGCGGGCTGGTCTGCTGGGCCACGTCGGTGCTGCACTCCCGGCTGGTCCGCGCGATCGCGGTGGTCAGCTCGCCGCATCCCGCGGCCTTGCGTGCTTCGGCGTTGACACGCCGCGACCAGGCGAGTGCGCTGTTGCCGTCGCTGCTGCGTTATCAGGTGCCGATCTGGCCGGAGCGCTCGCTGACCCGGCACGACGGCGACGAGGTCGAACGGCTGGTGCGCAGCCGTGCCAGCGCCAAATGGGTTGCATCCGAAGACTTTTCCGAAACCATCGGACATCTGCGGCAGGCCATCCAGATTCCGTCGGCGGCGCATTCCGCGCTGGAGTACCAGCGCTGGGCGGTGCGCAGCCAGCTGCGCGACGAGGGCCGGCGGTTCATGAGGTCCATGAAGCGGCACATCGGCCTGCCGCTGCTGCACGTCCGCGGTGACGCCGATCCCTACGTGCTGGCCGACCCGGTCGAACGCACCCGACGCTACGCACCGCACGGTCATTACCTAACGGTCTCCGGCGCAGGGCATTTCAGCCACGAAGAGGCGCCACAGGAAGTCAACAGCCACCTGGCACGGTTCTTCGGGCAGGTGTACGGGCCCGAACTCAGCTGACGCAGGCGCCGGTGGCCACCGGCGCGGTGTCGCCGATCTTGGCCAGCTGACTGGCCACTTCTTTGGCGGTCAGCACAAAACCAGTGTCGTTGTCGTCGACCGCCGCGCCGAACACCACGCCGAGCACCTTGCCGTTCAGGTCGATCAGCGGGCCACCCGAATTGCCTTGCTCCACAGTGGCTCTGATGGTGTACACCTCGCGGTTGACGGTGGCGTCGCGGTAGATGTCGGGGCCTGACAGCTCGATGATTTCCCGCACCCGCGCCGGCGTCGCGACGAAGCCGCCGCCGCCGGGATAGCCCAGCACCAACGCGTCGGTCCCGCCCTTGACGGCGCCGTCGGCGAAAGCCAGCGGCGGCGGCGGCAGGTTCGGGACCGCCAGAATGGCGATGTCGACGGATGGGTCGTAGGACACCACCGTCGCGTCGTAGGGGTTGCCGCCGGCCTCGACCGTGACGTTGTTGGCGCCGGCCACCACGTGCGCGTTGGTCATCACCCGGTCGGGGGAAAGTACAAACCCGCTGCCTTCCAACACTTTCTGGCAGCTGGGCGCGATCGCGCGGATCTTGACCACGCTGGGCTGGGTGGCCGCCACGACAGGGTTGTCGGCCAGCCCGGCATCGGGTGTGGCCACCGCGGCGACGGGCGTGCGGCTGAACGGTTCCAGCACCTGCGGCAGACCCGAGGTGTCCAGCAGCGACGACAACCGTTTGGGCACCGTTTTGAGCCAGGGCGGGGCGACCTGGTTGACCTCGGCCAGCACCCGCGAACCGCGCACCGCCGCAGCCAGATTGGGCTGCCCGGACGACGACGTCAGTGGCGTCGCCAGCAGCCACGCTGCGATCAGCACCACCACCATCTGCACCGCCACCCCGATGAGCGAGTCGAAGAACCGGATGATGCGGCTGCGGATCGCGCCGCGCACCGCCCGGCCCAGCACGACGCCGGCGACCTCACCGATGACGACCAACCCCAGGATCAAAAACAGCGCCGCGAACAGCTTCGCGCGTGGGGCGGTGATGTGGGTGACGATGTGCGGCGCCAGCAGCACTCCGGCGACGGCGCCGAGCAGGACCCCGACGAACGACAGCAGCGAGCCCAATGCGCCTGAGCGCCAACCGGATATCGCCGCGATGAAGGCGACCGCGAGCACCGCGATGTCCAACCACTGTGACGGGGTCATCGTGCACCACCCTCATCGCCGACCAGAGCCATGGCTTCGTCGAGTTCGCGGACGTCGGTGGTGTCCCATGGCTGCGCCCAGCCCGCGACGTCGAGCATCGCGGAAATAACCTGGCCAGTGAAACCCCACACCAGCATCTCATTCAACAGGAAAGCCGGGCCGGCCCAACGCCGGCCGTGAGCCCGGCGATACACCATCAGCCGGTTCGCGGGATTGATGAAGGCGCGCACCGGAACCCGCGCAACGATCGCCGTCTCCGCCTCGTCGACGACGGCCACCGGCCCGGGATCGGGTGAATACGCGAGCACCGGGACCACGTGAAAACCCGACGGCGCGATGAACGTTCGCTCCATGGTCGCCAGCGGATGCAGCCGGCCCACGTCGATGCCGGTCTCTTCGCGGGCCTCCCGCAGGGCGGTGGCCACCGGTCCGTCGTCACCGGGATCGCATGCGCCGCCGGGGAACGCCGCCTGTCCGGCGTGGTGGCGCAAGGTGGAGGCCCGCACGGTGACCAGCAGGTCGGCGTCGTCGGGAACACCGCCGTCGGGCGGAGCGGACTCCGGCCCGGAGAACAGCACCAGCACCGCGGCGTCGCGGCCGTTGCGGCGCACCGACGCCGCGGCCTTGGCGGCGGTCACCATCGCCAGCACGTCGGGGGGCAGCCGGCGGCGAAAGGCGGCCGGCACGTGGTCGACGTTGTCGACCAGTGGGCGCAGCCAGGACGGCCCGAGCTCCGGGGTCAGCGGAACCGCAGCGCTCAACCGGCCCTCCCTGGTCTCACCTCTGGCCTGAAACCGCGGCCGCGATCTCGTCGGCGGTGGCGAACGTCCGCGGCAGGGTCTGCGCAACGCTACCGTCCGGCGCCAGCACGACTGTCGCGGGCATCACATTGGGTACCCGCAACGCGGCCGCGATCCGCCGCCGACCGTCCTGGAAAGTCGGCAACCGGACACCCAGTTGGGCCAGCTGCAGCAGCCCCGCCGTCTCGTTCTCGTCCTGGTGCACGGTCACCACCGTCACGGCCGATCCGGCGCGGCGCTGATACTCGGCCATCGCCGGTAATTCGGCCTTGCACGGTTTGCACCAGTAAGCCCACATGTTGAGCAGGACCCGGCGCCCGGCCAGCGCGCGGGCCACCTCGACCGTCGAGCCGTCGGCCGCACATTCCGCCGTGATGCCGCGCAGCGCCGGCGGTCCGGCGCTCGGGCCGGCGGCCGGGCAGGGCGGCAAGTCGGCGCGCTGGCGCGGTCCGGCCAGCGCCTCGGGGGTGTCGGCGTCGCGGTGTTCGCGGCCGGGCCCGCTCGCCGACGGCGGCGTCGACAAGTGATAGGTGTCGCGCAGCTCGACCAGCAGCGCCCCCAGCAAGGCCGCGACCACGACCAGGATCGCGATGGTCCAACCGGTACGGGCGCTCATGGCCGGCGGTCTACAAGCCGGCCAGCGCCAGCAGGTGCTCTTTTTCGGGGCCTTGCACCAGCGGCGCGGCGATCAGCGGGTCGGTCGGCCCGGTCCCGAACGACGGGCAGTCCTTGGCCAGCACGCACACGCCGCACGCCGGTTTGCGGGCGTGACAGACCCGGCGGCCGTGAAAGATCACCCGGTGGCTCAGATCGGTCCACTCTGCGCGTTCGATGAGCTCGCCGACGGCGTGCTCGATCTTCACCGGGTCGTCCTCGGTCGTCCATTGCCACCGCCGAACCAGCCGCTTGAAGTGCGTGTCGACGGTGATCCCCGGGACGCCGAACGCGTTGCCGAGAATGACGTTGGCGGTCTTGCGTCCCACGCCGGGCAGCGTCACCAGCTCGTCCATGGTCGACGGCACCTCGCCGTCGAACCGCTCAACCAGTGCCTGCCCCAGACCGATCAACGACGTCGCCTTGTTGCGGTAGAAACCGGTGGGGCGGATGAGGTTTTCCAGTTCTTCGCGGTTGGCCTGCGCGTAGTCCAGCGCGCTGCGATAGCGGGCGAACAGCGCCGGGGTGGTGAGGTTGACCCGCTTGTCGGTGCTTTGCGCCGACAGGATGGTGGCCACCGTCAGCTCCAGCGGATTGGTGAAGTCCAGTTCGCAGTAGACATGCGGAAACGCTTGTGCCAGTTTGCGATTCATTCGGCGAGCTCGTCGCACCAACCCGAGGCGGGTCTCGTCAGACCAACGGCGGGACACGGTGGCCTCGGCCTTGCCCGTTGTCACGTCCGACAGAGTACTAATTTGTAATCTCGCTGAGACCTTGGCCGTGTTTACTTCCTCCTTGTGTCGTGGCTGCTGGTGGCGTTTATTCCGGGGTTGCTGATGTTGGCGACGTTCGGGCTCAGCCGCCTCGAAGCCGGTTTGGTCGACGACACCCTCACCGCGCGCGACGTCGCGGAGTTTTTCGAACAGGCCGAGGCCGCGGACATGAACACGCTGGCCCGCGAAGGCATGCCCGAGGCGCTGGACTGCCTGCATCGCCGCCGCGCCGAGTACGCGATCGACGAGCCCATGCCGCCCGTCAAACCATCGGGGTTGGCAAGGCCGCGGCACCGGCATTCCCGGACGAATCGGCAGTTTGGGCCGCCTCGGCACGCCAATCGTGTGTAGCGTTGGCACGTTGGGTTAACGGCCTACCTTTAGACTCAGCTCACAAAACATAGGTGGGCCAAGCGCTCATCACAATATTCAAGCAGCTAAGGGGCAACGTGGACGAGATCCTGGCGAGGGCCGGAATCTTCCAGGGGGTCGAACCCAGCGCCGTCGCCGCGCTGACCAAACAACTACAGCCCGTCGACTTCCCCCGCGGGCATACCGTTTTCGCGGAAGGGGAGCCGGGCGACCGGCTGTACATCATCATTTCGGGCAAGGTCAAAATCGGCCGGCGCTCCCCCGACGGCAGGGAGAACCTGCTGACGATCATGGGTCCGTCCGACATGTTCGGTGAATTGTCGATTTTCGACCCCGGGCCACGGACGTCGAGCGCCACCACCATCACCGAGGTGCGGGCGGTCTCGATGGACCGCGACGCGCTGCGCGCCTGGATTGCCGACCGTCCCGAAATCGCCGAGCAGCTACTGCGGGTGCTGGCCCGGCGGCTCCGCCGCACCAACAACAACCTGGCGGACCTCATCTTCACCGACGTGCCCGGACGCGTGGCCAAGCAGCTGCTGCAGCTGGCCCAGCGGTTCGGCACTCAGGAGGGTGGCGCGATGCGGGTCACCCACGACCTGACCCAGGAGGAGATCGCTCAGCTGGTCGGCGCGTCGCGGGAGACCGTCAACAAGGCGCTGGCCGATTTCGCCCACCGCGGCTGGATTCGCCTGGAGGGCAAGAGCGTACTGATCTCCGACTCGGAACGGTTGGCCAGGCGCGCGCGCTGAGATTGCGTCTAGGGTCGCGATCCCGGCGGATTCACAGCCCTACACGCGATCTCAACGACGCAAGTAGTCCAGCTGCGCCTGCACCGACCACTCGGCGGCGCCCCACAGCTTCTCGTCGACGTCGACATAGACGTGCTCGACGACTTGGCGCACGGTGGCGTCGTCGCCGAGATCGCGCAACGCCGAGCGCACCTGGTCCAGCCGCTGCTCGCGGTGCTCGAGGTAGCCGGTGGCGACGGCCGCGAGGTCGGCCAGGTCCGGCCCGTGGCCGGGCAGCACCCGCCGCGGCCCCAGACCGCGCAGCCGCTGCAGCGACTCCAGATAGTCGGCCAGGCTGCCGTCTTCCTTGTCGATCACCGTCGTGCCGCGACCCAGCACGGTGTCCGCGGTGAGCACGGCGTCGTCGAGGACGAACGACACCGAGTCGGCGGTGTGCCCGGGCGTGGCCAGCACGCGGATCGTCAGCCCTGCCGCTTCGATCACTTCGCCGTCGACCAGATGTCCGCCGAGGCCGCGCAACCACCCGCTGCCCACCGATCGCACCGGCGCGCCGGTCGCGTCGACGAGTTTGTCGATGCCGTCGGTGTGGTCGCCGTGCCGGTGGCTGATCAGGATCAGCGCGACGCGGCCGACGGCCGCGACCCGGGCGATGTGCTCGTCGTCGTCGGGTCCGGGGTCGACGATGACCACCTCGTCGCTGCGCGGACCGCGCAGCACCCAGGTGTTGGTGCCCTCGAGCGTCATCAGGCCGGGGTTATCGGCCAACAGCACCGATGCGCTGTCGGTGACCGGTCGCAGCTGTCCGTAGGCCGGGTGAGCCAACACTTGAGTCGTCAGCCGACCTCCACCACCAGCTCGACTTCCACCGGTGCACCGAGCGGCAACTCGGCAACGCCGACCGCGGATCGAGCATGCGCGCCGCGATCCCCGAACACCTCGGCGAACACCTCCGATGCTCCGTTGACGACGCCGGGCTGACCGGTGAACCCGGGCGCGGAGGCGACGAAACCGACCACCTTGACCACCTGGGTCACCGCATCGATGCCCAGCAGCGAATCCACCGCCGCCAGCGCGTTGAGCGCGCAGACTCGGGCCAGCGCCTTGCCCTCTTCGGGAGTGACCTCGGCACCGACCTTGCCGGTGCCGGCCAGCTTGCCGTCCTGCATCGGCAGCTGGCCCGCCGTGTACACCAGGTTGCCGGTGCGCACCGCGGGCACATAGGCGGCCAGCGGCTTCACCACTGCCGGGAGCTCGATGCCGAGCTCAGCAAGCCGGGCCTTGGCAGACCCCGCGCTCACTTCGGGCGTTTCAGATACGCGACGTGTTGCTCACCCGTCGGACCGGGCAGCACCGAAACCAGCTCCCAGCCGTCGGCACCCCACTGGTCGAGGATCTGTTTGGTGGCGTGCGTCAACAGCGGGACGGTGGCGTACTCCCACGCGGTCGGTTGGGTCATAGCTCGAGCTTATCGGTCGGGTGACAACACACGTTGGTTAGCATGCTTTGGTGGCGACCACACCGAGCAGCGGGGCTTCCATCGGCTGGCCAGCGCGACTGGAGAAGGCCCGCTTGCATTTCGTGACCGGCAAGGGGGGCACCGGCAAGTCGACGGTCGCCGCCGCGCTCGCACTGACCCTGGCGTCCGGCGGGCGCAAGGTGTTGCTGGTGGAAGTCGAAGGGCGCCAAGGGATTGCGCAACTTTTCGATGTGCCGCCGCTGCCCTACAAAGAGGTCAAGATCGCGACCGCCGAACACGGCGGTCTGGTCAATGCGCTGGCGATCGACATCGAGGCCGCGTTCCTGGAATACCTCGACATGTTCTACAACCTCGGCATCGCCGGCCGGGCGATGCGGCGCATCGGTGCGATCGAATTCGCGACGACGATCGCGCCCGGCCTGCGCGACGTGCTGCTCACCGGAAAGATCAAGGAGTCGGTGATCCGCGTCGGCAAGGACCGGCAGCCGGTGTACGACGCGGTCGTGGTCGATGCGCCGCCGACCGGTCGCATCGCGCGGTTTTTGGACGTCACCAGGGCGGTGGCCGATCTGGCCAAGGGCGGGCCGGTGTATTCGCAGAGTGAGGGCGTGGTGCAGCTGCTGCATTCCGACCAGACCGCCGTGCACCTGGTGACACTGCTCGAGGCACTGCCCATGCAGGAAACCATGGAGGCCATCGACGAACTGCAGGAGCTGAATCTGCCGATCGGCAGCGTGATCGTCAACCGCAACATCCCGGCTTACCTGCAGCCCGACGACTTGGCCAAGGCGGCCGAGGGCGATATCGACGCCGACGCCGTACGGGCGGGGCTGACCAAGGCCGGAATCACGCTGAACGACGCCGATTTCGCCGGCCTGCTGACCCAAACCATCCAGCACGCCACCCGCATCACCGCCCGCGCCGAGACAGCCGAGCAGCTCGACGAGTTGCAAGTGCCGCGGCTGGAGCTCCCCACGATCGCCGACGGTGTCGATCTCGGCAGTCTCTACGAGCTCTCCGAAGTGCTTGCGCAGCAAGGAGTTCGATGAGTACCACTCCGCCGAGACTAGACGTGGCCGGCATCCTGGCCGACAAAACCAACCGGGTGGTGGTGTGCTGTGGCGCCGGCGGCGTCGGCAAGACGACCACCGCCGCCGCGATGGCGTTGCGTGCCGCCGAGAACGGCCGCACGGTGGTGGTGTTGACCATCGACCCGGCCAAGCGGCTGGCACAAGCGTTGGGAATCAACGACCTTGGCAATTCGCCGCAGCGGGTGCCGCTGGCTCCCGAAGTGCCGGGCCAGCTCTACGCGATGATGCTCGACATGCGCCGCACGTTCGACGAAATGGTCATCCAGTACTCCGGACCCGAACGCGCACAAGCGATTCTGGACAACCAGTTCTATCAGACGGTCGCCACCTCTCTGGCCGGCACCCAGGAATACATGGCGATGGAAAAGCTCGGCCAGTTGCTGAGCCAGGACCGCTGGGATTTGGTGGTGGTGGACACCCCACCCTCACGCAACGCGCTGGACTTCCTGGACGCGCCGAAACGGTTGGGCAGCTTCATGGACAGCCGGCTGTGGCGGCTGCTCCTGGGCCCCGGCCGCGGCATCGGCCGGCTGGTCACCGGCGCCGTCGGCCTGGCGATGAAAGCGCTGTCGACCGTTCTCGGTTCCCAAATGCTCTCCGACGCAGCCGGTTTCGTGCAGTCGCTGGATGCCACGTTCGGCGGGTTCCGGGAGAAGGCGGACCGCACCTATGCGCTGCTGAAGCGGCGCGGTACGCAGTTCGTGGTGGTGTCGGCGGCCGAGCCGGATGCGCTGCGGGAGGCGTCGTTCTTCGTGGACCGGCTCTCCGAGGAGCGCATGCCGCTGGCGGGGCTCATCTTGAACCGGACCCACCCGATGTTGTGCTCGTTGCCGGTGGAGCGGGCCATCGACGGCGCCGAGACGCTCCAGACCGAGTCGGACGGATCGGATTCGGCCGCGCTGGCCACGGCGGTCCTGCAGATTCACGCCGACCGGGCGGCGACGTCCAAGCGGGAGATCCGGCTGTTGTCGCGGTTCACCGGGGCCAATCCGCACGTCGCGATCGTCGGGGTGCCGTCGCTGCCGTTCGACGTGTCAGACCTCGAAGCGCTGCGCGCGATCGCCGACCAGATGACGGCTGTTGCTTAGCCAGCGCTGCGGTGCTTGCGCTGCGCAGCGAAGAACTCCGCCCAGGACTCCACCTCGGGATGCTGCTTGAGCAGTGCGCGTCGCTGCCGTTCGGTCATGCCACCCCACACCCCGAACTCGACCCGGTTGTCGAGCGCGTCGGCGCCGCATTCCAGCATCACCGGACAGTGCCGGCAGATCACCGCGGCCTTGCGTTGCGCGGCACCGCGGACAAAAAGCTCGTCGGGGTCGGCCGCCCGGCACAGCGCCTTGGATACCCAGGCGATTCGTGACTCGGAATCAGCACGGTGAACGGTGCTGCCTGAGGGTGCAGTGTTCGCCTTGCGTGCCGCGATCCGTGTACCTGACACCAGCGTCCCCTCTTCGCTCTCACCGCCAGTACGACGGCCCCCGACTCGCGGTGCAGATCGGCGATGCGATCTAGGCCACACTATGCACGTCGGTGTTACCTGTATCTCACTGTGCGTCTAAGTTAGGTGGTCAGGTGCCAATTGCGCAACGGTTTGATACGCCCTTTTTTGGCACAACTGTGCCGTCCGATCATGAAGGCGACCGCCGGACGGGCGGGACGAACCAACGAATAGGCCCTGACCTGTGACGCTGGGGCAAATATGCTCATCAGCCACTCGAGACGACTCCAGATGACTTCCGTCGCGGCGCCGCTAGTCTAGTAGCCATGCCGGAGCCGGAGCAGCACCAGACCGCTATCACGGTCGCCAAGCTCGCCGGGTGCTGCCTGTTGGCCAGCGTCATCGTCGCGGCCCTACTGTTTCCTGCCGTCGGCGGCATCGGGCTGATGTCGAACCGCGCCTCCGAAGTCGTCGCCAACGGGTCGGCCCAGCTACTCGAGGGCGACGTCCCGGCCGTCACCACGATGGTCGACGCGAAGGGCAACACGATCGCCTGGCTGTACTCGCAACGCCGCTTCGAGGTGCCCAGCGACAAGATCGCCAACACGATGAAACTGGCAATCGTTTCCATCGAGGACAAGCGGTTTGCCGAACACAACGGTGTCGACTGGCAGGGCACGCTGCACGGGCTGGCCGGCTACGCGTCCGGCGACGTCGATACCCGCGGCGGTTCGACGATCGAGCAGCAGTATGTGAAGAACTACCAACTGCTGGTGATCGCGCAGACCGACGCCGAGAAGCGCGCGGCGGTCGAGACCACGCCGGCGCGCAAGCTGCGCGAAATCCGCATGGCGCTCACCCTGGACAAGACGTTTTCCAAGCCGGAGATCTTGACCCGTTACCTGAACCTGGTTTCGTTCGGCAACAACGCCTTTGGTGTGCAGGATGCCGCGCAGACCTACTTCGGGGTGAACGCATCCGAGTTGAACTGGCAGCAGGCGGCGCTGCTGGCCGGGATGGTGCAGTCGACCACTGCGCTCAATCCCTACACCAACCCCGAGGGCGCGCTGGCACGGCGAAACCTGGTGCTGGACACCATGATCGAGAACCTGCCTCAGGAGGCCGAGGCGTTGCGCGCCGCCAAGGCGGAGCCACTGGGAATCCTGCCGCAGCCCAACGAATTACCGCGCGGCTGCATCGCGGCCGGCGACCGCGCATTCTTCTGTGACTACGTGCAGGCGTATCTGGCGCGGGCCGGCATCAGCAAGGAGCAGGTCGCCCGCGGCGGCTACACGATCCGGACCAACCTCGACCCCGACGTGCAGGCGTCGGTCAAGTCGGCCATCGACGCGTACGCCAGCCCAGACCTCAACGGCATCGCCAGCGTGATGAGCGTGATCCGGCCCGGCAAGGACTCGCACAAGGTGATCGCGATGGCGAGCAACCGCCGCTACGGCCTGAACACCGATGCGGGCGAGACGATGCGGCCGCAGCCGTTCTCTCTGGTCGGCGACGGCGCCGGGTCGATCTTCAAGATCTTCACCACCGCCGCAGCACTCGAGATGGGCATGGGCATCAACATGCAGTTGGAGGTGCCGGGCAGCTTCCAGGCCAAGGGCATGGGCAGCGGCGGCGCCAAGGGCTGCCCCAAGGAAACGTGGTGCGTGGTCAACGCCGGCAACTACCGCGGGTCGATGAACGTGACCGACGCGCTGGCCACGTCGCCGAACACCGCGTTCGCCAAGCTGATCCAGATGGTGGGCGTGCCGCGTGCCGTGGACATGGCGGTGCGGCTCGGGCTGCGTTCCTACGCCGATCCGGGCAGCGCCCGCGACTACGACGAGAACAGCAACGAGAGCCTGGCCGATTTCATCAAGCGGCAGAACATCGGCTCGTTCACCCTGGGCCCGTTCGAGGTCAACGCGTTGGAGCTGTCGAACGTCGCGGCGACGCTGGCCTCCGGCGGCAAGTGGTGCCCGCCCAACCCGATCGACAAGCTGATCGACCGCGACGGCAACGAGGTCGCCGTCAGCGCCGAGGCGTGCGACCAGGTAGTGCCGGAGGGCTTGGCGAACACGCTTGCCAACGCGCTGAGCAAGGACTCCCAGCCCGGCGGCACGGCGTCGGGGTCGGCCGGGGCGGCGGGTTGGAATCTGCCGATGTCCGGCAAGACGGGTACCACCGAGGCGCACCGCTCGTCGGGCTTCGTCGGCTTCACCAACCAGTACGCGGCCGCCAACTACATCTACGACGACTCCAGTTCGCCGTCGGATCTGTGCTCCTCGCCGTTGCGGCGCTGCGGCGACGGCAACCTCTACGGCGGTAACGAGCCGGCCCGCACCTGGTTCACCGCGATGAAGCCGATCGCGGACAAGTTTGGCGAAGTGAAGCTGCCGCCGACCGATCCGCGCTATGTGGACGGCGGCCCCAACTCGCGGGTGCCCAGCGTCGCCGGGCTGGACGTCGAGGGAGCACGCCAGCGCCTGAAGGAAGCCGGTTTCCAGGTCGCCGACCAACCGACGTCGGTCAACAGCAGCGCCAAGTACGGGGAAGTGGTGGGAACGACACCAAACGGCCAGACCATCCCCGGCGCCGTCGTCACCATCCAGATCAGCAACGGCGTCCCGCCGGCCCCGCCGCCACCGCCCGAAGGTGCGCCCATCGGCTCGCAAGTCATCGAGATTCCGGGGTTGCCGCCGATCACGATCCCGCTGTTGCCGCCACCACCGCCGGAGCAGCCGCCGCCACCGCCCTAGGCTGGCGCAGTAGCATGCCTGCATGCCCGCATCCGCAGTTCTGAAGACCGCCGGCGCCGTCGCGCTCGGCTCGGCCGTCGCCGGCATCGGTTACGCCTCGATCATCGAGCGCAACGCGTTCGTGGTGCGAGAGCTGACCATGCCGGTCTTGACCCCGGGCTCGTCGCCGTTGCGGGTGCTGCACATCAGCGACATCCACATGCGGCCGGGCCAGCGTCGCAAGCAGGCATGGCTGCGGGAACTGGCCGGCTGGGAGCCCGATCTGGTGGTCAACACCGGCGACAACCTGGCCCACCCGAAGGCGGTGCCCGCGGTGGTGCAGACCCTAGGCGACCTGCTGTCGCTGCCGGGTGTTTTCGTCTTCGGCAGCAACGACTACTTCGGCCCGCGGCTGAAGAACCCGATGAACTACCTGACCAATCCCGGGCACCGGGTGCACGGGCAGCCGCTGCCCTGGCAGGATCTGCGCGCGGCGTTCACCGAGCGCGGCTGGCTGGATCTGACCCACAACCGCCGCGAGTTCGAGGTGGCGGGTCTGCACATCGCCGCGGCCGGCGTCGACGACCCGCACATCGCCCGCGACCGCTACGAGACGATCGCCGGCCCCGCCAGCCCCGCCGCCAACCTGCGGCTGGGGCTGACCCACTCGCCCGAGCCGCGGGTGCTGGACCGCTTCGCCGCCGACGGCTACCAGCTGGTGCTGGCCGGACACACCCACGGCGGTCAGCTGTGCCTGCCGTTCTACGGTGCGCTGGTGACGAATTCGGGCCTGGACCGCTCGCGGGCCAAGGGCGCGTCGCGCTGGGGCACCACGATGCGGCTGCACGTCTCGGCGGGGATCGGCACGTCGCCGTTCGCGCCGGTGCGGTTCTGCTGCCGACCGGAGGCGACGCTGCTGACGCTGATCGCGGCGCCGACCGGCGGCCGCGATTCGCACCGCGACCGGGGGCGCTCGCAGCCGACATATTCGGTGCATTGAGCGACGGCGCTCGGGTCGCTGATCGCGGCAGGCCGCGCGGCTGGACAGACAACGCGATCCGGCTGATCGAGGCCGACGCCCGTCGCAGCGCCGACACTCATCTATTGCGCTACCCGCTGCCCTCGGCGTGGAGCGCCAACGCCGGCGTCGAGCTCTATCTCAAGGACGAGACGACGCACATCACCGGCAGCCTCAAGCATCGGCTGGCCCGCTCGCTGTTCCTCTACGCGCTGTGCAACGGCTGGATCGGCGAGGACACCACGGTGGTCGAGGCGTCGTCGGGGTCGACGGCGGTTTCGGAGGCCTACTTCGCCGCGCTGCTGGGCCTGCCGTTTGTCGCGGTGATGCCCGCGTCGACCAGCGCAGCCAAGGTCGCACTGATCGAATCACAAGGCGGGCGTTGCCATTTCGTGCAGCATTCGGGTGACGTGTACGCCGAGGCGGAGCGGGTGGCCCGCGAGACCGGCGGGCATTACCTGGATCAGTTCACCAACGCCGAGCGGGCCACCGACTGGCGGGGCAACAACAACATCGCCGAGTCGATCTATGTGCAGATGCGCGACGAGAGACACCCGATACCGGACTGGATCGTCGTCGGGGCGGGCACCGGGGGCACCAGCGCGACAATCGGCCGCTACATCCGCTACCGGCGGCACGCCACCCGGTTGTGTGTGGTCGATCCGGAGAACTCGGCGTTTTTCGCGGCCTACGCCGAGCGCCGCAACGACGTCGTCGTCGACGCGTCGTCGCGCATCGAAGGAATCGGCCGGCCACGAGTGGAGCCCTCGTTTCTGCCCGATGTGGTCGACCGGATGGTCGCGGTGCCCGACGCCGCGTCGATTGCGGCCGCCCGTCATGCCAGCGCGGTCCTGGGACGTCGGGTCGGCGCGTCGACCGGCACGAATCTATGGGGAGCGTTCGGCCTGATCGCCGAGATGGTTGCCGAGGGACGCAGCGGGTCGGTGGTCACGCTGCTCGCCGACAGCGGCGACCGCTACGCCGACACCTACTTCTGCGACGAGTGGGTCAAGGCCCACGGGCTGGATCCAGCCCCGTCGGCCGCGGCGCTGGCCGAGTTCGAACGCTCGTGCAGCTGGGCGTGATCCCACGCGTCCTGCGCTTCGTTGGCCGGGGCGGTCACCAGTAGCCACAGCACACCGAGGACCAGGAGTCCGCCGAACACCACGGCACCTAGGACCGTCATGATTGTCTCGCTTCCGTTGCCGACTTCGGTGCATATAAACCGTACTGACACCCGGGGCTATTCCGCTGCACACTGTGAGGCACCTCGCAGCGCCGGCGTTGCACTGCGCTTTGGCGGCCCGACGGGTCGGTGCGATACGCTGTCGTGGCTTCACGCGGGGTGTGGCGCAGCTTGGTAGCGCGCTTCGTTCGGGACGAAGAGGTCGTGGGTTCAAATCCCGCCACCCCGACTCATTTGTCTAAGGCCGTCGCCGCGTGGGTAACCACCTTCCTGTTATCAGCTCCCAGACAGGAAGAGGTGTGCGATGGGAGGCGCTCTGGTTGCCGACTTCGTGTTGGAACGGCTGCGCGATTGGGAGATCGAGAAGGTTTTCGCCTACGCCGGTGACGGCATCAACGGTCTGCTGGCAGCCTGGGGGCGCGCCGACAACAAGCCGAAGTTCGTGCAGGCCCGCCACGAAGAGATGGCCGCGTTCGAGGCGGTCGGCTACGCGAAATTCTCTGGCCAGCTCGGGGTGTGCGCGGCGACTTCGGGACCGGGCGCGATCCACCTGCTCAATGGCCTCTACGACGCCAAACTCGACCGGGTCCCGGTGCTGGCGATCGTCGGGCAGACCAACCGCAGCGCGATGGGCGGCTCTTACCAGCAAGAAGTCGACCTGATGAGCCTCTTCAAGGACGTCGCCAGCGAGTACATCCAGATGGTGACGGTGCCCGAGCAGCTGCCCAATGTGCTCGACCGCGCGATCCGCACTGCGCTGACCAGACGCACGGTGACGGCCGTCATCATCCCGGCCGACGTGCAGGAGCTCGAATATTCGCCGCCGGGCCACGAATTCAAGATGGTGCCGTCGAGTCTGGGCTTCGAGTGGCCCGAGGTCGCTGCCTCCAAGGCGGGCTTGCAGAAGGCCGCCGAGGTGCTCAACGCCGGCGAGCGTGTCGCCATGCTGGTCGGCTGCGGGGCGAAGGGAGCGGTCAAGGAGGTCACGGAGATCGCCGATCTGCTGGGTGCGGGCGTCGCCAAGCCGCTGCTGGGCAAGGACGTACTCTCCGACGAACTGCCGTGGGTGACCGGTTCGATCGGCTTGCTCGGCACCCGTCCCAGCTACGAGTTGATGCGTGACTGCGACACGCTTCTCACGGTCGGCTCCAGTTTCCCCTACACGCAGTTCCTGCCCGGGTTCGGCGACGCCCGCGGGGTGCAGATCGACATCGACCCGGCGTTGATCGGCATGCGCTACCCCAACGAGGTCAACCTCGTGGGTGATGCCGCTGCGACGCTGCGGGAGCTGATTCCGTTGATTCAGCGCAAGTCCGACCGGTCCTGGCGGGAGAAGATCGAGAAGAACGTGCAGCGCTGGTGGGAAACCATGGAAATGGAAGCCAACGTGTCCGCCGATCCGATCAACCCGATGCGGCTGTTCGCGGAGTTGTCTCCCAAGCTGCCGGACAACGCGATAATCACTGCCGATTCCGGGTCGGCGGCGAATTGGTATGCGCGCCAACTGAAATTCCGCGGCAGCATGCGCGGTTCACTGTCAGGAAACCTGGCCACGATGGGTCCCGGTGTGCCGTACGGCATCGGCGGGAAGTTCGCCAACCCGGACCGCCCGGTGATCGTGTTCGCCGGTGACGGCGCCATGCAGATGAACGGGATGGCCGAGCTGATCACGATCGCGCATTACTGGGAGGAGTGGACCGACCCCCGGCTGGTCGTCGCGGTGCTGCACAACAACGACCTCAACCAGGTGACGTGGGAGATGCGGGCGATGGCCGGTGCGCCGAAATTCCCTGAGTCGCAAACACTTCCGAGTGTGGACTACGCGGGTTTCGCGGCCGGCCTGGGCCTGGGCTCGGCGACGCTGACCGATCCGGAGCAGATCGGCTCCGCGTGGGATCGGGCGCTGGCCGCCGATCGCCCGACGGTGCTCGACGTGCACTGCGACCCCAACATCCCGCCGGTGCCCCCGCACGCGACCTTCGACCAGATGAAGGCCGCCGCGACCTCAGTGCTCAAGGGCGACGAGGACGCGTTCGGCATCCTCAGAGAGGGCATCAAAGTCAAAGCGCAGGAGTTCATTCCGCGCCGCCGCAAATAGCTAGAAGGGCGGAAGGTCGTTGCAGGCCGCGACGCGCTCGGCCTGGCAGGCCGCTTCGGCGGCGAGGCGGGCCTCGTTGATGCCGCGCTCGTAGGCGATGCGCGCTGCGCGGTCCTGGGCCCGAGTTCGTCGTCGGGTCGGCATCATCAGTTCGCGGTGCTCGGATGCAGGTGGCACCGAGGTCGGCAGCGCCAATTCGCCGGTCGGAACGGCCAGAGCCGGGAAGAGCACGGCACCACCGGGTTTCGTGGTGTACGTATGGCGGTCGGCGCTGTCCAGATCACCGTGCCGTCGCTTAGTTGCTGATCAGCCCAGCCGGTGTAGAACGTCTTCAAAAGATGGTGGTAACGACACAGCAGCTTGAGATTCGACGGGTGCGTGGGGCCGAACGGGAACGGAACCGTGTGGTCGATGTCGCACACCTCGGCCGGCTGATCGCATCCTGGAAACCGGCATGTCAAATCCCGCAGCCGCACGAATTCCGCCAGCGCCGCCGACGGCCGATACGCGGGCGCTGCATCGGCCGAAGGTGTCGTGAGCGGTTTGAGCTTTGCCGTGCCGGCGAGGTCGCGCAACGTGGTTGCCGGCAGCGGCCCGAACCCGGGCAGATAGCCCGGCGCCTCAGAGTTGCCACCGACGGTAGCCGGCTCTGCCAGCACATGGATGACCACGTCGGTGGCCGGCCGCCGTTGTGCGGCAGGGCATTCCGGTGAGCCGCACTCACAACGCATGGTCTCCAGGCCGGCAACCAATGCACCGAGCGCGTCGGCGCGACGTTGCGCCTTGGTCCGCGGATCCGCTGCGCAAACTGTGGCTGCCAACGAATCGAGCTTCTGGTCCAGCGCGGCGCCGTCGTGGGCGTGTAGTTGCGCCCACACCCCGGCCAGGCCGGACTCGAGCGGCCAGACTTCGACATAGCGATCCTCATTGCGCTGGCCCGGCAACTTTTGGCCGGCCGGGTCAAACCGTGCCACCCACATGTCGATCCGCTCAATGAGTTTGGGCTCGGATAACCGCATCCACTTGTGCCCATGCCGGGCGATCGCGGCATCCAGCTTGGCGACCAGCACGGGATCGTCGACCAACTCCGTACGACGCACCACGGCGGCCATCAACCGAAAGTCGATGTCGCCCCGCGCGAAGACTTCGGCGACCCGGGGCAGCCGCTCCCGCAAGTCGATCGCATAGCGCAGCCGCCCGCGGGCTCGTCCCCGGCTGATGCCCAACGCCGCGGCCACCTCGGCAATCACGTTCTCGTACCCGTCGATGGCCCAGTTGATCCGGTCGGTGTCGTCATCGGGCGCCCGGCGCGCATACAGCTCACCGATTGCCGCCAACTCGCGGGCGCACATCGCGTTCTGGTTGCGCGCCGCGGCCGTGAGGGCATCGATCACACCGGCGTCGTCCACCCCGGCAAAAAAGCCCGCGGCCTGCGCTGATGGATCGGTATCGAACATACTTTCGATACTACACCGGCCCTACGACAAGACCCCCCGCGTCTGAACCGACGTCCCGCCGAGCTGCCTGGCGGTGTTGACCAACCCCACCATGCTGAAGGCCTGCGGCGTGTTACCCACCAGCCGCTGCGCCTGGGTGTCGTACTCCTCGCTGAGCAACCCGACGTCGTTGCGCAGATCCAGCATCCGCTCGAACAATTCCCGGGCCTCGTCGCGGCGCCCGATTCCGTGCAGCGCGTCGGCCAGCCAGAACGTGCACGCCAGGAAGGTGCCCTCCGTGCCGGGCAGCCCGTCGACGCCGCCGTCGGCGTCGGGCCGATAGCGCAGCACAAAGCCGTTGCTGGTCAGCTCCCGCTGGACGGCCTCGACGGTGCCGACGACGCGCGGGTCGTCCCACGGCAGGAATCCGACCCGCGGCATCAGCAACAGTGCGGCGTCGAGGCCCTGCGAACCGTAGAACTGGGTAAAGGTCTGGCGATCGGCGTCGTAGCCGTGTTCGCAGACGTCGGCATGAATCCGGTCACGCAAGTCGCGCCACTTGTCCAGCGGCCCGTCGAGACCCTGCGTTTCCACGGTGTGCACGGCGCGGTCGACACCGGCCCACGCCATCACCTTCGAGTGCACGAAATGCCTTCGGGGGCCGCGTACTTCCCACAGGCTGGAATCCGGCTGATCCCAAATCCCTTCCAGGAAGTCGAGCAACGCCCGCTGGATGTCCCACGCGGTGTCCACCGCCTGCATGCCGGTCTCGCGGGCCAGGTGCAGGCCGTCGAGCACCTCACCCCACACGTCGAGCTGGAACTGTCCGGCGGCGTCGTTGCCGATGCGCACCGGCGCCGAATTCTCGTACCCAGACAGCCAATCCAGCGTCAGCTCCGGAATCCGTCGTGCGCCGTCGACGCTGTACATGATTTGCAGCTTCGCCGGATCGCCGGCCACCGCACGCACCAGCCAGTCTCGCCACGCCCGCGCCTCATCGATGTAGCCAGTGCCCAGTAGCGCTTGCAACGTGAAGGTGGCATCGCGCAACCAGCAGTAGCGATAGTCCCAATTACGCATGCCGCCAAGCGATTCCGGCAGCGACGTGGTTGCCGCGGCGGTGATTCCGCCCGTCGGGTCGTAGGTGAGCGCTTTCAGCGTGATCAACGCGCGCCGCACTGCGTCTTCCCAGGGTCCACGATAGGTGCATTGGCCGATCCAGTCCGTCCAGAACTTCTCGGTGTCGCGCAGCGCGCGGTCGGCTTGCGCCCGGACCGCGTCTGGGCGGTGCGACGGCACGTGCGTGAGCACGAACGGGACCTTTTCGCCTGCGGCGACGTCGAATTCGGCGACCGTCGACATGTGCTCGCCGTGCAGGTCGACGGGTGTGGTCAGGCACAGCGTGTCCGGGCCGGCGATGGCGACCAAGCCCTCGTCGCTGCGGCGAATCCAGGGCACCACGCTGCCGTAGTCGAATCGGATCACCAGGTCCATGCGCACCCGCACCCGCCCGGACAGTCCTTCGACAACCCGGACCAGGTCGGCCGCTTCACCGCGCGGCGGCATGAAATCGGTGACCCGCACCGACCCGTCGTCGGTGTCCCACTCGGTGTCCATGATCAGCGTGTCGCCGCGATAGCCGCGCCGGGTGCACGGGCCGCCGGCGGCCGGAGCCAGCCGCCAGTGGCCGGCGGACTCGTCGTGCAGCAGCGCAGCGAAACAGGAGCCGGAGTCGAAGCGTGGCAGGCACAGCCAGTCGATGCTGCCGTCGCGTCCCACGAGCGCCGCGGTGTGCAGGTCGCCGAGCAGCGCGTAATCCTCTATTCGCGCCATCAGAGTTCGATGATGACTTTGACGTCGCCCTCGGCGGGCCGGAACGCGTCGGCCGCCTTCTCCAGCGGAACCCGCCGGGTGATCAGGCCGTCGAGCCAGTTGTTGTCGGCGCGGGCCAGCACCTCGGCGCCCTGCTTGTAGTGGCGCAGGTTGGCGTTGACGGAGCCGACGACGACATCGTTCTCCAGCACGATGTCGCGGTTCACCAGGCCGGCGTCGACGTCGATGCTGTGGCCGCCCGACGAGACACCGGTCAGGCAGGTGATGCCGTAGGTGTCGGTGTTCATCAAAGCGCCGAACACGACGCTG
This sequence comes from Mycobacterium kyorinense, assembly GCF_002101735.1. Classification (GTDB taxonomy): domain Bacteria; phylum Actinomycetota; class Actinomycetes; order Mycobacteriales; family Mycobacteriaceae; genus Mycobacterium; species Mycobacterium kyorinense. Next base: position 6,855 of record NZ_LQPE01000113.1, on the reverse strand, counting down.
CCCACCCCGGTGGCTTCGATGACGATGTCGGGCCGCAACTTCTTGGCCACCGATTCGATGTCGTCGTGGTGGTACGTGGCACCCAGTGATTCCACCAGATGCGGCTTGGGGCCGTCGGTAACCCGGTCCAGCACATGGGTGTCCAGCCCGCGCTGCGCTCCGATCAGCGCCGCCAGCAAGCCGATTGGCCCGGCGCCGGTGACCAGCGCGCGTTTGGGTTCGAACCAGCCGCGGGCGCCGATCCGCTCGACCTGTTCCCAGGCCTTGCACACCACCGTGGTGGGCTCGAGCAGCATGCCGACGCGTTCCAGCGACGGGTCGAGCCGCACCGCGTAATCGGTTTCCACACACCAGGCTTGGCTGCCGTATCCGTCGAGTTCTTTGATGCCGCGTTCGCGGTAGCGCCCGTTGCGGCACATGTCGAATTCGCCGTGGGCACACGCCCCACACGGTTCCGGGTCGGGGCGGCGCACCACGCCGACCACCAGATCACCGTCGCTGAACGTGCCCGACGACGGCGCCTGCCGCACCCGCCCGAGCGATTCGTGACCGAGAACCAGGCGCGACGAGCCGGGCGGGGCCCAGCCGTATTCGCCGGACACGATCTCCTTGTCGGTGCCGCACACCCCCATCGCCACACCGTCGACCAGCATTTCGCCGTCGCCCGGGGTGGGGTCGGGCACGTCGGACACCCTCAACGAGCCTTTGTGGCCAGGCTCTACCGTCAGCGCGCGCATACCAACTCCGTACCCATCCCCACTTATATCAACTCCCTACCTTTCCCAACTGGCCAGTGCGTCCCGAACGCATGCCGGGCCTGGTGAGTTCGAAGTCAATCGAGTCGACCGACTTATCCCGCCCCACCAACGCCGACGTCACCATCTCCGGCGGAAACAGGCCATGCTCGACCACACCGGGCGTGGCGGCCAACCAGCTGGCCAAAGCGGCAGGGTCCGCGACGGGTCCGCGGTAGTCGGCGATCACGCCGCCGTCGGGACTCGGCGGTGCATTGCGCAACGAGACCGGCGCGACTCGGCGCAGCGTGGCGCCGAGCCCGAACCTGAACAGCTCGAGGGGGATCGGGCCATGCAGCTCGTTGACCACCTTCAGGCCCAACTCGCAGGTCGCCTGCGCGGTGCGCGACGACGTAGCGACACAACGAATGTCGAGCGAACGACGGGCCAGGGCCGGCAGTAAGAACGCCACGGTCGAGCCGGTGCCGAGCCCGACGGTCATGCCGTCTTCGACGAGATCGGCTGCCGCTTCCGCCGCGAACTGCTTCTCTTGCTCAATGCTCATGGGCGTGCCTTCAGCGCGCGGTAGTGGCGAATGAGCGCGTTGGTCGATGAGTCGTGACCGAGTTCGGGCTCGGTGGCGCTCTTTAACTCGGGAATGATCGCCAGCGCCAGCTGCTTGCCCAGCTCGACGCCCCATTGGTCGAACGAGTCGATACCCCAGATGGTCCCTTGGGTGAACACGCTGTGCTCGTACAGGGCGACCAGCGCACCGAGGGCGTGCGGGGTCAGCTTCTCCGCCAGCAGGACGTTGGTGGGGCGGTTGCCCTGCATGACCCGGTGCGGCACCACCGCATCGGGGGTCCCTTCCGCGCGGACCTCCTGTTCGGTTTTGCCGAAGGCGAGCGCCTGCGCCTGGGCGAAGACGTTGGACGACAAGATGTCGTGATGGTCCCGCAGCGGGTTGAGACTTTTACCGAAACCGATCAAGTCGATCGGTATCAGTGCGGTTCCCTGATGGATCAACTGGTAGAAGCTGTGCTGGCCGTTGGTGCCGGGCTCGCCCCAGTACACCGGGCCGGTCTGATAGTCCACGACCGCGCCGTCAACGGTGACGTGTTTGCCGTTGGATTCCATTGTCAGTTGCTGCAGGTAGGCGGGAAACCGCTTGAGGTATTGGTCGTAGGGCATCACGCCGATCGACTGGGCCCCAAAGAAATTCACGTACCACACCGCGAGCAGACCCATCAGCATCGGGAGGTTCTTCTCCGGCGGGGCGGTGCGGAAGTGCTCGTCCATCGCGTGAAAGCCGGCAAGCAAATCGCCGAACCCTTCCAGACCGAGGGCGACCATCGTCGACAAGCCGATCGCAGAGTCCATCGAGTACCTCCCGCCGACCCAATCCCAGAAGCCGAACATGTTTGCGGTATCGATACCGAATTCAGCTACCCGATCGGCGTTGGTCGAGACGGCCACGAAATGCTTTGCGACCGCATAGTCGCCAAGCTGGCCGATTACCCAGTCGCGGGCCGAGGTGGCATTGGTCAGTGTCTCGAGGGTGCCGAAAGTCTTCGACGACACGATGAAAAGCGTTTCCTCGGCCGCCAGGTCCCTGGTCGCCTCCACGAAGTCGGTGGAATCGACATTGGAGACGAAGCGGAACGTCAGATTGCGGTCGGTGTAGTGGCGCAGCGCCTCGTAGGCCATCACCGGTCCCAGGTCGGATCCGCCGATGCCGATATTGACGATGTTGCGGATCGGTTTGCCGGTGTGCCCGGTCCAGGCACCCGAACGGATTTTGATGGCGAAATCGGCCATCCGGTCGAGGACCTCGTGCACCTCGGCCATCACATCGATCCCGTCGACCATCAGCGATGTGCCTTTTGGCATCCGCAACGCCACGTGCAGCACCGAGCGGTTCTCCGACACGTTGATCCGCTCCCCGGCGAACATCATGTCGCGGCGCCGCTCGAGCTCAGACTCCCGTGCCAGCTGCATCAGCAGACTCAGCGTCTCCTCGGTGATGCGGTTTTTGGAGTAGTCGAGGTAGATCCCCGCGGCCTCGGCGCAGAACCGCTCGCCGCGGGTGGCGTCCTCGGCGAAGAGTTCGCGCAGATGGCGACGCTCCATCTTGGAATAGTGCCGGGCAAGGGCCTCGTAGGCCGGGCGCTCGCACAGGGGCGGAATCGACATGATTCGTCTCCTCTCTATTTGCTTAGGCGACCGCCGACGTCTGCGTCTCGATGCGGCCCATCAACTCGTTCCAGGCATCGACGAACGACGTGGCCCCGTCGCGCTGCAGCTGGGCTGCGATCTTGCCCAGGTCGACGCCCGCGTCGGTGAACCGCGCGAGCAGCGCATCGACGTCGCCGCCGTCGGCCGGCAGCGGATCGCCCACCTCGCCGTGATCGAAGAACGCCTCGAGGGTGGCGTCGGGCATGGTGTTGACGGTGAACGGAGCGGCCAGCCCGTGCACGTACAGGGTGTCGGGGGCGGCCGGATGCTTGGTGCTCGTGCTGGCCCACAGCAGCCGCTGCATTCGGGCCCCGACGTTCTCCAGCCGCTGGAACCGGTCGGAGTCCATCAGTCCCCGGTAGGCGCGATAGACGTCGAGCCCCACCGCCAACGCGAGCTTGTCCTGCAGTTCCGCCGGCACCTGCTTGGCCACCGCCTTGTCCCAGCGCGACATGAAGACAGACGCGACCGAGCCGACAACCGGATTGAGACCGTTGGCGATCCGCCGCTCGATGCCTTTCAGGTACGCATCCGCCGCGGCCAGGTACTGATCGGCGGAGAACAGCAGCGTGACGTTCACCGGGATGCCGGCCGCGATCGCCTCGGTGATGGCCGGCAGGCCCTCGACGGTGCCGGGGATCTTGATAAACAAATTGGACCGCCCTGCCTGTTGGTGCAGGGTCTTGGCCGCCTCCACGGTGCGCGCGGTGTCGTAGGCGAGCAAAGGGGAGACCTCAAGGGACACCCACCCGTCGACCCCGTCCGTCCGCTCGTGGAGGGGCAGGAAGAGGTCGGCGGCGCGGCGCAAATCCTCGATGGCCAGATCGAAGAACAGGTCCTCGGGCGAAAGCCCGTGGCCTGACTTGGACCGGATGGCGTCGTCGTAGTCGCCCGATCCGATGGCCTTGTCGTAGATCGACGGGTTGGAGGTCAGCCCCGTCACCGAGTACGAGTCAATGTAGTGCTGGATGATGCCGTCGTCGAGCATGCTGCGGGTGATGTTGTCAAGCCAAAGGCTCTGTCCATGCTGATGCAGGGTCTCCGTGGCTTTCACTGTTTCTCCTTCCGTAGGCCGGCCAGGCAATCCCGGGCGCGCTCGGCGACTCGCTCCGGCGTGAAGCCGAACTTGTCGACCAGTTGTTTCAGCGGCGCCGACGCGCCGAAGGTGTGCATGCCGATCACCGCGCCGCCGTCACCGACGTAGCGGTCCCAGCCCAGGGTCGACGCCTGCTCCACCGCAACACGTGCCCGCACCGATGGCGGGAGCACCTCGTCGCGGTACTGCTGCGGCTGGCGGTCGAAGAGCTCCCAGCAGGGCATGCTCACCACGCGCGTGCCGACACCGTCGGCCTGTAACTCCTCCCGGGCGGCCAGCGCCAGGTGCACCTCCGAACCGGTCGCCAGCAGGATGACGTCCGGTGTCGCGCTGTCGGCCTCGGCCAGCACGTAAGCGCCTTTGGCCACTCCGACCGCGGGCGCGAACGTGCTCCGGTCCAGTGTGGGCAGCGCCTGACGGGAGAGAATCAGCGCGGCGGGCTCGTGCCGCAGCGCGGTCACGATGCGCCAGGTCTCGACGACCTCGTTCGCGTCGGCCGGGCGGAACACCAGCAGGCCCGGTATGGCCCGCAGCGAGATCAGCTGCTCCACCGGCTGGTGGGTGGGTCCGTCTTCTCCGACGCCGATGGAGTCGTGGGTCAGAATGTGCAGGACCGGGATGTCCATCAGCGCCGAGAGCCGAATGGCGCCGCGAGCGTAGTCGGAGAAGATCAAGAAACCGGACCAGTACGGGCGCAGCTTAGTGAGCGCCATGCCGTTGGCGATCGCCGCGGCCGCGTGCTCGCGCACTCCGAAGTGCAGGTTCCGGCCCCGCTGGCCGGCCTGGAAGTCGCCGGCGCCGTCGAATGTGAGCCTGGTTTTGGTGGACGGGGACAAGTCCGCTGAACCGCCGACCAACCACGGGACAGCCTGCGCCACGGCGTTGAGCAGCTGCCCGGACGACTCGCGGGTGGCCATGCCCTTGGCGTCGGGTGCGAACGTGGGCAGCGCTTTGTCCCAACCGTCGGGCAACTCACGCCGCTGGATGCGCTCGATCTCGTCAGCCAGATCGGGAAACGCCGTGCGGTAGCGCTCGAACATCGCCTCCCACGCCTCGCGGGCCGCCTTACCGCGTGCACCGATTCCCGCGGCGAAGCTGTCGTAGACGTCGTCGGGGAAGTAGAAGTCTTCGTCTTCGGGCAGGCCGAAGAACCGCTTGGTCGCCCGGACACCTTCGACCCCGAACGGGCTGCCGTGTGCCTTGGGTGTGTCCTCGACGGGCGAGCCGTACCCGATGTGGCTGTGCACAACGATCAGCGTCGGCCGCGCGCCCTCGGCCTTGAACGTGTGCAACGCCCGTTCGATCGAGTCGGTGTCGTTGGCGTCGGCGACCGAGGTCACATTCCAGCCGTAGCCGATGAAGCGGGCCGCCACGTCCTCGGTGAACGCGATGTCGGTATGGCCCTCGATGGTCACCCGGTTGGAGTCGTAGATCCAGCACAGGTTCGCCAGCCCCAGGTGACCCGCCAGGGAGGCGGCCTCGGCGGAGACACCTTCCATCATGCAGCCGTCCCCGGCCAGGGCGTAAACGTCGAAGTCGAACAAGGTCATCTCGTCGCGGTTGTAGCGCTCGGCCAGCCAGCGTCCGGCGATCGCCATGCCCACCGAGGTGGCGACCCCTTGGCCCAACGGCCCGGTGGTCGTCTCCACGCCGGAAGTCCAGCGGTACTCGGGATGGCCCGGGCAGCGCGAGTCGAGCTGCCGAAAGGTCTTGAGGTCATCGAGAGTCACCGCGGGCCGGCCGACTATCTCGTAGTCGGGGTCCACGGCCTGGACGCCGCTCAGATGCAACAACGACCACAACAGGGCGGACGCGTGGCCCTCCGATAGCACGAAACGGTCCCGGTTGGGCCAGATCGGGTCGGCGGGATCGAAGCGCAGGAAGCGCTGCCACAGCGTGTAGGCGACGGGCGCCACTCCCATCGGTGTTCCCGGGTGGCCGGAGTTCGCGCGCTGGATCGCGTCCATGCACAGCGCACGGATCGTGTTGATCGCGACGGTGTCGGCGTCGAGTTGTGTCGTGGTGGTCACTTCAGCTCCTGTTAACGAGGATGGGTAGGAACGAAGACGCCAGCCGCTTCTTTGCGGTGAAAAGCGCGGGCGTCAGCCGCTAGCCGGCCTTCTCGTCGTGGCCGCCGAACTGCTTGCGCATCGCCGAGAGCGCCTTGTCGGCAAACTCGTCGAGACGCCGTGAGGCAAACCGCGAATACAGCGCCGACGTCAGCACCGGAGCGGGCACCCCTTCGTCGATTGCCGCGATGCAGGTCCAGCGACCCTCACCGGAATCGGAAACGTGGCCGGCGAATTCCTTGAGGTCGGGCGCTTGGTGCAGCGCGATCGCGGTCAGGTCCAAAAGCCACGATTCGATCACGCTGCCGCGGCGCCAAAGCTCGGTGACCTCTGGGATGTTGATGTTGTACTGGTAGTACTGCGGGCTGGCCAGCGGCGCGGTTTCCGCGTCGCCCTGCCCTTTCTGAATGCGGGTTCCGATGTCGGCGTTGCGCAGAATGTTCAGCCCCTCGGCAAGGGAGGCCATCATCCCGTACTCGATGCCGTTGTGCACCATCTTGACGAAGTGGCCCGACCCGGCCGGTCCGCAGTGCAGATAGCCCTTCTCGCTTTGAGCGACTTCGCCGTCGCGACCCGGTGTGCGTGGCGCCGCGTCCACGCCGGGCGCAACAGTGGCGAAGATCGGCTCGGCGTGGGCGAAGGCGTCGTCGTCGCCGCCGATCATCAGACAATAACCGCGTTCCCGGCCCCACACGCCGCCGCTGGTGCCGCAGTCCAGTAG
>NZ_LQPE01000112.1 GCF_002101735.1 Mycobacterium kyorinense | reverse complement strand
CGGGGGGAGTTGTATGTGGCTGGTTTGGGGGTGGGGGTTGGGTATTGGGGTCGTGCGGGGTTGTCGGCGGCTCGGTTTGTGGCGTGTCCGTTTGGTGGGTTTGGTGAGCGGATGTATCGCACTGGGGATTTGGTGCGGTGGGGTGTTGATGGGCAGTTGGAGTATGTGGGGCGTGCTGATGAGCAGGTCAAGGTTCGTGGGTATCGGATTGAGTTGGGGGAGGTTCAGGCGGCGTTAGCGGGTTTGGCTGGGGTGGATTCGGCGGTGGTGGTGGCCCGTGAGGATCGTCCTGGTGATAAGCGGTTGGTGGGTTATTTCACTGGTGGTGCTGATTCGGGTTGGTTGCGTGAGCAGTTGGCGGCGCGGTTGCCGGGTTATATGGTGCCGGCGGCGTTGGTGGGGTTGGACAGTTTGCCGTTGACGGTGAACGGCAAGCTTGATGTTCGGGCGTTGCCGGTGCCGGATTACCGCGGTGAGGTTTATCGGGCTCCGGTCGGGCCGACCGAGGAGATTTTGGCCGGTATCTACGCCCAGGTCCTCGGGCTGGAGCGGGTCGGGCGCGACGACTCCTTCTTCGACCTCGGCGGCGACAGCATCTTGTCCATGCAGGTGGTGGCGCGGGCTCGTGCCGCCGGCCTGATATGCAAGCCGCGCGACATCTTCGTCGAGCAAACTGTGGCCCGACTGGCCCAGGTAGCCACCGTGGCCGACAGCGGCGATGCACCGATCGACGAAGGTGTGGGCGAGGTCCGCCCAACCCCAATCATGCGATGGCTAAACAGCATCGAGGGCCCGGTTGAGCAGTTCAACCAGACGATGGTGGTGCAGACCCCGGACGGGATCAGCCACGCCGACGTGGTGGCCGTCCTTCAGGCACTGCTGGACCGCCATCCCATGCTGCGGCTGCGCGTCGACGATGGCGACGCCGCGTGGTCCTTGCAGGTGCCCGAGGCGGGTTCGGTGGACGCCGCCGAGTGCCTACATGCGGTGGAAACGCTGTCGGACGAGGCGCTGATCCAGGCGCGGGCCCGGCTGAATCCCGCCGCCGGCGCGATGCTCAGCGCGCTGTGGGTGGCCGACGCCGCACAGCTGGTCTTGATCATTCACCACCTTGCTGTCGACGGAGTGTCGTGGCGAATTCTGTTGGAGGACCTCAACATTGCTTGGGCTCAGCATCGCGCCGGGCAGGAGGTGCTGTTGCCGGCGACCGGCACGTCGTTTGCCCGGTGGGCGGCACTGCTGGCTGAGCACGCGTACGCCGCCGACGTCGTTGAGCAGGCTGACGTTTGGCAAGCGGTGGCGGCGACCCCCGCCGCGCTGCCCCCGCCATGCCCCGAGGTAGACACCTACGTGAGCGCCGGGCACCTGTCGGCGGTGCTGGAGGATGCGGAAATCACCCGCATGCTGCTCGCCGAGGTGCCGACGGCGTTTCGTGCCGGAATCCACGACATCCTGCTGATCGCATTCGGGTTGGCGGTGGCGGAGTTTCTCGGCACAGGCGGCGCGCCCCTCGGCATCGACGTCGAAGGCCACGGACGCCACGACGACCTGGGCTCCGATATCGACCTGTCGCGCACCGTGGGATGGTTTACCACCAAATATCCGATCTCGCTCAACCTGAGTGGGCTGCGCTGGGCGCAAGTGACCGCCGGTGAAGCGGCGCTGGGGACGGTGGTCAAAGACGCCAAAGAGCAGCTGCGCGCCCTGCCGGACCCGTTGACCTACGGTCTGCTGCGGTACCTGAACACCGACGTCGACCTTGACGCCTCCGATCCGCAGATCGGTTTCAACTACCTCGGGCGGCTGGGCGCGGCAGCGGAGGCGTCCGACGACGTGTGGCGCATCAGCCCAGAGGGCTTGTCTCTCACCGGAGTTGCCGCGGCGGTACCGATGCCGCTGGGACACACCCTGGAGCTCAACGCCGTCACCGTCGACACCGACGCCGGCCCGCACTTGCACGCCAACTGGACCTGGGCGCCCTCCGTTCTCAACGAAGCGCAGGTAAACCGCCTGAGCCGGTTGTGGTTTGACGCGCTGACCGGTATCTGCACCCACGTGCGATCCGGTGGCGGCGGGCTGACGCCGTCGGACGTCGCGCTTGCCGGACTCAGCCAACAGCAGATCAACGAGCTCGAGAGGCAATATGCAGATCGCTGACGTGTTGCCGCTGACGCCCCTGCAGCGGGGGCTGCTCTTCCATGCCCGGGCCGCGCAGGGCGACGACGACGACGTCTACGCGATGCAGCTGGACATCACCGTGACCGGACCGCTCGATGCCGAACGGCTGCACGAGGCCATGGACAACGTGGCCAACCGGCATCCCAACCTGGCGGCCCGCTTCTCCGAAAAGTTCGACACACCAGTGCAAATCATCCCGGCTGGCCCGGTGGTGCCGTGGCGGTACGTCGAGCTGGACGGCCAAAACCTCGACGTCGAGGACCAAGTCCAGCAGACTTGCGCCACCGAACGCGCCGCGGTCTGCGACCTCGCCGACCAGCCGGCCTTCCGCGCGGCGCTGATCCGCGTCGCACCCGATCGCCACCGGTTTGTGCTCACCGCTCACCACATCGTCATCGATGGCTGGTCGCTGCCGATCCTGCTGCGCGAAATATTCGCCAGCTATTACGGGCAGCGTCTGCCGGCGGCCGTCCCGTACCGCAGGTTTGTTACCTGGCTGGCCGATCGAGATCTCGATGCTGCCCACGCCGCGTGGCGCGAGGTGCTCGCCGGCTTCGACACCCCGACCTTGGTCGGGCCGCCGGACCGGTTGGGGCCAGGGCGGCGAGACTTCGCCTCGTTCCGGCTGTCCGCGGAGACCACCCGCGCCGTCAGCGAGCTGGCGCGCGCATGCCACACGACGGTCAACACCGTGCTGCAGGGCGCCTTCGCGCAGCTGCTGATGTGGTTGACCGGTCAGCACGACGTCGTCTTCGGCGTCGCCGTCTCGGGGCGGCCCGCCGAGGTGTTCGGCGCGGAATCGATTGTGGGGCTGTTGATCAACACCGTGCCGGTGCGGGTGCGCTTCACTCCCACGACCACCACCACCGACCTGCTCGACCAATTGCAGCGCGCCCACCACAACACGCTCGAACATCAGCACCTGGCGCTCAGCGAAATTCACCGCGTCACCGGCCACGACCAACTGTTCGACAGCCTTTTCGTGTTCGAAAACTACCCAGTCGACACCGCCGCCCTGCCCAGCGTCGACGGGTTGGCCATCACCGAGTTCAACAACCGCGAATACAACCACTACCCGCTTACGGTGCAAGCCAGGCCCGGCGACGAACTCAGCCTCCGCGTCGAATTCGACGCGGATGTGTTTGATGTGGTGGGTGTTGAGGTGTTGGTGGGGCGGTTGGAGCGGGTGTTGGTGGGGATGGCTGCTGATCCGGGTGGGCGGTTGTCGGCGGTTGATGTGTTGGGTGAGGTTGAGCGTGCCCGGTTGGGTGTGGTGGGTAATTGGGGGGTGTTGTCGGCGTCGGTGGCGTCGGTGGTGTCGGTTCCGGTGTTGTTTGGGGCGCAGGTGGCGCGTGCGCCTGAGGCGGTGGCGGTCAGTTGTGGTGCGGTGTCGGTGACGTATCGCGAGCTTGATGAGGCGTCGAATCGGTTGGCGCATTTGTTGGTTGGTCGTGGGGTGGGGGCGGGGCAGTGTGGGGGGGTGTTGTTGCCGCGGTCGGTCGAGGCGGTTGTGGCGATGTTGGCGGTGCTCAAGGCGGGGGCGGCGTATGTGCCGATCGATCCGGTGGTGCCGGCTGCGCGGTTGCGGTTCGTGGTTGGTGATGCGGCGCCGGTGGCGGTGATTAGTTGTGCTGATTTGGCTGGGCGGCTTGATGGGTGCGGTGTGGCGGTGATCGATGTCGGCGATGCCGCTGTTGATGTCCAGCCGTGCACGGCGTTGGCGGCGCCGGGTGGCGATGATGTTGCGTATCTGATTTACACCTCGGGCACGACGGGGGTGCCTAAGGGGGTGGCGGTTACTCACCGCAGTGTGGTGGGGCTGTTGGAGGCGTTGGACGGCGAGTTGGAGCTGTCGGCGGGGCAGGTGTGGTCGCAGTGTCATTCGTTGGCGTTTGACTTTTCGGTGTGGGAGATCTTTGGCGCGTTGTTGCATGGTGGGCGGTTGGTGGTGGTGCCCGATGCGGTGGTGCGTTCGCCGGAAGAGTTGCATGCGGTGCTGGTTGGCGAGCAGGTCAATGTGTTGAGTCAGACGCCGTCGGCGTTTTATGCGTTGCAGGCGGTGGATGCGCTGCAGCCGGAGTTGGGGGCTCAGTTCAAGCTTGAGACGGTGGTCTTTGGTGGGGAAGCTCTTGAGCCGCAGCGTCTTTCCGCGTGGCTGGGTAATCATCCGGGGTTGCCGCGGCTGGTGAACATGTATGGGATTACCGAGACGACGGTGCATGCGTCGTTTCGGCAGATCGTGGCCGCTGATGTTGAGGGCAGCGCCAGCCCGATCGGGGTGCCGTTGGCTCATCTGGGGTTTTTTGTGCTCGATGGGTGGTTGCGTGCGGTGCCGGTCGGTGTGGTCGGTGAGTTGTATGTGGCCGGTGACGGGGTGGCGTGCGGGTATGTGGGCCGGGCGGGTTTGAGTGCGTCGCGGTTTGTGGCGTGTCCGTTCGGTGGGTTTGGTGAGCGGATGTATCGCACCGGGGATTTGGTGTGTTGGCGCGCCGATGGGCAGTTGGAGTATGTGGGGCGCGCCGATGAGCAGGTCAAGATTCGCGGGTATCGCATCGAGCTCGGCGAGATCCAGGCCGCGCTCAGCGAGTGCGCGGGGGTGGATTCGGCGGTGGTGATCGCCCGCGAGGACCGTCCCGGTGACAAGCGTCTGGTCGGGTATGTGACCGGCGAGGTCGATGCGGGCGCGCTACGCACCGCGCTGGCCGAGCGGTTGCCGGCCTACATGGTGCCCGCGGCGGTGGTGGTCCTTGAGGCGTTGCCGTTGACGGTCAACGGCAAACTCGACAAACGGGCCCTGCCCGCACCGGAATACAGCGACACCGATCGCTACCGGCCCCCGGCCACCCCCACCGAAGAGATCCTGGCCGGCATCTACGCCCAAGTCCTGGGCCTCGAACGCGTCGGAGCCGACGACTCCTTCTTCGACCTCGGCGGAAATTCGTTGTCCGCCATGCGGTTGGTCGCCGAGGTCAACACCAGCCTGGCCGCCAGCCTTTCGGTGCGGGCGGTGTTCGAAGCGCCCACAGTGGCCGAGTTGGCCCCCCGTATCGGCCGGGATATCGGTCGGCTGGAGCCGCTGGTGGCCGTCGAGCGGCCGAGCGTGGTGCCGTTGTCCTTTGCCCAGCAGCGGCTGTGGTTCATCGACCAATTGCACGGGCCCTCACCGGTGTACAACATCGCGGTGGGATTGCGGCTTTGTGGGCAACTGGATGTCGACGCCCTGGCGGCGGCGCTGACCGATGTGGTGGGCCGGCATGAGAGTCTTCGCACACTGTTCTTGGCGCCCAAGGGAATACCCCAGCAGGTGGTCGTCCCCGTAGAGCAGGCCCACTTTGGTTGGGACGTCGTCGATGCCACCGGGTGGCCGGTAAACCGGCTGGAGGAGGCCATCGATGAGACGACGCGGCACAGTTTTGACCTGGCAGTCGAGGTCCCGCTGTGGACAAGGCTTTTCACCGTCACCGACGACGAACACGTGCTGGTGGTCGTGGTGCACCATATTGCGGCGGATGGCTGGTCGATCGTCCCGTTCGTGCGTGACCTCGGGCAGGCCTACGCCAGTCGGTGCGCGGGGCAGGCCCCCGATTGGGCGCCGTTGGCCGTGCAGTATGCCGACTACACGTTGTGGCAGCGCGCCCAGCTCGGTGATCTCGACGACAATCACAGCCGCATCGCTGCGCAGCTGGCCTACTGGGAGGACGCGTTGGCCGGTATGCCCGAGCGGCTGCAGCTTCCCACCAATCGCCCTTACCCGCCGGTTGCGGATTACCGCGGCGCCAGGGTGGCGGTGGAGTGGCCGGCCGAGCTGCAGCAGCAGGTGGCGCGGTTGGCTCGAGCGCACAACGCGACCAGCTTCATGGTGGTGCAGGCCGCGCTGGCGGTGCTACTGGCCAAGCTCACGGCGAGTTTCGATGTGGCCGTTGGCTTTCCGATCGCCGGGCGCCGCGACCCAGCCCTTGACGAGTTGGTCGGGTTTTTCGTCAACACCTTAGTGCTGCGGGTCGATCTGACCGGAGACCCCACCGTCGCAGAACTGCTCGCCCAGGTGCGACGGCGCAGCCTGGCCGCCTACGAGCACCAGGACGCGCCGTTCGAGGTGCTGGTCGAGCGGCTCAACCCCACGCGAAGCCTGGGACATCATCCGCTGGTCCAGGTGATGTTGGCCTGGCAGAACCTGCCCGGACACACCGCCGAAGCCGCCGCCACGCTGGGGTTGGGTGATCTGCAGGTCACCCAGATACCGATCGAAACCCACACCGCCCGCATGGATCTGACCTTCTCCTTGGCCGAACGCTGGAGCGAGGCGAAAGAGCCCGCCGGTATCGGCGGGACCGTCGAATTCGACGCGGATGTGTTTGATGTGGTGGGTGTTGAGGTGTTGGTGGGGCGGTTGGAGCGGGTGTTGGTGGGGATGGCTGCTGATCCGGGTGGGCGGTTGTCGGCGGTTGATGTGTTGGGTGAGGTTGAGCGTGCCCGGTTGGGTGTGGTGGGTAATTGGGGGGTGTTGTCGGCGTCGGTGGCGTCGGTGGTGTCGGTTCCGGTGTTGTTTGGGGCGCAGGTGGCGCGTGCGCCTGAGGCGGTGGCGGTCAGTTGTGGTGCGGTGTCGGTGACGTATCGCGAGCTTGATGAGGCGTCGAATCGGTTGGCGCATTTGTTGGTTGGTCGTGGGGTGGGGGCGGGGCAGTGTGTGGGGGTGTTGTTGCCGCGGTCGGTCGAGGCGGTTGTGGCGATGTTGGCGGTGCTCAAGGCGGGGGCGGCGTATGTGCCGATCGATCCGGTGGTGCCGGCTGCGCGGTTGCGGTTCGTGGTTGGTGATGCGGCGCCGGTGGCGGTGATTAGTTGTGCTGATTTGGCTGGGCGGCTTGATGGGTGCGGTGTGGCGGTGATCGATGTCGGCGATGCCGCTGTTGATGTCCAGCCGTGCACGGCGTTGGCGGCGCCGGGTGGCGATGATGTTGCGTATCTGATTTACACCTCGGGCACGACGGGGGTGCCTAAGGGGGTGGCGGTTACTCACCGCAGTGTGGTGGGGCTGTTGGAGGCGTTGGACGGCGAGTTGGAGCTGTCGGCGGGGCAGGTGTGGTCGCAGTGTCATTCGTTGGCGTTTGACTTTTCGGTGTGGGAGATCTTTGGCGCGTTGTTGCATGGTGGGCGGTTGGTGGTGGTGCCCGATGCGGTGGTGCGTTCGCCGGAAGAGTTGCATGCGGTGCTGGTTGGCGAGCAGGTCAATGTGTTGAGTCAGACGCCGTCGGCGTTTTATGCGTTGCAGGCGGTGGATGCGCTGCAGCCGGAGTTGGGGGCTCAGTTCAAGCTTGAGACGGTGGTCTTTGGTGGGGAAGCTCTTGAGCCGCAGCGTCTTTCCGCGTGGCTGGGTAATCATCCGGGGTTGCCGCGGCTGGTGAACATGTATGGGATTACCGAGACGACGGTGCATGCGTCGTTTCGGCAGATCGTGGCCGCTGATGTTGAGGGCAGCGCCAGCCCGATCGGGGTGCCGTTGGCTCATCTGGGGTTTTTTGTGCTCGATGGGTGGTTGCGTGCGGTGCCGGTCGGTGTGGTCGGTGAGTTGTATGTGGCCGGTGACGGGGTGGCGTGCGGGTATGTGGGCCGGGCGGGTTTGAGTGCGTCGCGGTTTGTGGCGTGTCCGTTCGGTGGGTTTGGTGAGCGGATGTATCGCACCGGGGATTTGGTGTGTTGGCGCGCCGATGGGCAGTTGGAGTATGTGGGGCGCGCCGATGAGCAGGTCAAGATTCGCGGGTATCGCATCGAGCTCGGCGAGATCCAGGCCGCGCTCAGCGAGTGCGCGGGGGTGGATTCGGCGGTGGTGATCGCCCGCGAGGACCGTCCCGGTGACAAGCGTCTGGTCGGGTATGTGACCGGCGAGGTCGATGCGGGCGCGCTACGCACCGCGCTGGCCGAGCGGTTGCCGGCCTACATGGTGCCCGCGGCGGTGGTGGTCCTTGAGGCGTTGCCGTTGACGGTCAACGGCAAACTCGACAAACGGGCCCTGCCCGCACCGGAATACAGCGACACCGATCGCTACCGGCCCCCGGCCACCCCCACCGAAGAGATCCTGGCCGGCATCTACGCCCAAGTCCTGGGCCTCGAACGCGTCGGAGCCGACGACTCCTTCTTCGACCTCGGCGGAGACAGCATTTTGTCGATGCAGGTGGTGGCGCTGGCTTTTGCCGCCGGGGTGGTCTGTCGACCGCGCGACATCTTCGTCGAGCAGACCGTGGCGAGGCTGGCCCGGGTGGTCACCGTGGGCAGCGGCGCGGATGGCCCGGTCGACGACGGCACCGGGCAGCTGCCCGCGACCCCGATCATGTGTTGGTTGCGCGGCCAGCAGGGCCCGATCGAACAGTTCAACCAGACGGTGGTTTTGCAGGCACCCGAGGAAGTGACCGAGGCCGACGTGGTGGTCGTGCTTCAGGCCCTGCTGGATCGCCATGCCATGTTGCGGCTGCGCGCCGAGGACGACGGTGCCGGCGGCTGGTCGTTACAGGTGCCCGAGGCGGGCACGGTGGATGCGGGCGCTTGCCTGCAGTCGGTGGACGTGCTCTCCGATGAGGCAGTGGTAGCGGCGCGGTCGCGGCTCGACCCGGGCGCCGGGGTAATGCTCAGCGCATTGTGGGTGGCCTCCACCGGCCAGTTGGTAGTGATCGCTCACCACCTTGCGGTCGACGGGGTATCGTGGCGGATTCTGTTGGAGGACCTCAACATTGCCTGGGCCCAGCATCGCGGCGGGCGGCAGGTGACGTTACCGGTGACGGGAACCTCGTTCGCGCGGTGGGCATCTCTGCTGGCCGAGCAGGCCCGGCGCGCCGAGATCGTTGAGCAGGCCCAGGCATGGCGGCAGGTGGCGGCGACCCCGGCCGCGGTGCCGTCGGTGCGCCCGGACGTCGACATGTTCGCCACTGCCGGACATCTGTCGGCCTCGTTGGATGTCGAGACCACCCGGATGCTGTTGGCCGAGGTGCCGGCGGCGTTTCACGCCGGGGTACACGACATCCTGTTGATCGCGTTCGCGTTGGCCTGGGCGCAGTTCCTGGGCCGGCACGGCAACTCGATCGGCATCGACGTCGAGAGCCACGGGCGTGACGAACAACTGGCCTCCGATGTCGACTTGTCGCACACCGTGGGGTGGTTCACGACGAAGTATCCGGTGGCGCTCACCGTTGGTGAGCTGTCCTGGGCGCAGGTGGTGGCCGGCGAGACGGCGCTGGGAGCGGTGGTCAAAGACGCCAAAGAGCAGCTTCGCGCCGCTCCGGATCCGGTGACCTACGGTCTGCTGCGGTATCTCAACCCCGACGTCGAGCTGGCGGGGTCCGAGCCGCCAATCGGGTTCAACTATTTGGGGCGCCTCGGCGCCCCGGCAGCTTACGCGTCCGGTGATGTGTGGCGTTTCAGCCAGGCGGACGTAGCGTCGGCCGGCGCCGCGACCGCCATCGCGATGCCGCTGATACACACGGTGCTGCTCAACGCCGGGACCATCGACGATGCCGAGGCCGGCCCGCAGCTGCAAGCCAACTGGGTGTGGGCGCCCTCGGCGCTGGATCGGGCCGCGGTCACCCGGTTGAGCCGGTTGTGGTTCGAGGCTCTGGCTGGCATGTGTGCGCATGTGCGCCGCGGCGGCGGCGGATTGACGCCTTCGGATATCGCGCCCGCACGCCTTGACCAGCAGCAGATCGACGAGCTGCAACGGCAATACCGCATCGACGATGTGTTGCCGCTGACCCCGCTGCAACAGGGGTTGCTCTTTCACGCCTGCGCCGCGCAGGGCATCGACGATGCGTACGCGGTGCAGCTGGATATCACGCTGCACGGCCCACTAGATCCCCATCGGCTCCACGATGCGATGCACACGGTGGTCGGCCGACATCCGCACCTGGCGGCTCGGTTCTGCCCCGAATTCGACGAGCCCGTGCAGATCATTCCGGCCGAGCCAGTCGTGCCCTGGCGCTATGCCGAACTGGACGCCGAGGATGCCGATGTCGACGAGCAGATCCAGCGGCTGTGCGCGGCCGAACGCGCCGCCGTGTGCGACCTCGCCCGCTTGCCGGCCCTGCGCGCGGCGTTGATCCGCACAGCACCAGACCGGCACCGGTTCGTGCTGACCAATCACCACATCGTGCTCGACGGCTGGTCGACGCCGATCCTGCTGGGCGAAATATTCGCCGCATACAGCGGGGAACGACTGCCGCCGGCCGCGCCCTATCGTCGGTATGTCGCCTGGCTATCCGGTCGGGATCGTGCTGGCGCCCAAGCTGTTTGGCGCAAGGCACTCACC
The DNA here is from genome assembly GCF_002101735.1 of Mycobacterium kyorinense. GTDB lineage: Bacteria > Actinomycetota > Actinomycetes > Mycobacteriales > Mycobacteriaceae > Mycobacterium > Mycobacterium kyorinense. The sequence goes on along the minus strand of NZ_LQPE01000112.1, from coordinate 22,950 downwards.
GGTTTCGACACTGCGACACTGGTGGGACCACCGGATCGGCTGGGGCTGGGGCCGCGAGGCGTTGCCACGTTTCAGGTGCCGGAGAAGAGCACACGCGGCGTCGGCAAGCTGGCGCGCTCATGCCACACGACCGTCAACACCGTGCTGCAAGCCGCCTGGGCAGTGCTGCTGAGCTCGCTGACCGGTCAGCGTGACGTCGCCTTCGGCGCCGTGGTCTCCGGTAGGCCCGCCGAGGTGGCCGGCTCGGAATCGATGGTGGGCCTGTTGATCAACACGGTTCCGGTGCGCGCGAACCTCACCGCGGCAACCACGCCCGCAGATCTGCTGGCCCAGCTTCACGATGCCAACAACAACACCCTCGAGCATCAGCACTTGGCGCTCAACGAGATTCACCGCCTCACCGGTCTGCCGAGGCTGTTCGATACCGTGTTTGTCTTCGAGAACTACCCGGTCGACGCTCCCGCACTGACGCACAAACTCGAAACGACCATCACCGAGTTCAGCGTCCGCGACTACTACCACTACCCGCTGGCGGTGCAGGCCGGGCCGGGCAAAGAATTGGACCTTCGCGTCCAGTTCCGCACCGATGTGTTCGACGTGGCCAGCATCGAGACGCTGATGGAGCGGTACGAGCAGGTGTTGGCGGCCATGACCGCAGACCCGACGCGGCCGTTGGCGTCGATGGATCTGCCCGATGACGGCGAGCACCGCCATCGTGTGGCGCCGGCCCCCGAAAACCGCGAAGCCCCTAGTGATTACCGCGCGCCGGCTACCCGAGCCGAGCAGATCCTGGCCGACATCTACGCGCGGGTGCTGGGCCTCGATCGGGTCGGGGTCGACGAGTCGTTTTTCGACCTGGGCGGCGATTCGCTGTCGGCGATGCGGGCAGTCGCCGCGATCAACTCGGCACTCGAGACTCGCCTTGCGGTGTCCGCCTTGTTCTATGCGCCGACCGTCACAAGCCTCAGCCAGTTATTGGCAGAGGTTCCTGCAGCGAACCCGATCAGCGATCGGTAAGGCCGCCGGTAGCGGCCGGCCCGCTACCACATACATGGCACCAGGCGATAGCGGACCTTCTGCGCGTACTCGCGATATCCGGCCAACTCTTCCCGGAGCATTTTTTCTTCGTCGCGGATGCGCAAGGCCAGCACGAAAAGACCGGCGAGGACGCCGAGAAGTCCCCAGTAGGACCCGAGCGCAAGCGGAATCGCGACCATCATGATCACATTGCCGGTGTACATGGGGTGGCGCACCAGCCCATACAGGCCAGTGGAAACCACTTGCTGACCATCCTCGACCCGGACGGTCGCGGCGGCGTGACTGTTTTGAATGACCACCAGCATCACCACGACGAGGGCGACCGCTACCAGAGCGTCACCAAGCAAGCAGATCGGCGTCGGCACCGCTGACCAGCCGAAGCGATGGTCGAGGGCGCTGAGCACGAATATCGCCGCCAGCGACGAGAACCAGCCGGCGCTGATGATCTTTTGCGCCATTCGGGTCTCCGCACCCGGGCCGGCCCGCATTCGCCGCTGGAGCGCAACGGGATTCGTACGCAGCAAGTAGACGCCGGGGATCCACATCGAAAGGGTGAACACCGCCAGAAAAACCCAGGCTTGCCAGTAATTGAATGTGCCTGCCGCGAGAAAAATCATCAAGCCGAACGCCGCGGGCTCAACGAGCCCGAATACCAACGTTTTAGGAAGGGTCTTCACCGATCCTCCTTACCGTCCATCCGATCCTGCACGCTAACAGTGCGCACAGGGAGCCGGAAAGGCGCTACTCACGCCGGCTCGATTGCGGCCGCTACAACAGCGGTCCAGGGCTGAAAATACCGGCACCCGCCCGCAGGATTTACCTGAATCGTTCAGGTCGGCAGCCGCTGTGGTGATCTCACGCCGACGGCGGTGAACCGTTGTCCGGCAACGAACTTAGTGTCCTGATGTTTGCCAGCATATGCCGGCGGCCGGGCGGCGACGGCGAACCGGTTGACGAACGACTGGTCCACGAGGTAAACGGCATCGAGGTCGCCACTAACGGCTCACCAGGCCAGCAATTTCCGCGCGAGATAGCGAGCGTCTTCGGCCCCGCGGTAGTGCTCGCGTCGTGTCGTTCGCGGCGTGTCTGCGTTGACAATGCGGCCCTAAACCGGCAAAAAACACCACAAAGCCATCCCCGTTGCGGGTCGGCGAGGGAGCGAAAACATGCGCCGCCCAACCGGTTGTTGCGTACCAATTGCAAGCGACCACGCCAGCCACACCAGGGACTTTGTCGAAACACCGGACCGACCATGTTGGACTTCAGTACAGTTTGGAACGGTTGCACTCATGTCGACTGGACCCTCTGGAGAGCCGTGAGCATCAATCCGTTTGACGACGACAATGGCACCTTTTTTGTCTTGGTCAACGACGAGGAGCAACACAGTCTGTGGCCGACCTTCGCCGATGTTCCTGCGGGTTGGCGGGTGGTTTACGGCGAAGCGGACCGCGCTGCGTGTCTGGACTACATCGAACAGAACTGGCCCGATATACGGCCGAAGAGTCTGCGCGACAGGCTGGCAGAAAGTCGAGCTTTTGATCAGTAAATCCGTGGGGGGAGTGCGATGGAACATGGTGACCGCGTCTTCCCGCTGACGCGGGAACAACTGGATATCTGGCTCGCGCAGGAAACGGGTCAGTCCAGTACGGGGTGGCAGCTCGGCTTATTGGGCCGCGTCGAGGGCGCGATCGATCCTGACTTGCTCGAGTGGGCGATCCGCCGAACCGTGCGCGAGGCCGAACCGCTTAGAGCTGCCTTTTTCCAGGTCGACGGCCAGGTCTTCCAAAAGTTGGTCGACGACCCGGACGTCGAGCTTGCCCGCTACGACCTCACAGCGTCGGAAGATCCGGTGGCGGAAGTCCATCGGGTGGCCTCGTCAATCCAGCGCACGCCGATGCCGCTCAGTGGTCCGCTGTTCAAGTTTGCCTTGCTGCAGACGCGGGTCGACGAGTTTTATTTGTTCGCGTGCTGCCATCACATCGTTGTCGACGGAATCGGTCTGGGGCTTATTTGCCATCGGTTCGCAGCGGTATATTCTGCCGTCGCTTCCGGAACGTCGATTCCGCCGGCTTTTTTCGGGTCGCTGAATGATCTGATTGACTGCGAATCAGAATACGAAGCCTCGGCCGACTATCTGAATGACGAGGCTTATTGGGCTGAAAACCTTCCGCCGGAAAATGTCGCGGATTACCGGTTTACGGATGCGAGCGCAGACGGGCGTCAACCGGGCGAATCTTCCCCACCGGTCCGATTGAATCCGTCCGTGGTTGCCGCCGTTGACGAGTTGTCGCAAACGTTGGGGGTAGATCGGCCGTCGGTGATTACTGCCGCGTGCGCCCTTTTGGTGCGCGGCTGGAGTCTCGACGGTTCCGAAGTCGTGCTCGACTTCCCGGTGAGCCGGCGTGTGCGGCCGGAAACCAAGACGGTGCCCGGCATGGTGTCCGGGATCGTACCGTTGGTGTTGAAAGCTGCGCCGGGGTCTGCAGTCGCCGACTTTTGTGCACATGTCCACGCGCGGATGCAAGAAGCGCTGCAGCATCAGCGGTTTCCGGTGCACGTTCTCGAGAACAAGACGCGTCGCGGCTCCGGGCAACCGTCGAATCGGGTCGTGGTCAACTTCATTCCGACCACACGCATGGGGCAGTTCGGTGGCGCGCCGGCATGGGCCACGCTCACCCATGCCGGCCTCGCGGACCAGTTTGGGATGTTCTTTTTCGGCTCGGGCGATCAGCTGTTCCTCAGCACGCCGGGTGCCGGGCGGTTGCTTCCCGACTGTGACGTCAGCGATTTAGCCGAGCAGTTGGAGCGGGTGTTGGTGGCGATGACCGCCGACCCGCGGCGAGGTTTGTCGTCGGTGAATCTGCTTGACGAGCGACAGATCGCCCAGTTGGACGGGATTGCTCACCGGGCGGTGTTGAGCCAGCCGGCGACCAAGGTGTCGATCCCGGCGTTGTTCGCCGCGCAGGTGCGGCGGACCCCGACAGCGGTGGCCCTGGTGTGTGGCGATCGCTCGTGGACCTACCGCGAGCTGGAGGAGGACGCCAACCGGCTGGCGCACCTGCTTGCCGAGCACGGAGCGGGCCCGGGGCAGTGCGTGGCGCTGCTGTTGGGTCGCTCGGCCGAGGCCGTCGTGGCGATCATCGCAGCGCTCAAGACCGGCGCGTCCTATATGCCCATCGACCCGGCGCACCCGCAGGCGCGGATCGAGTTCATGCTTGCCGACGCCGCGCCGATCGCGGCGGTCACCAACGCGCAGCTTGCCGACCGGCTGGCCGGGTGCGGCCTGCCTGTCATCGATGTCGAGGACCCCGCTGTCCAGCACCAACCCGAAACGGCGCTGCCCGAGCCGGACCCGGACAACGTCGCGTACGTCATCTACACCTCGGGCACCACCGGTGTCCCCAAGGGTGTGGCGGTGGCCCACCACAACGCCACCCAGCTGCTGGAGACGCTGGATGCCGGTCTGCCGCGGCCGGGCGTGTGGACACAATGGCATTCCCTGGCGTTCGACGTGTCGGTGTGGGAGATCTTCGGCGCGCTGCTGCGCGGCGGACGGCTTGTGGTGGTGCCCGAGTCGGTGGCGCGCGCAGCCGACGACTTTCATGACTTGCTGGTGGCCGAGCACGTCGACGTCCTGAGCCAGACCCCCTCGGCTGTCGCGGTGCTGTCGCCGCAAGGCCTGGAGTCCACGGCGTTGGTGGTGGCGGGTGAGGCGTGTCCGGCCGAAGTGGTGGACCGGTGGGCACCCGGGCGGGTGATGATCAACGCCTACGGCCCCACCGAGACGTTCTATCCGGCGATGACCGCGCCGTTGGCCCTGGGCTCGGGAGTGCCGCCGATTGGTTCGCCGGTGGCGGGGGCGGCGATGTTCGTGCTGGATGGCTGGTTGCGTCCAGTGCCCGCCGGCGTGGTCGGTGAGTTGTATCTGGCCGGTCGGGGCGTGAGCTATGGGTACGTGCGGCGGGCCGGGCTGACCGCGTCGCGGTTTGTCGCCTGCCCGTTCGGCGGAGCCGGGGCTCGGATGTATCGCACCGGGGACCTGGTGCATTGGCGCGCCGACGGGCAGCTGCAGTATGTGGGGCGCGCCGACGAGCAGGTCAAGATCCGCGGGCACCGCGTCGAGCTCGGTGAAGTCCAAGCCGCTCTGACCGGGTTGGACGGCGTCGAACAGGCGGCGGTCATCGCCCGCGAGGAACGCCCCGGCGACAAGCGCCTGGTGGGTTACGTGACCGGCACGGCGGATCCGGGCGAGCTCCGAGCCGCGCTGGCCGAGCGGCTGCCGGCCTACATGGTGCCGGCCGCGGTGGTGGTGTTGGAGGAGCTGCCGCTGACGGTCAACGGCAAACTCGACAAGCGGGCGCTGCCGGCACCGGAGTACACCGCCGGCGGATACCGGGCGCCCGGCAACCCGGTCGAGGAAATTCTGGTGGGCATCTACGCCCGGGTGCTGGGTATCGAGCGGGTCGGGGTCGACGACTCGTTCTTCGACTTGGGTGGGGACTCACTGTCGGCGATGCGGATGGTCGCCGCCGTCAACAGCAGCCTGCAAGCCGACCTTGCGGTGCGCACCGTGTTCGAGACGCCCACGGTTGCCCAGCTGGCGTCGCGCATCGAGGTGGGCGCGACCCGGCTGCCGCGGCTGACGGCCGCGCCGCGGCCCGCGGTGATCCCGTTGTCGTATGCGCAGAGCAGGTTGTGGTTCATCAACCAGCTGCAAGGCCCCTCAGCGGTTTACAACATGGCAGCGGCGTTGCGGCTGCGCGGGCGACTTGATGTCGATGCGCTGAGTGCGGCGATGGCCGACGTGGTGGGCCGCCACGAGAGCCTGCGCACGCTGTTCCCGGCGACAGACGGCACGCCGCAGCAAGTGGTTGTCCCCGCCGAGCGGGCCGAGCTGGACTGGCAGATCATCGACGCGAGCGGCTGGCCGACAAGCCAGCTGGATGAGTCCATTGGCGCCGTGGCCCGCCACACGTTCGATCTGGCCAACGAAATCCCGTTGCAGGCAAGGCTTTTCCGTGTCAGCGACGACGAACACGTGCTGGTGGCCGTGGCGCACCACATCGCCGCCGACGGCTGGTCGATCACCCCGCTGGTGCGGGACCTGGGCGCGGCCTACGCCAGCCGGTGCGCCGGGCAGGCTCCGCAGTGGGCCGAGTTGCCGGTCCAGTACGTCGACTACACGCTGTGGCAGCGAAAGATCCTCGGTGACCTGGCAGACGGCGACAGCCCGCTGGCCGCGCAGCTGGCCTACTGGGAGGAAACTCTGGCCGGCATGCCCGAGCGGCTGCAGCTGCCCACCGATCGGCCGTACCCGGCGGTTGCCGATCAGCGCGGTGCCACCTTATCGGTGAACTGGCCGGCCGAGTTGCAGCAACAGATTGCCCGGGTAGCCCGCGAGCACAACGCAAGCAGCTTCATGGTGCTGCAGGCTGCCCTGGCTGTGCTGCTATCGAAACTCAGCGCGAGTTCGGATGTGGCCGTTGGCTTTCCGATCGCCGGACGCCGCGACCCCGCACTGGACGATCTGGTGGGGTTCTTCGTCAACACGCTGATATTGCGGGTCGACCTGACTGGTGATCCCAGCGTGGCTGAGCTGCTGGCTCAGGTGCGACAGCGCAACCTGGCCGGCTACGAGCACCAGGACGTCCCCTTCGAGCTCCTGGTGGAGCGGCTCAATCCCGTTCGAAGCCTGGCACATCACCCGCTGGTACAGGTGGTGCTGGCCTGGCAGAACTTCCCCGGGCACGCCAACGAACCCACCGGCGGGTTGGCGTTGGGTGATCTGGAAGCAACCCGGCTGCCGGTGGACATCCGCACCGCCCGCATGGACGTGACATTCTCGCTGGCCGAACGCTGGACCGACACTGGAGAGCCCGCGGGAATCGGCGGAGACGTCGAGTTTCGCACTGACGTGTTCGATGCCGACACCATTGAGGGCCTTATCGGGCGGTTCGAGCGGGTGTTGACCGCGATGACCGCGGACCCGGCGCGACGGCTGTCGTCGGTGGATCTTCTCGACGACCCTGAGCACGTCCGCTTGGAGGAGTGGAGCAACCGGGCGGCGTTGACCCGACCGGTGACCACAGCCTCGGTTCCTGGGTTGTTCGCCGCGCAGGTGGATCGGACGCCGGAAGCGGTGGCGCTGACCTGCGACGGTCGTTCACTGTCCTACCGCGAGCTTGACGAAGCGGCTAACCGGTTGGCGCACTTGCTGATTGGCCACGGTGCACGTCCAGGCGCGTGTGTGGCGATGCTTTTGCCTCGTTCGGCCGAGGCGATCGTGTCGATGCTGGCGGTACTCAAGACCGGGGCGGCATACCTGTCGATCGACCCGGAACATCCGCAGGCGCGAATCGAGTTCGTGCTCGCCGACGCCGCGCCGGTGGCGGTGATCACCACCGCCGAGCTGGCCGAGCGGGTAGCGGAGCATGACGTGGCCACCGTCGATATCGACGACCCGGAAATCGACGCCCAACCTTGCAGCGCGCTACCAGCGCCGGCGCCGGACGATATCGCTTACGTCATCTACACCTCGGGCACCACCGGGGTGCCCAAGGGCGTGGCGATCACCCATCACAACGTGAATCAACTTTTTCCCTCTGCCGACTTGGGCATAACCCCCGGGCCGGGTCAGGTGTGGAGCCAGTGTTTTTCGCATGCCTTCGACTTCTCGGTGTTGGAGATCTGCGGCGCGTTGTTACACGGCGGGCGGCTGGTGGTGATACCCGACTCCGTGACGCGTTCCCCGGCCGATTTGCACGATGTCCTGGTTGCGGAACATGTCACCGTCTTAGGGCAAACACCTTCTGCCGCAGCGATGTTGTCACCGCAGGGACTGGATTCGACGGCGTTGATCGTGGGCGGTGAGCCGTGTCCGGCCGAGGTGGTGGACCGGTGGGCGCCCGGGCGGGTGATGGTCAACGGCTACGGTCCCACCGAGACCACGGTGTATGTCGCCGCGAGTGCGCCGTTGACGCCAGGGTCGGGGTCGCCGCCGATCGGGTCGCCGGTGAGGGGCGCGGCATTGTTCGTGCTGGATCGTTGGTTGCACCCGGTGCCCGCTGGTGTCGTGGGTGAGCTCTATGTGGCCGGTGCCAGGGTGGCCCTTGGGTATTGGCGCCGAGCCGGTTTGACGGCGTCGCGCTTTGTGGCCTGCCCGTTCGGAGGCGCGGGAGCGCCGGGAACACGTATGTATCGCACCGGCGATCTGGTGCGCTGGCGCAGCGACGGTCAGCTGGACTACCTGGATCGCGCCGACGAGCAGGTCAAGATTCGCGGGTATCGCATCGAGCTCGGTGAAATCCAGTCGGCGTTAAGCGGTTTGGACGGCGTGGAGCAGGCGGTGGTGATCGCCCGCGAGGACCGTCCCGGTGACAAACGCCTGGTCGGCTACGTCACGGGCACCGCAGACCCGTCCGAGGTCCGCGCCGCGTTGGCCGAGCGGCTACCGGCATACATGATCCCGGCGGCGGTGGTGGTGTTGGAGGAGCTGCCGCTGACGGTCAACGGCAAAGTGGACACTCGTGCCTTGCCGGCACCCGAATACACCGCGGCCGGATATCGCGCGCCGGGCACCCCGGTCGAGGAGATCGTGGCCGGTATCTGCGCCGACGTGCTGGGTGTGGAGCGGGTCGGGGTCGACGACTCGTTTTTCGACCTGGGTGGGGATTCACTGTCGGCGATGCGCCTGATTGCGGCGATCAACACCAGTCTGGACGCCGACTTGGCGGTGCGTGCGGTGTTCGAAGCGCCCACGGTCGCCCGGCTGGCGTCGCGCATTGAAGTCGGCGCGGGCCGGCCGCGGTTGGTGCCGGCTGAGCGGCCCGCGGTGATTCCGTTGTCGTATGCGCAGCAGCGGTTGTGGTTCATCGACCAATTGCAAGGACCCTCGCCGATCTACAACATGGCCGCGGGGCTGCGCCTGCGTGGTCGGCTGGATGCCGACGCGCTGGCTGCTGCGCTGGCCGACGTGGTGGGCCGCCACGAAAGCCTGCGCACGTTGTTCCCGGCGGTCGACGGCACACCCCGGCAAGTGGTGATCCCTTGTGACGACGCCGATTTCGGGTGGCAGGTCGTCGATGCGGCCGGCTGGTCGGCGAGCGAGCTGGACGACGCCATCAACGCAGCGGCATGCCTCACGTTTGACCTGGAAACCGAGATCCCTTTGCGGGCAAGGCTTTTCCGCATCGCCGACGAAGAGCATGTGCTGCTAATCTTGGTGCAACACATCGCCGCCGACGGCTCGTCGCTGAAGCCGCTGGCTGCCGATCTGGGGATGGCATACGCCAGCCGCTGCGCGGGCCAGCCCCCCGGCTGGGCCGAGTTGTCCGTGCAATACGTCGACTACACGCTGTGGCAGCGTGCACACCTTGGCGAACTGCAGGATCCGGACAGCCCCATCGCCGCCCAGCTGGCCTACTGGGAGCGGGCCCTTGCCGGGATGCCCGAGCTCCTTGAGCTGCCCACCGACCGGCCCTACCCGCCGGTCGCCGATCAGCGCGGCGCCAGCGTCGAGGTGGATTGGCCAACGGAGCTCCAGCAGCGGGTGGCCCGACTGGCTCGCGAGCACAATGCGACCAGCTTCATGGTGATCCAGGCCGCGCTGGCGGTACTGCTGGCCCGGCTCAGCGCCAGCAGCGACGTGGCCGTGGGCTTCGCGGTCGCCGGCCGTGACGATCCCGCCCTTGACGACTTGGTGGGGTTTTTCGTCAACACTTTGGTGCTTCGGGTACAGCTCCCGAGTGACGCCACCTTCACCGAACTACTGGGTCAGGTTCGGGCCCGCAGTTTGGAGGCGTACGAACACCAAGACGTGCCTTTCGAATTGCTGGTGGAGCGGCTCAACCCGTCCCGGTCGCTGGCACACCATCCCCTGATTCAGGTGATGGTGGCCTGGCAGAACTTCGCCGGGCACACGGACCCGGCGTCAGGGTTGGTGCTGGACAGCCTTGACGTCACGCCGATGCCCGTGGACACCCACAGCGCCCGGATCGATTTGGCGTTTTCGGTCGGGGAGCGTTTCACCGAGGCCGGTGAGCCCGCCGGGATCGGTGGGGCGGTGGAGTTTCGCACCGACGTGTTCGACGCCGAAACCATCGAAACGCTGATCGACCGCTTGGAGCGGGTCCTGGTGGCAATGACCGCCGATGCCACGCAACAGTTGGCTTCGGTGGACCTGCTCGACGAGCCCGAGCATGCCCGGTTGGACGAGCTTGGCCACCGGGCGGTGTTGAGTGCGGTCACGTCGCCGCCTGCGTCGATCCCGGTTTTATTCGCCGCCCAGACGGCCCGGACCCCGGAAGCAGTGGCCATCAGCTGCGGCGGCCACTCGGTGACCTACCGCGAGGTCGAGGAGTCGGCGAACCGTTTCGCGCACCTGTTGGCCGGCAATGGAGTCGGTCCCGGACGCGTGGTGGGGTTGCTGGTGGAACGGTCGGCCCGGGCCGTCGTCGCGATCCTGGCGGTGCTGAAGACCGGTGCGGCCTACCTTCCCATCGACCCGGCGCACCCACGGGCTCGGATCGGGTTCATGCTCAGCGACGCCGCGCCGGCGGCGGTGATCACCACCGCCGATCTGGCCGGGCGGCTGGAGGGACACGACGTGCTCGTCGTCGACCTCGACGATCCCGCTGCCGAGGCCCAACCCGCCAGCGCGTTACCGGCTCCGGGGCCGGACGACATCGCCTACATCATCTACACCTCCGGCACCACCGGGGTGCCCAAGGGCGTGGCGGTCACCCACCACAATGTCACCCAGCTGCTGGAGTGGTCGGAGCCGCCGCTGCCGGCGGGGCCGGCGCGGGTGTGGGCGCAGTGCCATTCCTATGCCTTCGACCCCTCGGTCGAAGAGATCTGGGGCTCGCTGCTGCACGGCGGGCGGCTGGTGGTGGTGCCCGAAGCAGTGACGCGGTCGCCGGAGGACTTCCACGACCTGCTGGTCGCCGAACAGGTCACCGTGTTGAGCCAAACCGCGTCTGCGGTCGCGATGCTGTCCCCGCAGGGCCTGGATTCCATGGCGTTGATTGTGGGCGGTGAGCCCAGCCCCGCCGAGGTGGTGGACCGCTGGGCGCCCGGGCGGGTGATGGTCAACGCCTACGGCCCGACCGAGACCACGGTGTGCGCATCCCGGAGCGCGCCGTTGGCGCCGGGGTCGGGGATGCCGCCGATCGGCTCGCCGGTGGCGGGCGCGGCGCTGTTCGTGCTCGACGCCTGGTTGCGCCCGGTGCCCACCGGTGTGGTCGGCGAGTTGTACGTGGCCGGTCGCGGCGTGGCGTGTGGCTATTGGCGGCGGGCCGGGTTGACCGGGTCGCGGTTCGTGGCGTGCCCGTTCGGCGGCGCGGGTCAACGGATGTACCGCACCGGCGATCTGGTGCGCTGGCGCGCCGACGGGCAGCTGGACTACGTGGGTCGCGCCGACCAGCAGGTCAAGATCCGCGGGTATCGCATCGAGCTCGGCGAAATCCAGGCGGCCCTGCTCGGCCTGGACGGGGTCGAGCAGGCGGCGGTGATCGCCCGCGAGGACCGCCTCGGTGACAAGCGGCTGGTCGGTTATGTCACCGGCACGGCAGACCCCGTCGACGTCCGCGCCGCGCTGGCCGAGCGGCTACCGGCCTACATGGTTCCGGCCGCGGTGGTGGCCTTGGAGGCGTTGCCGCTGACCGTCAACGGCAAACTCGACGCACGCGCGCTGCCCGCGCCCGAATACACCGATGTCGAGCGTTACCGCGCTCCGAGCAGCGCGGTCGAGGAAATCCTGGCCGGCATCTACGCGCAGGTGCTGGGCCTCGAGCGCGTCGGCGTCGACGACTCCTTCTTCGACGCCGGCGGCGACAGCATTTTGGCGATGCAGGTGGTGGCACGCGCCCGCGCCGCGGGCCTGATGTGCCGGCCGCGCGACGTGTTCGTCGAACAGACCGTGGCCCGGCTGGCCCGAGTGGCCACCGCGGCCGACGGGGAGGCAGACGCGGTCGACGAGGGCATCGGGCCGGTGACCCCGACGCCAATCATGCGCTGGCTCAACAGCATTGACGGCCCGGTGGATCAGTTCAACCAGACGATGCTGGTGCAGGCCCCGGCGGGCGTCACCGAGGCCGACGTCGTGGTGTTGTTGCAGGCCTTGCTGGATCGGCACGCCATGCTGCGCGCACGCGTCGACGACAGCGCGGACGACTGGTCGCTGACCGTGCCCGAGCCGGGTTCGGTCGATGCACGCGACTGCCTGCAATCGGTGGATGCGTTGTCCGACGAGGCAGTGGTCAAGTCGCGGTCCCGGTTGAACCCTGCCGACGGGATGATGCTCAGCGCGCTCTGGGCGGCCGACAGCGGCCAGCTGGCGCTGATCATCCATCATCTCGCGGTCGACGCGGTGTCCTGGCGCGTGCTGTTGGAGGACCTCAACACGGCGTGGGCCCAGCACCGCGGCGGGCAGCCGGTTGTGTTGCCGCCCTGGGGGACCTCATTTGTTCGCTGGGCATCGCTGCTCAACGAGTACGCGCACCGCCCCGACGTGGTGGCACAAGCCGACGCCTGGAAGCAGGTGGCGGCGACCCCGGCCACGTTGCCGCCGGTGCGCCCGGACGTGGACACGCTGGAAAGCGCTGGGCTCCTGTCGGTGTCGCTGGATCCCGAGACCACCGCGATGTTGCTCGGGGAGGCGTCGGCAGCGTTTCACGCCGGGGTGCACGAAATCCTGTTGATCGCATTGGCTTTGGCCGCGGCAGAGTTTGCCGGCAACGACGGCGCCCCGATCGGCATCGACGTGGAGGGTCACGGCCGTCACGAGGAGCTGAGCGCCGACATCGACTTGTCCCGGACCGTCGGCTGGTTCACCACCAAATACCCGGTGTCGCTGAGGATCGGCCGGCTGGACTGGGAGCAGGTGACCGCCGGCCAGGCCGAGCTGGGCGGGCTGATCAAGGACGCCAAAGAGCAACTGCGAGCCGTGCCGCACCCGTTGACCTACGGTCTGCTGCGCTACCTGAATCCCGATATCGACCTGGGTGGGTCGGATCCGCTGCTCGGGTTCAACTATCTGGGGCGGCTGGGCGCCGCGACGGGTGACGGCTTCGACGACCTGTGGCGGATCTCCCCGGACGGATGGGGCCTGACCGGCGTTGCCGCGGCTGTTCCCATGCCGCTGGTGCACACGGTGGCGGTCAACGCCGGCACCGTCGACACCGGCACCGGCCCGCAACTGCACGCCGACTGGAGGTGGGCGCCGTCGGCGCTGGATCACACCCAGGTCGACCGGCTGAGCAGGCTGTGGTTCGACGCGCTGGCCGGTATCTGCGCGCACGTGCGCAGCGGCGGGGGCGGGTTGACGCCGTCGGACATCGCGCCCGCGCGGTTGACTCAGCCCCAGATCGACGAACTGGCGCGGCAGTACCAAATCGCCGACGTGTTGCCGCTGACCCCGCTGCAACAGGGCCTGCTGTTCCTCGCCGGCACCACCCAAGGCAGCGACGACGTGTACGCACTACAGCTGGCGATCACGTTGAGCGGCCCGCTCGACCCTCATCGCCTGCGCGCCGCGGTGCAAACCGTGGTCAACCGGCACCCCAACCTGGTGGCCCGATTCTGCGACCAGTTCGACGAGCCGGTGCAGATCATCCCCGCCGATCCCGTCGCGCCTTGGCGTTACGTCGAGCTGGACGGTGTCGACGTCGAGGACCAGGTCCAGGCGCTGTGCGCCGCCGAGCGCGCCGAGGTCTGCGATCTGAGCGGTCAGCCGGCCTTCCGGGCGGCGTTGATCCGCGTCGCGAAAGATCAGCACCGATTTGTGCTGACCAATCACCACATCGTCTCCGACGGCTGGTCACTGCCCGTGCTGCTGCGAGAGATTTTCGCCGGCTTCAGCGGGCAGCGACTGCCTGCGGCCGGGTCCTATCGCAGCTTCCTCACCTGGCTGGCCGATCGCGACGTCGACGTCGCGCGCGCCGCGTGGAGCGACGTGCTCGCCGGCTTTGACACCCCAACCCTGGTGGGCCCGGCGCACAAGATGGGGCTGGGCGCGCGGGGGGTCACGTCGTTCACCGCTCCCGCGGAGACCACTGGGGCGGTCAACGAGCTGGCTCGGTCCTGCCACACCACCGTCAACGTCGTGCTGCAGGCCGCCTGGGCGCAGCTGCTGATGTGGCTGACCGGCCAGCACGACATTGCCTTCGGCACCACTGTCTCGGGCCGGCCGACCGAGCTGGCCGGCGCAGACTCGATGGTCGGCCTGTTCATCAACACCGTGCCGGTGCGGGCGCGCATCACGGCCTCGACCACCACCGCCGAGCTACTCGACCAGCTGCAACACGCCCACAACCACACCCTCGAGCATCAGCACTTGGCGCTCAACGAGATTCACCGCATCACCGGCCACGACCAACTGTTCGACACCATTTACGCCTACGAGAACTACCCGATCGACACCGGCGCGTTGGCCGGCGAGCACGAGTTGTCCGTCACCGGCTTCGAGAGCCGCGAATACAACCACTACCCGCTGACGATGCAAGCCCTGCCGGGCCGCGAACTGAACTTCCGGCTGGAATACGACACCGACGTGTTCGACGCGCAGAGCATCGAGGCGCTGGCCGGCCGGTTGCAGCGGGTCTTGACCGCCATGGCCGCGGACCCCGGGCGCAGGCTGTCGTCGCTGGATCTGCTCGACGACGGTGAGCGCGCGCTCGTGGACGGCTGGGGCAACCGGGCGGTGTTGGCCCGGCCGGCGACCGGAACGTCGGTTCCCGAGTTGTTCGCCGAACAGGTGACCCGTGATCCCGAAGCGGTAGCGATCACCTGCCAAGGCCGCACGATGACCTACCGCGAGCTCGACGAGGCGGCTAATCGGTTGGCACACTTGATGATTGCCCACGGTGCCGCCCCGGGCGCGTGCGTGGGTCTGCTGTTGTCGCGGTCGGTCGAGGCGGTCGTGGCGATCGTGGCGGCGCTCAAGACCGGGGCGGCATATCTACCGATCGACCCCGAGCATCCACGGACCCGGATCGGCTTCATGATCGATGACGCCGCGCCGGCGGCGGTGATCACCACCGCGGAGCTGGCCGAGCGGCTGCACGGGTTCGATGTGGCGGTCGTCGACGTCGACGATTCGGGTGTCGGCGCCCAGCCGAGCACCGCGTTGCCGGTGCCCGCCCCCGACTCCGTCGCGTACCTGATCTACACCTCGGGCACTACCGGGGTGCCCAAAGGCGTTGCCATCACCCACCGCAACGTCACTCAGCTGCTGGCGTCGTTGGATGCGGGGCTCCCGGCGGCAGGCGTGTGGTCGCACGCTCACTCCCTGGCATTCGACGTATCGGTGTGGGAGATCTTCGGCGCGCTGCTGCGCGGCGGGCGTGTGGTAGTGGTGCCCGACGCGGTGGTCGGCTCGCCAGATGAACTGTGCGCCTTGGTGAGTGGTGAACGCGTCGATGTCCTGACCCAGACCCCGTCGGCCGTACGGGTGCTTTCACCCGAGGCGCTGGACTCCGTGGCGCTGGTGACGGTCGGGGAGGCCTGCCCGGCCGAGGTGGTGGATCGCTGGGCGCCGGGGCGGGTGATGGTCAATGCCTACGGTCCGACCGAGACCACGATGTGTGTGGCGATCAGCGCGCCGGTGACACCGGGCTCCGGTGTGCCGCCGATCGGGTCGCCCGTGGCGGGCGCAGCGTTGTTCGTGCTCGACGCCTGGTTGCGCCCGGTGGCGGCCGGGGTGGTCGGCGAGTTGTATGTCGGCGGCGCCGGAGTGGCAGCCGGCTACGTGCGCCGGCCAGGGCTGACGGCATCTCGTTTCGTGGCCTGCCCGTTCGGGGTGGCCGGCACGCGGATGTATCGCACCGGGGACTTGGTGCGCTGGCGCGACGACGGGCAGCTGGACTACCTGGGCCGCGCCGACGAGCAGGTCAAGATCCGCGGGTATCGCATCGAACTCGGCGAAGTCCAGGCCGCGCTGGCCAAACTGGACGGCGTCGAGCAGGCGGCGGTGGTCGCCCGCGAGGACCGCCCCGGCGATCGGCGCCTGGTTGGCTATATCACCGGCACCGCAGATCCGGTCGAGCTTCGCGCACAGTTGGGGGAACGCTTGCCGGCCTACATGGTTCCGGCCGCGGTGGTCGCATTGGACGCAATGCCGTTGACGGCCAACGGCAAACTCGACACCCGCGCTCTGCCGGCACCCGAATACAGCGCGGGCCGGTATCGCGCTCCGGTCAACGCGGTCGAGGAAGTGTTGGCCGGCATCTACGCCCAGGTGCTCGGCCTCGAGCGGGTCGGCGTCGACGACCCCTTCTTCGACCTTGGCGGGGACAGCATTTCATCGATGCAAGTGGCGGCGCGGGCACGCGCCGCGGGCTTGATATGCCGGCCGCGCGACGTTTTCGTCGAGCAGACCGTGGCCCGGCTGGCCCGCGTGGTCGGCACAGCTGACGGCGAGAGCGGTCCGGTCGACGACGGAGTCGGCGAGGTCACTGCAACCCCAATCATGCGCTGGCTGAACAGCATTGACGGCCCGATCGATCAGTTCAACCAGACGATGCTGATCCAGGCCCCGGTGGGGGCCACCGAAGCCGACGTCGTCGTGCTGGTGCAGGCGTTGCTGGATCGGCACGCCATGCTGCGCGCGCGGGTTGTCGACGACGGGTCCTTGACCGTGCCCGAACCGGGGTCGGTTACTTCGCGCGATTGCCTGCACACCGTGGACGTGTTCTCCGACGAGGCGCTCGTCGAGGCGTGCTCGCGGCTGAACCCGGCCGGCGGGGTGATGCTGCGCGCGCTGTGGGTGAGCTCGACCAGCCAGCTCGCGTTGATCGTCCACCACCTGGCCATCGACGCGGTGTCGTGGCGAATTGTGTTGGAGGACCTCAACATCGCGTGGGCCCAGCACCGCGGCGGGCAGCCGGTGGCGCTGCCGGCCTGGGGAACCTCGTTTGCCCGCTGGGCATCGCTGCTCACCGAGTACGCACACCGGCCCGACGTGGTGGAGCAGGCCGACGTCTGGAAGCAGGTCGCGGCGGCCTCGACCGCGCTGCCCGCGGTCAGACCAGACATCGATACCTATGAGACCGCCGGACATTTGTCGCTGTCGGTCGACGCCGAAACCACCCAGACGCTGCTCGACGAGGTATCCGTGGCGTTTCACGCCGGGGTGCACGAAATCCTTTTGATCGCACTGGCTTTGGCGGTCGCGGAGTTCGTCGGCAACGGCAGCGCGCCGATCGGCATCGACGTGGAAGGCCACGGGCGTCACGACGAGCTCGGCCCCGACGTCGACCTGTCGCGCACCGTGGGGTGGTTCACCACCAAATACCCGGTGTCGCTGACGGTCGGCGGGCTGTCCTGGGCCCAGATCGCGGTCGGCGAGACGGCCCTCGGGGCGCTGATCAAGGACGCCAAAGAGCAGCTTCGCGCCCTGCCGCACCCGTTGTCCTACGGCGTGCTCCGCTACCTGAACGACGACGTCGACCTCGACGGGTCGGATCCGCCGATCGGGTTCAACTACCTGGGCCGCCTGGGCTCGGCCGGCGACGCGATCGGCGAGGGCTGGCGACCCTGCGAGGACGCGTTGTCGTCCATCGGCGCCAGTGCGGCGATACCGATGCCGCTGGCCCACACCGTGGAGGTCAACGCCGGCACGCTCGATACCGGTGGCGGCGCCCGGCTGCACGCCGATTGGCGGTGGGCGCCTTCGGCTCTCGACCACGAAGCGATCGGCGAACTGAGCCGTCTCTGGCTGGAGGCCCTGGCCGGCATTTGCGCCCACGTACGAGCCGGCGGCGGCGGGCTGACACCGTCGGACGTCGCACCGGCGCCGTTGACCCAGCAGCAGATCGACCTGCTGCAGCGCCAACACGACGTCGCCGACCTATTGCCGCTGACCCCGGTGCAGCACGGTCTGCTCTTCCACGCGAACACCGGGCACCACAACGACGACGACGTGTACGCGCTGCAGCTGGATTTCACCGTCGTCGGCCCGCTCGACCCGCACCGGCTGCGCGACGCGCTGCAAACGGTGGTCAGCCGGCACCCCAACCTGGTGGCCCGATTCTGCGACGAGTTCGACGAGCCGGTGCAGGTCATCCCCGCGAATCCCGTCGCGCCGTGGCGCTACGTCGAGCTGGACGGCGCCGACGTCGAGGACCAGATGCAGCGGCTGCGCGCGGCCGAGCGCGCCGCGGTCTGCGAACTGGACGACGAGCCGGTGTTCCGGGCGGTGCTGGTCCGCACCGCACCCGGTCAGCACCGGTTCGTGCTGACCAATCACCACATCGTGCTCGACGGCTGGTCGATACAGATCCTGTTGCGGGAAATGTTCGCCTGTTATTACGGGCAGCCGCTGCCCGCACCCGCGCCGTATCGCAGCTTTCTTACTTGGCTGGCCGACCGAGACGCCGAGGCCGCCCGCTCTGCCTGGCGCGAGGTCTTCGCCGGCTTCGACAGCCCCACACTGGTCGGGCCCGCGCAGCGGTTGGAGCTGGGCACCCGGGGCGTCAAGTCGTTCCAGATCGCCGAGGGCACCACGCAAGCGGTCAGCGAGCTGGCGCGGTCCTGCCACACCACCGTCAACGTGGTGCTGCAGGCCGCGTGGGCGCAACTGCTGTGCTCGTTGACCGGCCAGCAGGACGTCGCCTTCGGCACCACGGTCTCGGGCCGGCCGGCTGACGTCCCCGGTGCGGAATCGATGGTGGGCCTGTTCATCAACACGGTGCCGGTGCGGGCCCGCATCACCGCGACAACCAGCGCCGCAGAGCTGCTGGACCAACTGCAACGCGCCCACAACGACACACTCGACCACCAGCACCTGGCGCTCAGCGAGATCCACCGTGTCACCGGCCAGGAGCAAATGTTCGACACGCTGCTGGGTTACGAAAACTATCCCCTGGACGCCGCCGCGCTGTCGGGGGACTACGAACTGGCCGTCACCGAGATCACCAGCCGCGACTACAACCACTACCCGATCGCGATCCGGGCCATGCCGGGCCGCGAACTCGGGCTTCGCGTCCAATTCGACACCGACGTGTTCGACGCGGACAGCATCGAGGCGCTGCTCGGCCGGTTGCAGCGGGTGCTGGTGGCCATGACCGAGAACCCCACGCGGGCACTGTCGTTGGTGGATCTGCTCGACGCCGACGAGCACGCCCGGCTGGACGGCTGGGGTAACCGGGCGGTGTTGACGCGGCCCTCGACCGCGGCGTCGGTTCCTGAGCTGTTTGCCGCGCAGGTGGCGCGCACCCCGGATGCGGTGGCGCTGTGCTGCGAAGGCAGTTCGATGACCTACCGCGAGCTCGACGAGGCCGCGAACCGGTTGGCGCATGCGCTGGCCGAGCAGGGTGCGGGCCCGGGCCAGTGTGTGGCGCTTCTGTTTTCGCGGTCGGCCGAGGCGATCGTGGCGATGCTGGCGGTGTTCAAGACCGGGGCGGCGTACCTGCCGATCGACCCGGCGCTGCCGGCGGCGCGGATCGGGTTCATGCTCGGCGACGCGGCGCCGATCGCCGCGGTGACCACCGCCGAGCTGGCCGGGCGACTTGACGGGGCAGACGTGGCGGTCATCGACATCGACAACGCCCGAATCCTGACGTATCCGACCGCGGCTCCGCCGGCGCCGGCCCCCGACGACATCGCTTACGTCATCTACACCTCGGGCACCACCGGTGTGCCCAAAGGCGTTGCGGTTACCCATCACAACGTCACTCAGCTGATGGCGGCGCTGGATGCGAGCATGACGGCGCCGGGACCGGCGAAGGTGTCGACGCAGTGGCACTCCTACGTTTTCGACGCCTCGGTCCGGGAGATCTGGGGCGCGCTGCTGCACGGCGGGCGGCTGGTCGTGGTGCCCGAGTCGGCGACGCGTTCAGCGGAAGACTTCCACGCCTTGCTGCTCGCCGAACAGGTCGGCGTGGTCAGTCAAACCCCGTCTGCGGTGGCGGTGCTGTCGCCCGACGGCCTGGGATCGGCGACCTTGGTGGTCGGCGGGGAGGCCTGCCCGGCCGAGCTGGTCGACCGCTGGGCACCCGGGCGGGTGATGATCAATGCCTACGGCCCCACCGAGACCACGGTGGACGTGACGGTCACGGCACCCTTGACACCGGGATCGGGTACGCCGCCGATCGGCTCGCCCGTGCCCGGGGCGGCGTTGTTCGTCCTCGACGGCTGGTTGCGGCCGGTGCCGGCTGGTGTGGTCGGCGAGTTGTACGTCGCCGGCCGCGGCGTGGCTTGCGGCTACCTGAATCGAACGGCCTTGACCGCGTCGCGGTTCGTGGCCTGCCCGTTCGGCGCGGCCGGCACCCGGATGTACCGCACCGGGGACATGGTGCGCTGGCGCGCCGACGGTCAGCTGGATTACCTGGGCCGGGCCGACGAGCAGGTCAAGATCCGCGGGTACCGAATCGAATTGGGCGAAGTCCGGGCGGCCCTGGCCGCGCTGGAAGGCGTGGAGCAGGCCGCGGTGATCGCCCGCGAAGACCGGCCGGGCGACAAGCGCCTGGTGGGATATGTCACCGGGACGGCAGACCCGAGCGCGATCCGCGGCCAGCTGGCCGACCGGTTGCCCGAGTACATGGTCCCCGCCGCGGTGGTAGCGCTGGAGCAGCTGCCGCGGACCGTCAACGGCAAGCTCGACACCCGCGCCCTGCCGGCACCGGAGTATGGGGACACCGACCGTCACCGCGCCCCGACCAACGCCGTCGAGGAGATCCTGGCGAGCATTTACGGCCGTGTCCTGGGCGTCGAGCACGTCGGCGTGGACCAGTCGTTCTTCGACCTGGGCGGGGATTCGCTGTCGGCGATGCGGATGGTCGCGACGATCAACTCCAGCCTGAACGTCCGCCTGTCGGTGCGCGCGGTGTTCGAGGCCCCGACGGTTGCCGAATTGGCGCTGCGGATCGGTGGCGACGAGGGCCGGCTCGAGCCGTTGGTGGCGGTCGAGCGCCCGGCGGTGATTCCGTTGTCGTACGCCCAGAGCCGGTTGTGGTTCCTCGACCAATTGCACGGGCCCTCACCGGTTTACAACATGTCGGCGGCCCTGCGGCTGCGCGGGCCGCTGGATGCCGATGCATTCGGCGCGGCGCTCGCCGATGTGGTGGCCCGCCACGAAAGCCTGCGCACCCGGTTCGCGGCGCCCGATGGGATACCTCAGCAGCTGGTGGTGCCCGCCGAGCAGGTCGACTTGAACTGGCAGGTCGTCGATGCCAGCGGCTGGCCGGCGGACCGATTGAGCGAGGCCATCGAAGCCGCGGCGCGTCACCCGTTTGATCTGGCATCCGAGATCCCGTTCCAGGCAAGGCTTTTCCGCATCACCGACCATGAGCACGTGCTGGTGGCCGTCGCGCACCACATCGCCGCCGACGGCTGGTCGATCACTCCGCTGGTGCGCGACCTGGGCGTGGCCTACGCCAGCCGACGGGCGGGGCGAGCGCCCGGGTGGGCGCCGTTGCCCGTGCAGTATGCCGACTACACGCTGTGGCAGCGCGCGCAGTTCGGTGATCTCGACGACAATGACGGCCCGCTGGCCGCGCAGCTGGCGTACTGGGAGGACACCCTGGCCGGGCTCCCCGAGCGCCTACAGCTGCCCACCGATCGGCCCTACCCGCCGGTTGCCGATCAGCGCGGCGCGATCGCGGTGGTGGACTGGCCCGCGGAACTGCAGCAGCGGGTGCGGGCGGTGGCCCGTGAGCACAACGCCACCAGCTTCATGGTCATCCAGGCCGCCTTTGCGGCGCTGCTGTCGAAGATCTGCGCCACCGGCGACGTTGCCGTCGGGTTCCCGATCGCCGGGCGGCGCGACGCGGCGCTCGACGAGCTGGTGGGCTTTTTCGTCAACACGTTGGTGCTGCGTGTCGATCTGACCGGTGATCCGACCGTGGCCGAGTTGCTGGCCCGGGTGAGACGGCGCAGTCTGGCCGCCTACGAGCATCAAGACGTGCCCTTCGAAGCGCTCGTCGAGCGACTGAACCCCACCCGAAGCCTGACCCATCACCCGCTGGTCCAGGTGTCGTTGGCCTGGCAGAACCTGCCCTGGCACGCCGGTGGCGCCGACGCCCGGCTGGCGCTGGGTGACCTGGAGGTCACCCCGTTGCCGACGAACGCCGACACCGCGCGGATGGATCTGACATTTTCGCTGGCCGAACGCTGGACGGACACCGGTGAGCCGGCCGGTATCGGTGGGGCGGTCGAATTTCGTACCGACGTGTTCGATGCGGCCAGCATCGAGGCCCTGATCTGGCGGTTCGAGCGTGTGTTGGCGGCGATGACCGCCGATCCGGCCCGGCGGTTGTCGTCGGTGGATCTGGTCGACGAGGCCGAGCTCGCCCGGCTGAACAGCTGGGGTAACCGGGAGGTGTTTTCCCAGCCCGCGACCGAGGCGTCGGTTCCGGAGTTGTTCGCCGCGCAGGTGGCCGGCGCGCCAGACGCCGTGGCGATCAGCTGCCTGGGCCGCTCGGTCACCTACCGCGAGCTCGACGAGGCGTCGAACCGGTTGGCGCACTTGCTGATTGGGCAGGGCGTTGGCACGGGTGCGCGCGTGGGGCTGCTGATGTCGCGGTCGGTGGAGGCGGTCGTGGCGATCCTGGCCGTGCTGAAGAGCGGCGCGGCTTATCTTCCGATGGACCCGGTGATGCCGTCGGCCCGGATCGGTTTCATGCTCGACGACGCCGCGCCGGCCGTGGTGGTCACCACCGCCGATCTGGCCGACCGGCTCGACGGGTTCGACGTGACGGTCGTCGACGTCAACGATATTGGCGCCCAACCGAATACAGCGCTGCCGGCGCCAGCGCCAGATGACATCGCTTACCTGATTTACACCTCGGGTACCACCGGTGTGCCTAAGGGGGTGGCGATCAGCCACCGCAACGTCACCCAGTTGTTGGGCTCCCTGGATGCGGGTCTGCCGGTGTCGGGGGTGTGGTCGCACGCTCACTCGCTGGCGTTCGACGT
>NZ_LQPE01000111.1 GCF_002101735.1 Mycobacterium kyorinense | reverse complement strand
GTTCTACACCCGCTCGCGCCCCCGGGCCGCCGCCACCACCGCGGTTCTTCGACCCCCAGCTTCGCGGCCCTACGCTTCCGCCCTCGCCACCGCCGGTCACACAGACCGGTCGGCGCCGCGGTCGCCGCCGCCGGGCGCTGATCCTGGGCGCACTAAGTCTGGTTGCGATTGTGGCAGTCGCCGCAGTATTGACGGTATCGCTGCTGGGCCATCGAGGCGCCGAATTGCCGCCGTATCAGGCTCAATCGCTTGACGGCAAGTACGGGACCGTTCAGCTCGACCACCGGCCGCAGTCCATTGCGGCACTAGGCCCCGGAGATCCGGACGCGGTGCTGTCGTTGGGGGTGCAACCCGTCGCGATCGGTGGTTTAGCAGGCAAGCTCCCGAGTTGGCTGCAAGACATGGTGCACTCATCACCCCCGGTGCTCGCGATACCGGACCCAGTCGCGGTGGCGGCGGCTAAACCCGATCTGATCATCGACACCGGTGACGTCGATAAGGCAACCTACGACAAGTTGTCCGCTATCGCGCCGACGCTGACCCGCACCCCCGACGACTCGGCACAACCCTGGACATGGCAGACGCAGCTGAGCTGGATCGCCAAAGCCCTCGGCCGCGACGCCACCGCCAAAACGCTGATCGACACCGCCTCTGCACAGCAAACCAAAATCAGATCCGACCACCCGGCGTTTACCGGCAAAACCATCACGGTGGTCAACTACTCCGACACCGCGGGCACCGTGGCCGCGCGCGAATCCCCTCCCACCAGCTACTTGGAAGGCATCGGGTTCGCCTACAACACCCACTACGACCGCAACACCGGCGCCCCACCCGACACGCCGGTCGATCTCACCCGAAACCCTGCCTACCTAGTGACATCCACCGATGTCGTGATCGTGGCCCGCACCGACAAGGATGCCGGCGGCGGCGGATTCCACGGTCTGCCTGTCATTTTCAGCGCCTACTCCGGAGTGCTCGTCATCATCGACGACCCAGCCACCATCACCGCGCTGCAAACAGGGGGACCGGCCGCTACCAAATTCCTCAACACGACACTCGTAAACACTCTCGCCGACCAAATCCACTAAACCCCAGTCCCCTGGCGTGTAGCTAAAGCCAGTTGCGAATCAGGCTGTGGTCGCATCGCTCCGCTCTGACTTGCTGGCTGGCGTATCGCCAGACCTCGCAGCCATTCTGCTCATGGTGACGGCGCCGACCGCTAACAGGACGACCCATGAAAGTATGTAGAGCGGTATCAACACCCAAATTGACTTGGCGTGGAAAAGTTGAGTCCCGCATAGTGGTGTAGCGCGGTTGCTGGGTTCGTCATCGTGTCGGTGATGGACGTAAAGCGGCCACC
>NZ_LQPE01000110.1 GCF_002101735.1 Mycobacterium kyorinense | reverse complement strand
TCCCCACCCACCGACGGTCCCCAACCCCCGGCGGCGCCACCGGCCAGAGGTCCGCAACCACCGGGTGATGTCGGCAACGGTCACGGTGGCGGCAGCATCGGTGGAAGCGCGGGTGGTGCTGGCGCCGGCAGTCACTGATCCCGCAGACCATCTGCCTCCATTGAGCGCCGAACGTAACGTGAGGGCGACCTTGGACGGCGAAAAGCTCCCTGGCGCTACGCTCGGCACGATGACGACCGACGACCTCTCGGCGAAAGCCGATCGCTATCTGTGGGGTCACTTCGCCCGGCACGGCCCGGGCATCACCCCGCCGATCATCACCCGCGGCGAGGGCGTGCGGATCTTCGACGACCGCGGCAAGAGCTACCTCGACGCGCTGTCCGGGTTGTTCGTCGTGCAAGTCGGGCATGGCCGCGACGAGCTCGCCGAAGCCGCCGCCAGGCAAGCCCGCACGCTGGCCTACTTTCCGCTGTGGTCGTACGCGACCCCGCCGGCGATCGAACTCGCCGAGCGCGTCGCCCACTATGCACCGGGCGATCTCAACCGGGTGTTTTTCACCACCGGCGGCGGCGAGGCCGTCGAGACCGCGTGGAAACTCGCCAAGCAATACTTCAAGCTGACCGGCAAACCCGGGAAATACAAAGTGATTTCGCGGGCCGTCGCCTACCACGGCACACCGCAGGGCGCACTGGCCATCACTGGTGTGCCCGCACAAAAGGCGCCGTTCGAGCCGCTGACACCGGGCGCGGTGAAAGTAGCGAACACCAACTTCTACCGCGCACCCGAACCGTTCAACACCGACCTCAAGGCCTTCGGCCAGTGGGCGGCCGAGCGCATCGGCGAGGCAATCGAATTCGAAGGGCCCGACACCGTCGCCGCGGTCTTCCTCGAACCCGTGCAGAACGCCGGCGGCAGCATCCCGCCGCCCCCGGGCTACTTCGAACGAGTCCGGCAGATCTGCGACGACTACGACGTGCTGCTGGTCTCCGACGAGGTCATCTGCGCCTTCGGCCGGATCGGGTCGATGTTCGCCTGTGACGACTTCGGTTACGTGCCGGACATGATCACCTGCGCCAAGGGGCTGACGTCCGGCTACTCGCCGCTCGGCGCGATGATCGCCAGGGACAGGCTGTTCGAGCCCTTCAACGACGGCACAACGACGTTCCCGCACGGCTACACGTTCGGCGGTCACCCGGTGTCGGCGGCGGTCGCGCTGGTCAACCTCGACATCTTCGAGCGCGAAGGTCTCAACGACCGCGTCAAACACCTTGCGCCGCAACTACGTAGCACACTCGAGCGGCTCTACGACCTGCCCATCGTCGGCGATGTCCGCGGCGAGGGCTACTTCTACTCGATCGAACTGGTCAAGGACCAGGCCAGCCGGGAAACCTTCACCAAAGAGGAACGCCGGCGGCTGCTCCCGGCTTTGTCGTCGGCGCTGTATGACGCCGGACTGTACTGCCGCATCGACGACCGCGGCGACCCCGTGATCCAGCTGGCTCCGCCGCTGATCAGCGGCCAGGCCGAGTTCGACGAGATCGAGGCCGTCCTGCGCGCAGTGCTGGCGGACGCACTGTGAGTAAACCGCGCATCAACCCGGTGCGGTGGCAGCCACCGCCCGTCGAGCCGCTGCCGGATGTCCCCTCGCCGGACATCACCGTCGTCCCACTGCCGGGCAACGGCCCCGAGGACGTCGTCGCCGACGCGGGCGGCCACATCTGGGCGGGCTTGGAAGACGGCCGTATTGTGCGGATTTCACCCGACGGCGGCGAGCCCGTCGTCGTCGCCGATACCGGTGGGCGGCCGCTGGGCTTGCACGTCGCTCGCGACGGGCGAGTCCTCATCTGCGACAGCTACCGAGGCGTGCTTGCGCTGCACCCGGATGACCGCACGCTGACGACGCTGGCCGACTCGGTGGCCGGCAGACCGCTGATGTTCTGCTCCAATGTCACCGAAACATCGGACGGGACAATCTATTTCACCGAGTCGACGTGCGATTTCCGGTTCGAGCACTACACCGCGGCGGTCATCGAGGCGCGCGGCCGCGGCGGCCTGTTCAAGCTCGCCCCCGACGGCACCGTCACGCAGCTGCTCGACGGACTGTACTTCGCCAACGGGGTGACGACGACGGCCGACGAGTCGGCGCTGGTGTTCGCCGAAACCCAGGCGCGACGGCTCTCGAAGTATTGGCTCTCCGGCCCGCAGGCCGGGTCGGTGACACCGCTCGCCGAACACCTGCCCGGCATGCCCGACAACATCTCCACCGGCGCCGACGGCCGGATCTGGGCCGCAATGGTGGCCGAGGTCAACACCGCGCTGGAATGGCTGGTGCCGCGGGCGCCGGTTCTGCGCAAGCTGGCGTGGCGGCTGCCCGAGCGGCTGCAACCGCAGATCAAGCCGGAGGTGTGGGCGGTCGCCTTCGACCCCGACCACGGCCACGTTGTCGCCGGTCTGCGCACCAGGCATCCGCAGTTCGGCGTCGTCACCGGGCTCGTGGAGAGCGCCGGCAGACTGTGGATGGGCACGATCAACTACCCGGCACTCGCCCACGTGGACCTGGCGGCCACCAGCCTCTAAACCCAAGTCTTAGTAACTTCTGCAACATTTGTCACAGCGCGGCGCCCCGGAAATCCGCTGTCGATCGCCTAATCTGCACACACGATGGCCCGCTTACGATCCGCATTGTGCCTGGCAGGGGCGCTTTTCCTGTCGGCCGCGCCGAGCATGCCCGCCGCCGTCGCCGAGCCCAACGCCGCGACGGGCACCTGCCCGTATCGGGTCACCACCCCGCCGGCGGTCGACTCGTCGGAGGTGCCGCAGGCCGGCGACCCCCCGGTTCCGCTGCCGGTACCCGCCGCGCCGGTGGGCGGCAACGCGCTGGGCGCCTGCGGCGTGATCGCCGCACCGGACACCCCGCCCGTGCCCGGTGACGTCTCCGCCGAGGCATGGCTGGTCGCCGACCTCGACAGCGGCGCCGTCCTCGCCGCCCGCGACCCGCACGGTCGTCACCGCCCGGCCAGCGTCATCAAGGTGCTGGTCGCGATGGCGTCACTGGGCGAGCTCAATCTCAACAAGGCCGTCGCCGGCACCCCGGAGGACGCCGCTGCGGAGGGCACCAAAGTCGGTGTCGCGCCCGGCGGCACGTACACGGTCAACCAGCTGCTGCACGGGCTGCTGATGCATTCCGGCAACGACGCCGCGC
The DNA here is from genome assembly GCF_002101735.1 of Mycobacterium kyorinense. Lineage (GTDB taxonomy): Bacteria > Actinomycetota > Actinomycetes > Mycobacteriales > Mycobacteriaceae > Mycobacterium > Mycobacterium kyorinense. Next base: position 19,787 of record NZ_LQPE01000110.1, on the reverse strand, counting down.
ACGCGCTGGCCATGCAACTCGGCGGCATGCCGGTCGCGCTGGAGAAAATCAACACGCTGGCCCGCAAGCTGGGCGGCGGCGACACCCGCGTCGCGACGCCGTCCGGGTTGGACGGGCCCGGCATGAGCACGTCGGCCTATGACATCGGGCTGTTCTACCGATACGCCTGGCAGAACCCGACATTCGCCGACATCGTGGCCACCCGCACCTTCGACTTCCCCGGCCATGCCGACCATCCCGGTTACCAGCTGGAGAACGACAACCAATTGCTTTACCACTACCCCGGCGCGCTGGGCGGCAAGACCGGCTACACCGACGACGCCGGGCAGACATTCGTGGGCGCGGCCAACCGCGACGGACGCCGGCTGATGGCGGTGCTGCTGCACGGCACCCGGCAGCCGATAGCGCCGTGGGAACAGGCCGCGCACCTGCTCGACTATGGCTTCGCCACCTCTCCCGGTACCCGGGTGGGAACGCTCATCGAACCCGACCCCGCGCTGGTGGCCGCCAAACCCGATGCCGCCGACGATGCCACCGCCAACCGGGCCGCGCCCATCGTGCCGCCCGCCGACGCGCTCCCGGTGCGGGTGGGCGTGGCGGTCATCGGCACGATCATCGTGTTCGGCTTGATGATGGCCGCGCGATCGCTGAACCGCCGACCGCAGCGCGAGTGCTGATGGCAACCCAAGGCTTCTCTACCACGACCGAGTGCTGGAACGGCACCAGCGGATTCGAAGCGTGCGGCTGGTGGCTGATCTCGACGAGCACCAGCTTGCTGCCCCTGGCCATCGTCATCGCCGCCGCGCTGAGAATCTTGCCGCAGCGCTGGTCCTCCCAGCCGGACAGGATTGCCTCGAGTCAACCGGCTGCAGGGCGCCCGCTGCTATAAAACGGTATGCGCCGCGCCGGACTGCTGGGTCTGACCGCGGCAAGCCTGGGCGTCATTTACGGCTACGACCTGTCCAATATCGCCGGCGCGCTGTTGTTCATCACCGACGAGTTCGATCTGACGACCCGGCAGCAAGAGCTGGTGACGACGGCGGTGGTGCTGGGCGAGATCGCCGGCGCGCTGGGAGGCGGCGTGCTGGCCAACGCGATCGGACGCCGGCGGTCGATGGTGCTGGTCGCCGCCGGATACGCGGTTTTCGCGCTGCTCGGCGCCATATCGGTGTCGGCCTCGATGCTGCTGGCGGCGCGGCTGTTGCTGGGCCTGACCATCGGGGTATCGATCGTGGTGGTTCCGGTCTTCGTCGCCGAGTCCGCCCCGGCCAGCCGGCGTGGTTCGCTGCTCGTGGCCTACCAGGTGGCCACCGTCGTCGGCCTGATACTCGGCTACCTGGCCGCCTACCTGCTGGCCGGATGGCACGGTTGGCGATGGATGCTGGCGCTGGCCGCGCTGCCCGCGGCACTGGTGACGCCGGCCTTGCTGCGGATGCCCGACACCGCCCGGTGGTACCTGTTCAAGGGCCGGGTTGCCGATGCTCGTCGGGCGCTGCTACGTGTGGAGCCGGACAGCGACGTCGAGACGGAACTTGCCGAGATCGACCGCGCGCTGCACGAAGAAAGCGGCGGGGTGTTGGTCGAGATGCTGCGGGCGCCGTATTTGCGCGCCACCCTCTTCGTCATCGGGCTTGGCTTCTTCATCCAGATCACCGGGATCAACGCGATCGTGTACTACAGCCCACGGCTGTTCGAGGCCATGGGTTTCGCCGGAAACTTCTCATTGCTGGTTCTGCCGGCCCTGGTGCAGACCGCGGCTCTGGCCGCGGTGCTGGTCTCGCTGGTTCTGGTCGACCGGCTGGGCCGGCGGCCAATCCTGTTGTCGGGCATAGCCATGATGATCGCCGCCGACCTACTGCTCGTCGGCGTGTTCGCCACGCACTTTTCAGCGGTACTCGGGTTCGTCGGCGTGCTGCTGTTCACGATGGGCTTCACCTTCGGTTTCGGCGCGCTGGTGTGGGTGTACGCCGGTGAGAGCTTCCCGTCCCGGCTGCGGGCGATAGGCTCCAGCGCCATGCTCACCGCGAACCACGTGGCGAACGCGGCGGTGGTCGGCACTTTCCTGACCATGCTGCAATCACTGGGCGGCTCAGGCACTTTCGCGGTATTCGGCGGCTTTGCGGTGGCCGCGTTCGCCGTCGTCTACCGGTTTGCGCCGGAAACCAAGGGCCGCCAGCTCGAGGAGATTCGACACTTCTGGGAATGCGGCGGCCGCTGGCCCGAGGCGGCGCCGACGGAGGCTCGGCCGTGCCCCTGATCGCCGCCGGCACAACGGTTCTCGGGCAGCAGCTCTGCAGCCCCGGGTGGGTGGACGTGTCCGGCGCGCGCATCCTCGACTGCGGGCCAGGGCTGCCGCCGCGCCCACCCGACGTCGATCTGCCCGACGCCGTGGTGGTGCCGGGCTTCGTCGACATCCACGTACACGGCGGTGGCGGAGCCTCCTACCACGGCCCGGACATCATGCGGGCGGCCGAGTTTCACCGCCGCCACGGCACCACCACCACACTGGCCAGCCTGCTCAGCGCGTCCCACCACGATCTGCTGACCGGCGTGCGGGCGCTGGCCGAGGCGACCCGGGCCGGCGTCGTCGCGGGCATCCACCTCGAGGGGCCGTGGCTGAGCGCGCAGCACTGCGGGGCACACGACCGTCGGCAGTTGCGCGACCCGCAACCCTCCGAGATCGACGCGCTGCTCGCCGCCGGCGACGGCACCATCCGCATGGTCACCCTGGCACCGGAACGCCCCGGCGCCGACGACGCCATCACCCGCTTCGTGGACGCGGGAGTGGTTGTGGCCGTGGGACATACGGATGCCAGCTACGAGCAGACGCAGCATGCCGTCGCGCTGGGCGCGACGGTCGGCACCCATCTGTTCAATGCGATGCGGCCGCTGCACCACCGCGAACCGGGACCGGTACTGGCACTGCTGGAGGATGCCCGGGTGACCGTCGAGCTGATCGCCGACGGCGTGCACGTCCATCCGGCCGTGCTGCGTGCGGTGATCGAGGCGGCAGGTCCCGAGCGGGTGGCCTTGGTCACCGACGCCATTGCAGCGGCGGGCCGGGGCGACGGGTCGTTTCGCCTGGCAACGCTCGACGTCGACGTCGTCTCGGGCGTGGCGCGGGTGCGCGGGACATCGACCATCGCGGGCAGCACCGCGACCATGGATCAGCTGTTCCGTACGGTGGCAGCCGGGTCCGGGCTGGCCGCAGCAGTACACATGACGTCCACGACCCCGGCCCACGCACTGGGATTCGGCGACGTCGGCAGCTTGCGCGCGGGTCTCAACGCCGATCTTGTCGTGCTGGACCGGGATCTAGAGCTGACCGCCGTGATGGCGGGCGGCCAGTGGGTACTTGACGACGGCATGTCACATCCGCATGCGCTGCGACGTCTTACCTAGGAACCGATCCGGAGGTCACGACAATGCCCGTACACCCGTTCCGCGCCGCTGTCGAAGCCGGCGAAACCAGCACCATCGGAAAGCTGTTCACCGACGACGTGGTGCTGCACAGTCCCGTCGCACACTGCCCGTACATCGGCCGGGAGCAGGTCGCGACCATCGTTTCGGCGGTCGCAACCGTGTTAAAGGGGTTTGACTTCGACAGGGAAATCAGCGCGGACACCGCGGCTTTGATGTTCCGCGCCACGGTCGACGGCCTGGATATCCAGGGCTGCGACTTCATCCGTACGCGCGACGACGGCTTGATCGACGAGTTGACCGTGATGGTCCGGCCGCTCAAGGCTGCCACGGTGTTCGCCGAGAAGATGGCCGCGGAACTCGCAAAAGGCGGGCGCCCGTAGGGTTTTGCTATGGTCGACCCGTCGGCAATCGACACCGGACGAGGGGCACCGTACCCGGCCAGCGACAAGACGGCGCCGTGGAGGTGTGCGATGGCCTGGCTGGTGTTGGTGGTGTCGGGTGCGCTGGAGGCGGTGTGGGCGACGGCGTTGAACCGCTCCGACGGCTTCTCGAAGCTGGCCCCGTCGCTGGTTTTCGCGGTGTCGCTGACGTTGTCCATGGCCGGGCTGGCGTTCGCGATGCGCAGTCTGCCGACCGGGACCAGCTACGCGGTATGGGTGGGCATCGGCGCGGCGATCACCGTTGCCTACGCCATGCTGACCGGCGACGAAGCCGCATCCCTGGTGAAGGTCGTGCTGATCGCCGGTGTGGTGGGCTGCATCGTCGGCCTGAAGCTGGTGAGCTAGCGTCGCCGAACCAGCCGCGAAATACCCAGCGCGCCAACGGCTCCCGCGGCTGCTGCGGTCAGCGCCTGACGCACGCTCAGGCCGTCGTCGACCTGCACCCGCGGTGTGATCACGGCGGGTTCCGGCGGTTCGACCGGTGTGGCCAAGAGGTTTTCCGGTGACGTCGCCGCCCACGCCGTGGCGAACAACAGCAGCCGTGAGGTGACGTAGACGAACACCATCAGGCCCAGCACCGGTCCGAAGGTGGCACCCGCCGGGGTGTGCAGCACCGACTGCAGATAGATCGATCCGACGAACTTGAACAGCTCGAAGCCCACCGCTGCGAGCAGCCCGGCGCGTACCGCGCTGGCGAAGCTGATCGACTCCCGCGGCAACCGCGCGATCATCCAGGTGAACACCAGCCACGACACCAGCAGCGACATCAGCACTGAGACAGCGCGCAACACCCCGTCGAGCACGGGGACGTTGTGAATCCCAAGCCAGCCAAGCAGTTTGGCCATCGGCCGAGCGCTGGCCAGCGCGCTGAGCGCGACGGTGGACAGGATCGCCACGAACGAGGACACCATCGCCGACAAATCCGACAGCCTGGTGCGGATGAACCCGGGCGGCTCGGCGCGCTGCTTCCACATGGCGCTGAGCGCTTCGCGCAGATTGGCCATCCAGCTCAGGCCGGCCCATCCGGCGGTGGCCAGGCCGATGATGCCGACCGACGCTCGCGAGTCGATTGCCGAATTCATCAGGTCGATCACCTGTTGGCCCAGATTGCCCGGGACGCTGGCCCGTACCTTGTTGTCGATCTGGTGCAAGATGTCGGGCCGGCGCGACAGCACAAACCCGCCGACCGCGAAACTCACCATCAACAAAGGGAATAACGCGAAGATCGTGTAGTAGGTGAGCCCGGCGGCGAAGTAGTTGCCCTTGCATTCGTCGAAGCGTTCATTGGCCAGCATGACGTGGTCGAACCACCCGTATCGCGTTCGCAGCCGATCGAGGATTCCAGGTCTGTCCGGCTCGCTCATCTGTGCGGCAAAAAGCCTAGCCGGTCGTATACCCGATCGACGGTTTTTGCGGCGACGTCCTGGGCCCGTGCCGCGCCGTTGCCCAACACGGATTCCAATTCGGCTGGGTCGGCGAGGAATTCGTCGACTCGGGCCTTGATCGGTGTCACGAATTCGACGACGGCCTCGGCGGTGTCCTTCTTCAAGTCGCCGTAGCCGCGCCCGGCGTAACGCTCTACCAACGTGTCCACATCGGTTCCGGTCACCGCGGACTGAATGACGAGCAGGTTCGACACCCCGGGCTTGGCGTCCGGGTCGTAGCGGATGTCGCGTTCGCTGTCGGTCACGGCCGAGCGAATCTTCTTGGCGGACAAAGCCGGATCGTCGAGCAGGTTGATCAGGCCGGCGTCGGTGGCCGCCGACTTGCTCATCTTCGACGTCGGATCGGCCAGGTCGTAGATCTTGGCGGTGACCTTGGGGATGAGCAGCTCGGGAACCACGAAGGTGTCCGGGAACCGGCTGTTGAACCGCTGGGCGACGTCGCGCGCCAGCTCGAGGTGCTGGCGCTGGTCCTCCCCCACCGGCACCAGCTCGGCGTCGTAGGCCAGCACGTCGGCGGCCTGCAGCACCGGATACGTGAACAGCCCCACCGTCGTCGACTCGCTGCCCTGCCGTGTCGACTTGTCCTTGAACTGGGTCATCCGCGAGGCCTGCCCGAAACCGGTGAAACAGCCCAGCACCCATGCCAGTTGGGTGTGGGCGGGCACATGGCTTTGCACGAAGACCGTGCTGCGGGCGGGATCGATACCCAGCGCCAGGTACTGCGCGGCGGTGACCAGTGTGCGGCGCCGCAGCACCTCCGGGTCCTGCGGGATGGTGATGGCGTGCAGGTCGACGACGCAGAAGAAGGCGTCGTGATTGTCCTGCAGGTCAGCCCAGTGCGTCACCGCCCCCAGCGCGTTGCCGAGGTGCATCGAGTCGGAGGTGGGCTGGACGCCGGAAAAGACCCGGCGCAATCCGGTTGCGGTGCTCATGGTGACTCGATCTTTTCACGCCACCGCCGGCCGCATGCCCCCTGCTTGCGGTACCGCCGGTATCACCTTACTGTCGGGAGGGTGACGTCTCGCGCGCCCATCCATCTCGGCTCCGGTGAACCGGTCGTTTTGCTGCACCCGTTTCTTATCTCGCAGATCGTGTGGGACACGGTCGCCCAGCAGCTCGCCGACACCGGCCGCTACGAGGTGTTCGCCCCCACGATGGCCGGCCACAACGGCGGTCCTTATGCCGGCACGTGGTTCCTGAGCTCGTCGGTGTTGGCCGACCACGTCGAGCGGCAACTCGACGAGCTGGGCTGGAACACCGCCCACATCGTCGGCAACTCGCTGGGCGGCTGGGTGGCCTTCGAGCTGGAAAGCCGTGGGCGGGCACGAACCGTCACCGGTATCGCCCCCGCCGGCGGCTGGAGCCGCTGGACTCCGACAAAGTTCGAGGTGATCGCGAAGTTCGTGCTGGGCATGCCGGTCTGGGCACTGGCCCGCTTCCTGGGCCACCGGGCGCTGCGGCTGCCGCTGGCCCGCCGGCTGGCCACGCTGCCGATCAGCGCCTCGCTGGACGGGGTCAGCGAAACCGAGCTCGTGGCGATCGTCGACGACGTGGCGCACTGCCCGGCCTACTTCCAGCTTCTGCTCAAGGCGCTGGTGGGGCCCGGCCTGCTGGACTTGGCGCACACCGCCGTTCCCGCGCACCTGGTGATCTGCGAGAAGGACCGCGTGTTCCCCGGGCCCAGGTCGCATCGCTACTTCCGGTCCCACCTGCCGGAGGGAACGCAAGTGACCGAGCTCGACGGCCTGGGCCACATCCCGATGTTCGAGGCGCCGGGCCGGATCACCGAAGTCATCCTCGACTTCATCGACCAGTACAGCTGGCCGCCCCGCGCCATCGAGGCGTAGCCGCGCGAGCAGACGCAGAATCGCACGTTTCGTCCCGAAATCGTGCGATTCTGCGTCTGCTCGCCCTACGAGGTGAGCGCCTTTTCCAGGTTGTCGGCGATCGTGTTGAGGAACTCCTCGCTGGTCTGCCATTCCTGGTCGTCGCCGATCAGCAGCGCGAGGTCCTTGGTCATCTGCCCGCCCTCGACCGTGGACACGACGACGTCTTCCAGCGTCTGGGCGAAGTCGATCACCTCGGGGGTGTCGTCCAGCTTGCCGCGGTGCTGCAATCCGCGGGTCCACGCGTAGATCGAGGCGATCGGGTTGGTGGAGGTCGGCTTGCCCTCCTGGTATTGGCGGAAGTGCCGAGTGACGGTGCCGTGGGCGGCTTCGGCTTCCACCGTCTGGCCGTCGGCTGTCATCAGCACCGACGTCATCAGGCCCAGCGAACCGTAACCCTGGGCCACCGCGTCGGATTGGACGTCGCCGTCGTAGTTCTTGCAGGCCCACACGTATCCGCCCTCCCACTTGAGGCAGGCGGCAACCATGTCGTCGATCAGCCGGTGCTCGTAGGTCAGTCCGGCTTCTTCGAACTTGTCCTTGAACTCCTCGTCGTAGATGCGCTGGAACTCGTCTTTGAACATGCCGTCGTAGGTCTTGAGGATGGTGTTCTTCGTCGACAGATACACCGGGTAGTTCTCTTGCAGCCCATAGGCAAACGACGCCCGGGCGAAATCCTCGATGGATCGCTTGAAGTTGTACATCCCCATCACCACGCCCCCGCCTTCGGGGATCGACACCATCTCGTGCACGATCGGCTCACTGCCGTCGCTCGGGGTGAAGGTCAACGTGACGCGCCCGGGCTTGTCCACCTCGAAGTTGGTCGCCCGGTACTGGTCACCGAAAGCGTGGCGGCCGATGATGATTGGCTTCTTCCAGCCGGGCACCAGCCGCGGGATGTTCGAGATGATGATCGGTTCGCGAAAGATTGTGCCGCCCAAGATGTTTCGAATCGTGCCGTTGGGCGAGGACCACATGTGCTTGAGGTCGAATTCTTTGACCCGGGCCTCGTCGGGAGTGATCGTGGCGCATTTGACGCCGACGCCGTGTTTTTTGATCGCGTAGGCCGAGTCGATCGTCACCTGGTCATCGGTGGCGTCCCGGTGCTCGATGCCCAGGTCGTAGTAGTCCAGGTCGATGTCGAGGTGCGGGAAGATGAGCAGGTCCTTGATCCACTGCCAGATGACGCGGGTCATCTCGTCGCCGTCGAGCTCGACAACCGTGCCTTCGACCTTGATCTTGGATTTGCCGGACATCTGAGTTCGAGCCCTCCTGCGCACGACGACGAGTGATCACTGGTACGGGTGCCCCGTACCGCCCGGTTTGAACCGGACCTGCGTCAGCCGGCTGCGGCCAGTGCGGCGTTGAACGTCTTGCTCGGTCGCATCACCGCGGTGGTCAAGGCGGCGTCCGGCGCGTAGTAGCCGCCGATGTCCACCGGCTTGCCCTGCGCCTCGTTGAGTTCGGCGACGATGTCGTCTTCGTTGCTGGTCAGCGCATCGGCCAGGGCGGCGAAGTGGTCCCGCAGCTGCGGGTCGTCGGTCTGCGCCGCGAGCTCTTGCGCCCAGTACATGGCGAGGTAGAACTGGCTACCGCGGTTGTCGAGCTCGCCGGTCTTGCGCGACGGGCTCTTGTTGTTGTCCAGCAGCTTGCCGATCGCCGCATCCAATGTCTTGCCCAGGATCTTGGCCCGCTCGTTGCCGGTCTTGATCCCCATGTCTTCGAAACAGGCGCCCAGCGCGAGGAATTCGCCGAGCGAATCCCAGCGCAGGTGGTTTTCCTCCACCAGTTGGTGGACGTGCTTGGGCGCCGAACCGCCGGCGCCGGTTTCGTACATGCCGCCGCCGGCCATCAACGGCACGATGGACAGCATCTTGGCGCTGGTGCCCAGCTCCAGGATCGGGAACAGGTCGGTGAGGTAGTCGCGCAGGATGTTGCCGGTGGCGGCGATGGTGTCCTTGCCGCGGATCAGCCGCTCCAGCGTGTACCGCATGGCCCACACCTGCGGCATGATGCGGATGTCCAGGCCCTCGGTGTCGTGGTCCTCGAGATAGGCCTGGACCTTTTTGCGCAGCTCGTTCTCGTGCGGACGCTCGTCGTCCAGCCAAAACACCACCGGCATACCGGAATTGCGTGCCCTGGTGACGGCCAGCTTGACCCAGTCCCGAATCGGCGCGTCGCGCACGATCGGCATGCGCCAGATGTCGCCGGCTTCCACGTTCTGGCTCAGCAGCACTTCGCCGGTGGTCAGGTCCACGATGTTGGCGACACCGTCCTCGGGGATCTCGAACGTCTTGTCGTGGCTGCCGTACTCCTCGGCCTGCTGCGCCATCAGGCCGACATTGGGGACGGTGCCCATGGTGGCCGGGTCGAATTGGCCGTTGGTCTTGCAGAAGTTGATGATCTCCTGGTAGATCCGGGCGAACGTGGATTCGGGGTTGACCGCCTTGGTGTCCTTTTGCCGCCCGTCGGCGCCGTACATCTTGCCGCCGGCGCGGATCATCGCGGGCATCGAGGCGTCCACGATCACGTCGGACGGCGAATGGAAGTTCGAGATTCCCTTGGCCGAGTCCACCATGGCCAGCTCGGGCCGATGCTCGTGGCAGGCGTGCAGGTCGCGGATGATCTCCTCGTGTTGTGAGGCGGGCAGCGACTCGATCTTGCTGTAGAGGTCGACCAGTCCGTTGTTGACGTTGACACCCAGTTCGTCGAACAGCTTCTGGTGCTTGGCGAAGGCGTCCTTGTAGAAGACCTTGACGGCGTGGCCGAAGACGATGGGGTGGCTGACTTTCATCATCGTCGCCTTGACGTGCAGCGAGAACATCACGCCGGTCTTGCGGGCGTCCTCCATCTGCTCTTCGTAGAAGTCGCACAGCGCCTTTTTGCTCATGAACATCGAGTCGATGATGTCGCCGTCGAGCAGCGACACCTGGGGCTTGAGCACGATCGTCTGGCCGCTCTTGGTCTCCAGGACCATCTTCACGCCGCGCGCACGGTCCAGGGTCATCGACTTTTCGCCGTGGTAGAAGTCGCCGTGCTTCATGGTGGCCACGTGGGTGCGCGACGCCATCGACCACTCGCCCATGCTGTGGGGGTGCTTGCGGGCGTACTCCTTGACCGCCTTCGGTGCGCGACGGTCCGAGTTGCCTTGCCGCAGAACAGGATTCACTGCGCTGCCCAGGACGTTGGCGTAGCGCTTGCGGACCTCTCGTTCCGCGTCGGTCTTCGGGTTCTCCGGGTAGTCGGGGACCTTGAACCCTTTTTCCTGCAGCTCGCGGATCGCGGCCACCAGCTGCGGCACCGAGGCGCTGATGTTGGGCAGCTTGATGATGTTGGTGTCAGGCGACTGGGTCAGCTGGCCCAGCTCGGCCAGGTTGTCCGGCACCCGCTGCTCTTCGGTCAGGTGGTCGGGAAACTCGGCCAGGATGCGGGTGGCCACCGAGATGTCGCTGGTGCGCACCTTGATGCCGGCCGGCTCGGTGAAGGCACGCACGATCGGCAGAAACGCGTAGGTCGCCAGCAGCGGCGCCTCGTCGGTCAGCGTGTAGATAACGGTCGGCTGCTCGGCGCTCATGGTTTCTCCCGGCGTCGCTGTCGGTCAGGTGTGACTGCCAGTATCCCGTACCGGGCGCCGCCGCGCGCCACGTGGCCCGCTGGCACCAGGTCGGCGACGTGCGATAAGCTGCAAATCGGTCATGAGCGCCAGCGCTAAGCCCCGGCTTGCTGGCCGGCAACCCTCCAACCGCGGTGGGGTGCCCCGGGTGATGACCAGGTTGAGTAGCCACAACCGGCTACGCGGCAAGCGCGGGTCCGCCGTGACGGGCCCCCCGAGTAGACAGGGAAACCTGATGCGCGCCTATTTGGGCTGGCCCATCGTGTCTCGCAGTTGCTGAACGCAGGCCTGCCGGTTGACGTCGTCTCCCGATGGCGTCCCGCAGCCTTGCGAGCAACCCGAACCTTCCAGCAGAAAGCATGCAGATGAGCGCTGAGCACACCGACAGCGACCCGGCCGCGCACTGGTCGTTCGAGACCAAGCAGATCCACGCCGGCCAGCGGCCCGACCCGGCCACCCACGCCCGGGCGCTGCCGATCTACCAGACCACCTCCTACACCTTCGATGACACCGCGCACGCCGCGGCGCTGTTCGGGCTGGAGGTGCCCGGCAACATCTACACCCGGATCATGAACCCGACCACCGACGTCGTCGAGCAACGGATCGCCGCGCTCGAAGGCGGGGTGGCCGCGCTGTTTCTGGCTTCCGGGCAGGCCGCGGAGACCTTCGCGATCCTGAACCTGGCCGGCGCCGGCGACCACATCGTGTCCAGCCCGCGGCTCTACGGCGGCACCTACAACCTGTTCCACCATTCGCTGGCCAAACTCGGCGTCGACGTCACGTTCATCGACGACCCCGACAACCTGGACTCCTGGCGATCGGCGGTGCGGCCGAACACCAAGGCGTTTTTCGCCGAGACCATCTCCAACCCGCAGATCGACGTCCTCGACACACCCGCAGTGTCGGCGGTGGCCCACGAGCACGGCCTGCCGCTGATCGTCGACAACACCATCGCCACCCCGTACCTGATCCAGCCGATCTCCCAGGGCGCCGACATCGTGGTGCATTCGGCCACCAAGTACCTCGGCGGGCACGGCTCGGCGATCGCCGGCGTGATCGTCGACGGCGGCACCTTCGACTGGACCAGCGGCCGCTTCCCCGGCTTCACCACACCCGACCCGAGCTATCACGGCGTGGTGTACGCCGAGCTGGGTCCGCCGGCGTTTGCGCTCAAGGCCCGGGTGCAGCTGCTGCGCGACTACGGGTCGGCCGCCTCGCCGTTCAACGCGTTTCTGGTGGCCCAGGGCCTGGAGACGCTGAGCCTTCGCATCGAGCGGCATGTCGCCAACGCGCAGCGGGTGGCCGAGTACCTCGCCGGCCGCGACGACGTGGTGTCGGTCAACTACGCCGGGCTGCCCAGCTCGCCGTGGCACGAGCGGGCAAAGAAGTTGGCGCCCAAGGGTGTTGGCGCGGTGCTGGCGTTCGAACTGGCCGGCGGGGTGGCGGCCGGCAAGGCGTTCGTCAACGCGCTGCGACTGCACAGCCACGTCGCCAACATCGGCGACGTGCGGTCGCTGGTGATCCATCCGGCTTCGACGACGCACTCCCAGCTCAGTCCCGAAGAGCAGCTGTCCACCGGCGTCAGCCCGGGTTTGGTGCGGCTCGCCGTCGGCATCGAAGGCATCGACGACATCCTGGCCGACCTCGAGCTCGGTTTCGCCGCGGCCCGCGCGCACCGCGACTCCGCCGATCCGCAAGCAGTGGCGGCGTTCTGAGGAGGCTGAGGTGACGATCTCCGACGTGCCGACCCAGACGCTGCCCGCCGAAGGCGAGCTGGGGGTTGTCGACATCGGCTCGCTGAAGCTGGAAAGCGGCGAGGTGATCGACGACGTCTGTATCGCCGTGCAGCGCTGGGGTGAGTTGTCGCCGGCGCGCGACAACGTCGTGGTGGTGCTGCACGCGCTCACCGGTGATTCGCACATCACCGGACCCGCCGGTCCCGGGCATCCGACGCCGGGCTGGTGGGACGGTATCGCCGGGCCGGGCGCGCCGATCGACACCAACCGCTGGTGTGCGGTGGCCACCAACGTGCTGGGCGGCTGCCGCGGCTCGACGGGCCCCAGCTCGCTGGCCCGTGACGGAAAGCCTTGGGGCTCAAGATTTCCGCTGATCTCGGTGCGCGACCAGGTGGAGGCCGATGTGGCCGCGCTGGCCGCGCTCGGTATCACCGAGGTGGCCGGCGTCGTCGGGGGCTCGATGGGCGGCGCCCGGGCGCTGGAATGGATCGTCAGCCATCCCGACCGCGTCCGGTCCGGGTTGCTGCTGGCGGTCGGCGCGCGCGCCACCGCCGACCAGATCGGCACGCAGAGCACGCAGATCGCGGCAATCAAGGCCGACCCCAACTGGCAGGACGGCGACTACTACGACACTGGGCGCACACCCGAGGCCGGCCTACAGATCGCCCGGCGCTTCGCGCATCTGACCTATCGCGGCGAGGTCGAGCTGGACACCAGGTTCGCCAACGACGTCCAGGGCGACGGCCGCTACGCCGTGCAGAGTTATCTCGAGCACCAGGGCAGCAAGCTGGTGTCGCGGTTCGACGCCGGCAGCTATGTGGTGCTCACCGAGGCGCTGTCGAGTCACGACGTCGGCCGCGGCCGCGGCGGGGTGGCCGCGGCGCTGCGCGGCTGCCCGGTTCCGGTGGTGGTCGGCGGGATCACGTCCGACCGGCTTTACCCACTGCGTCTGCAGGAGGAACTCGCCGAGTTGTTGCCGGGCTGTTCGGGGCTGCAGGTCGTCGACTCGATCTACGGGCATGACGGTTTTTTGGTGGAGTCCGAGGCCGTCGGCGAAATGGTGCGGCAGACGCTTGCGCTGGCCGACGGAGTGCGGGCACGGTGACTCGCTCCCGGCAAGAGCGCTCGCTGTCTTTCGGCGCGGAGGCGGCGGCCTATGAGCGGGGCCGCCCGTCGTACCCGCCGGAGGCGATCGACTGGCTGCTGCCGGCGGATGCCCGCGACGTGCTGGACCTGGGCGCGGGAACTGGCAAGCTGACCACCCGGCTGGTGGAGCGCGGGCTGGATGTGGTAGCCGTCGACCCGATCCCCGAGATGCTCGACGTGCTGCGCAGCTCGCTGCCCGACACGCCCGCGCTGTTGGGGACCGCAGAAGAGATTCCGTTGGCCGACAACAGTGTTGACGCGGTGCTGGTTGCCCAGGCGTGGCATTGGTTCGAGCCGTCGCGGGCAATTCCTGAAGTGGCGCGCGTGCTGCGGCCGGGCGGGCGACTGGGCCTGGTGTGGAACACCCGCGACGAGCGGCTCGGCTGGGTGCGTGAGCTGGGCCGCATCATCGGTAGCGACGGCGATCCCGCCCGCGGCCGGGCGACCCTTCCGGAGCCGTTCACCGGCATCGAGCGTCATCAGGTCGAGTGGACGAATTACCTGACGCCGCAAGCGCTTATCGACCTGGTGGCGTCGCGCAGCTACTGCATCACCTCGCCGACCGAGGTGCGCACCAAGACGCTGGACCAGGTTCGGGAATTGCTGGCCACCCATCCGGCGCTGGCCAACAACAACGGCCTTGCCCTGCCATACGTCACGGTCTGCGTACGGGCCACGCTTTCCACCTAGCGCCGAATGTGGGGTTTTAGCGCGGGTTTTCGGTGCGAGGCGTACCGCAAGCCCACGCTCATCGTCTGCGCTGAGGAGTTTTCGCGGGTGCTGGTAGAAGTTGGTTCTTGGTCGGCCGCGGTCCAGGCCCGGATGGGATCCATTCGGTCTCACCGTTCTTGAGCTTGCGGGTACGCCAGCCTTGGCTGGCGAGTCTGTGGTGCAGGCCGCATGCCAGGGTCAGGTCGTCGATATTGGTCTCCGGGCACGTGGCCCATGCGCTGGCAAGGCGGACTTCGATAAGGTAATAGGGCGCGTCGCAGTTACCGGAGCTTGCAGCCACGATCCTTGGGCTGACCAGATTGGTTGTGCACGCCACCAAGTAGTAGGCGCTGACCAGGGAGAACAGGAGTCGCCTGAGAAATCTCCTGCGATCGCGCAGCTGTCAGCGCCCATATAATCGCCGCATGGCGCAGCTCACCACCGACGCCGCCGTCCTTGCTCGTGAGGCCGCGAACTTCGAGCGCATCGCCGGGGAGCTGAAGAACGTCATCGCCCGCGTGGAGTCGACAGCCGCTGAGCTGGACGACCATTGGAAGGGATTCTCCGCGAGTGCTGCCCAGCAGGCGATCACTCGGTTCCAGCAAGCGGCTGACGCACAGGTCACCCAGCTCAACGACATCTCGACGAACATTCACGTCGCAAGCGCGCAGTACGCCACGACAGACGACGAGCGATCCGCCGCGCTGGCATCAGCGATGGACATGGAGGGCGACCGCGATAAAGAGCACAACGGGGCACAACTCGTTGACTGGAAGCAAGGCCCGGACCAGCCTTTGCAGCCGCCGGCTCCAGGTCTGCCGCCTGAGGGCGTCCGACCTCCGGTCGCGGGAAACCTGACCGTAGGACCAGCAAGCCGCCCGAGCGAGCAGGCTAAGGGCGGCATGAGCCTGTGGGACGAGAAGGGCGGCGAGTGGAGATACGATCCGGGCACCGATAAATGGCATAACCCGCATTGGGACTTCAACCAACACGATACGAAGTTCCCTGAGTGGCAGAACATTCAGATCGGTGAGCTTCCGCCGCACACGGACGACGCGAGCGCCGCCCCGATCTGGCTCTCGGGCACCCGCGCCTACTCCGAATGCCCCGCCTGAGCCGCCGCCATCCGCTGCGCCGCGAGAACCCCCCGCGCCGCGAGCACCCGTTGAGCTGCCAGCGCCGCCTCCTGCGCCTCCGAGAGGAGGTTTCGGTGGTTTCGGTGGAGGAAGCATCGGTGGCAGTGGTGGCGGAGGTCCGCTACCCGGACAACATGGCAACATCGAAGAACCGACGTTATAGGAAAGCGTGAACGCGATGACCGTAGTTCGTGCCGAGCTGGCTCCGAAGTTTTACTTCGGCCACGACGCGGTGTTGCTGGCCATGGATACCGCCGGGGTGAGCGTCGTTCTTAAGGCGTTAACTCAGGCGCAGCAACAAGGTTCATCACGACTGGACCAGGATGGAATGGTTCACGAGTTCATCATTCAGGCTGGTGCGGCTGACATAGACCTGCGCGATGATCGCGCAGTGTGGCGGCTCGACGGCGCCAAAGCTGCAGAGATCGTCGAGCTGTTGACGCATATGGCTCCTCGGACCGACGGTGCGGGTCATTACTACGTCGACATCTCTGCCCCGGCAGAGACGCTTGTACTGTCACGCAACGAGTATGTGTAGCGGGCATTCCGCGATCGTCTACAACGGCAAGGTCACCATCGCCGGCATCCCCGAGGAAGCCGAACGCTACCTGCTCGGTTCACGCTCGGCGCTCGGCTGGATCATCGACCGCTACCAGGTGACCACCGACAAAGCCTCGGGCATCGTCAACGACCCCAACGACTGGTGCGACGAGCACGACGACCCCACCTACATCGTCGAGCTGATCAAGAAAGTCACCACCGTCAGCGTCGAAACCATGAAGATCGTCGACAGCCTTGCCGCGGTAACCACTCTCGCCTGACTCGATCGCAAAGCGCGAGATGAAGCGCGTTACTTCTACGCGCGTTCGGCCGCGCCTGGTGCGAAGTTCATCGCCAATGCACCGCCACGGCGCAGCGACAACCACCATGGCCCCTCAGGGGCTCTCGCGAGCTGACCCTCGATGCTGCCCCAACGCACCGCGACACGCACGAGCTGGTCCCATGCCGACCGTTTCCCGACGTCGCCATGCAGGTGAATGACCTTGAGCTTGTGAGTAATTGCCAAAGTTGCCTCGTGCGGCCTTGTCCGCAGCCGTCTGTCAGTCGTGATCAGTACCCACCCACGGTCGCCCACAATCGGTATCCACTCCGGGTCGCGTATGCCTTGTGGAAGCAACTCGTCGACCGGAGGCCGGCTGAACACCGCAGTGTCCTTGCGCACAGCGGTCAAGCCGTTGCCCAGCCGCAGCAGATTCTCGTCGACGACGTAGACCACATCGTCGACTTCGAGCACGACTAGGCCGCCAACCGATACTTCTCGGCGTAGTCTTTCGCCTCTTGGACCTGCCGAAGGCTCAATCCATAATCAGCGGCCAGATCCTCGGGCCGTTCGCCGCTCGCAGCCATCCCGGCGATCGTCGCAACTGAGACGCGCCGGCCGACAAAGGTGGGTTGCCCGCTGTACCGCATCGGGCTGATGACGATGTCTGGATATTCATTGTCGGCGGGCAGCTCGGCGATGACCGTCTCGCCCGTTTCATCCTGCGCCAGCGTGGCGCGGTCAACGAGCCAACGCGCTCCACCGAGGAGCTGTTGGCCTGTGCGCACGACCATTTCATCGTCAGACAACCCCGCGTCATCACCCGCAATCGTCAGGTCACGTTGATGGACTGAGAGATAAGGGCGCAGGTGTGCCAGCGGGTAATCAATGTTGTAGCGACGGCGCAGGCTGTCGATCGCGGCGCGCAGTCGGGGAGTTGGTACCTCTTCGCGAAGCTCCGCAAGCATGCGAGCTTCGACAAACTCGCCCCACGTCACCCACGGTGTGTCTTTCGGTGCAACCCGCAGGATCGGGTCATACGACTTGCCGCCACGCGTGTACCCATTGATCCACCGTCGTGCGGTCCCGCTCCCGAGGCCGACGAGCCGATCGACCTCGGGGTACATATAGATCTCATGATCCAGCAGCGAGCTAACCGACATAAGCGCAAGCATGACACATCACTATCACCAGGGCCCGGCCGATTTGCCGATGAAGACCGTGCCGGGACGACGACTCCGATAGCTCAGCAGGCGACGTCGCGCCCCGATTACAGGATGCTCCCGCGTCTGGGGCTTTGCCGCCGGCAACTGGCCTAAGCACGCTGAACGGGGAGTTGTTGCACGGTTTGTCGATTTGCGTACCACAAGTCCACGCTCGCCGCTTAAAAGTTGAGCCCCGAGAACATGACTCGGCCGGGGTCGTACTTTTGCCGGACGGCGGCGAGCCGGCCCAGATTCGGGCCGAAGTACCGCGCCGCGGGCTGGTTCACTTCGAGATAGTTCACATAGCCGCCGACCGAATACGGCCGCACCGCCTGGTGCGCGGTGCCCAGCCAGCCAGTGGCCTCCGACGGGTCACCGGATGTCTCGACATACCACTGCACCAGTGCGGACTGCCGGCGCCACGGAAAGGCGGTGGCCGTCGGCGCCACACTGGCGAGCGCGCCGTCGAGGGCGTGCATGATTGCCAACATGCGGCCCGCGCCACGCGGAAAGGCGTCGACCGCCGACGCGATCCCCTGGGCGGCGGCCGGGGTGATCGTCGTGAAAACATCGGACCCGCCGACATATCCCAGCGGTGACGGGTTGAGGTTCCCGACCGCCAGGTAGTTGACCAGGTCCAAGTAGTTGAATGTGTGGTTCTCGGTCCCGATCGGTTGCAGCCCAACGGCTTTGGTGATGGCGCCCGCCACGCTGCCGCCCGAGCCGGCCGGGCAGGTGGCGAGGATGCGACAGTGGGTACCCATCGCGTCGACGGTGGCGTCGGCCAGCGCCCAGCTGCTTGCGTCGGCGGTCCGCAGCCAGTTCTGCCAACCGACGAGGACCGCAGCGAACGACTGCGGCGTGAAGTTGAGGTTCACCGCGTCGACGTCGCCGGCGGGGAACGTGGCGAATGTCAACGACGTTGTCACGCCGAAGTTTCCGCCGCCGCCGCCACGTAGCGCCCAAAACAGGTCGGGGTTTTCCGCGGGCGATGCGGTGACCGCCTGTCCGTTGGGCAGCACGACTGTCGCCGATCTCAGCGCGTCGCACATCAGGCCCGCGTGCCGGGACTGCGCACCCAGCCCGCCACCCAGGGCGTGCCCCGAGGCGCCGACCGACGGGCAGGTACCGGTCGGAATGCCCCGCCCGGCCGCGGCCAGCGCTTGGTGGATCGCGTGCAAACTGGTCGCGGGCGGCACCGTGACCAACCCGGTGCCGGCGTCATAGTTGATACCGCCGGGCAGCTGACGCAGGTCGAGGACCATCGTGCCGTTGGCCGTCGAGGCCCCCACGTAGGAATGCCCACCCCCGCGCGGCGCGACCTTGAGGTTGTGGGCGGTGGCGAATGCCATTGCCTTCTGGACGTCGGCCGCCGACGAAGGAACAACGACCGCCGCTGGTGTTGAGTCGTTGTAGTTGGTGTTGAAAACCTGTTTGGCCGTCACGAATTGGCCACCATCGCCCGGCGTGAGCACCTGCCCGCCGATGGTGGACGAAAGACCGCTCCAGCCAGCGGGATTCGGTTCCGCCCGCGCCCGCACCGGGCCGAATACCGCACCGGCGGCCAATGCTCCAGCTGCACCGCGTAGAAATGTCTTGCGTGAGAACTCACGAGCCACCGCCGCATTGTCAACCACGGCACTGGCAAAACTGACGTTGCCGCATACTGTGTCAGGCGTGTCGAGCCAAACGTGCGCGAACCTTTACCGCGCCGTGTCGTAGACGTGATGCGGGTGACTCAGTGTTCCTTGGAACCCCTACAGATTAGGAGCGCGACATGCGTCGCAAATGGATAGCACCAGCAGCCGCCGCCGGCTTGCTCGCGGCGGCTGCGGCGATCGCGGCCCCGGCGCACGCGGACTCGATCGACGAGTCGTTTCTCTCGGCGCTCAGTGGCGCCGGGGTCAACTATCAGGACCCAGCGGGAACGGCCGCGCTGGGCCAGTCGATTTGTCCGATGCTGTCGCAGCCGGGCGGATCATTCGCCTCCGCGGCGTCGAGCGTGGTCGGCCACAACGGCATGTCGCCGGCCATGGCTCAGATGTTCACCAGCATCGCCATTTCGATGTACTGCCCGTCGATGATGGCGTCGATCGCCAACGGCCAGATGCCGAATCTGCCGCAGGTGCCGGGGATGCCGAGCATCTAGCTTAGCCTGAATCCGTGGACGGTCGGTCGTTGGTGATCGGCGTGGGAACCACGAAAATGCCTCCTGAACTGGGACAA
>NZ_LQPE01000109.1 GCF_002101735.1 Mycobacterium kyorinense | reverse complement strand
AGCACGCCGACGCGGATGTTGGTGCCGGATTCCTCGCGTAGCCGTGAGACGAGCAGCATGTTGTAGTCGGCGCCGACCGCGACGAGGATGATGAACGCGAGAAGCGGTACGGGCCAGGCGATTTCGTGGCCAAGCAGGTATTGGAAGACTAGGACGCCGATGCCCAGGGAGGCGAGGTAGTTGAGCACGACGGTGCCCAGCAGGTAGATCGGGGCCAGCACGGCACGCAGCAGCAGCACGAGGATGAGGCCGACGATCACGATGGTGGCGATGGCGAGTTGGGCGAAGTCGGCCCATAGTAGGCGTGCGATGTCGGAGTTGACGGCAGGGAATCCGGCCACTGACACGGTGGCGTGGGCTAGGGCGGTGTTGGGGCGGGCGGCGTTGGCGACGTCGGTGACCGTGTGGGCGAGGTTCATCGCGTCGACGGTGTAGGGGTCGTGGCTGGATTCGATGGCGAAGCGGGCGGTCTTGCCGTCGGGGGACAGGAATTGCTTGGCGACATCGGCGAATTGGCGGTTTTCGAAGGTGTTGGGAGGTAGGTAGAAGCCGCTGGAGGAATCTGAATCTGCGCTGGCGCGGGCGGAGTTCTGTAGTTGGGTGGCGATCTTACTCATGCCTGAGAGCAATTCGAGGTTGCTGTCGACGAGGGTGTGCACGCCGGTGGCCAGGGCTTGGGCGCCGGAGGCCAGTTGGCTGATGCCGTCTTGGAGCCGTCCGATGTTGCCGGCCAGGTCGGCCGGGTCCCCGAGGGCTCCGAATGCTTTGTCCAAGGCGGTGACGGCGTTTCGGATGTCGGCGAGGGTTTCGGCGACCGTGGCGCCGGTGGCGGGATTGTAGCGGTCGCCGAGGTCGGCGACCTGGCTGAAGAAGCCACTGTTGCGCAGGGTCACCAAGACCTGGACCTGGTCGCGGATCTGGGCGCATTGGGGTGTGGTGGCACACCACGGAGCGGTGTTGAGGGCACCGACGAGCGGATCAAGGATGGCGATCGCGTTGGCGGCTTGGTCGGCCCATGGCCGCAGTCCCGGCCCGGACTGGATGGCCTGGTCGACCGCGGGTGCGGTGGCCGAAAGTTGCTGCAGCAGGGGCCGGAACTGCTGCATTTGTGTGCCGGCGGATTGGGCTTGGCTCAAGATCCCACTCAGCGGGGCCAGGGCGGTGCGCAGGGTGGTGTCGAGTTGGGCCAACCCGGCGGCCAGTTGGTCGGCGCCGTTGGT
>NZ_LQPE01000108.1 GCF_002101735.1 Mycobacterium kyorinense | reverse complement strand
TGAGCCGTCCCGGCATGTCCGGAGACTCCCGACCTTGGGAGGATTCGCGTTATGGGACGTTCGAGCAAGTACCCCGATGAGCTTCGAGAGCGTGCGGTGCGCATGGTCGCTGAGGTGCGCCCGCAGTACCGGTCGCAGTGGGCGGCGATCACGGCAGTTGCGGGCATGTTGGGGATTGGGACGCCGGAGACGTTGCGGACCTGGATCCGGCGATCAGATGTTGACGGCGGTGTGCGCCCTGGTGTGACGTCGCAGATGGCTGAGGAGAATAAGGCGCTGCGTAAGCAGGTCGCTGAGTTGCGCCGGGCCAATGAGATCTTGAAAGCTGCAGCGATTTTCTTCGGGGCCGAGCTCGACCGGCCCGCGAGACGGTGATTCGGTTCATCGCCGAGCACAAGGACCACCAGGTGCCCGGCCCCGATGGTGGGGCCGGGCTTCGCTGGGGAGTCGAGCCCATGTGCGCTGTGCTGTCTGAGCATGGTGTGCCGATCAGTGCGTCGACCTACTACGAGTGGATCACCAAGACGCCGACGCGGCGCCAGATGCGCGACGCCGAGCTGGTCGAAATCATCACTGCCGCACGCAAAGACCGCACGACCGGCAAGTTCGTGCAGACCCTGGGGTCACGCAAGCTGTGGATCTGGCTACGAGGTCAGGGTCACGACGTGGCCCGCTGCACAGTGGAGCGGATCATGCGTGAGCAGGGTTGGCAGGGTGCGCGATATGGGTCCAAGCACAAGACCACCGTCACCGACGAAACTCATGTCCGCCACCCCGATCTGGTCGACCGACGCTTCTACGCGTGCGCGCCAAATAGGTTGTGGGTGGCCGACTTTACCTATGTGTCGACATGGTCAGGGTTCGTCTACGTTGCCTTTGTCATCGACGCGTTCAGTCGCCGGATCGTGGGCTGGCGCGCCGCCACATCGATGACCACCGACTTGGTCCTCGATGCCATCGAGCACGCGTTCTTCACCCGCGCCGCCGAAGGCAACACCACTTTGCGGGGCTTGATCGCCCACAGCGATGCCGGTGCTCAATACACGTCGGTGGCATTCACCCACCGGCTCATCGACGAAGGTGTCGATCCCTCCGTCGGCTCCGTCGGCGACGCCCTGGACAACGCGCTGGCCGAAACCACCGTCGGATCGTTCAAAAATGAACTCATCCGCCGGCAAGGTCCCTGGCGCGACGTCAACCACGTCGAAATCGCCACCGCCCACTGGGTGCAATGGTTCAACACCGAACGCCCCCACGAGTACCTCGACGACTTCACCCCCGAAGCCGTCGAGAGGCTCCACTACGATCACAGACGCACCCCACCAAAAGCGGGGTGATCCAACACAATCAGTCTCCGGACTCCCCGGGACGGCTCA
>NZ_LQPE01000107.1 GCF_002101735.1 Mycobacterium kyorinense | reverse complement strand
CGGATGGATCATGAGGAAAGGATCGATGATCCGAGTTTCCAACTAATTACAGCCTCCAACAAACCGGGGGAAGGTCAGCCAGTCGGCCACCACTTTGTGGACCGCGCCCCCGATGGCGGCCGGGTCTTCGCGGGTCAAGCTGGTAATGATGTCGTGGCCAGCCACGGCCTGGCGGCGGCACGCGGTTTCCAGCCGCTCCAGGGCACGCAGCCGCGCCGCGGGCTCGTAGTCGTCGAAGTTGAGTTCACCGATGCGCGCCACCGCCGCGTCCAGCGCATCCAGCGCCGACGCCAGCTCCGCAGTAGCGGCCACCGCCATCGAACTCATGTTCGAGACAGTACCGACGCGCACCGACATTGATCGGGCCAAGACCGCGAGCGTGCGCAAAATGCCGTCGCCAAGCGGCGTGTCGGACCGGGGACACGCACGCTCGCGGCGAGGGCGAGGGGGACCCCCACTAGGCTGCACCCATGCGGGTTGGCGTGCTGGGGGCAAAGGGCAAAGTCGGGGCGACGATGGTGCAAGCGGTGCAGGCCGCCGACGACCTGACCCTGTCCGCCGAAGTGGACGTCGACGACCCGCTGAGCCTGCTGACCGACAGCCAGACCGACGTGGTCATCGACTTCACCCACCCCGACGTCGTGATGGACAACCTGAAGTTCTTGATCGACAACGGTATTCACGCGGTCGTCGGAACCACCGGCTTCACCGACGAGCGGCTGCAGCAGGTGCGCTCGTGGCTGGCCGCCAAGCCGGGCGCCGCGGCGATCATCGCGCCCAACTTCGCCATCGGAGCGGTGTTGTGCATGCATTTCGCCAAGCAGGCCGCGCCGTTCTACGAGTCGGTGGAAGTGATCGAGCTGCACCACCCGCACAAGGCCGACGCGCCGTCGGGAACCGCGGCGCGCACCGCGCAGCTGATCGCCGAGGCTCGAAAAGACTTGCCGCCCAACCCCGATGCCACCAGCACCGGCCTGCCCGGAGCCCGCGGCGCCGACGTCGACGGCGTGCCGGTGCATTCGGTGCGGCTCGCCGGCCTGGTAGCCCACCAGGAAGTGCTGTTCGGCACCGCGGGCGAGACACTGACCATCCGCCACGACAGCATCGACCGCAGCTCCTTTGTGCCCGGTGTGCTGCTGGCGGTCCGTCGGGTGTCCGAACGCCCGGGTCTCACCGTCGGAATTGAATCGCTGCTCGACTTGCAATGACCAGAGTGGTACGTCTCCAGCTGCTGATCGCGTTCATGTGCGTGGCGCTGCTGGTGTATCTGGTGCTGCTCGGCCGGACCGCGGTGCTGCTGATCGGCTCGGGCCGTGCCGCGGGCATCATGCTGGGCGCGGCGCTGCTGATTCTGCCCGTCATCGGGTTGTGGGCGATGGTGGCCACCCTGCGCGCCGGCTTCGCCCACCAGAAGCTGGCCCGGCTGATCGCCGACGACGGAATGGAACTCGACGTCAGTGCGCTGCCGCGGCGACCCTCCGGACGCATCGACAAAGACGCCGCCGATGCACTGTTCGACACGGTCCGCAACGAACTGCACGACGACCCGGACAACTGGCGACGCTGGTACCGGCTGGCCCGCGCCTACGACTATGCCGGTGACCGCGGCCGCGCGCGCGAAGCCATGAAGAAAGCCCTTGAGCTGCAGGCGCACGAATGACCAAGACGCTGTTGGTGATTCACCACACCCCGTCGCCCGCAACTCGCGAGCTGCTGGAGGCCGTGCTCGCCGGAGCCAACGACCCCGAAATCGACGGAGTGGACGTCGTGGTGCGGCCGGCGCTGGCCGGAACCGTCCCGGACATGCTCGACGCCGACGGCTACCTGTTCGGGACGACGGCAAACCTCGGCTACATGTCCGGGGCGCTCAAGCATTTCTTCGACACGGTGTATTACCCGAGCCTGGATCACGTGGCGGGCCGGCCATACGGTCTATGGGTGCACGGCAACAACGACACCGTGGGCGCGGCGAACGCGGTGGACAAGGTGGCGACGGGCTTGTCGCTGGCCAAAGTTGCCGACGTGCTCGAGGTCGTCGGCGGAATCGATGCCGCGATTCGCGAGCGCGCATACGAACTGGGTGGGACGCTGGCTGCGACACTGATGGGGTGAGGTGATGAGCGCGGTTATCGAGATTCCAAGGGGCCACAATCCGTTCCCGACGACGGGCGTGACCCGGGACCGCGACGGCGTCCCGCACTACGACGAACTGCCGCCCACCCTGCTGGACATGCTCGCCCGCCACGTCGAGGCCCGGCCGGACAGCGAGGCCGTCGTCGAACTGGGCGCCGAACGGCTGACCTACCAACAGCTCTGGGACGCCGCAGCGCGGGTGGCCGGCGGCCTGCGCGCGGACGGACTGCAACCAGGCGACCGCGTCGCGGTGCGATACCCGGCCGGCCTCAACTGGGTACTGGCGTTCTGGGGCACCGTCATGGCCGGCGGGGTCGCGGTCCCAGTGAACACCCGGTCGGCCGAGCCGGAGGTCGAGTTCATCCTCTCCGACGCCGGCGCCCGCGTCGACCTTGCCGCCGACACGCCGCTGCCCGCCGGCGAACCCTTTGTGGCGCAAGGACTGGATGCCACCGACATCGCCGCGCTGTTCTACACCTCGGGCACCACCGGACGGCCCAAAGGCGTGCCGACCACCCATGAAGCGTTCCTGACCAACGCCGAAAACATGGTGCGCTGTGTGGGTCTCGAGCGTGACGTCGGCGAGGAATTCCGCACGCTCATCTCGGTGCCGCTGTTCCACGTGACCGGCTGCAACTCGCAACTGCTGGCCGCCGCTTACGTCGGCGGCGCGTCGGTGATCATGCCCGCGCTCGACCTGCCCGGCCTGATCAAGACATTGTCCGCCGAGCGGATCTCGTCCATGGTGACGGTCCCCGCCGTCTACGCTTTGCTGTTGCGGCACAACGACTTCAAGGACGCCGACGTCTCCAGCGTTCGATGGGTCGGCTACGGGGGCGCACCGATCGCGCCGTCGTTGGTCAAGGCCGTGAAAAGCGCGTTCCCGCAGGCCGCGGTGTTCAACGGGTACGGAATGACCGAAACCGCCTCGCTGATGACGACATTGCCCGACGGCGACGCCGTCGAGCACGCCGACTCGGTCGGATACGCCGTGCCCTCCGTGGACTTAGGCGTCGTCCCGTACGGCGACGAACCGACGGTGGGGGAGTTGGTGACCCGCGGCGCCAATGTCACGGCGGGCTACTGGAACCGGCCGGAGGCCACCGCCGCCACCATCGTCGACGGCTGGCTGCACACCGGCGACGTGGTTCGCGTCGACGACGCCGGCCGGGTGCACATCGTCGACCGGCTCAAGGACATCATCAACCGCGGCGGTGAGAACGTCTCCAGCGTCGAGGTCGAGGCGGTGCTGCTGTCGGCGCCCGGTGTCGCCGACGCCTGCGTGCTGGCGGTGCCCGACGAAGTCATGGGCGAGAAGGTCGGCGCAGTGCTGTTCGGCGAGCAGATCGACGTCGACGCGGTCCTGGACCATTGCCGAGGACAACTCGCCGACTTCAAGATTCCCCAATACATCACCGTGGTCACCGAAGCGCTGCCGCGCAACCCCGGCGGCAAACTGCTCAAAGGTCAACTGCGCGAACAGGTGCAGTGGGGTCCGGCGCTGCGATGACCCTGCTGGTCGCCAACCGTGGCGAAATCGCACTGCGGATCATCCGCACCGCAACGGAATTGGATATCGGCACCGTCGCGGTATACGCCGAAGACGATGCCGACAGCCCGCACGTGCATGCCGCTGACGAGGCCATCGGTTTGTCCGGCACCGGCCCCGCCGCCTACCTGGATCACGCTGCGATACTGGCGGCAGCCAAGCAGTGCGGCGCCGAGCTGATACATCCCGGCTACGGGTTCCTGTCCGAGAACGCCGAATTCGCGCATGCCTGCGCTGCGGCCGGACACACCTTCGTCGGACCGGACCCCGACGCACTCGAGCTGTTCGGCAACAAGTCCGCCGCACGCCGGGCCGCGGCCGGGGCGGGCATTCCGGTGCTGGCGGCCACCGACGGGCCGAGCAGCGTCGAGGAGATACGGGCATTCGCGGCCGCACAGCCACACGGCATCGTGATCAAAGCGCTGGCCGGCGGCGGAGGGCGCGGCATGCGAATCGTCCGCGACGCCGGGCAGATCGACGATGCGTATCGCCAGTGTGCCGCCGAGGCTCAACTCGGTTTCGGCGACCCAGCGGTGTTCGCCGAGGTTTTGTTCGACAACGCCCGCCACATCGAGGTGCAGATCGTCGCGACACCGGAACGCGCCCTCGCACTCGGCGACCGAGACTGCAGCATCCAGCGGCGCTACCAAAAACTCGTCGAAATCGCACCGGCGCAAGGGATTTCCACGGCACTACGCCGCGACCTGCACCGGGCCGCGGCGGTACTGTGCGCTCGGGTCGGCTACCGGGGGCTGGCCACGGTCGAATTCCTGGTCGCCGGCGAGCAGTTCGCCTTTCTGGAAGTCAACCCGCGAATCCAGGTGGAGCACACCGTGACCGAGGAGGTCACCGGGATCGACCTGGCCGCCGTGCAACTGGGAATCGCTCGCGGCGCGTCGTTCCGCCAGCTTCGCCTGCCCGCGGGCATCGTCGCCGACCGCACCGGAGTTACCGGCGCGCCCGCGGCGGTGCGCGGCATCGCGGTCCAGACCCGGGTCAACATGGAGACCATCGCCGCCGACGGGTCGGTCGTGCCCACTACGGGCACCCTCACGGTGTTCTCGCCACCAAGCGGGCCCGGCGTGCGCGTCGACACCTACGGGCGGCCGGGGTTGACGCCCAGCCCGCGCTATGACTCACTGCTGGCGAAGGTGATCACCCACGTGCGCGGATCGTCGTTTCCTGCAGCGCTGCGCAAAGCGCAGACGGCGCTGGGAGAGTTCGGCATCGAGGGGATCCGCACCAACATCGGGTTCCTGCGAGAGGTGCTGTCGCACAGCCACGTTGAGTCCGGCGTGGTGACGACGAGCTTCGTCGACGAGAACCTGGCCGCGCTGGCCGGTGCCGCGATGTCGCACCACTCCGAGGTCCGGGTCGCGCCGCTCGAGCTGTACCCGGGTGAAGAGGTCCTGCGCGCGCAGCTGGCCGGCACCGTCGTCGAGGTCGTGCCGGACGGCGCCGAGCTCAACACGGGCCAGCAGGTCGTCGTGCTCGAGGCCATGAAGATGCAGCACGTGCTGGCCGCGCCGGATGCGTTGCGCACAGTGCGAAACCTCGTGGCGCCGGGTCAGGTTGTCGGAACCGGCGACCCGCTGGTGGTTTTCACCCGCACCAGCGCCGGCGCAACCGGCGAGACGGCCGCCGAAGTCGACCTCGACCGCAGCCGTGCCGACCTCGACGAAGTACGGCGCCGCCATATGCTCACCCTCGACGAGGGCCGCCCGTCCGCTGTTGCCAAGCGGCACAAGCAGAATCGCCGCACCGCGCGCGAGAACATCGCCGGCCTGGTGGACCCCGGCAGCTTTGTCGAGTACGGCGCGCTGGCTGTCGCCGCGCAGCGCAGCCGACGCGCCGAAGAGGACCTGATTGCCAACACACCCGCCGACGGGCTGGTCGCCGGGCTGGCCCGAATCAACGGGTTCGAGGCTGCGGTGCTGTCCTACGACTACACCGTGCTCGCCGGCACGCAGGGCATGCGCAACCACGCGAAAACCGACCGCGTCTTCGATCTGGCCGCGCGCAAACACATTCCGCTGGTGCTGTTCGCCGAAGGCGGCGGCGGCCGGCCCGGCGACACCGACGTCGCCGGAGTCGCCGGACTGGACGTGCCGACCTTCCGCGCACTGGGCGCGCTGAGCGGACGGGTGCCGCTGGTGTCGATCGTCTCCGGACGGTGCTTCGCCGGCAACGCCGCGCTGGCCGGTACCTGCGACGTGATCATCGCGACCCCAGACGCCAACATCGGCATGGGCGGGCCGGCGATGATCGAGGGCGGCGGGCTGGGGGTGTACCGGCCGGAGGACATCGGGCCGATCGACGTGCAACGACGCAACGGGGTGGTCGGCCTGGCCGCGCGCGACGAAGCCCACGCTGTCGCGCTGGCCAAGCAGTACCTCTCCTACTTTCAGGGCCGCCTCGACGACTGGCAGGCACCCGATCCACGACTGGCCCGGCATGTGGTGCCGGAGAACAGATTACGGGCCTACGACGTGCACCGCGCCATCGAATCGATTGTCGACGTCGGCTCGGTGCTGGAGTTGCGCCCCGACTACGGCGTCGGCGTGGTCACCGCGCTGGTCCGCGTCGAGGGCGTGCCGTACGGGTTGCTGGCCAACGGCAGCCATCATCTCGGCGGCGCCATCGACGCCGAGGCCGCCGACAAGATCGCCGATTTCCTGAACCTGTGCGAATCCTCATGCCTGCCGATCATCTCGCTGTGCGACACCCCGGGCTTCATGGTCGGACCCGACGCCGAAGTCGACGCCGCCGTGCGGCGGATGAGCCGGCTGTTCGTACACGGCGCACGGCTGACCGTGCCGTTCGGCATGATCATTCTGCGCAAGGGCTACGGGCTGGGCGCGATGGCGATGGCCGGCGGCTCCTTTCGCGCCCCGGAGTTCACCGTGGCCTGGCCGACCGGCGAGATCGGCGGGATGGGCCTCGAAGGTGCTGTGCGGCTGGGGTTTTCCAAGGAGCTGGCGGCCGTGGCGGATCCCATCGAACGGCAGAAGCTGTTCGACAAGCTGGTCGACGCCGCGTACCAGCACGGCAAAGCGCTCACGTCGGCCACCACATTCGAGCTCGACGACGTGATCGACCCGGCGGACTCGCGTATGTGGATCGCCCGCTTGACTGATCGAACCTGACGTCGGATTCAGCTACACTGCGGGATGTGGAGCTGGCCGCGTCAGATGCTCATGAGAGCGCACCGCCCCTGGCGCCGCCCGCACTGCTGCGCCGGCCGCCGGCGACCGTGCGGGGCGCGCGGACCCGGGCGGCGCTCGTCGCCGCCGCACGCAAGGTGTTCGAGCGGGACGGCTACCTCGACGCCAAGCTGAGCGACATCACCAAGGCGGCACGGTGTGCGACCGGGTCCTTCTACACGTATTTCGCCGGCAAGGAAGAGATCTTCGCCGCTGTCCTCGAGGAAGCGCAGCGCGACATGATGCACCCGGGCATGGGCCGCGTCGCCGACACCGACCACCCGTATGCGGTGCTCGAGGCCAGCAACCGGGCCTATCTGGAGGCTTACCGGCGCAACGCCAGGCTCATGGGCCTGCTCGAACAGGTCGCGCAAGTCGACCCCGAGTTCCGTAAATTCCGCAAGCGCCGCGCCGACGCATTCATCGAGCGCAACGCTCGCGGGATCGCCGAACTGCAGGCGCGCGGGCTCGCCGACCCGAAGATCGATCCGATGCTCGCATCAAGAGCGCTGTCGGGCATGGTCAGCCGCCTTGCCTACAGCGTCTTCGCGCTCGGCGAGAGCGACGAGAGTGACGAACCGGTCGAATTCGAGGCGCTGGTGTCCACACTGACCCGGCTGTGGGCCAACGCCCTGCGCTTCCCTGAGCACCGGAATTGAACTTGAGGCCGGATTCAACTATAAAGGGAGGCCGGGTCACGACGACGAGGATTCGCTTGTGAAGGTTGCTCAGAAGGTCGCCATCGTCACCGGCGGCGGCGGCGGTATCGGCGGCGCGCTGGCTGGCAAGCTCAGCGAAAAGGGTGCCCGGGTCGTCGTCGCCGACCTCGACGCGGACGCCGCCAAGGCGGTGGCAGACACGATCAACGACCAGCGACCAGGCACAGCCGCAAGCGCGGGTGCCGACGTTTCCGACACCGCGCAAATCCGGGGACTGGTCGAGCTCGCAGAACGCGAATTCGCGCCAGTAGACCTGTATTTCGCTAACGCGGGCATCACCGGTGCCGCGGGGCTCGACGTGAGCGAGGCCGACTGGGACCGGTCGATCGACGTCAACCTGCGCGCACACATCCGCGCTGCGCAATTGCTGGTACCCGGTTGGGTCGAGCGCGGCGAAGGATACTTCGTGTCCACCGCGTCGGCCGCCGGGCTGCTCACCCAGCTCGGGTCGGCGACCTACTCGGTCACCAAGCACGCGGCCGTCGGCTTCGCCGAGTGGCTCAACATCACCTACGGCGACCAGGGCGTGCGGGTGAGCTGCCTGTGCCCGATGGGAGTGAACACCAAGCTGCTGTACTCGGGGGAGCAGTCCGGCGATCCGCTGGGTGACCTCGCCACCCGCGCCGTCACCACCGCGGGCGCAGTGCTGGAACCCGATGCGGTCGCCGACATCGTCCTGGAGGCCGTCGACGACGAGCGGTTCCTGATCCTTCCGCACCCGGAAGTGCTGGAGATGTACCGCCACAAAGCAACCGATTACGACCGTTGGCTGCGCGGCATGCGCCGCTACCAGCGCAGCCTGCTGCAACAGTGACAGGAGCCGTCATGTCGTTGTTCGAAATGTCCGACCGGGCAAAGAAATATCAGGCCGATCTGCTGGAATTCATGGACTCGCATGTCTACCCGGCCGAGGCCGTCTACGACGAACAGATGCGCCAATCCGGCGACCCGCACTTCCAGCCGCCGATCATGGAAGAGCTGAAGGCCGAAGCCCGCAAGCGCGGATTGTGGAACCTCTTCCACCCGCATCCCGAATGGGGGCCGGGGCTGACCAACCTCGAGTACGCGCCGCTGGCAGAGATCATGGGCCGCAGCCACCTTGCGCCCGAGGCGTGCAACTGCAGCGCACCCGACACCGGAAACATGGAGGTGCTCACGCTGTTCGGCAGCGAGGAGCACAAAGAGAGATACCTCAGACCGCTGCTCGACGGGACCATCCGCTCGGCGTTCGCGATGACCGAGCCGCAGGTGGCCAGCTCGGATGCCACCAACGTCGAGCTGTCGATGGTGCGCGACGGCGACGAGTATGTGCTCAACGGACGGAAGTGGTTCGCGTCCAACGCGTTACACAAGAACTGCAAGGTGCTGATCGTGATGGGCAAGACCGACCCGACGGCCGCGCCGCACCGGCAGCAGTCGATGATGGTCGTGCCCATCGACGCACCCGGCGTCACCGTGATGCGGGGCCTGCCCGTGTTCGGTTATCAGGACCGCGAGGGCCACGCCGAGATCGACTTCAAAGACGTTCGGGTGCCGGTCACCGACGTGCTCAAGGGCGAAGGCGAAGGGTTTGCGATCAGCCAGGCCAGGCTCGGGCCCGGCCGTATCCACCACTGCATGCGGGCGATCGGCATGGCCGAGCGCGCCCTTGAATTGCTGTGCACGCGTGCGCAATCCCGGGTCACCTTCGGCAAACCGGTCAGCGAGAACGCGAACATTCAGGACTGGATCGCCGAGTCGCGCATCGAGATCGAGATGATCCGGCTGCTCACCCTCAAGGCCGCCTACCTGATGGACACCGTCGGCAACAAGGCGGCGCAGACCGAGATCGCCGCCATCAAGGTCGCCGCCCCCCAGGTGGCGCTGAAAGTGGTCGACCGCGCGATCCAGGTACACGGCGGCGGCGGTGTCACCGACGACTTTCCGCTGGCCATGGCGTGGGCGCACCTGCGCACGCTACGTTTGGCCGACGGACCCGACGAAGTGCACAAGCGGGCCATCGCCCGCCGCGAGCTGCGCAAGTACCAGGAGGCGAGCCAACGATGACGTCACCGGACCTGAAAGGCCGCACCGCGATCGTCACCGGCGCCTCGCGCGGCATCGGGCTGGCGATCGCGCAACGGCTGGGCGATGCCGGCGCCAACGTCGTGCTCACCTCCCGCAAGCAGGACAGCGCGGACGCCGCGGCCGCGCAGGTCAGCGGTAACGCGTTGGGCGTCGGCGCTCACGCGGTCGACGAGGAGGCCGCGCAACGCTGCGTCGACCTGACCCTCGAGCGGTTCGGCAGCATCGACATCCTGGTCAACAACGCCGGAACCAACCCGGCCTACGGGCCGCTGATCGAGCAGGATCACGCCCGCTTCGCCAAGGTCTTCGACGTCAACCTGTGGGCGCCGCTGCTGTGGACGTCGCTGGCCGTCAAGGCGTGGATGGGCGAGCACGGCGGCGCGGTGGTCAACACCGCGTCCATCGGCGGCCTGCATTTCTCGCCGTTCATGGGTATGTACAACGCCACCAAGGCGGCGCTGATCCACGTCACCAAGCAACTGGCGCTGGAACTTTCGCCGCGGGTGCGAGTCAACGCGATCTGCCCGGGCGTGGTGCGCACCCGGCTCGCCGAGGCGCTGTGGAAAGACCACGAGGATCCGCTGGCGGCGACCACGCCACTGGGCCGCATCGGCGAACCGGTCGATGTGGCGGGCGCGGGGGCGTTTTTGGTGTCGGATGAGGCGAGCTGGATCACCGGGGAAGCCATGGTGATCGACGGCGGGCAGTTGCTCGGCAACGCGACGGGGTTCCGCGGCTGAGGTGCTGTGAACGCCGCCGTCACCACTGCAGCCGGCGGGCGACCTCGCCGTAGCGCTCGATGTGCTCCCGACTGCCCAGGGCGTTGTAGAGCACCAGCCGGGTGGCGAACCCGGCGTATTTCTCGGTGAGCGCGTCGGCCAAACCGTCCCAGGTCGACTCGGTGGCGAACGCGGCGAGATGCCCGTCGGTGATCTGGGCCGCCATGCCGGCGAAGTCACCGGCCTTCTGCTTTTCCCGGATCCGCGCGGTTGTGCCCTCGAACCCGGCTTCGTCCCAGATGAACGCGTAGTTGGGCGTGCTTCCGTAGAAGGCCATCGCGGCTCGCACGGTTTCTCTCTGGCTGGCGCGCTCCTCGTCGCTGTCGCCGACGATCGTCATCTCCGGCACGATCACCGCGATGTCCGACACGGCGCGGCCGGCTTTCGCCGCGCCCTCCGCGATGTTCGGCAGCGCGTGCCGGGTGAGGCAGCCGGGCTCGGCGATCGGATGGATGTGCACGCCGTCGGCCACTTCGCCGGCCATCCGCAGCATCCACGGATTCACCGCCGCAATATCCACTTTGGGGTCCGGAGCCTCGATGGGGCCCGGGCTCCACTGCGGCGTGATGAAGTCCAGGTCGTAGAACTCGCCGTGGTAATCGAGCCGCCCGGTCCGAAACGCCGCGAAGCAGGCCTTCACCGCCAGCACGTAGTCGCGCAGCCGCGGGCCCGGCCGCTCGAACGCCGCACCGTAGCGCCGCTCGATGTGACGGCGCACTTGTGTCCCGAGGCCGAGCCGGAACTTCCCGCCGCTGGCCTGCTGAAGCTCCCACGCCGTGGTGGCCGTGACGAACGGACTGCGCGGAAACGCCACCGCGACGCCGGTGGACAACTCCAGCCCGGGCGCGGCCTGCGAGGCGACCGCCGCGTTGAGGTAGGCAGTCCGACCGGTCTCGGTGAACAACAGCCCGGAGAACCCGGCGGACTGGGTTCGCCGGGCAAGCTCGCCGATCTGGCCCAGCGGCGCGGGGGACGTCATCGCGTCGACGTGCATGGTCGGCGCGCCTAGAGCTTGGCTGCGAAGAAGTCCCGCATCGCCGTCCAGTGCCGCTCGGCGGCGTCGGCGTCATACGGCGGGTTGTCGGGCACGGCGAAGCCATGCTCGGCGGGATAGGTCTCGATGGTGTGCTCGACGCCGGCCGCGGTCAGCGCCTTCTCGAGCTGCTCGGCGTGTTCCGCGGTGAACGAGCCGTCGTTGCGCGCGCCGGCGACGTAGATGGCGGCCTGGATCTGGTCGGCCAGCAGATGCGGGCTGTCGGCGCGGTCGGTGACCAGCCCGCCGCCGTGGAACGACGCGGCCGCCGCGACCCGCCCCGGCTGCCGGCCCGCCACCACCAGCGAGGTCCGCCCGCCCATGCAGTAACCGCACACGCCGAATCGGTCACCTTTGACCTCCGGGCGGTCGGCCAAGTAGTCGAAGAACGCTTCGGCGTCGAGCGCCATCTTCATCGGCGTGACGTCGCTCATCATCGAGAACAGCCGCTGACGTTCCTTCGGGTCGCTGAACGCGGTCGACATGTCGAACGGCTCCCAGTCGCCGGAGCGGTAGTACACGTCGGGCAGCAGCACCGCGTAACCGAAACCGGCCAGCTTGGCGGCCATCTCGTAGAACGTGTCCCGCACCCCGCCGGCGTCTGGGTACATGACCACGCCCGGCCAGGGGCCGTCCCCGTCGGGCGTATACAGGCGGACCGTGCAGTCTCCGTCGGCGGTGGTGACGGTGTCGGTGATGTACGGCATGGCTACCGTTCTACTCGCCGCGATCGCCGCTACGCTGAGGGGCGTGCCGATCGCCACACCGTACGAGGATCTGCTGCGCCTGGTACTCGAGCGGGGCACGCCCAAGTCCGACCGCACCGGGACCGGCACCCGCAGCCTTTTCGGCCACCAGATGCGCTACGACCTCTCAGCCGGCTTTCCTCTGATCACCACCAAAAAGGTGCACTACAAATCGGTGGTCTACGAGCTGCTGTGGTTTTTGCGCGGCGACTCCAACATCGGCTGGCTGCACGAGCACGGCGTCACCATTTGGGACGAATGGGCTTCTGACACAGGCGATCTCGGTCCGATCTACGGTGTGCAGTGGCGGTCCTGGCCCACGCCGTCGGGCGAGCACATCGACCAGATCAGTGCTGCGCTGGAACTGCTGCGCACCGACCCGGACTCGCGGCGCATCATCGTGTCGGCGTGGAACGTCGGCGACATCCCGCAGATGGCGCTGCCGCCATGCCATCTGCTGTTCCAGTTCTATGTGGCCGAAGGAAAGTTGAGCTGTCAGCTCTACCAGCGCAGCGCCGACCTGTTCCTCGGCGTGCCGTTCAACATCGCCAGCTACGCGCTGCTGACTCACATGATGGCCGCCCAGGCCGGCCTGGGGGTAGGCGAGTTCATCTGGACGGGCGGGGACTGCCACATCTACGACAACCATGTCGAGCAGGTGACCGAGCAATTGCGGCGTGACCCGCGGCCGTATCCGGAACTTGTTCTGGCGCCGAGGGCTTCGATTTTCGACTACACCTACGACGACATCGCCATCGTGAACTACCACCCGCATCCGGCGATCAAAGCCCCCGTCGCCGTATGACTCGCGCCTGCGCCGATGCAGAGCGAAGCGATGAGGAGAAGCGGCGCGCATCCGCCGAGGTGAGTCTGATCTGGGCTCAGTCGACGTCGGGGATCATCGGCCGTGCCGGCGGCATCCCGTGGCGGCTCCCGGAAGACCAGGCCCGCTTCAAGGACCTCACGATGGGCCACACCGTGGTGATGGGCCGGCTGACCTGGGAGTCGCTGCCCGCCCGGTTCCGGCCGCTGCCGGGCCGCCGAAACGTCGTACTGACCCGCCGGCCTGGTTATGCGGCCGAAGGCGCGAAGGTCGTCGGCACCATCGAGCAAGCGCTCACCGAGCCGGAGACGTGGGTGATCGGCGGCCAACAGATCTACTCGCTCGCAATGCCGTGGGCCACCCGCTGCGAAGTCACCGAGGTCGAGATCGATCTACCCCGAGACGACGGCGACGTGCTGGCTCCGGTTCTCGACGAAACCTGGACCGGTGCGACGGGGGAATGGTTGACCAGCAGCACCGGATTGCGTTACCGGCTACACACTTATCGGCGTTGATAGCCGCCGCGCTACGAGCGTGACATACTCGGCTGGGAGCGGTTTTACCGTGTCTGCCAAGCATTTCAGAAGGGAGAATGTTCAGTGTCAACTGAATCTCGGCCCAAGTTCTCTCGCGTGGTGGTTGGCTACGATCCGGTGGCCGTCGATACGTGCATCGACGAGTTGATCGCCAGGCAGCAGTTTCTGCTCGACGACATCGAAGCCCTGAGGGCCCGGCTGAAAGAATCCTGCGACGAAGTAGCCGCACTGCGAAAGGAAGTGGCGTTCCTCAACGACACCTCGCCGTCGCCGCACGCGGTACCGCAGCGGATGTCGAAACTGTTGCGGCACGCGATCGACGAGGTGTCCGAGATGCAGGCCGAGGCCAAGGCCGAGGTGCAGGCGCTGGTCGCGACCATCGAGTCCGAGGCCGAGACCGCACACCGAAAGCACGAGGAGCTGTTGGCGGACATGGCCGCGCAGCGAAGTGCCCTGGACGCCGAGTGTGCCGAAACCAGGAGTCAACTCGAAGCGGAACTGGCCGGCAAGCGCGCAGAGGCGCAGTCGGAGATCGACGACCTGATGCACAAAGCCGAGCAGGACCGGGATCAGCTGCTCGCCGAGGCCAGGCAGGAGGCTGAGCGCCTACGCGAGGAGGCGCGCCGAGTGGTCGACGAGGCCAACCAGCAGCGGATCAAAATCCTCGAGCAACTGATGGACGTCTACCGAGGGGTTGAGACGATTCCGGCCGCTCTGGAGTCGGCGTACCAGGATCGCGACAAACCGCCGGAGGCCGGCGTCGTGGTGCCCTTCGAGCAGAAGAGAAGCACTGGCTAGCACGCTGACCGCGAGCTCTTCCCGGACAGGCGAATTCGATCGGATCTGCCGCGGCGCCGAGCCACAGGCGCTACCGTTCGTTTACCTCATCGTGTTGCAGGGAGGTAGCTGTGTTCGACGTCAAAAGCACGTTCGAGGTCCCGAGGGTGGAGAACCTGAGCCGCCGGGAGTTCGAGGAGCGCTTCCTCGTCCCGCAGCGCCCGGTGATCATCTCCGGTGCTATGGAGGGATGGCCCGCGCGGGAACAGTGGAGCAACGACTACCTCAAAGAGAAAGTCGGCGCCCGCACCGTCCGCCCCTCCAAGGCCCACGCGGGCGTCCACCTCTACGACCCGAAGAAGCACCTCAACGACGAATCGCCGATGACGCTCGCCGAGTACATCGATCTGCTCGCGAGCGGCGCCATCTCCGACGGCCAGCTCTACGTCACGCAATTCCCCATCAAGACCGCGCTCCCCGAGCTCTGGCCCGACGTCCGCTTTCCGTCCTTTGTCGACGAGCGCAGGTACGGCGCCGTGAGTCTGTGGTTCGGCCCCGGCAACAACTTGACCCCTCTCCATTACGACGCCGCTAACAACTTCCTCACGCAGATCCGCGGCCGAAAGCAGCTGATGCTCTGCCCACCTCGGGAGATCGCCCGCCTCTACCCCTACCCCTTCCGGTACGTCGGCAACCACATCTCCCAGGTCAACGTCGCCTCCCCGGATCTGACCCAGTTCCCGGCCTGGGCCCAAGCAGACCGGGCTGTCGTCGAGCTCGACCCCGGCGACATGCTCTTCATCCCCACCTACTGGTGGCACGCCGTTTGGGGCATCGACCAGAACATGTCGATCAGCTACTGGTGGTGGCCCCGCCTCGCCAATTTGCTGCAGCACCCCCGCCAGACGGCCCGTGGCATCCGAAGCATGGCTCATGTGGGCCATCTCGTCGCCGCGAGCACGCTGCAGAAGGTCGCCCGCCGCACCGAACTCCAAGCCTCCTCCTGACCCCGCGAACTGCGCGCGACGGTCAGCTGGGCCACACCTGTCGGGCAACCCGCTGAAAGTTGCCGCCGAGCACCGCGGTGACGTCGGCATCGGACCAGCCGCGGCCGTGTAGGTGCTGGCCGATCGTGACGAACGTTTCCGGCGGCATCCATCGGATGGGTCCCCACCGCGTGTAGCTGGCGTCGAACAGCTGCGGGTTGGCTTGCAGCTCGACGACGAAGTCGGCGTAATCGAAGGAGAAATCGGTGCTGATCCCGACGTGGTCGATCCCGACCAGTTCGACGGCGTATTCGAGGTGGCGGGTCATCGCATCGAGGGTGGGGGTGTTGGGACCGAGGAAGATCCCGACGCCGGTGATGCCCACGACGCCGCCGGTGGCCGCGCAGGCGCGGGCCTGGTCGTCGGTGATGTTGCGCGGGTGATCCCACACCGCCCTCATGCAGGAATGGCTGTAAATGACTGGGCCGGAAGAGATTTCGCACATGTCCAGGCCGGTACGGGCGCTGCAGTGCGAGCCGTCGGGCACCATGCCCGCCGCGTTCATCGCGGCCACCAGCGACCGACCCCAGGCCGTCAGTCCGTCGTCTCGGCTGTCGAGGCATCCGGAGCCGGCGGCATTGGCGTAGTTGTAGGTGGGCAGCATCGTGCGCACACCGAGTTCGACGAACACCCGCACGTTGTCGAGATCGCCGTCCAGGGGCCGCGAGTCTTCCAGGTCGAACGCCACCGCCGTGCGGCCCGAGCGGGCGATCGTCGGCACATCCTCGGCGGCGACGGCCAACTCGAGGTCGGGGTGGACGTCGATTGCTCGCCGGAAATGGTTCAACAGCGCCGACGCATCGTGGAACGAGTGCGGCGCGTAGCCCGCGTTGACGGACACGAACGCGCCACCCGGCCGCTGGTAGCGGGTCAGCTCCGACACGTCGGCGTCGAGCTGCAGCGGCAGGCACGCATGTTGGTCCCACAGCAGCGAGGTCATGATGAGCCATCCTCCGCTCAGCGGGCTGGCGGCGAGAAAATCGCCGTCCCCGCGGCCCGATAGGGTGAGCGCCGTGGCCGAGACGGCGCCGCTGCGCGTGCAACTGATCGCCAAGACCGAGTTCTTGGCGCCCCCCGACGTGCCGTGGAGCACCGACGCCGACGGCGGCCAAGCGCTGCTCGAGTTCGCCGGCCGGGCCTGCTACCAGAGCTGGTCCAAGCCCAACCCGAAGACCGCGACCAACGCCGACTACCTGCGGCACATCATCGACGTCGGGCATTTCTCGGTGCTCGAGCATGCCAGCGTGTCGTTCTACATCACCGGGATCTCCCGGTCGTGCACCCACGAACTGATCCGGCACCGGCACTTTTCCTACTCTCAGCTGTCGCAGCGCTACGTGCCGGAGAAGAACTCGCAGGTCGTGGTGCCGCCGGGGATGGAAGACGACCCCGAACTGCAGCAGATCCTGACCGCCGCGGCCGACGCCAGCCGCGCCACGTACACCGAACTGCTGGCAAAGCTGGAGGCCAAGTTCTCCGATCAGCCCAACGCCGTCCTGCGGCGCAAGCAGGCCCGCCAGGCCGCCCGCGCCGTGCTGCCCAACGCCACCGAAACCCGCATCGTCGTCACCGGCAACTACCGGGCCTGGCGGCACTTCATCGCGATGCGGGCCAGCGAACACGCCGATGTGGAAATCCGGCGGCTGGCCATCGCGTGCCTGCGCCGGCTCGCCGACGTCGCACCCGCGGTCTTCGCCGATTTTCAGATCACCACGCTGGCCGACGGGACCGAGGTCGCGACCAGTCCGCTTGCCACGGAGGCTTGAGGCGGCCAGGTAACCTTGGCACCGTGACTACCGGCGGAATCGACGTCCACGCCCGCCTGGGCACCCTCCTCACCGCGATGGTGACGCCGTTTACGCCAGACGGTTCCCTGGACCTGCCCGCCGCCGCGCGGCTGGCGAACCACCTCGTCGACGCGGGCTGCGACGGGCTGGTGGTTTCCGGCACCACCGGTGAGTCGCCGACCACGACCGACGCCGAGAAGCTCGCCCTGCTGGGAACCGTGCTGGAGGCGGTCGGTGACCGCGCCCGGGTCGTCGCCGGCGCGGGCACTTATGACACCGCGCACAGCGTGCACCTGGCCACGGCGTGCGCCGCCGAGGGCGCGCACGGACTGCTGGTCGTCACGCCCTATTACTCCAAGCCTCCGCAGAGTGGGCTGATCGC
This sequence comes from Mycobacterium kyorinense, assembly GCF_002101735.1. Taxonomy (GTDB): domain Bacteria; phylum Actinomycetota; class Actinomycetes; order Mycobacteriales; family Mycobacteriaceae; genus Mycobacterium; species Mycobacterium kyorinense. The sequence continues at coordinate 14,226 of NZ_LQPE01000107.1, read as the reverse complement.
GCACTTCACCGCGGTCGCCGACGCCACTTCGTTGCCGGTGCTGCTCTACGACGTCCCGCCCCGGACGGTGGTGCCGATCGCCCCCGAGACGATCCGCGCGCTGGCGTCGCACCCGAACATCGTCGGCGTCAAGGACGCCAAGGGTGCCCTGGACATCGGCGGGCAGCTGATCGCCGAAACCGGGCTGATCTACTACTCGGGCGACGACGCGCTGAACCTGCCCTGGCTGGCGATGGGCGCGGTCGGTTTCATCAGCGTGTGGAGTCACCTGGCCGCGGGCCCGCTGCGAGAAATGTTGTCGGCGTTCAATGCCGGAGACCTTGCGACGGCCCGCAAGATCAACGCCGCCTTGGCGCCGCTTGGCGCCGCCCAAACCCGGCTGGGCGGCGTGACGATGGCGAAGGCCGGCCTGCGGTTGCAGGGCATCGAAGTGGGTGACCCCCGGTTGCCGCAGATGCCCGCGACGGGCGCGGAGGTGGACGCGTTGGCGGCCGACATGCGTGCGGCCTCGGTGCTCAGGTGACCCGCAAGTGGACATAGCCCTCTCCCCGCCGGGTCCCCTGACTCCTGGCGGGTTGCGGGTCACCGCACTCGGCGGCATCAGCGAAATCGGCCGCAACATGACGGTTTTCGAGCATCTCGGTCGGCTGCTGATCATCGACTGCGGGGTGATGTTCCCGACCCACGACGAGCCGGCCGTCGACCTGATCCTGCCCGACCTGCGTCATATCGAGGACCGGCTCGACGACGTCGAGGCGCTGGTGCTGACCCACGCCCACGAGGATCACATCGGCGCGATTCCGTTCCTGCTCAAGCTGCGCCCCGACATCCCGGTCGTCGGCTCGAAGTTCACCCTGGCGCTGGTCGCCGCGAAATGCCGTGAGCACCAACTCAAGCCGGTGTTTTTCGAGGTGTCGGAGGGGCAGCGCAGCACCCACGGGGTGTTCGAGTGCGAGTACTTCGCGGTTAACCACTCCATCCCCGACGCGCTGGCGATCGCGGTGCGCACCGGCGCGGGAACCGTGCTGCACACCGGCGACATCAAGCTCGACCAGCTTCCGCTCGACGGGCGTCCCACCGACCTGCCGGGCATGTCGCGGCTCGGCGACGACGGCGTGGACTTGTTCCTGTGTGACTCGACCAACGCCGAGATTCCCGGTGTCGGGCCTTCGGAAAGCGAGGTCGGCCCGACACTGCACCGGCTGATCCGTGGCGCCGAAGGCCGGGTGATCGTGGCGTGTTTCGCCTCCAATGTCGACCGCGTGCAGCAGATCGTCGATGCCGCAGTGGCATTGGGCCGGCGGGTGTCGTTCGTCGGGCGGTCGATGGTGCGCAACATGGGTATCGCGCGCGAACTCGGCTTTCTGCGGGTCGCCGACTCCGACCTGATCGACATCGGCGCCGCCGAGATGATGCCGCCCGAGCGGGTGGTGCTGATCACGACCGGCACCCAGGGCGAGCCGATGTCGGCGTTGTCGCGGATGTCGCGCGGGGAGCATCGCAGTATCACGCTGAGCGCCGACGACCTGGTGATCCTGTCGTCGTCGCTGATCCCGGGAAACGAGGAAGCCGTCTACGGCGTGATCGACTCGCTGTCCAAGATCGGCGCCCGCGTGGTGACCAACCAGCAAGTGCGCGTGCATGTTTCAGGGCACGCGTATGCCGGCGAACTGCTGTTCCTCTACAACGGGGTGCGACCGCGCAACGTCATGCCGGTGCACGGTACCTGGCGGATGCTGCGCGCCAACGCCAAGCTGGCCGCCCGCACCGGAGTGCCGGAGGAGTCGATCCTGTTGGCGGAGAACGGCGTCAGCGTCGACCTGGTCGCCGGCCGGGCCAGTATCGCCGGCGCGGTCCCGGTGGGCAAGATGTTCGTCGACGGGCTGATCACCGGCGATGTCGGCGACATCACGCTGGGCGAACGGCTCATCCTGTCATCGGGTTTCGTCGCAGTGACCGTGGTGGTGCGGCGTGGTACCGGGCAGCCCGCGGCGCCGCCGCATCTGTATTCGCGGGGCTTCTCCGAAGACCCGAAGGCGCTGGAGCCGGCCGTCCGCAAGGTGGAGGCCGAGCTGGAATCGCTGGTGGCCGAGCATGTCACCGATCCGGTTCGGATCGCTCAGGCGGTGCGCCGCACGGTCGGCAAGTGGGTGGGGGAGACGTATCGCCGCCAGCCGATGATCGTGCCGACCGTGCTGGAGATTTAGCGCGCAGAGGTCTCAGCGCTTCTCGGCGTACGCCGTCCACTCGACTTGGGAGGCGGACAGGTTGCGGCCGGTCGGCTTGACGTAACGCTCGACGATTTCGTGGGGGCCGATCTGCTCGATTAGCCGCCAACCGAATTCGTCCAGGAATGCCGCCACCTCTTCGGGCTGTATTCCGAAGTGCCACAGCTGTTGTCGCTGACGCACCCTGCGGTAGAGCGACCGCGCGCCGTACAGGTTGACGCCGTCGATGAAATCGCGCCGGACAAAGGTGAATAGCAGCCGGCTGCCGGGTGCCACTGGCCGCAGCCCGTCCAGCGTCGAGCGCACCGCGGCGGCGGTGAGGTACTGGGTCACGCCTTCCCAGATGAAGAAGGTGCGGTAGTCGGTGCGGTAACCCAGCTCGGCCAGCGTGGTGAGCAGGTCGTCGTGCTCGAAGTCCACCGCCACCAACCGGACCGAGCGTGGCAGCTCACCCAGCACCCGCCGCACGGTGGCCGCTTTGCGGGCGATGTTGACCGGCTGGTCGACCTCGAAAATCGGGATGTGGCTGTGCTGCGCCAAATGGTAAGCGCGGGTGTCCAATCCGGCACCCAAGACGACGACCGCGTCGATGCCGTCGAGCGCTTTGTCGAGCTTGTCGGCGATGTAGCGCTTGCGGCAGGCGAGGTTGGACCACAGACCCGGCCCGCCTCGGTCCATGCCGGCGACGAGCAGACGACGCACCAGCGGCGGGCGTGTCGCGGCCACCAGCCATCGCATGCGGCCCGGCAGGAACCTCGCCGCCAAGTCGTCGTCCACCAACCGCTGCCCGGGCGGCTCGTGCTGTTCGATGGCCGCGAGCACCATCGGGCCGAAAGCTGTTTGCGCTGCAGGGTTTCGTGCCATCTCTACCGCTTGTTCAGAAAGCCCGCATCGACCGGCAAGGTGATGCCGGTGATGTAGCGCGCTTGATCGGATACCAGCCACGCCACCGCGTTGGCGATGTCGTCGGGTGACAACACCTGCACCGGCAATGCGTTGCCCATGTCCGGCGGCGAATCGGATTCTGCGATCAAATCCATCAGCCACTGCCGGGTGAACTCGTTGTTGATCATCGGCGTGTCGACGCCGGCCGGGTGCACCGAGTTGACCCGAATATTATGCGGCGCAAGGTGATTGGCGTAAACCCGCATCAACCCGACCAGGCCGTGTTTGGCGGCTGCATAGCCGATCGAGCCGGCGTCGGCGCTGCCGATACCGGCCAGTCCGGCGGCCGAACTGATCAGCACGATCGACCCGCCGTCGCCCTGGGCGACCATCGCCGGGATCGCGACCTCGACGGTGTGGTGCACGCCGGTCAGGTTGACGTCGATCACGTCGCGCCAGCCGTCGGCGCCGGCCTGCATCGGGGCGATGCCGGCGTTGGCCACCACGATGTCGAGCCGACCCAACTCGTCGAGGCCGGCCTGCAGCGCGGCGGCCAGCGAGTCGCGATCGCGCACGTCGCCCTGACGGGCCACGATGCGAGCCCCGGTGTCCTCGACAAGCTTGACGGTGGCGGCCAGATCGTCGGCGGTGGCCAGCGGGTAGGGCACGCTGGCGATCTGAGCGCACAGGTCGACCGCGATGATGTCGGCGCCGTCGGACGCCAATCGCAGCGCGTGGGCGCGGCCCTGACCGCGGGCCGCGCCGGTGATCAGCGCGACCTTTCCGGCGAGCGGGCCGCCCATCAGGGGCGCAGCTGGCCCTTGGCCGGGTCGCCGGCGATTACCGGCGACAGCATCTTGATGTCCGGTGCACCGGCCAGATGCTCGCCGGCGTCTTTGAACATCGCCGCCATCGCCGGCGCGGTGCTGTGGGCCTTGAGCGCGTCGGCGTCGGCCCACTGCTCGACGAACACGAACGTCTCACCCGACTCGTGCAGCGAGTACAGCTGACAGCCCGGCTCGTCATGCACGTCTTTTACCGCGCGGGTGAGGATCTCGCGGACGGTGTCGACCGATTCGGGTTTGACGGTCAGGGTGGCGACGACGACGACGGGCATGCGATGACTCCTCGCTGAGTGCAACTGGACCGGCGTCCACCCTACTCACCTGAATGAGGCGCTGAACTGATACCTTTCTGTGACCCGTGTGGCACATGGTGAATCTGGGGCTAGTGCGACTAGGCTTGGGCCCATGGCTAGTAAGACCGTCGCGCGATCGCGTGGCCGAACGAGCAGGTCAAAGGCAGGTTCGCGGTCAGCAACCCGGCCTGCCCGCCCGGCGCCGCCGCGCCGCAAGCCGCCGAAGCGACGCCATCCGTCGCCCGTCGCCGGGGTGGGCGCGACCGTCGGCCGGGGTATGCGTGCAACGTGGCTGATGCTGGCCAAGGGCACCGGCACCGCGGCGCGATCGGTCGGCCGGGCCCACGACATCGACCCGGGCCACCGCCGCGACGGGATCGCCCTGGCGCTACTCGGCCTGGCGGTGGTCATCGCGGCCAGCTGCTGGTTCGACGCCGCCCGGCCCGTGGGCGCGTGGATCGACTCCGTGCTGCGGATGTTCATCGGCTCGGGCGTCGTCGTGTTGCCGGTGGTCACCGCCGCGGTGGCGGTGTTGTTGATGCGCACCGAGCCGGATCCCGACGCGCGGCCCCGGCTGGTGCTCGGCGCGGCGATGGTGTCGTTGCCCGTGCTGGGCCTGTGGCATCTGTGGGCGGGGTCGCCCGACACTGCAGCGGGCCGTCAGCACGCGGCGGGTTTCATCGGTTTCGCGATCGGCGGCCCGCTCTCGGAGGGCTTGAGCGTGTGGATCGCGGCGCCGCTGCTGTTCATCGGTTCGCTGTTCGGGGTGTTGCTGTTGACCGGCACCACGATTCGCGAGGTGCCTGACACGGTCCGCGCCATGTTCGCCACCCGGATGTTCGACGAAGACTATCCCAAGGAAGCTGAGCCCGAACCCGAAGGCGTTGCGGCCGAAGACTTTTCCGACGGCTACTACGACGACGCGTCCAGCTACGGCGACGAGTCGCAGCCCTGGCCGTCCGGCAACGACCCCGTCGCGCCCGACGAAACCCCGACCGTGCCCGAGCCTGCCGTCTCCCGCAGCCGTCGTAAAGCCAAGCGGGACACCATGGTTGTCGACCGCGTGGTCGAGGGGCCCTACACGCTGCCGTCGCTCAGCCTGCTGGTCGCCGGAGATCCGCCCAAGCGGCGCAGTGCCGCCAACGACCAGATGGTGGACGCCATCACGTCGGTGCTGCAGCAGTTCAAGGTGGACGCCGCGGTCACCGGCTGCACCCGCGGGCCCACCGTCACCCGCTACGAGGTCGAGCTGGGACCGGGCGTCAAGGTGGAGAAAATCACTGCGCTGCAACGCAATATCGCCTACGCGGTGGCCACCGAGAGCGTCCGGATGCTGGCGCCGATACCCGGCAAGTCCGCGGTCGGCATCGAGGTGCCCAACACCGACCGGGAAATGGTGCGGCTGGCCGACGTGCTCACCGCGCCGTCGACGCGTCGCGACCACCACCCGCTGGTGATCGGGCTGGGCAAAGACATCGAGGGCGACTTCATTTCGGCGAACCTGGCCAAGATGCCGCACCTGCTGGTGGCCGGCTCCACCGGGTCCGGTAAGTCCAGCTTCATCAACTCGATGCTGATCTCGCTCTTGGCCCGGGCCACGCCGGAGGAGGTCAGGATGATCCTGATCGACCCGAAGATGGTGGAACTGACGCCGTACGAAGGCATTCCGCACCTCATCACCCCGATCATCACCCAGCCGAAGAAGGCCGCCGCCGCGCTGGCCTGGCTGGTGGAGGAGATGGAGCAGCGCTACCAAGACATGCAGGCCTCGCGGGTGCGCCACATCGACGACTTCAACGCCAAGGTGCGCTCCGGGGAGATCACCACGCCGCTGGGCAGCCAGCGCGAATACCGGCCCTACCCGTATGTGGTGGCGATCGTCGACGAGCTGGCCGACCTGATGATGACCGCGCCCCGCGACGTCGAAGACGCCGTCGTGCGGATCACCCAGAAGGCCCGCGCCGCAGGCATCCATCTGGTGCTGGCCACCCAGCGGCCGTCGGTCGACGTGGTGACCGGGCTGATCAAGACCAACGTCCCGTCGCGGCTGGCGTTTGCGACGTCGTCGCTCACCGATTCCCGGGTGATCCTGGACCAGGCGGGCGCCGAGAAGCTGATCGGGATGGGCGACGGCCTGTTCCTGCCGATGGGGGCCGGCAAGCCGATCCGCCTGCAGGGGGCGTTCATCACCGACGAGGAGATCCACGCCGTCGTCGCCGCCTGCAAGGAGCAGGCCGAACCCGAGTACACCGACGGCGTCACCACCGCCAAGCCCACCGGCGAGCGCAAGGACGTCGACCCCGACATCGGCGACGACATGGACGTTTTCCTGCAGGCCGTCGAACTGGTGGTGTCCAGCCAGTTCGGCTCCACCTCGATGCTGCAGCGCAAGCTGCGGGTCGGCTTCGCCAAGGCCGGCCGGCTGATGGACCTGATGGAGACCCGCGGCATCGTCGGGCCCTCGGAAGGATCCAAGGCGCGCGAGGTGCTGGTCAAGCCCGACGAGCTGGCCGCCACTTTGGCGTCCATCCGGGGGCTGGGCGAAACCGGCGATTCAGACGAGGACTAGGCAACAACTCGCGCTAACGAGGAGAGCGGGATCGAAGCCGACACCTGGACTGTGGCGCTCAACACACACACGGCGTTATCACCCCGAATAGCGTTTTAGTACAGTGCAATTGGATGACAGCTGCGACTCACCCACAATTCGTGACCGGTCTCTCGCTTGACGACACTCCGAACCTAATCCGCGACGTACGCGTGCATCACCAGCTCTGCTAGTGACCGCAGACGATTCGACAGACCGCGAATGGTGGCCAGGAGTCCGCGATGAGGCTCTGGCCGTGTCGAATCGACTCTCTCGTTTGGCCGGACTGCGCAAGGAGAGCGACCCCGCTGAACGCGCAAACATGGCCAACGCGGAAGCGTCGCGAAGCGCAGCCGGCGCGGAGGCGGGCAAGCAACTGACGGGCGCCGTGGTCATCATCGCGCTCGTCGCGGCGATCTCAGGCATGCTCTACGGCTACGACACCGGCGTCATCTCCTGGGCTCTGTTGCAGCTCACCGAGGAATTCAACCTCACCCCGGGCTTGAAGCAGATGGTCGCCGCCAGCATCTTGCTCGGCGCCGTCGTCGGGGCATTGACGTGCAGCTGGCTTTCCGATCGGTGCGGCCGGCGCGGCACATTGTTGATGCTGGCGGTGGTGTTCATCGTCGGCGCGCTATGGTGCGCCGACGCGTACGACTCCGCCGTGCTGTCGCTGGGACGGCTGGTCCTGGGCTTCGCGGTCGGTGGGGCGACGCAGACGGCACCGATGTATGTCGCCGAGCTCTCTCCGCCTGCCTACCGGGGACGGTTGGTGCTGTGTTTCCAAATCGCCATCGGCGTGGGCCTCCTCATCGCTACCCTCGGCGGGGTCTTCAACTCGATCTCCTGGCGAGGGGCGATCGGAATCGCGTGCGTACCCGCCGCGATCATGCTCTGGCTCTTGCTGCGCCTCCCGGAAAGTCCGCGCTGGCTGGTCAAGCAAGATCATCGAAACGCTGCACGAGCCGTGTTGGAGCGTGTCCGGCCCGACGGCTACGACGTGGACGTCGAGCTGCACGAAGCGATCGAACTCGCGCGCGTCGAACGCACGGCCAGCACCCGCGGGTGGCGTGGGCTGCGCGACGCCTGGGTGCGCCCGGCCCTGGTCCTGGGTTGCGGCATCGCCGTGTTCACCCAGCTCAGCGGCATCGAGATGATCATCTACTATTCCCCGACCATATTGACCAACGACGGCGTGTACAGGTACGTGGCTCTGCAGGTGTCGGTGGGCTTGGGTGCGGCGTACCTGATCGCCCAGCTGGTCGGATTGGCCATCATCGACCGGGTGGGTCGGCGCCGGCTCACCCTCATCATGGTGCCGGGCGCGGCGACGAGCCTGTTCGTGCTTGGCCTGCTGTTCCTCACCAGCGACAGCGGTCACGATGTAATTCCGTACATCATGATCTGCCTGGTCGCCTTCATGCTGTTCAACGGCGGCGGTCTGCAGCTGATGGGCTGGCTGACCGGCTCGGAGACCTATCCGCTGGCGGTGCGACCGGCGGCCACCGCCGTACAGTCGGCGACGCTATGGGCGACCAACCTGCTCATCACTCTGACGATGCTGTCGCTCGTCAACGCGATCGGGCCCGGGCTCTCGATGTGGCTCTACGCGTTGTTCAACGTGGCGGCGTGGATCTTCGTGTACTTCCGCATGCCCGACCTCACCGGTAAGAGCCTGGAGGAGATCGAGAACAAGCTGTTCGAAGGGAATTTCCGACCGTCGGACTTCACGCGCTGACCAGCCGCACGCTCGGCGGTCAGAGGACCAGCAGCATCCGCGAGTTGCCCAGGATGTTCGGCTTGACGTAGCTGAGATCCAGGAACTCGGCGACACCGATGTCGTAGGAGCGGCACATCTCCTCGTACACCTCGGCGGTCACCGGGGTGCCCTCGATCTCGGTGAAGCCGTGTTTGGCGAAGAACTCCGTTTCGAACGTCAACACGAACAGCCGCTTGAGCTCCAACTCGCGGGCCACCTCGAGCAACCGGTCGACGATGGCATGCCCGATGCCGCGGCCGGTCATGGCCGGGTCGACGGCGACGGTGCGCACCTCGCCGAGATCGGACCACAGGACGTGCAACGCCCCGCAGCCGACGACCTCGCCCTCGTGTTCGGCGACCCAGAACTCCTGGACAGACTCATACAGCGTCACCAGGTTCTTTTCCAGCAGGATCTTGCCGGCGTAGGTGTCCACGAGCCGTTTGATCGCCGGGACGTCGGAGGTTCGCGCGCGCCGAACCACTGCGTTCACGGGTTGCAGAGTATCGGTGTCGCCGCCATTCGGCCCTTCCGGTGGTCAACCGATATTCTGTGGCGGTGTCGGGACAGCCTCAAACCGGTCCGCTGGTCAGGCGTGTCCGCGTCACCAATCTTGCCAACATGCTGACGCTGCTGCGCTTGGTGCTGGTCCCGATCTTCCTGCTGGCGCTGTTCGCCGGCGACGGGCACCAAACCCCAAGTCGCATCGTGGCTTTCGTCATATTCGCGGTGGCCGTCGTTACCGATCGGTTCGACGGAGCGCTGGCCCGCAACTACGGGATGGTCACCGAATTCGGTGCGCTGGCCGATCCGATCGCCGACAAGACGCTGATCGGCGCGGCGCTGATCGGGCTGTCGATGCTCGGCGACCTGCCGTGGTGGGTCACCGTGTTGATCCTGGTCCGCGAGGTGGGTATCACCACGCTGCGCTTCGCCGTGCTGCGCCGCGGCGTGATTCCCGCGAGCCGGGGCGGCAAGCTGAAAACCCTGGTGCAGGCGATCGCGATCGGGCTGTTCGTGCTGCCGCTGTCCGGATCGTGGCAGGTGACGGCGTCGGTGGTGATGGCTGCGGCCATCGTGCTGACGGTCGTCACCGGTGTGGATTACGTCGCATCCGCGGTGCGGGATGTTCGCCGTCGCACCACGGCTCCCTGACGGGGAACCAATCCGGGGGCGGGCGGCGTTGAGCAAGTTGACCACTGTCAATCGGCGTGACCGGACCGAGGGGAGCACAATGCCGTCATTGCTGCGAGAGGTCATCGGCGATGTGCTGCGCCGGGCCCGAACTTCGCAAGGCCGCACACTGCGTGAGGTTTCCGACGCGGCACGCGTCAGCCTCGGATACCTGTCCGAGGTCGAGCGTGGCCGCAAGGAGGCGTCCAGCGAGCTGCTGAACGCGATCTGCGACGCCCTGGACGTCCCGCTGTCGGAGCTGTTGGTCGACGCCGGCGAGCAGCTGGCCCGTCACGAGCCCGCGAAGGCCTCCGCACCCACCGCCGCCAACATCGATCCCGACACCAAGGTCGTTATCCCGCCGGTAGTCTCGCTGGCTATTGCCTGACGCACGCCCAACAAGGGTGTGGCGCGCGGCATAGAACCGATAAATTGGCGGCAGTAGTCCATCAATCCGAAGGCGGAGCTCAGTTATGGCCAATCCGTTCGTCAAAGGGTGGAAATACCTCATGGCGTTGTTCAACGCCAAGATCGATGAGCACGCCGACCCCAAGGTGCAGATCCAACAGGCCATCGAGGAAGCCCAGCGCACCCATCAGGCGCTGACTCAGCAAGCCGCGCAAGTGATCGGCAACCAGCGTCAGCTCGAGATGCGTCTCAACCGGCAGCTCGCCGACATCGAAAAGCTTCAGGTCAATGTGCGCCAGGCGCTGACACTGGCCGACCAGGCCACCGCTGCCGGCGACACCGCCAAGGCCACCGAGTACAACAACGCGGCAGAGGCATTCGCGGCCCAGCTGGTGACCGCCGAGCAGAGCGTCGAAGACCTCAAGGGCTTGCACGACCAGGCGCTGCAAGCCGCGGCGCAAGCCAAGAAGGCCGTCGAGCAAAACGCGATGGTGCTGCAGCAGAAGATCGCCGAGCGCACCAAGCTGCTCAGCCAGCTCGAGCAGGCCAAGATGCAAGAACAGGTCAGCGCGTCGCTGCGGTCGATGAGCGAACTGGCCGCCCCGGGCAACACGCCGAGCCTCGACGAGGTCCGCGACAAGATCGAACGCCGCTACGCCAACGCGCTCGGCGCTGCCGAGCTTGCGCAGAACTCGGTCCAGGGCCGCATGCTCGAGGTCGAGCAGGCCAGCGTGCAGATGGCCGGGCACTCGCGGCTGGAGCAGATCCGTGCGTCGATGCGCGGCTCGGCTTTGCCGACTGGTGGGCCGGCGGGTGGCGCCGGAAATGCGGCCACCCCGGGTACTCCGGCGGCCGCCGCCGACGCCTCCGCGGCCGAAAAGCCCCTCGGTCAGCAGTAGCAATGGCGGTGAAGTCGCAGCAGGGCGTGCTGCAGCGTGGATGGGACCTCGCCGGCGCGCTGACGGACTTCGTGGCCCACAAGATCAGTGTTGCCACCGATCCGCGGGCCCGGCTGCTGCGACGGCGTCGTCGTGCGTTGCGCTGGGGGCTGGTATGCGCCGGCGCATGCGTGTTCTGGGCAGTGGTGACGGTGTTGCTGGCGGCCTGGGGCTGGTTCGCGCTGCTGCTGGTCATCACCGGCTCGATCGCGGTGGCCGCGGCGATTCCGGCGACGCTGTTGCTGCTTCGCTACCGATGGCTGCGGTCGGTGCCGCTGCCCACGCAGCGGCCGGCGAGTAGCCGCCGGCTGCCGCCACCGGGTTCGGCAGCGCGGCCCGCGATGTTCGCGCTCGGCGCGTCCGAGCGTGGCCTTTTTTCGCTGTTGGGTGTGATGGAACGCGGAAACATGCTGCCCGCGGACGAGATTCGGGACCTCACCGCCGCGGCCAACCAGACCGCCGCGGCCATGGCGGCCACCGCCGCCGAGGTGGTGTCGATGGAGCGGGCGGCGCAGTCCGCACCGCAGTCCCGGTCGCATTTGGTGCCGACGATCAACGCGTTCACCACGCAGTTGAGCACCGGTGTACGCCAGTACAACGAAATGGTCACCGCCGCAGCGCAATTGGTGTCCGCGGCGAACGGTGACACGGCGGCGACGACGCCGATGTCACAGCAGCGCTATCGCGACGAGCTGGTGGGTGCGACGGATCGTCTGCTCGGATGGGCGCAGGCGTTCGACGAGCTCGGCGGACTGCCGCGCGTGTAGCCGACTTAGATGTCGTGGCTGCGGTACTCGGCTGAGTCGGGCCGCGGGCCGTAGCGTTCGGCGTAGCGCCGGTGCATGTCGGCGTCGCGCTCCCGGCGGCGCTCGTCCACCAGATCCGGGTCGAGGTTATGCATCCGCAGCATGTGGCGGCGCCACACCTTGTTCAGCGCATGCGAGAAGTATACGAACGGGATCAAAATCGGCAGCGTCATGCCCAGGTGAACGTCCAGCGTCGTCGGAATCAGCCAGAACGGGGCGAGCACCAACACCGCCGGAACCGCGACCCGGATCATCATCCGGGCGGTGGCGCCCTTGCCGGCCAGGTCGTTGCGTACCCAGTCCCGCATCGAGTCGGGCAGCCGATGCCCGTAGCAGTATCGGATGTACTGGATGACGCCCGGCCGGTTGTCACTCATCGGCGTCGTCAGAACGATGCGCGCAGCGACGGAATCACCAACGCGGCCAGGCCGCGCGTCGCCGCCTTGAACATGTCGAAGAAGTCGAAGTAGTCGCGCCAGAGCGTGATTGTGCCGTCGTGCACCTCGAACACGCCGCAAACCCAGAACTGCAGGCGCAGCGGCCCGAAGGTCAGCGCGTCGGTGCGCTCGGTCAGCACCGCGGCGCCGTCGGCGGCGATGCGGTGAATCTTCACCTCGAACCCGGCGCGGCCCTCCATCCGCCGGAACAGCTTCATCGCGCGGTGCCGGCCATAGATGGTCGGCAGCCCGACATTCTGATACACCAAGTCGTCGGCCAGTGCGGCGTTCGCGGTGTCGAAGTCCTCGTCGGCCAGTGCGTTGAGGAAGACCTCGACCGTGCGGGTGTTCTCAAGGGTTTGCTCGGTCATGGGCGCCAGCGTAGTGGCGGGCCGCTGTGACAGGGTAGGGCCCATGCGCGTCGCGGTGGTCGCCGGGCCGGATCCCGGCCACTCGTTTCCCGCGATCGCGTTGTGCCAACGGTTTATTGCCGCCGGCGACACGCCGGTGCTGTTCACCGGAACCGAATGGCTCGACGCCGCCCGCGCCGTCGGCATGCAGGCCGTCGAACTGGCCGGCCTCGACCCCACCGCCGCCGACGACGACCGCGACGCCGGCGCCAAGATCCACCAGCGCGCCGCGCGAATGGCCCTGCTCAACCTCGGCCCGCTGCGTGCCCTGGCTCCGGACCTGGTGGTGTCCGACGTGATCACGGCCTGCGGCGGGATGGCCGCCGAACTGCTGGGCATCCCGTGGATCGAGCTGAACCCGCATCCGCTGTATCTGCCGTCGAAGGGCCTGCCGCCGCTGGGCAGCGGCCTGGCGCCGGGCACCGGAATCCGTGGCCGGCTCCGCGACTCGGTGATGCGGGCGCTGACCGCGCGGTCCTGGCGTGCCGGATTGAAGCAGCGCGCGGCCGTCCGGGCCGAAATCGGCCTGCCGGCCCGCGATCCGGGGCCGCTGCGGCGGCTGATCGCGACGCTGCCCGCGTTGGAGGTGCCCCGCCCCGACTGGCCCGCGGAGGCGGTTCTGGTGGGGCCGCTGCACTTCGAGCCGACCGACCAGGTGTTGCCGATCCCGCCGGGATCCGGGCCGGTCGTGGTGGTGGCACCCTCGACGGCGTTGACCGGGACGCGCGGGATGGCGCAGACCGCGCTGGATCACCTGGTGCCCGGAGCGGGCTTGCCGGCGGGCGCGCGGGTCGTGGTGTCGCGGTTGAACGGCCCCGAGCTCACCGTGCCGGACTGGGCCGTCGTCGGGCTCGGACGCCAAGACGAGCTGCTGGCGCACGCCGACGTGGTGGTGTGCGGCGGCGGGCACGGGATGGTGGCCAAGACGCTGCTCGCCGGCGTGCCGCTGGTGGTGGTCCCCGGCGGCGGCGACCAGTGGGAGATGGCCAACCGGGTGGCACGCCAGGGCAGCGGCAAGCTGATTCGGCCGCTGACCGCCAAGGCGCTGGTGGCTGCGGTCGGTGAGGTGTTGTCGACGCCCGGCTACCGCGAGGCCGCCCGCCGGGCCGCGGCGAGCATTGCCGAGGTCGCCGATCCGGTGCAGGTGTGTCGCCAAGCACTCGCTCGGTAACTTGTAGCGGGTGCGGCTGACGGAGTTTCACGAACGGGTGACCCTGCGATTCGGCGCCGCCTACGGCGCCTCGGTGCTGACCGATCACGTGCTGAGTGGGTTCGACGGGCGCACCGCCGCACAGGCGATCGAGGACGGCGTGGACCCGCGCGACGTGTGGCGTGCGCTGTGCGTCGACTTCGACGTTCCCCGCGAGCCCTCTGACCCTTCCGGGGGCCGCCTCGCAGGCGTGAAAATGGGGTCGGGTCGCCCGCCACGCCGGTCACTCTATGGGACTTTGGAACCC
>NZ_LQPE01000106.1 GCF_002101735.1 Mycobacterium kyorinense | reverse complement strand
ACGGGCGAGAACGAAGCAAACAACCAAAAACCACCCGGATCCACCCCTTTACAGGGGGTCCGCATCACAGATAAGGAAACCCGCAATGAACAACCTGTACCGCGAGCTGGCGCCGATCACCGAAGCCGCTTGGGCCGAAATCGAATTGGAGGCGACGCGGACCTTCAAGCGCCACATCGCCGGGCGGCGGGTGGTCGACGTCAGCGAGCCGGGCGGTCCCACCGCGGCGGCGATCGGCACCGGCCGGCTGGAGGACGTCAAAGCGCCCACCGACGGGGTGGAGGCGCACCTGCGGGCCAGCAAACCGCTTGTGCGGCTGCGGGTTCCGTTCACGTTGTCGCGCGCGGAGATCGACGACGTGGAGCGCGGCGCACAGGACGCCGACTGGGATCCGGTCAAGACGGCCGCCAAGAAGCTGGCGTTCGTGGAAGACCGGGCGATCTTCGAAGGCTATCCGGCGGCGTCGATCGAGGGGATCAGAAGCGCCAGCTCCAACCCTGCGCTGACCCTGCCCGAGGACGCCCGCGACTTCCCCGACGTTATTTCCCAGGCGCTTTCGGGCTTGCGCCTGGCCGGTGTCGACGGGCCGTATTCGGTACTGCTGTCGGCCGATGCGTACACCAAGGTCAGCGAGACCACCGAACACGGTTACCCGATCCGCGAGCACCTGCATCGGCTGGTCGACGGCGACATCATCTGGGCGCCCGCAATCGACGGCGCGTTCGTATTGACCACTCGCGGTGGGGATTTCGACCTGCAGTTGGGCACCGACGTGGCGATCGGTTACTTGTCCCACGACGCCGAAACCGTGCAGCTGTACCTGCAGGAGACCCTGACGTTCCTGTGCTACACGGCCGAAGCCTCAGTCTGCCTAGGGACGTAAGGCCTTTCCGCTTTCGCGCGAGCGTGCGTGTCCCCTTTCTGGCGCGAGCGTGCGTGTCCCCGGCCGACACGCCGAGGCAAAACCCGGCTTTGCGCACGCTCGCGACGTCGGTGGTGGTTACTCGAACCTTTGCTTGTTAAGCCGCTCGAGTGCTCGGCCGTCGGTCAGCTCGCTGCGGAACTCCGGATGCTGCCAGTAGAACCAAACCAACTCCCGTAACGCTCTTCCATCGGGTGTGAACATCCCGGTGGCCAACGTTGGTGTTCGACCATCGGACATCACGATGACGATCCCGCGGGCCGTCACGGCGCGACGGCCGGGTGCGTGGTCGGTCACGTCCTTTACCTCGACCCACTCGCCCGCCGCAGAGGGCCAACCTTGCGAGGCCTCGAAGCCAGTAGGGGTCAGACGCAGATATGTTCCACGAGTGAACATTCGCCACATTGTGGGCACACCCAAAAGCGCACCGACCGCACCCATACCCACCAGCCGGTCGAGCCTCTGACCCGGACCCAGCGGTACGTCGAGTCGGCCGAAAAATGCCAGGACCGCGCCCAGTCCCATGGCGACCTCCCCGCCGACCACGGCTATGCCACCGAGCAGTACAGCCCCTCGATCCGGACGGAGCGTCGTCCCGGTCGGCTCGTAAGTCACCCGCGCGGTTATCGCACCCAGCCTGACTTTGATGAATAGGGCAACGAAGCCGAAGCAAAGCGCGGCGAATCCGAAAACCGCGACGGCGGTGAGGTATTCGTTCCGGCCGAGCACAACAATCGTCCATACCAAGCAGGAAGTGCCGAAAATGCTAAAGAATAAGAGCCCAAAGACGACCAGGAACACCTGCTTCATCCCAGAGCGCTACGCCGCCAGAACGGTATCCAGCGCGGAGTAGAAAAGACCGAGCCCGTCGTCGGACGGGCCGGTCAATGCTTCGATCGCATGCTCGGGATGCGGCATCAGCCCGACGACCCGGCCGTTGGGCGAACTGATTCCGGCGATGTTGCGCAGCGAGCCGTTGATGTTGTCGTGGTAGCGAAACACCACGCGCCCTTCGCCTTCCAGCTCGTCGAGCACCTTCTCCGATGCGACGTAGCGGCCCTCACCGGATTTCAGCGGCACCAGCAGGTCGACCTTCGGCTCGAAACGCGACGTCCACGCCGTCGCCGTCGACTCCACCCGCAGCCACACATCGCGGCAGACGAAATGCAAACCGGCATTACGCGTTAGCGCACCGGGCAACAGGCCAGCCTCACAGAGCACCTGAAAACCGTTGCAAATCCCTAGAACTGGCATTCCGCGTGCGGCAGCTGCCATGACTTCGCCCATCACCGGGGCGAACCGGGCGATGGCGCCGGCCCGCAGGTAGTCGCCGTAGGAGAACCCGCCGGGCACCACGACCGCGTCGACGCTCTTGAGGTCGGCGTCGGCGTGCCACAGGTTGACCACCTCGGCGCCGACGAACCGGACCGCCCGCGCCGCGTCCACGTCGTCGAGCGATCCGGGAAAGGTGATGACCCCGATCCGCGCCGTCACGTCGCTTCCCTGCTGACTGTCCAGTCCTCGATCACGGTGTTGGCCAACAGCGATTCGGCAATCTGGGCAAGCTCGGAATCGTCGACGCTGTCGTCCACTTCGAGCTCAAATCGCTTGCCCTGGCGCACATCTGAGATGCCGGCGTGCCCCAGGCGTCCCAACGCGCCGACGATCGCCTGCCCCTGCGGGTCGAGAATCTCGGCCTTGGGCATCACGTGCACAACCACCCGGGCCACCGGCGCTCCTCCTCAGATCTGTTTGCTCGGCGCCAACTCTACCGGTGCCCGGATCAGGGGCAGGAGGCGATATAGGCGTCGCATATCGGGCCAGTCATCGCGTCCAGAACCTGGTCGTCGGAGATCACCGGCCACGGCACCTGCGGCGGCGCCGACGACCACAAGGTCAGTTCGCTGATCGTGCTGCTCTGCGGCTGCGCGACGAGGTAGGTGTGCATGATCACGGGCCCGCTGATCACCACCGCCAGCCGGTTAGTGGCATCGGCGGTGACCGACGGCGACTGCGCCGGCGATCCCAGCTGACAGCCGCGCAGCGCGGCCGCAGCGATGTTGAACACCGACGAGGCGTTTTGGCCGCCGCGCGCCGTGTCGCCGCGCCAGTGCAGTATCTGCGCCTGCAGCTGCCACTGTCCTGGCGGATTGACGACGGTCGCCCGGCTCGCGACAGCCGAGTCGCGGGTGTCCTGCGGGAATGCCGGAGTGGCACACAGCTCTTCGAATCGGAACCGCGGCGTCGTCCCGGTCAGCGCTACCGCGATGCCGGCAAGCGACGGCCAATGGTAGGTCGAGTTCAGCGGGATCGCCCGCGCCCCAACCCATGCGCTGTCCGGGATCTTGTCGCACACCGGGGGACACGTCTCGGCGTCGGCGCGTGCTACCGACAGCGGCGCGACCACCAGACCACCTGCGAGCAGCATCGTCGCCAGGATCACCCGCACAGCACCTACCCCCTGAGCGCACAATCGTAGACATGGAACTCACGCATTTCGGCCATTCCTGTCTGCTTGCCGACTTCGGCCATACCACTGTGTTATTCGACCCGGGCAATTTCTCGCACGGTTTTGAGGGAATCACCGGGCTTTCGGCGATCGTGATCACCCACCAGCACCCCGATCACGTCGACACCGCACGGCTGCCCGCGCTGTGTGACGCGAACCCTGACGCCGAGCTGTACGCCGACCCGCAAACCGCCGCCCAGCTCGGCGAGCCCTGCAAGGTGGTCAATGTCGGCGACGAGCTGTCTGTCGGCGAACTCACCATCCGCGCCGTCGGCGGCCGGCATGCGGTCATCCACCCGGAAATCCCGGTTATTGACAACATCTCGTATCTGGTGGGCGACGGTGACCACCCCGCACGCTTCATGCATCCCGGCGACGCCCTGTTTGTTCCCGACGAACCGGTGGACGTGCTGGCCACCCCCGCCGCGGCGCCGTGGATGAAGATCTCCGAGGCGGTGGACTATCTGCGCGCCGTCGCGCCCGCCCACGCGGTGCCGATCCACCAGGGCATCATCGCGCCCGACGCACGCGGAATCTTCTACGGCCGGCTCAGCGACATGACCGACACCGATTTTCAGGTGTTACCCGAAGAAAGCGCGGTCGCCTTCTAACGCGCGAACAGACGCAGATTCGCACGTTTCGTTGCGAAATTGTGCGATTCTGCGTCTGCTCGCGCAACTAGGCGATGTCGCCGGCTGCGCCGCGGCCCGCGGCGCGACCCGAGAAGATGCACCCGCCCAAAAACGTGCCCTCCAGCGCCCGGTAGCCGTGTACGCCGCCGCCACCGAAACCGGCCACCTCACCGGCGGCGTATAGCCCGTCGAACGGAGTGCCGTCGGCCTTGAGCACCCGCGAGTCCAGGTCGGTTTCCAAGCCGCCCAAGGTTTTCCGAGTCAGGATGTGCAGCTTGACCGCGATCAGCGGCCCGGCCTTCGGATCCGTCAAGCGATGCGGAGCCACCACCCGGCCCAGCCGGTCGCCCAGATAAGTGCGGGCGCCGCGGATCGCCGTGATCTGGCTGTCCTTGCTGAACCGGTTGGCCACCTCGCGGTCTCGCGCGGTGACCTCCTCTGCCACCGTGGCATAGTCGAGCGCCAGCACGTCGGGCAGCTTGTTCATCGCAGACACCAAGTCCCGCAACGAGTTTGCGCTGACGAAGTCCACACCCCGGTCAATGAAAGCCTGCACCGGACCGGGCGGGCCAGAGCTGGCGCGGTTGCGCAGCAGCTCGCGCACGCTGCGCCCGGTCAGATCCGGGTTCTGCTCCTGGCCCGACAGCGCGAATTCCTTCTCAATGATCTTGGCGTTCAAGATGAACCAGGTGTAGTCGTAGCCGGACTGGGCGATGTACTCCAGCGTGCCGAGCGTGTCGAAGCCCGGATACAACGGCGCCGGCAGCCGCTTGCCCTTGGCGTCCAGCCAAAGCGACGACGGGCCGGGAATGATCCGGATGCCGTGCAGCGGCCAGATCGGGTCGTAGTTGGTGATGCCCTCGGTGTAATGCCACATCCGGTCGCGATTGATTACCCGCGCGCCGGCCTTTTCCGAGATGCCGATCATCCGCCCGTCGACGTGAGCCGGCACCCCGCTCAGCAGCTGCTCGGGAACCCGGCCCATCCGCTTCGGCCAATTCTCCCGCACCATGTCATGGTTGCCGCCAATACCACCGCTGGTGACGATCACCGCTGGAGCGCGGAACTCAAACTGCGCCACGGCTTTCCGCGACGACGGCACACCGCGCGGTTCGGAAGACGGCTCCAGGACACTTCCCCGCACGCCGGTCACCGCGCCGTTTTCGACGATCAGCTCGTCGACTTGGTGGCGGTGCGCGAACCGCACTGTCGAGCGGTCGCGCAACCGGCGCGCAAAGATCTCCACCAGCGCCGGCCCGGTGCCCCAGGTGATGTGGAAACGGGGCACCGAGTTGCCGTGCCCGCGTGCGTCATATCCCCCGCGTTCGGCCCACCCCACCAGCGGAAAAATCTGCAAGCCGCGGGCACGCAACCAACTGCGCTTCTCACCGGCCGCGAAATCGACGTAGGCGTGCGCCCATTGCCTCGGCCAGTAGTCTTCGGGCCGGTCGAACCCGGCGGTGCCCAGCCAATCCTGAAGCGCCAGTTCGTGGCTGTCGCGCACACCGAGGCGGCGTTGTTCCGGGCTGTCGACGAAGAACAGGCCGCCGAACGACCAGAACGCCTGGCCACCCAGGTTGGCGCTGTTCTCCTGGTCGAGGATCAGCACCCGCATGCCGCGGTCGACCACCTCGCACGCGGCCACCAGCCCGGCCAGTCCAGCCCCGACAACGATGACGTCAGCGTCGCCCATGCCGGGTAAGACTAGTGGTTAGGCCGCGTCGGGTAGTGCCCGATCGGCCCGCCACTGATAGACCGTGGGCTCGCAGCGGTGCAGCAACGCGAGGTCCACGGCATCCAGCATCGCCTGCAGCGGGCCCGGCTTGCGCAGCTGACGGGCAGCCACCGCCACCCGCACAATGCCGTCGCGGCGCGCGATGCGCTCGGCCGACAGCACCAGCATCCGGCACCACCACGGCTCGGCGAGGAATCCTTCTCCGATCCCGAGCACCCGGGCGCGCACAGTGGTGTGGCGAACCAGGTCGGTGATGCCGTGCAGATCGGCCAGCAGGCGAAAACCGTTGCGGGGCAACGCGGTCACCGCACCCGGGGACACCGTCCACCCGGGGGCTGCGAATAGCCGGGTGCGCAGTCCGAGATGTTCGAGTACCCGGTCGGCCGCCATCAGCCGCAGGTTGGCCTCGTGGGCCGGCAGCGTCGCGAACTCGCCGCGGCGCTTCTTGGTGGCCGCCTCGTCGTAGCCGTGCAACACGACCGCGTCACCGCCGGCACGCCGGGCGGTCAACCACTCCACCGTGTGCGGATCACGGTCGAGCCGGTAGCCGCCCTTGAGGCGCGGGGCCACCAGCAACGAGACCGGCACCTGTCGGTCGTCCATCTCCGCGCAGAACGCTCGGACGTCGTCCAATGTTCGCTCGCCGATCCCGGAAACCGAGACGATCAGCTTTCCAGACACACCACTAGTGTGCCGGTGCCAGGTTTACAGACGGTGAAATCCGCGCAGCCAGCGGGCGTCGATCAGTGTGTGCCAGCTAACTCGGCAGCACCGCTTCGATGGCGGAGATCACCTCTGGTGCGTCGGGCTCCGTCCGCGGCCGGAACCGCGTCACCACCGCCCGGGGCGATCAGGAACTTCTCGAAGTTCCATTGCACGTCTCCGGCCTCGCCGTCGGCGTCGGGCGTTTTCGTCAGTTCGGCGTAGAGCGGGTGCCGGCCCGGCCCGTTGACCTCGGTTTTCGCCAGCAGCGGAAACGTCACGCCGTAGGTGGTGGAGCAAAAGGTCTGGATTTCCTCGGCGCTACCCGGTTCCTGGCCCATGAACTGGTTGCACGGCACCCCGATCACGGTCAGCCCGCGCTCGGCGTAGTCCTGCGCCAGCTGTTGCAGCGCGCTGTATTGGGGCGTCAGACCACATTTCGATGCGACGTTGACCAGCAGGACCGCGCGGTCGGCGTAATCGGCCAGCGAGGTCGGACGGCCGTCGAGAGTGGTCAAGGGGATGTCGGTCAGCGTCATGGGCGCAGCCTACGCCAGCGGCCGCAAAGTAGCTTGATCACCTAGCTAGTCGTACGCTGGTGGCCGTGCCGCCAACTGCCCCCAGCGTGGAACTGAGCTATCCGGACAAGCTCGATGCACGCCTGCTCCGGATCGCCGGCGTCTGCGCCCTGGCCGTGTTGATGGCGATCATGGACTCCACGGTCGTCGCCGTCGCCCAGCGCACCTTCGTCGCTGAATTCGACTCCACCCAAGCGGTCGTCGCCTGGACGATGACCGGCTACACGCTTGCATTGGCCACCGTGATCCCGCTGGCCGGCTGGGCCGCCGACCGGTTCGGCACCAAGCGGTTGTTCATGGCGTCGGTGCTGGCCTTCACAGCGGGCTCGGTGTTATGCGCGACGGCGCCAAACATCAGCCTGCTCATCGCGTTTCGAGTGTTGCAGGGCGTCGGTGGCGGCATGCTGATGCCGCTGGCCGTCACGATCTTGACGCGCGAAGCGGGTCCGAAGCGGATCGGGCGGCTGATGGCAGTGCTGGGCATCCCGATGCTGCTCGGCCCGATTGCCGGACCGGTCCTGGGCGGCTGGCTGATCGACACCTACGGCTGGGAGTGGATCTTCGGCATCAACCTGCCGATCGGGGTGGCGGCGTTTCTCTTGGCGGCGGTCGTCTTCCCGCCGGATCGCGCGACGTCATCCCAGCCGTTCGACCTCGTCGGCATGCTGCTGCTGTCGCCCGGCTTGGCGGCCCTGCTGTACGGGGTGTCGTCCATCCCGGGCCGCGGCACAGTCACCGACCGGCACGTGTGGATGCCGGCAGTCGTGGGCCTCATGCTGGTCGCCGGGTTCGTACTGCATGCGTTGTACCGGACCGACCACCCGCTGATCGACCTGCGACTGTTCAAAAACCGGGAAGTCACCGCGGCCAACTCGGCGATGCTGCTTTTCTCGGCGGCGTTTTTCGGCGCGGTGCTGCTCATCCCGAGCTGCTTTCAGCAGTTGCTGCACCAGACGCCGCTGCAATCCGGAGTACACATGATGCCCGAGCGGGTCGGCGCACTGCTGACCATGCCGCTGGCCGGATGGCTGCTGGACAGGCGCGGCCCCGACAAGATCGTTCTGGCGGGCATCACACTGATCTGCGCCGGCATGGCGACCTTCGCCTATGGTGTTTCGACGCAGGTCAACTACCTGCCACTCTTGCTGGCCGGGCTGGTGTTGATGGGCATGGGCCTCGGCTGCATTGCGATGCCGCTGATCGCGGCGTCCGTGCAGTCGTTGTCACCGCATCAGGTCGCGCGCGGCTCGGCGCTGATCCACGTCAATCTCCAAGTGGCGAACTCGATCAGCATCGCGCTGATGTCGGTGATCCTGACCGGCCAGTTCAACCGCAGCAAAGACATTTCCGCCGCTGACAAGTTCGCGATCCTCAAACAGGAAGCGGCGCGCAACGGCGTGACGCCCAATCCCGCGGCAATCCCTCGTCGTGCCCTTGCACCCGATTTCATGAGCAACGTGCTGCACGACTTGTCACACGCCTACACCGCAGTTTTCGTGGCGGCGCTCGTTTTGTTGGCGTTGACCTACATTCCCGCCGCGTTTCTGCCCAGGAAACCGGTTGCCGCACAGCAGCTGCCAACGCTGGCGCACTGATCAGCCGTCGAACAGCATCCGCGCTATGCGCTCGACGGTCTGCATCGGATCGGTCGCCTTCACCCGGGCGTTGACGGCGTCGTTGAGCCACAGTGTGGAGAACCCGTGCACCAGTGACCACGCCGCCAGCTCCGCGCCGGCCGGGTCGGCGGCAGCGTGCGGGTCACTCAAAGTCGCTACGCCACGGGTCAATTCGGCGGCGGCGGCGGCCTCCGCGGCGGCCAGTTCGGTATCCGAAGTGTCGAGCAGCGACTTGTTGAACATCACTTCGTAGTGGCCGGGATGCTCGATGGCGAACCGCACGTAGGCCAACGCCGCGTCGATGAACCGCGGCCCGGCGTCGGCCAGGACGGAGGCCAGCAGCCGGAACCCTTCGGCGGCCAGGGCCGTGAACAGTCCCCGCCGGTCGGTGAAGTGGTGTGCGGGCGCGGCATGTGACACCCCCGCACCGCGGGCCAATTCGCGCAGCGAGATCCGGTCGGCGCCCCGCGCGGCCGCCAACCGCGCCGCCTCGGCCAGGATCACGGCGCGCAGGTCGCCGTGGTGGTAGCTCGGACGGGCCATGCCAGTAGCTTACGCAGCAATCTTGACAGTGGCTAGTTCATCGGCTTAAGCTGTGATGCAACTTGTCAGTGTCTAGATGGGAGGCCGGGCCATGGCTCCGCTGATCACTCTGCTGGTGGGCAGCATCATTGCCCGCATCGTCGGCTGGCTCGGTGTCGACTACGTCGGCAACTGGCCGAAAGCCATTGCCGTCGGGCTGGCGGCGATGTTCATTCTCACCGGCGTGGCGCATTTCGTGCCGCCGCTGCGCCGCGACCTGGTCGCGATCGTGCCGCCGCGGCTGCCGTCGCCCGAACTTCTGGTCACCGTCACCGGTGTGCTGGAATTCCTCGGCGCCGCCGGCCTATTGCTGCCGCCCACCCGGCCGGCGGCCGCCATTTGCCTGCTGCTGCTGATGCTGTTGATGTTCCCGGCCAACGTGAACGCGGCCCGGATGCCCAACCCGCCGAAGTCGATGACGACGCGACTACCCTTGCGCACCGCTGAGGAGATCGTCTACCTGGCCGCTGCCATAGTGGTCATTGTCAGCAGCCGCTAGCAGCCACGCGTACTGATAGGCAATCTCTTTCCAGCGCTCGTAGCGACCGCTGATCCCGCCGTGGCCGGCGCTCATCTGGGTCTTCAAGAGCACCTGATTCCCGCCGGGTTTGGTGTGCCGCAGTGCCGCAACCCATTTCGCCGGCTCGACATAGTAGACCCTGGTGTCGTTGAGCGACGTCATCGCGAAGATCGGTGGGTAATCCCTGGCGGCGACGTTCTCGTACGGCGAGTAGGACTTCATGTAGTAGTACACATCCTTGTCCTGCAAGGGGTTTCCCCACTCGTCCCACTCGGTGACGGTCAACGGCAGCGACGGGTCCAAGATAGTCGTCAGTGGGTCGACGAAGGGCACTTGCGCCCAGATGCCGGCGAACAGTTCCGGAGCCAGGTTGGCGACGGTGCCCATCAGCAGCCCGCCCGCGCTGCCACCCAGCGCCACCAGCTTCTCGGGCCGGGTCAGCCCGCAGTCCACCAAATGCCGCGCTACCGCGACGAAGTCGGTGAAGGTGTTCTTCTTGTTCAGCAGCTTGCCCTGCTCGTACCACAGCCGGCCCATCTCGCCGCCGCCGCGGACATGGGCGATGGCGAATACCATGCCGCGGTCCAGCAGCGACAAGCGGGCGATGGAGAAGCGAGGGTCTTCACAGATCTCGTAGGCACCGTAGCCGTAAAGCGCTGTCGGCGCGGGGAATTCGATGCCGTCGCGGTAGACGATCGATATCGGGATCCGGGTGCCGTCTTCGGCATACGCCCAGTCGCGCCGCTCGACATAGTCCTCGCGGCGGTAGTCACCGAGCACCGGCTCTTCGCGCAGCAAGGTGCGCTCGCCGCTGGCGAGGTCCACGTCGTAGATCTGTACCGGGGTGACGAACGACCCGGCGCCGATCCGCAGTTTGGGTGAGTTCCAGGTTGGGTTGGCGCCCAATCCGGTCGACATCAGTTCGGATTGGAACGAGATCTCCTCGGGCTCACCGTAGTTGCCGTCGTCGGCGATCGGCCAGAGCTGGACCCTCGGCAGGGCCTCGCGTCGGTAGCTGACCACCAGATCACGCTGGAAGGCGTCGACGGCGTCGAGCCGGACGTCGTCGCGGTGCTCGATCAGCGTGCGCTGCGCGGTCGGGTCGGCGACCGGGGTCTCGACGAGGGCGAAGTTCACCGCGTTGTCGTTGTGCAGGATCAAAAACCTGTCCTGGCCGCCGACGATCGCGTGCTCCACCGAGTACTCGACGCCATCGCGACGCGGCCACACCACGGTGAACTCGGCCTGCGGATCGGCGGCGTCGGCGTAGCGCACCTCGGAGGTGATCGCGGATCCGGACGCGATCAGCACGTACGCGTCGCTGCGGGTGCGGCCCACCGCGAGCCAGAACCGTTCGTCGGGCTCGTGATACACCTTCTCGGCGGGCAACCCCGCGCCCAGCCGGTGCCGCCATACCGTGTCGGGACGCCAGGCCGCGTCCAGCGTCACGTAGTACACCGTGCGGTTGTCGGTCGCCCAGGTTGCTCCCGCGCCGATGCCGACGATCTCGTCGGGGTACCGCTCGCCGGTCCGTAAGTCCTTGAACCGCAAGGTGTATCGCTCGTCTCCGACGACGTCGACCGAATACGCCAGGACGGTGCCGTCGGGACTGACGCTGGCCGCGCCCAGTGAGAAGAAGTCGTGGCCCTCGGCTTCGACGTTTTCGTCGAGTAGCACCTGCTCGCCCGGGATCTCGGTGTGCTCGTCCAATGTGGGCGGGGACCAGTCGTCCGGGTCGGCTACGGGGCAACGGCATTGGACGCCGTACTGCTTTCCTTCGAAGCTGCGCGCGTAGTACCACCAGTCGCCTCGCCGGGTGGGCACCGACAGGTCGGTTTCCTTGGTGCGCGCCTTGATCTCGTCGAAAATGCGCTGCCGCAACGGCTCTAGTTGCGCAGTGCTCTGCTCGGCATAGTCGTTCTCGGCTTCGAGGTAGGCGATCACCTCGGGGTCAGACTTGTCGCGCAGCCATTCGTAGGGGTCCATGAACACGTCGCCGTGGAATTCGCGCCGACTGTCGACCCGTTTGGCGACGGGCGGCGTGGGCGTCACGCCCCGGGTCCGATCCAGTCGTCGAACCGCAGTCCGGAAATCCGTTCGTAGGCCTCGATGTAGCGCGCCCGGGTGGCGTCGATGATGTCGTCGGGCAGCGGTGGCGGCGGTTCCGGTCCGGAACGGTCCCAGCCGGACTCGGGGCTGGTGAGCCAGTTGCGGACGAACTGCTTGTCGAAGCTGGTCTGCACCACGCCCGCCCGGTAGCCGTCGGCGGGCCAGTACCGCGACGAGTCCGGTGTGAAGACCTCGTCGGCCAGCACCAGATTGCCGTGATTGTCCAGGCCGAACTCGAATTTGGTGTCGGCGATGATGATTCCCTTCCTCAGCGCGTGGTCGGCAGCCTGTACGTAGGTCTGCAGCGTGCGGTCGCGCAGCTGGTTGGCCCGCACCGCGCCCACCATTTCGATCACCCGGGCGAACGGAATGTTCTCGTCGTGTTGGCCCAGTTCGGCTTTCGTCGCCGGGGTGAACAGCGGCGTGGGGAACCGGCTGGCCTCGACCAGGCCGGGCGGCAACGGGATGCCGCACAGTTTGCCGGTCTGCTGGTAGTCCAACAGCCCGGAGCCGGTCAGGTAGCCCCGTGCGACGCACTCGACCGGAAGCATCTCGAGCTGCCGCACCACCAGCGCGCGGCCCAGAACCTCGTCGGGGATCCGCGGGTCGTCGGGCGGGCCGGCCAAGTGGTTGGGGGCCTCGACGAAGTCGAAGAAGAACACACTCATTGCGGTCAGGATGCGGCCTTTGTCCGGAATCGTGCTGTCGAGCACATAGTCGAATGCCGAAATCCGGTCCGTCGCGACGAAGAGCAGGTGCTCGTCGTCGACGCGGTACAACTCGCGGACCTTGCCGCTGGCCAGGTGCTGGTAGTCGGACAGCGCGGGACGCATCGGGTCAGCTTAATGGCGATCACAAGCGCGGCGGAGCCGGTCGCAGAGGGTCGCCGTCATCAGACCCGGCCGGCGCGACACTGTGCTGGGATCGGGGCTATGAAGTCGCGCTTCGTGCCCTACGCCACTACTCCGGGCCGGCTGCTGGCCCAACTGTTCAGCGACGCCGTCGTCGCGGCATGGACCTTCGGCTGGGTGCTCGTCGGCCTGGCCGTGCACAGCGCGGTGGCGACGATCGCCGAGGTCGGCCGGCAGGTCGAAGGCGGCGCCCACGGCGTGGCCGGCAACCTGGCGTCGGCGGGTCACAGTGCCGATCGCATCCCGCTCGTGGGCGACGCGGTCAGCAAGCCGCTGACCGCGGCCAGCAAGGCCGCTCTCGACATCGCCGGCGCCGGGCACAACCTGGACACCACGGCGACCTGGCTGGCGGTGGTGCTGGCCGGGGCGGTTGCGGCGCCGCCGATTCTCGCGGTGGTGATGCCGTGGCTGGTGCTGCGGGTGCGGTTCTTCCGCCGCAAATGGACGGTGACGACGCTGGCGGCCACCCCGGCAGGCGAACAGCTGCTGGCGTTGCGGGCGTTGGCGAATCGGCCGCTGCGCCGGCTCTCGGCGGTCAGCGCCGACCCCGTCGGCGCCTGGCGCCGCGAGGATCCCGCCGCCATCCGCGGGCTGGCCGCCCTCGAGCTGCGCTCGGCGGGGATTCGGCGATTTCGGCGCGATTCTGTGCGCTGAGCGACGATTACCGCGCCGAAACATCCGGGGAACGCCAACAGCGCGAACCGCGTCCACCCGATATGGACGATTATTTGCGACGCCAGGATGGTGTAATCACGCGGTCGCAGGCGATCGGCTGCGGGCTCAGCGACTCTGGCATCGGTCGGCGGCTGAGGTCCGGTCATTGGCGGCGGTGCGGTCCAGGGGTGTACTTCGTCGATGACCGACCCTTTACCACCGCCGCGCGGATTCGGGCAGGGGTGTGGAGTTATGGCCCGAATGCCGCTGCAAGTGGGCTATCCGCCGCGTGGTGGCACGAGCTGGTCAACTTCGCCCCCGAGACCGTCGAGGTGACTGTGCCGCGAAACTCGCATGGTCGTGCTCGTCGCGGTACCCGGGTCAGACGACGGGACTTGGGATCTGTGGACGTCGTGGTGCGCAAGCAATTGCGAGTGACCGCGCTAGGGCTCACCGTTGTCGAAGCAGCGGCCAGGCGCGGCGGCGGCCCTGCCGTGATGGACTTTGCCCTTCAGCGCTGCGCCGAGTTGCCGCAGCTGTGGAGTGCACACCTGCGCAACAAAGGACGACATGGCTCGCCGGCGGCTCGACGGATGCTGGAGGCAGCCAGCGACGGTGCGCGCTCGCATGCGGAGCGGCTACTGGTGCAGCTGCTCCGTGATTCAGGTATCGCGGGATGGGTCGCCAATTATCCGATCGGCGGCTATCGAGTGGACGTCGCATTTCCCACAGCAAAAGTCGCGATTGAAGTCGACGGCTGGGCATTTCACAGCAGCCAGGTCGACTTTCAAAACGATCGGGAGCGCCAGAACAACATCGCCCTCAGCGGCTGGCACGTACTGCGTTTCACGTGGCTGGACCTCGTCGAGTATCCGCAGCGCGTCCTCGCCCAGATCCGCTCGGCGATTTCGGCGCGATAATCGTCGCTCAGCGCAAGAAATCGCGCCGAAATCCGGTGGCGACCACCACAATCACCCACGCCGCCAAGGCATTCCAGAAGAACACCAGCGAGATCGTGCGCATGGACCGCACACCGAGCTCGAATGCCATCGCGTGGGTGGCCACCGAGTACATGCCCAGCGGGAACACCAGCGTCCACCACGCCCCGGTCAGCTGCAGCACGTCGGGGCGCCGGGTGATTCGGTGTAGCCCGAAGTAGATCAGCGGCGGTATCCACAGCGTGGCCGCCACCCAGGTCACTATCGTCACGGTCCGCACCGTTCCTGCCAGCCAGCCGGGCGCCACCTGATGGACGTCGTCGCCGGCCAGCGTGGCAATGGCCAACGCGCCCATCAGAATCCAGGTGTCGGGTTCGAACCCGTCGCGGTCCTGGCGCTCGGCGACCGCCCGCCACACGATCAGCCAGGTCATCAGACCGTAGAGCACGATCGCCACGATCCAGATCGGCACCGCCACCGCGAGCCACCAGTGGTGACCGGTGTACCGCGCATCCTGGCTGCTGACGATCGCCAACCCGGACGTGCCCACGCTGGCCAGCTCCCATGCGCCGTGGGCTTGATCGCGGAGCGCCGTCCACCGTCGCCTCGACATATTGCGTGCGGTCAGCGCGGTCAAGACCAGCCACGCCGACAGCGCTGTCACGCCGAGCACCCAGGCCACCACCAGGTCCGACGCCAGCCGGCTGTCCAGCACCGCGCACGCCGCCACGAACGTGAAGAGGCGCAGCGTGACGTCGGGATCGCTCAGGTTCCAGGTCACCAGGCGGCGTTTGGCTGCGACGCTGAAGATTACGAGCGCGACGAGAACCAGCAGGCTAACCGACGCGAGGATGCCCAGCGCGCCGCTGATCCGCCCGTAGTGGTGGTTGCGTGCGGCGATCGACACGATCCCGGTCGCCATCACCGCCGAGAACACGTCCGGCGTCACCGTGATCGCGCCCAGCCCCGCCCTCACCGGCCACCGAGCAGTTCCACGACCAGATGCCGGATACCGGTGTGCCGGTTGCTGCGAGTCCATTCCACGGGCTGCACAACGCGCACAGCGCCAAACCGGGACAGCAGTTCCTCGAACAGCACCCGCAGTTCCAGCCGGGCCAGGTTGGCGCCCAGACAGTAGTGCACTCCCTGTCCGAACCCCAAGTGCGGGTTGGGTTTTCGGGTGATGTCGAACTGGTCGGCGCGGTCGAACACTGTCTCGTCGCGGTTGGCCGAGCCCTCCCAGATCTGCACCTTCTGCCCCGCCCGGATCGACTGACCGCCCAGTGTGACGTCGCGGGTGGCGGTGCGCCGCTTCGACGGCGACGGCGACGTCCACCGAACGATCTCCTCGACGGCGCTCGGCAGCAGGTCGAGATCCTCACGCAGCGCCTGCAATTGATCCGGATGCTGGGCCAGGGCAAGCAGCCCCCCGGCGACCGCGTTGCGCGTCGTCTCCGCACCGGCGCTGAACAGCAGGCTAAAGAACAGGTACAGCTCGAGGTCCGACAGCGCCGGCGCGTCGGCGTCGTCAAGCCCCGCGTTGGCGACCACCGACAACATGTCGTCGCTCGGCTGGGCGCGCTTGGACGCGATCAACTCCTGGCCGTAGGCATACATTCGCGAGCCGGCCTCCTCGACCGACAGCTGCGACAGGGACGCCTTGCGGGACCCGCCGAAGTCGAACTGCGGCTCGATGGCCTCGAACAGCCAATGTCGTTCGGACTCCGGCACTCCCAGCAGAATGCAGATCATCTGCATGGGCAGCTCGGCGGCGATGTCGACCAGAAAGTCGACCGGTTCGCCGGGCACCACCGCATCCAGTAGCCGGCGCGCCCGGGCCCGAAGGTCGTCCTCGACCAGACGGATCATCCGCGGCGTCAGCCCGGAGCTGACGAGCCGCCGGATCTGCGAATGCCGCGGGTCGTCCATCATGTTGAGCACCTGGCCGGCGATGGACAGGTCCTGCAGCAACGTGCCCCCGTACGGCCGCTGGCCGCCGGTGACCGACGAGTACGTCGTCGGGTCACGAAGCACTGCAAGGGTTTCGGCATAGGTGGCCACCGACCAGAATCCTTCGCCGTCGGGGGTGTGCTCGGTGGGCTCGTGCCAGAACACCGGCGCTTCGCGGCGATGGATCGCGAACAGGTGGTGCGGGAATCCGTCGGCGAAGTTGTCCAGATCGGTGAGATCGAAGTCGCAGACGGTCATGGCATTACAGGATGGCACCCGGGGTGTACTTGGCCGCGTCCGGATAACGGGCGACCAAAGCGTCCACCGCCGCGGCCATCGCGTCGACCTGATCGCCCGCGGCACCGGTGAACGCTTGCTTGTCGGCCAGCGCGGCGTCCAGCGCGGCCCGGTCCAGCGGTAGTCGCGGGTCGGCGGCCAGCCGGTCCAGCAGGTCGGGGTCGGCGCCTTCCCGCATGGCCAATGCCGTAGCGACAGCGTGCTCGCGGATCACCTCGTGGGCGGCTTCCCGGCCCATCCCGGCGCGCACCGCGGCCATCAATACCTTGGTCGTCGCCAAGAACGGCAGGTAGCGGTCCAGCTCGCGCTGGATCACCGCTGGGTAGGCGCCGAACTCGTCGAGCACGGTGAGCAGCGTCTCGGTCTGACCGTCGACGGCAAAGAAGCTGTCCGGCAACGCGACTCGGCGCACCACCGAACAGAACACGTCGCCCTCGTTCCACTGCGCGCCGGCCAGTTCGGCGGCCATCGAGGCGTAGCCACGCAGCACCACCTGCAGGCCGTTGATCCGCTCGCAGCTGCGGGTGTTCATCTTGTGCGGCATCGCCGACGAGCCGACCTGCCCGGGCGCGAACCCCTCGGTGACCAGGTCGTGGCCGGCCATTAGTCGGATGGTGTGCGCCAGCGACGACGGGCCCGCGCCGAACTGCACCAGCGCCGAGACCACGTCGTGGTCCAGCGACCGCGGGTACACCTGCCCGACACTGGTCAAAACTGTTGAGAATCCCAAGAATTCGGCGACGAGCCGTTCCAGTTCGGCCAGCTTGGCCTTGTCGCCGCCGAGCAGGTCGAGCATGTCCTGCGCGGTCCCCATCGGGCCCTTGATGCCCCGCAACGGGTAGCGGTCGATCAGCTCGCGCAGCCGAGTCAGTGCGATCAGCGTCTCCTGCGCCGCCGAGGCGAACCGCTTGCCCAACGTGGTGGCCTGGGCGGCGACGTTGTGGCTGCGCCCGGCCATCACCAGATCCCGGTAGGTCACCGCCCGCTCGGCCAGCCGGGCCGCCACCGCGACGCCGTGGGAGAACACCAGCTCCAGCGACCGGCGGATCTGCAGCTGCTCGACGTTCTCGGTCAGGTCGCGGCTGGTCATGCCCTTGTGCACATGTTCGTGGCCGGCCAGCGCGTTGAATTCCTCGATGCGCGCCTTCACGTCGTGGCGCAGCACCCGCTCGCGGGCCGCGATCGAGCCCAGGTCGACGTCGTCGAGCACCTGCTCGTAGTCGGCGATCACCGAAGACGGCACGTCGACGCCGAGCTGCGCCTGGGCCCGCAGCACCGCCAGCCACAGCCGCCGCTCGGCGACCACCTTGGCCTCCGGTGACCAGATCGCCACCATCTCGGGGCTGGCGTAGCGGCCGGCCAGCACATTCGGGATGCTCACAACGTCACAGCTTACGGTCGGGATGCGGCAAGCTGAACAGATGCACTTTGTTGGCGTCGACCTTGCCTGGGGAGAAATCAACCAGAGCGGCATCGCCGTCGTCGACGCCGACGGGCGGCTGCTGCACATCGGCACCGCGCAGGACGACGCCGGCATCGAGGAGGCGGTCGCGCCGTATGTCGGCGACGACTGCGTGGTGGCCATCGACGCACCGCTGATCGTCAAGAATCCGACCGGGTACCGACCGTGCGAGGCGGCGCTCAATCGCGACTTCGGACGCTTCGAGGCCGGAGCGCGTCCCGCGTTCACCGAACGGCCCGAATTCAAGGACCCGCGTGGCGCCCGCATCGCCACCGCGCTCGGTCTCGACATGAACCCTGCATCGACCGCGACCCGGCGGGCGATCGAGGTGTACCCCCACCCGGCGACCATTGCGTTGTTCGGTTTGCCGAAAACCCTGAAATACAAGCGGGGTGCATTCGGGGATCGGCAGCGGGCGCTGCTACAGCTGATGACGCTGATCGAAGAGCTCGACACCGCGACACCGCGGCTGCGGGTCAACCGCAACGTGTCCTGGGTGGAGCTGCGAAAGCGCGTCGCCGCCGCGACCCGGCCCGGCCAGCTCGACCACGACGAAGATCCCGTCGACGCCGTGCTGTGCGCGTACGTCGCGCTGTATTGGCATCACCGACCCGACGACGTGACCGTCTACGGCGACCACCTGACGGGCTACATACTGACCCCGTCGCTTCCCCCCGATCGGTCCGCGCCGCACGAGCCCGCCCGCGACCCCGGCGAAATACAGCAGCGGCTCGACCGCCTCGCCGCGCTACTCGAGGAGGCCGCGCTGGAGGTGGCTGCGCTGCGCGAGCTGGCCGTCAACCCGGAGCGTCGCCCAAGTGCGCGGCGTCGGTGATGCCGCCGGCGCGCTCGCCGAGGCGGCGCTTGAGCACGAGCGTGAGCAGCGACAGCACCACTCCGCTGGCGACCAAGATGGCGGCCAGCAGATATTGCTGACCCGGCCGACCCGATAACGGCGTCACCAGATACAGCGAGGCCACACACCCGATGACCGGCAGCGGAGTCGGCGTCCTGAAGTGGCGGCGACCGGCCCGCACGTCGCGGCGCAGCACCAGCACGGCGACGTTGACCATCGTGAAAACCGCCAGCAACAGCAGCGACGTCGTCCCGCCGAGCACCTCGATGGCGTCGGTGTTGGCGAACGCGGTGACATAGAGGATCACCGCGAACGCGATCGCCGTGGTGAACAGGATCGCCACCCACGGCGCCCGCCGGGCCCGGCTGACCGCCCCAAGCACCGGCGGCAACACCCGCTGACGAGACATCCCGTAGATCAATCGGCTAGCCATCAGCATGCTGATCAGCGCGGTGTTGGACACCGCCACCATCGAGATGAACGGCAGCACATCCTTGATCGGCAAGCCCGGCGCCCCGAGCCTGACGACGTCGATCAGCGGCGTGTCGCTGGCCTTCAGCGCACCGATCGGCACCAACGCCACCGACACGATCGCCACGACGATGTAGACCGCTGCCGCGATGCTCAACCCGGCCAGCAGCACCCTCGGGAAAACCCGGACCGGGTTCTTGGTCTCCTCGGCCATGTTGACCGAATCCTCGAAACCGGTCATCGCGAAGAACGCCAGCGATGTCGCGGTGGTCAGCGCCACGAAAATGCTTTTGTTGCCGCCGGTGTCGAACGCCATCACCCTCGAGTAGTCGACGTGCTGACTGCCGAAGGCCCACAACCCCGCGAAGATCACCATGCACAACCCGGTGATCTCGATGGCGGACAGCACGACGTTGAGTCTGACGCTCTCGCCGACCCCACGCAGGTTCACCGCGGCCAGCACCGCCATGAACAGCAGCGCGATCGCGGTGACCCCCACGGTGCCCCAGCCGAAATGGAATGCCACGACGAAGTTGGCCGCGAAGAACCGCGACGCCGTCGACGCCGACGTGATGGCCGCGCACATCACGACGAAGGCGACCAGGAACGTGACGAACTGGTTGCCGAACGCCTTTTGCGCATACAGCGCCGCTCCGGCCGCCTGCGGGTATTTGGTCACCAGCTCCAGGTAGCTCAACGCGGTCACTGCGGCGATCAGAAACGCCAGCAGGAACGCGACCCACGCCGCTCCCCCGACTTCGGCGGCCACGTCGCCGATCAGCGCGTACACGCCGGTGCCCAAGATGTCGCCGAGGATGAACAACAGCAGCAAGCCCGGGCCCAGCACCCGGCGCAGCCGAGGCTGCTCGGCGACGGCCCCCGACTCCATCGCGCCTCCCGGAACTCCGGCCTCCCCCGGCGTTGTCACAGTGCCCGCCAACGAGACCGGCCGTGGGCTCAAATCTGTACGGGCCGCTGGTCGAACGGCGCCAGCACGTCGATGATGTCGATCACCGTGGCCCGCGCGACATCCCGCGCATTCTGCTGGTCGTCGACCAGCGCCGAGACTACCGCGCCGTCGACCGCGCAAATCAGCGCCGACACCAGCTCGAGCCGCACCGAGCGTCCCGACCGCTCGATCGCCTCGGCGACGGCGTCGACGCGCTGGCGCAGGTTTCGGCGCTGGATGTCGCGTAACGCGGGCAGCCGGGCGCAGGCGATATAGCGCTCATAGCGCGAAATCAGCTGCTCGGTCAGGCGAGGGCCGGACTCGTCGCCGACGAGCAGGTCGACGAGCACGTCGGCGGTTGTCTCCGGGCCGCGGCGGCGCCGCGACAGCCCTGCGACCCGGGCCCGCAGCTGAGCCACTTCCAGCATCCCGACATGCGATACGGCGCTGGCGATCAGGTCGTCCAGACACGAGAAGTAGTAGGTGGTTGACGCCAGCGGCAGGCCCGCCCGGCGCGCGACCGCCCGGTGCCGCACTGCTTCGAACCCGCCTTCGCACAACAGCTCAGCAGCCGCGCTGACCAGCGCGTACCGCCGACGTTCTCCCTTGGGAGTGACAGCTGCTGTCACGCATAGTCATGCTGCCAGTCGGGCAGGGGCCGCATTGCCCTTTCGGACAAACGCCCACAGGACCACCGCTTTATGATGAGCCGCATGCAAAATTTGAGCCGTCGCGCTGTCCTGCGCCTTGGCGCCGGCGCGGCGGCGGGAGCGCTCGGCGCCTACGCGCTGGACAGCCTGCTTCCCGTCAAGCCCTCCGCGTCGACGCCGGTGACGATGACCGCCACCGGGGTTCCACTTGTTCCGCCGCCTCCGCTGGAGCCGGCTGCGGCTGCGGCGCCGACGATGTCGACCGGTTCGTTTGTGTCGGCGGCGCGCGGCGGCGTCACGACCAACTGGGCGATCGCCCGGCCACCCGGCCAGACCAAGGCACTGCGTCCGGTGATCGCCCTGCACGGCAAGGGCTCTGACGCGTCCACTGTGATGGCCGGCGGTGTCGAGCAGGGCCTGGCCCAGGCCGTCAACGCCGGATTGCCGCCGTTCGCGGTGGTCGCCGTCGACGGCGGCGGAAGTTATTGGCACAAAAGAGCTTCCGGTGAGGACTCGGGAGCGATGGTGCTGGGCGAGCTCATCCCGATGCTGGACACACAAGGACTCGACACGTCGCGGGTGGCGTTTCTGGGCTGGTCGATGGGCGGCTACGGCGCGCTGCTGCTCGGCGGGCGGCTCGGCCCGGCCCGCACCGCCGCGATCTGCGCGGTGAGCCCGGCGTTGTGGTTGTCACCCGGCGCGGCGGCGCCCGGCGCGTTCGACGGCCCCGACGACTGGTCGGCAAACTCGGTGTTCGGAATGCCTGCGCTGGCGTCCATCCCGATTCGGGTGGACTGCGGCAACAGCGACCCGTTCTACAGCGCGACGAAGCAGTTCGTCGCCCAGCTGCCCAATCCGCCGGCGGGCGGGTTTTCGCCCGGCGGGCACGACGCATCGTTCTGGAGTTCGCAGCTCCCGGCCGAACTGACCTGGATGGCGCCGCTGCTCACGGCGTAGCGAGATGCCCGGCGTCTACACCTCGACGACGACAGCGCCGCCCTGACCGCCGCCCGCACACATCGCGGCGACCCCGATCCCGCCGCCGCGACGGCCCAACTCGTGCACCAGCGTGGTCAGCATCCGCGCGCCGGTGGCCGCGATCGGGTGGCCCAGGCTGCACCCGCTGCCGTAGATGTTGACCCGATCCTCGTCGAGCCCGTACTCACGGCAGGCGGCGATCGGCACCGAGGCGAAAGCCTCGTTGATCTCCCACAACGTGACGTCGGCGGGCGACAAGCCGGCCCGCTGCAGCACCTTGCCGATCACCCGCACAGCGCCCAGGCCGGTGTCTCTCGGTTCGACGCCGACGGATGCCCAGGTCCGGACGTTGCCCAGCACGCTGAGCCCGGCGGACCGGGCGAACTCCTCGTCGGCCAGCGTGAGAGCGGCCGCGGCGTCGTTGGTGCCGCTGCTGTTGCCCGCGGTGATCGAGAATCCTTCGATTTCTGGGTGCAGCACTTTGAGCGACGCCAGCTTCTCCATGCTGGTGTCGCGACGCGGGTGCTCGTCCACGCTGAACTCCACCAATGCGCCGTCGGGAGTTTGGATTTTCAGCGGCACGATTTCGTCGGCGAACTTGCCTTCATCGATCGCTTTTATCGCACGCTGGTGCGACCGCAGCGCCCACGCGTCCATCTCCTCGCGGGTGATGCCGACCGCCTGGGCGGTGTTCCAGCCCACGGTGATCGACATGTCGCGAGTGGGGGCATCCGGGGTCTCGACGTGGGTGGGCGGCATCCAGCGTTCTTCGAACTCCAGCTTCGGCCCGGGGATGCGCCAGTTCATCAGCGGGCCCGTCGACAGCGACTGCACGCCCCCGCCGACCACGACGCGCTCGACGCCGGAGCCGATCTGCGCGGCGGCGTTGGCGACGGCGGTGAGGCTGCCGGCGCAGTGCCGGTTGACGGCCTGCCCGGGCACCGACACCATGTCCGACGCGGCCGCGGCATAGCGGGCCAGATCACCACCGCCGTAATGGGATTCGGCGAAGATCACGTCGTCGATAGCGGCGGGCTCCAGTCCGGATCGCCGTACCACCTCTTGCAGCACGGTGGTGGCCAGCACCTCCGCTGGGGTGTTGACCAGTGAACCTTTGAACGATGTCCCGATTGCGGTCCGGACGGCACTGACGATGACGGGCTTCGGCATGCGGCCAATCGTAACAATTACCGTAGCGACGACGATAAGTCGGGGTCGCCGCCAAGGCTTACGATCCGACGGTGACCGTGCCGTTCGGTTGGGACTTCCCCTACCCGTGGCCGCGAACACCCGTGCTTGCAGGCAACGTGGTGTGCACCTCGCAACCGCTGGCCGCTCAGGCCGGCCTGCGGATGCTCGCCGACGGCGGCAGCGCGGTCGACGCGGCGGTCGCCGCCGCCATCGCGTTGACCGTGGTGGAACCGGTCTCCAACGGCATTGGCTCCGACGCGTTTGCCGTCGTCTGGGACGGCCAACGGCTGCACGGCCTGAACGCCTCCGGCCGCTCGCCCGCGTCCTGGACTCCGGAGTACTTCGGCGGCAACCCCGTTCCCGCCCTTGGCTGGAATTCGGTCACCGTGCCCGGCGCGGTGTCGGGATGGGTCGAACTGCATGCCAAGTTCGGACGGCTGCCGTTTGACCGCCTCTTCGAGCCGGCAATCTCCTACGCCCGCAACGGGTTTCTCGTTTCGCCGACCATCG
Organism: Mycobacterium kyorinense; assembly: GCF_002101735.1. Lineage (GTDB taxonomy): Bacteria > Actinomycetota > Actinomycetes > Mycobacteriales > Mycobacteriaceae > Mycobacterium > Mycobacterium kyorinense. The sequence continues at coordinate 136,233 of NZ_LQPE01000106.1, read as the reverse complement.
CGGCGCAGTGGGCCGCGCAGGTGCCGATCTTCGCCTCGCAACCCGGCTTCGCCGACGTGTTCATGCCCGGCGGCCGGGCGCCGCACGCCGGAGAGCTGGTCACGTTGCCCGACCACGCGACCACGCTGGAGAAGATCGCCGCCACCAATGGCGAGGCGTTCTATCGCGGTGAACTGGCGGCCGCACTCGAGGAGCATTCGGCGGCGTGCGGCGGCGCCATGCGTGCCGGCGATCTCGCGGACCATCGCGCCGACTGGGTCGACACCATCAGCACCGGCTACCGCGGCTACACCATCCACGAGATCCCGCCCAACGGGCAGGGCATCGTCGCCCTGATCGCTCTGGGCATCCTCGAGCAGTTCGAGTTGGCCTCGTACCCACCGGATTCGGCCGACAGCATGCATTTGCAGATCGAGGCGATCAAGCTGGCTTTCGCCGACGCGCAGGCCTATGTGGCCGACATCGATCACATGCCGGTGCGTCCCGAGCAGTTGCTCGACAAGGACTACCTGGCGCAGCGGGCAGCGCTGGTCGACCCGAAACGGGCCCGGCCCGCCTCCGCCGGAACGCCGCGCGGCGGCACGGTGTATCTCACCGCCGCCGACGCGTCAGGAGTCATGGTGTCGATGATCCAGTCCAACTACATGGGCTTCGGGTCCGGGGTGGTGGTGCCCGGCACCGGGATCGCCCTGCAGAATCGAGGCACGGAATTCGTTGTCACCAAAGGGCATCCGAACCAGGTCGGGCCCAGCAAGCGGCCGTATCACACGATCATCCCCGGCTTCATGACCAAGGACGGCGCTGCGGTGATGAGTTTCGGGGTGATGGGCGGCACCATGCAGCCGCAGAGTCATGTGCAGGTGGTGGCGCGGATCGTCGATCACGGCCAGAACCCCCAGTCAGCCTGCGACGGTCCCCGGTTCCGTTGGGTGCACGGCAACCAGGTCGCCTGCGAAATCGGTTTCCCACCGTCGACACTGGACGAGCTCCGTTCGCGCGGCCATGAACTGGTCGCCGTGGACGACTACAACCAGTTCGGCAGCTGCCAGGCGATCTGGCGGCTCGACGACGGCTACCTTGCGGTCAGCGACCCCCGCCGCGACGGCCAAGCCGCCGGGTTCTAGACGCGGATCTTGCCCTCCGCGGCGGCCAGCGCGATGTCGCTGCGAAAGTGACCGCCCGGCAAGCGAATTGAGCTGAGCGTGCGATAAGCGGCCTCGCGCGCGGCGGCCAGATCCGCGCCGGTACCCACCACCGAGAGCACGCGGCCGCCCGACGACACGATCGCGCCGTCGTCGCGCCGGGCCGTCCCGGCATGCAGCACCCCGTCGGCGTCGGCGCCGGCGACGACATCCCCCAGCCGGGGCCGACCGGGATAGTTCTCCGCCGCCAGCACCACCGTGACGGCGGCGCCGTCGCGCCATTGCAGTTCCCCGACGTCGGCCAGCCGGCCGGTGGCCGCCGCGTGCAGCAGCTGTCCCAGCGGCGATTCCAGCAGTGCCAACACCGACTGCGTCTCCGGATCGCCGAAGCGACAATTGAATTCGATGACGGACGGCCCGTTGGAGGTGATCGCCAGCCCGGCGTACAGCAGCCCGGAGAACGGGCAGCCCCGTTGAACCAGTTCGGCCGCAACGGGTTCCACGATCTGAGCGACGATGTCGCGGTAGGTGTCGGCCGGTAGCCACGGCAGCGGAGCGTAGGCCCCCATCCCCCCGGTGTTGGGGCCGGTGTCGCCGTCGCCGACACGCTTGAAGTCCTGGGCCGCCAGCAGCGGGACCACGGTCTTGCCGTCGACGACACAGAACAGCGACACCTCGGGGCCGTCGAGGTAGGACTCCAACAGCACCGGGTGCCCCGCCTCGAGGAGACCGGCGGCGTGTGAGCGCGCGACCGCCCGGTCCTGCGTCACCACCACGCCCTTACCCGCGGCCAGCCGGTCGTCTTTGACCACCCAGGCGGCTTGCCCGCTGAACCGGTCCAGCGCGGCATCCAAATGCGCTGGGTTGTCGACCATTTCGCTGGAGGCCGTGCGCACACCGGCCGCGGCCATCACGTCCTTGGCGAACGCCTTGGAGCCCTCGATGCGTGCGGCGGCCTTACTGGGCCCGAAGCAGGCGATGCCGGCGTCGCGCACGGCGTCGGCCACGCCGAGCACCAAGGGAACCTCGGGACCGATGACGACCAGATCGGCGTCGACGCGCCGCGCCAGGCCCACCACCTCGTCCACCGAGGTGATGTCCACCTGGTGCTGGTCGGCCACGGCCGCAGTGCCGGCGTTGCCCGGCGCGATGGCCAGCAGGTCGACCTGAGGGTCCTTGGCGAGCGCCACCAGCAGCGCATGTTCACGGGCACCGGAACCGATCACCAGGACGCGCACGAGGCTGAGCCTATAGCGGCCCACGGCCATACACTTGACAGCCATGTGTATGGTCTGGACACTGGGATGTGCGTCAGATCACTCAGGGAGGCGGCGACACATGACGACAATCGAGCGTGCCTGTCCGTTCGGGGCGGGCTTCGACTTCACCGACCCCGACCTGCTCAAACGCGGAATGCCGGTGGCGGAGTTCGCTCAGCTGCGCAGGACCGCCCCGGTCTGGTGGAACGCGCAGGCGCCGGGCTCCAACATCTTCGACGACGGCGGATACTGGGTGATCAGCCGCCACCGCGACATCAAGGACATCTCCCGGGACAACGACCTGTGGTCCACCAACGCCAAGGGCGCCGTGATGCGGCTGCCCGACGGGGTGACTGCCGAGCAGCTCGAGCTCACCAAGGCGCTGCTGATCAACCACGATCCGCCCGAGCACACCCGGCTGCGCAAGCTGGTCTCCCGGCTGTTCACGCCGCGCGCCGTGGCCTCCCTCGAGGAGCGGCTGGCATCGGCCGCCCGCGACATCGTGCGGGCCGCGGCCGAGAAGGACTCCGGCAACTTCGTCGACGACATCGCGATGCGGCTGCCTCTCTTGGCGATCGCCGACCTGATCGGGGTACCGGAGGCCGACCGCGAGCGGCTGTTCGCGTGGACCAACGCGATCATGAACACCGACGACCCGGACTTCGACAGTGACCCCACCACCGCCAATGCCGAATTGATGGGTTACGCCTACACCATGGCTGAAGAACGCCGGCGCTGCCCGGCCGATGACATCGTCACCAAGCTGGTGCAGGCCGACATCGACGGAGAATCGTTGGGCGAAACCGAATTCGCGTTCTTCGTCATCCTGCTGGCGGTCGCGGGCAACGAGACCACCCGCAACGCCATGACACACGGCATCAACGCGTTTTCCGACTATCCCGACCAGTGGGAGCTCTACAAGCGGGAGCGGCCGGAGACCGCGGTCGACGAAATCGTCCGCTGGGCAACGCCGGTGCACTGCTTCCAGCGGACCGCCCGCAAAGACGTCGAGGTCGGTGGCGTCACGATCCGAGAAGGCCAGCGGGCCGGCCTGTTCTACAGCTCGGCCAACTTCGACGAAGAAGTCTTCGACCGGCCGTTCGAGTTCAACATCCTGCGCGACCCGAACCCGCACCTGGGCTTCGGCGGGAACGGCGCCCACTACTGCATCGGCGCCAACCTGGCCCGCATGGAGATCAAGCTGATCTTCAACGAGATCGCCGACCAGCTGCCGAACATCACCAAAATCGCGGAACCGGAACGACTTCGGTCCGGCTGGATCAACGGCATCAAAGACCTGCAAGTCTCCTATCACGGATAGTGCGCACCCACGGCTGGGCCGGCGCAACCCCGGCATCCGACGAGGAGGCCGTCGACCGCATCCTTGCCGCGGCCGGCAAGGCCATCGACGAACGCGGCGCCGACATCAGCATCGCCGACGTGGCACGCGCGCTCGGGGTTACCCGTCAGACGGTGTACCGGTACTTCCCCAGCACCGACGCGCTTCTGGTCGCGGCTGCGACGCAGGCAGCGACCGGCTTCCTCGACCGGTTGGCTGCACACCTGTCGGGAATCATCGATCCCGTCGATGCGGTCACCGAGGGAATCGCCACCGCGCTGGAATGGCTGCCGAACGACAAACACATCGGACTGCTGCTTGCGCCCGACCGCCACAATGCGTTCACCGCGGACGTCACGTCGGACGTGGCCCTGCAGTTCGCCAACGCGATGCTGCGGCGATTCGACGTCGATTGGGCCGCAGCGGGTTTGGACGACGCCGATTTGGATGAGCTGGGTGAGCACTTGCTGCGCATCATCCAGTCGTTCGTCATCGACCCCGGCCGACCGCCGCGGGAAGGTGGGGAGCTGCGCCGCTATCTGCGTCGCTGGGTCGCGTCGGCGGTCACTCCGTAACTACTCGCCCTTGTGCATCTTCACGGCGGCGTCGACGTTGGCCTTCTTGTCCTCTCCGGCGCCCTTTTTGCGCTTTGCGACGACGGCGTCGACGGCGCCGTTAAGCGCCGACCCCAGCGGGAACCCCAGGTAGTGGGTGAGGAAGACGGCCATCTCCTTCAGTTCGGTCTCGGTGAGTTCGCCGTTGAGGAGCGCTGCGTTGATTTGGATCTCGGCGAGGTCGCGGTTTCCGATCGCCGTCACCGCGGTCAGCGTCATGATGCGCTTGTCCCGCATCGACAATCCCGGTCGGGTCCAGATGCTGCCGAACAGGTGGTCGACGGTCAGGTCGAAGTAGGCGTCGCCCTCGACGTTCGGCATCTCCCAGCCATAGACCTCGTTCATCTTCGCCAACCCTTTGCGGCGTAACTCGTCCATGGCCTCTCCTATTCGTCCGAGTGCGGCAAGCCGAGGCCGGCGGCCAGGTTGCGCCGGGCCACCTCGGCCAGCGGCAACTCCACCGAGACCGCCTTGCCCAATGCCAGCGCCAGGCTCAGATCCTTCTCGCCGAGCCCGCGGGTGTGCAGGAACGGCTGATACAGAAAGTGGTCTGGCTCAAGGGGTTTCATGTCGTCGCGCACCATGATCGCCCCCGGCCCGCCGGTGAGGGCGTCGGTGTGACGCACCACCCGGCCCAGTGCCTGCAGGTCCAGTCCTGCCGCCTCGGCCAGCTTCATCGCCTCACAGGCCGCGGCGTACGAGGTGAATGTCAACATGTTGCGGGCCAATTTCATTCGCGTCCCGGCGCCCGGCCCGCCGGCGTGGATGACCAGCGACGCCCACTGCTTGAACGCCGGCTTGATCTTTTCGTAGACATCTCGCTCGGCGCCCACCATGGTGGCCAACTCGCCCTTCTCCGCGGCACCGGCGCCACCGCTGACCGGCGCGTCGACGATGTGAATGCCCTGGGGTTTCAGCTCATCGGCGAGCTCTACGGCAGTGGTGTCACTGATGGTCGAGTGGATCGCGATGACGGTGCCCGGCTTGGCATTGCCCGCCAAGTCGGCGACGACCTCGCGCACCTGTGCGTCGTCGAGGACGGTGACGCTGATGATGTCGGCGGTCGCGACGTCGGCCACGCTGTCGGCCAGGGTGGCGCCGGCTTCGGCCAGCGGCGTCATCGCCTCGGTGCGGACATCGAAAACCGTGACCCCGCCCGGCCAGTCGACCAGCCGTTTGGCCATCGGTGCACCCATGTTGCCCAGCCCGATGTAACCGAGCTTCATCTGTTCGCTCATGACCGGATGATCTGTCCGCCGTCGACATTGAAAATCTGTCCGGTGATCCACGCTGCCTCGTCGGACAACAGGAACAGACACATGCCGACCAGATCCTCGGGAGTTCCCATCCGCGACAACGGAAGACCCTTGACAATGTCGTCGACGATCTCTTTGGGCGTGGTGGTCCGATTGGCCTCGGTGTCGATGGGGCCCGGCGCGATCGCGTTGATCCGAATGTTCTGACCGCCCAACTCACGCGAAAGTTGTTGGGTCAGACCGTTGATGCCGACCTTGGCCAGTCCGTAGAAATTCGAGTACAGCCACGCCGCGGTGGACGACTGGTTGACGATCGCGCCGCCACCGCGCTTGGCCATCTTCTTGTACACGGCGCGGGTGCACCACAGCGCGCCGTCGAGGTTGACGCTCATGAACTTCTTGTAGTACTCGGGGTCGACGGTGAGCAGGAAATCCAGCTTCATGCCGCCGAATATCGCCGCGTTGTTCACCAGGTAGTCGATGCCGCCGAACTCCGACAGCGTGCGGTCGGCCATCGCCTTGGCGGAAGCCGGGTCGGAGACGTCGACCGGCACAGCCAGCGCTGTGCCGCCGTCGGCGGTGATCTGCTTGGCCACGCCCTCGGCCGCCTCGGCGTTGATGTCGGCCACTACCACGGCTGCCCCTTCGCGAGCCAGCGCCTCGGCATACGCCTGGCCGATGCCGCCGCCGGACCCGGTGACGATGGCCACTTTGTTCTCGAATCTCATGCTCTTCCTCTCCGCCGAATGTGGGGTTGGGTCACGCTTTTCGCGTCAGGGCGTGCTTCAAGCACACACTCGGCGCCTTAAACCGCCGTCGCAACAAGCTTGGCCTCGAGGTACTCCTCGAAGCCGAGCAATCCCATCTCCCGGCCGATGCCGGACTGCTTGTAGCCGCCGAACGGCGCGTCCGCCGAGTACCAGACGCCGCCGTTGACGTTGACCGTGCCCACCCGCAACCGGGACGCCACCGCCGCCGCGCGCTCCGGATCGCCAAAGACGGTGCCCGACAACCCGTACGGCGAATCGTTGGCGATGCGCACCGCGTCGTCGTCGCCGTCGTGGGCGATCACGGTGAGCACCGGCCCGAAGATCTCCTCCCGGGCGACCCGGGCGTCGTTACCCAGCCCGGCGATCACCGTCGGCTCGATGAAGAATCCGGTCGACCGGTCGGCTGGCCGACCGCCGCCGCATGCGAACGAACCACCTTCTGCCACAGCCAGATCCAGGTAGCCCTGCACGCGATCGCGCTGCCGCTCCGAGATCAGCGGGCCGCAGACCGTGCCCGGGTCGGTCGGGTCGCCGGGCTTGATCGACGACATGGTGGCCGCCGCGATACCGACCGCCTCGTCGTAGCGCGAGCGCGGCACCACCAGCCGCGTGGTGATCGCGCAGCCCTGCCCGGCGTGCACGCACGCCGAGAACGCCGACACCGAGACCGCGCCGCCCAGGTCGGCGCCGTCGAGCACCAGGAACGCCGACTTGCCGCCCAACTCGAGGAAGACCTTCTTGATCGTGGCGGCAGCGTCGGCCATCACACTGCGGCCGGTGGCCGTCGATCCGGTGAACGTAATCATGTCCACCCGAGGATCTTTGGCCAACAGCGCGCCGACGCTGTGGTCGCTGGAGGTGACGATGTTGACCACGCCGGGCGGGAAGTCGGTGTGCTCGACGATCAGCTCGCCGAGCACCGCCGCACACCACGGGGTGTCGGGGGCGGGTTTCAGTACGACGGTGTTGCCGGCGGCAAGGGCCGGGCCGAGCTTGGCCAAGTTGATCTGGTGCGGGAAGTTCCACGGCGTGATGGCGCCGACGACGCCGACGGCTTCGCGGGCGATCGTGCGCCGGGTGGGGATGCCCAGCGGGGCGGCCTCACCGAGATCGGAGTTCCACGAATAGGTTTCGGCGGTGTCGGCGCTGAAAGCCAGGTCGTCGATCGGTCCCTCGAGTTGGGCGCTCGCGGTGAGCATCCGCGGCGCGCCGACTTCGGAGATGGTGATGTCGCGAAGTTCTTCGAGGTGCTCGCGCATTGCATCGCGCAACTGGCGCACGCAGCGCACCCGCAGCTCGGTGTTGCGTGACCAGTCGGTGTCGTCGAAAGCGCGCCGCGCCGCCTCGATGGCGCGGCCCATGTCGTCGGCGGTGCCCTCGGCGGCCGTTCCCAGCACCTCTTCGGTGGCCGGGTTGATCGTCGGGAAGGTACCCGCACTGCCGGGCGACAGCTTTCCGTCGATGAGCAGAGCACTCGCTCCGTCGGCCAGTAACGCCATCTTCCGCTCCCGCCTCATTGCGATGGACACTTGTCCGGAATAGTCCAGTCGAACCATAGCCGTCGGGCGGCCAGCCGGGCAAGTGCCCGGCGTTTGTCCTGCGGGCTTGCTTGTCCCTATCGACTTCCGTTAGCCTGGACATGTGTCCAGCGATGCAGTGGCGGCGATCACGTCAGACGCCGATCGCCACGCCAGTGAAGCGCCGCGAAACCGCAGGCAGGAAGAAACCTTCCGCAAGGTGCTGGCGGCCGGCATCGAGGTTCTGCGGGAGAAGTCATACGCGGATCTGACCGTGCGCGCGGTCGCCGCTCGCGCCAAGGTGGCCCCGGCGACGGCCTACACCTACTTCTCCTCGAAAAACCACCTGATCGCCGAGGTCTATCTGGACCTGGTCCGCCAGGTGCCGTATTTCACCGACGTCAACGATCCGATGCCGGTGCGCGTGGACAAGGCGCTGCGGCATCTGGCGCTGGTGGTCGCCGACGAACCCGAGGTCGCCGCGGCCTGCACGACGGCGCTGCTCGGCGGCGGGGCCGATGCGGCGGTGCGCACCGTGCGCGACCGGATCGGCGCGGAGATCCATCGCCGCGTCACATCGGCGATCGGCCCGGAGGCCGACCCACGGACGGTGGCCGCACTCGAGATGACGTTCTTCGGCGCGCTGGTGCAGGCCGGAAGCGGCGCGTTCAGCTACCACCAGATCGCCGACCGGCTGGGCTATGTGGTGAGCCTGATCTTGGGAGAAGATAGATGACTCGCGCCGGCGACGATGCAGAGCGGAGCGATGAGGAGGAGCGGCGCAGATGACTGTAGAGACGCCCGAATTAGTGCTTGACCCTTACGATTACGACTTTCACGAGGATCCCTACCCGTACTACCGGCGGCTGCGCGACGAGGCCCCGCTGTACCGCAACGACGAGCTGAAGTTCTGGGCCTTGTCACGCCATCACGATGTGCTGCAAGGCTTCCGCAACAGCACCGCGCTGTCGAATGCCTATGGCGTATCGCTGGATCCGGTCTCCCGCACCCCCGACGCGCACAAGGTGATGTCGTTTCTCGCGATGGACGACCCAGGGCATCTGCGGCTACGCACGCTTGTCTCCAAGGGCTTCACGCCGCGGCGGATTCGCGAACTCGAGCCGCGGGTGGTCGAGCTGGCCCGCATGCACCTCGACGCTGCGCTGCAGTCCGAAAGTTTCGATTTCATCGCCGAATTCGCCGGCAAGCTACCGATGGACGTCATCTCCGAGCTGATGGGCGTACCCGAACCCGACCGGGCCCACATCCGCGAACTGGCCGACGGCGTCATGCACCGCGAAGACGGGCTGGCCGACGTTCCGCCGTCGGCGATCCAGGCCTCGGCCGATTTGATGGTGTACTACGCTGACATGGTCGCCCAGCGCCGCAAGAAGTCCAGCGACGACCTGACGTCAGCGCTGCTGGAGGCCGAAATCGACGGGGACCGCCTGACCGACGAGGAAATCATGGCGTTCCTGTTCCTGATGGTGGTCGCCGGCAACGAGACCACCACCAAACTGCTTGCGAACGCAGCATATTGGGGCTTCAAGAATCCCGACCAGCTGGCGACCGTGTACACCGACCACTCGAGGATCCCGCTGTGGGTCGAAGAGACGCTGCGTTACGACACCTCGAGCCAGATCCTGGCACGCTCCGTCGCGCAGGAATTTACGCTGTATGACACCATGCTCCCCGAAGGCGATGTGCTACTGCTGCTCCCGGGCTCCGCCAACCGCGACGACCGGGTGTTCGACAACCCCGACGAATACCGCATCGGCCGCGACATCGGCTCGAAGCTGGTTAGTTTCGGCAGCGGCGCACACTTCTGCCTGGGCGCGCACCTGGCCCGCATGGAGGCGCGAGTGGCACTGAGCGAACTGTTGACAAGGATCCGCGGCTACGACGTCGACGAGGACAACGCCGTCCGCGTCCACTCCAGCAACGTACGCGGATTCGCCCACTTGCCGATCACCGTGGAGACCGTGTAAATGCCTCGCTTCGAACCACATCCGGCCCGCCGTCCCGCCATCGTCGCCGGGGCGTCGTCGGGCATCGGCGCCGCAACCGCCGTCGAGCTCGCCGGTCGCGGCTTCCCGGTCGCCCTGGGCGCCCGCCGCGTCGAGAAATGCCAAGAGCTGGTTGACAAGATCAAAGCCGACGGCGGCGAAGCCGTCGCGCTGCACCTCGACGTCACCGAACCCGAGTCGGTCAAATCGTTCGTGCACCAGGCAACCGAGCAACTCGGCGACATCGAGCTGCTGATCACCGGCGCCGGCGACACGTTCTTCGGTCGCCTGCACGAAATCAGCACCGACGTCTTCGAATCCCAGGTGCAGATCCATCTGATTGGCGCCAACCGGCTTGCCACCGCGGTGCTGCCGGGCATGCTGGAACGTCAACGCGGCGACCTGATCTTCGTCGGGTCCGACGTCGCGCTGCGCCAGCGCCCGCACATGGGCGCCTACGGCGCGGCCAAAGCGGCGCTGACGGCGATGGTCACCAACCTGCAAATGGAACTCGAGGGCACCGGCGTGCGGGCCTCGATCGTGCATCCGGGGCCCACCAAGACCGGCATGGGCTGGAGCCTGCCGCCGGAGTCCATCGGCCCGATGCTCGAAGACTGGGCCAAATGGGGCCAGGCCCGCCACGACTACTTCCTGCGCGCGTCCGACCTCGCCCGGGCGATCGCATTCGTCGCCGAAACGCCGCGCGGCGGGTTCATCACCTCGATGGAGATCCAACCCGAGGCGCCGCTGGCCGGCGCACCCGCCGAACGCAAGCAACTGAAGTATCCGGAGGAGTCGTGACAAGCCAAGAGCTCAAAGAAGTTCCGCGGGTATCCGGTGGCGAGGAGGAGCACGGCCACCTCGGGGAATTCCGCACCGACCCGATCGGGCTGATGAAACGCGTCCGTGACGAATGCGGCGACGTCGGCTGGTTCCAGCTCGCCGGCAAGCAGGTGGTGTTGCTGTCCGGCGCGCAAGCCAACGAGTTCTTCTTCCGGTCCAGCGACGAAGAACTCGACCAGGCCGAGGCCTATCCCTTCATGACGCCGATCTTCGGCAAAGGCGTGGTGTTCGACGCCAGCCCGGAGCGGCGCAAGGAGATGCTGCACAACTCCGCGCTCCGCGGCGAGCACATGAAAAGCCACGCCGTCACAATCGAGCGCGAAGTGCGTCGGATGATCGAAAACTGGGGCGACACAGGGGAAATCGACCTGCTGGACTTCTTCGCCGAGCTGACCATCTACACCTCCACCGCCTGCCTGATCGGGCGTAAGTTCCGCGAGCAACTCGACCACCGGTTCGCCCAGCTCTACCACGAGCTCGAGCGCGGCACCGACCCGTTGTGCTACGTCGATCCGTACCTGCCGATCGAGAGCTTCCGTCGCCGCGACGAGGCCCGAAAAGGGTTGGTGGCGTTGGTCCAAGACATCATGAACCAGCGGATCGCGAACCCGCCGGCCGACAAGAGCGAACGGGACATGCTCGACGTGCTGGTGTCGATCAAGGACGACGACGGCAATCCCCGGTTCTCGGCCGACGAGGTCACCGGCATGTTCATCTCGTTGATGTTCGCCGGCCACCACACCAGCTCGGGCACCGCGTCGTGGACGCTGATCGAGCTGATGCGCCACCCGGACGTCTATGCGGGCGTTCTCGAGGAGCTCACCGAGCTCTACGGCGATGGCCAGTCGGTGAGTTTTCATGCGCTGCGCCAGATTCCGCGGCTGGAGAACGTGCTGAAGGAGACGCTGCGGCTGCATCCGCCGCTGATCATCCTGATGCGGGTGGCCAAGGGCGAATTCGAAGTGTGCGGCTACCCGATTCACGAAGGCGATTTCGTCGCGGCGTCACCGGCGATCTCCAACCGCATCCCCGAGGACTTCCCCGACCCGGACAGCTTCGTGCCGGAGCGCTACGAAGAGCCGCGACAAGAGGACCTGCTCAACCGCTGGACGTGGATCCCGTTCGGCGCGGGCCGGCACCGCTGCGTGGGGGCGGCGTTCGCCACCATGCAGATCAAGGCGATCTTCTCGGTGTTGTTGCGCGAGTACGAATTCGAGATGACCCAGCCATCGGACAGCTACCGCAACGACCATTCCAAGATGGTGGTGCAGCTGGCTCAGCCGGCCACGGTGCGCTACCGGCGCAGGAGCTGAGATGGGTTACAGGGTGAAAGCCGACCTGGATCTATGCCAGGGCCACGCGATGTGCGAGCTGGAGGCACCCGACTACTTCCGGGTGCCCAAGCGCGGCCAGGTCGAAATCCTCGACGACGAGCCGCCTGAGGAGGCCCGCAAGGAAATCGAGCAAGCCGTGTGGGCCTGTCCCACCCAGGCTCTGTCCATCGAAGAGAAAGAAGACTGACCATGGCCTCATTTCCCCGCGCCGAGCTCGACGACTGGGTGCAGCGCTGGCTTGCAGCCAACAAGGACTGCGAGAAGGCGGGCGACTGGAAGCCGCTGGCCGACTTCTACGCACCCGAGGCCACCTACGGCTGGAACATCGGGCCCAAGGAAGACGTGATGTGCGTGGGGATCGACGAGATCCGCGACATCGCCCTGGGCTTGGAGATGGAGGGCCTGGAGAACTGGCAGTACCCGTATCAGAAGGTCATCATCGACGACCGGCAAGGCGAGATCGTCGGCTTCTGGAAGCAGGTGGTTGTCGACGGCGACGGCGGCCAACAGGAGATCTACGGTATCGGCGGCAGCTGGTTTCGGCTGAACGCCGACAAGCTCATCGAATGGCAGCGCGACTTCTTCGACTTCGGCCACGTCCAGACGCTGTACATGGACTTGATGAAGGCCGGCAAGTTGTCCAAGGGCATGCAAAAGCGAATCGAACGCAGCCTTGCCGGCGAGAAGCTACCGGGCTACTACCCGCTAGGTAAGGCCCCGGTTCCGCTGTGGTGACCCACGTCACTACGCTGTCGCACAGGTCCCCACCAACTAGTTGAAAGCAGGTTCGCGGTGAAAACAAAGGGCGCGCTGCTCTGGGAGTTCAACCAGCCGTGGTCGGTCGAGGAGATCGAGATCGGTGACCCGCGCAAGGACGAGGTCAAGATCCAGATGGAAGCGGCCGGGATGTGCCACTCCGACCACCACCTGGTCACCGGCGGCATCCCGATGGCGGGCTTCCCGGTGCTCGGCGGTCACGAGGGTGCGGGCATCGTCACGGAGGTCGGCCCCGGTGTCGAGGACATCGCGGTGGGCGATCACGTGGTGCTGTCGTTCATCCCGTCCTGCGGCAAATGTCAGACATGTCAGGCGGGCATGCGCAACCTGTGTGACCTGGGGGCCGGGCTGCTCAACGGCGCGTCGGTTTCCGACGGAAGCTTCCGCATTCAGGCGCGCGGCCAAAACGTCTACCCGATGACCCTGCTGGGCACGTTCTCCCCGTACATGGTGGTGCACAAGAGTTCGGTGGTGAAGATCGACCCGTCGGTGCCGTTCGAGGTGGCGGCCCTGGTGGGTTGCGGCGTCACCACCGGTTACGGTTCGGCCACCCGCACCGCCGACATCCGCCCCGGCGACGACGTGGCCATCGTCGGCATCGGCGGTGTCGGCATGGCCGCGCTGCAGGGAGCGGTCAACGCCGGCGCCCGCTACATCTTTGCGATCGACCCGGTCGAGTGGAAGCGCGACCAGGCGCTGAAATTCGGTGCCACCCATGTCTATCCAGACATCAACGCCGCGCTGGCGGGCATCATGGAGATCACCTACGGCCTGATGGCCAAGAAGGTGATCGTCACCGTCGGCGAACTCCACGGGGCCGACGTCGAGAACTACATGATCATGACCGCCAAGGGCGGCACCTGCGTGCTGACCGCCATCGGCAGCCTGATCGACAACCAGGTCACGCTGAACCTGGCGATGCTGACCTTGATGCAAAAGAACCTGCAGGGCACCATCTTCGGCGGCGGCAACCCGCAGTACGACATCCCGCAGCTGCTGTCGATGTACAAGGCGGGCAAGCTGAACCTCGACGACATGATCACCCGCCAGTACAAGCTGGAGCAGATCAACGACGGCTACCAGGACATGCTGGACGGCAAGAACATTCGTGGCGTCATCCGCTACACCGACGACGACCGGTAGCGGTATGGCCGGCCCGCTGCGGGTGTTCCAGGTGGCGTCCGGGAACGTCGGGACCGAGATGATCAAACGGATCGGCCGGCACCCGGACCTGGAACTGGTTGGTCTGCACTGCTATTCGCCGGAGAAGGTGGGCCGCGACGTCGGTGAGATCGCCGGCATGGAGCCGCTTGGGGTGCTGGCCACCGGGACGGTCGACGAGATCATCGCCGCACGCCCGGATTGTGTGACCTTCCACGGGGTGTGGCCGGACCTGGCGCTCTACGAACGGGTGCTCGAGTCCGGCATCAACGTCGTCACCACCGCGGACTGGGTGACCGGTCACCACCGCAACACCAACCACCGGTTGCCGGACGGCCGTACCGAAGCCGAAGTCTTCCAGGACGCCTGCCAGCGCGGGCGGTCCAGCTTCTACGGCACCGGGATGAATCCCGGTCTGGCGCAGATCCTGACGATCGTGCACAGCGCCGACGTGGCCGACATCGAGAACGTCACCTGCATCGAATCGGTCGACGTGTCGTGCCACCACTCGGCACCGACGTGGGCCAACTGCGGGTTCGGCCGCCCCGTCGACGACCCCGAGGTGCCACGGCTGCTGGAGCAAGGCACCCGGGTGTTCGAAGACGGCGTGCGGCTGATGGCCGACTGCCTCGACATCGCGCTCGACGAGGTCACCTTCCACTACGAATTGGGTGCCTGCACCAAGGACGTCGACCTCGGCTGGTATCGGCTGCCGGCCGGGTCGGTCGGCGGTGCAGCGTTCCAGTACGTCGGCACCGTCGACGGGGTGCCGCGGGTGGAGCTGCATCTGGAATGGCAGATGACGCCACATACCAACCCGCACTGGGACATTCAGGGCTGCTACGTCACCAAGATCCAGGGTGACCCCTGCATCTACAGCAAGCATCTGATTTTGCCCAAGCCGGGCACCGACTTCTCGTCGGTCGAGTCGTTCGCGGCGATCGGCATGACCGTCACCGGCATGCCCGCGCTCAACGCGATCCGGGCGGTTGTCGACGCGCCGCCCGGCATCCTCACCAGTGCCGACCTGCCACTGCGCGCCTTCGCGGGTCGCTTCAGCCGGTGAACTCCTTTCGCCACCTCCTGGCGCCGGGCCGCATCGGCAACATGTCGCTGCGCAACCGGCTGGTGATGTCGCCGATGGAAACCATGTACGGCACCCCGGAGGGCCTGCCGTCGCAACGCACCTGCGACTACTTCGCCGCCCGCGCCCAAGGTGGGGTCGGGCTGATCACGGTGGGCGCCACCGGGGTTGACCACCGGCATCCCGAAACACCGGGCGGGCTGCATCTCGGCACCGACGCCGCCGTCGACGCACACCGCAGGCTGGTGGAGGCGGTGCACGAACACGGCGCCAAGATCCAGCCGCAGATCGTGCACGCCGGGCCCGACGGCTTGGGACCCGAGATGCACGGCGTGACGTCGCTGGGACCGTCGGTGATCCCGTCGTATCTGACCGGGCGGCCGTCGGCGGAGATCACCACCGAGCAACTCACCGAGGTGCTCGACCTGTTCAAAGCCGCGGTGCGACGGGCCGCCGAGGCCGGCTATGACGGCATCGAGCTGCATGCCGCGCACGGCTACATGCTGCTGGGCTCTTTCCTTGCCCCGCAACGCAACCGGCGCACCGACGACTACCGCGGCGACTCGGTGCGGGGCCGCCTGCGCATCGTCCTGGAGACGCTGGCGGCGATCCGCTCCGAGATTGGCGACGCGCTGCCGATCACACTGCGGATTTCCGGATACGAGCGGGTCGCCGGCGGCCGTCCCATCTACGAAACCGCCCAGGTGGCACCGCAACTGGTGGCCGCCGGGGTGGACGCCTTCCACGTCAGCGGCGGAGTGATCGACCGGCTGGTCACGCAGATGGTCAACGGCGCCGATGACGGCGACGCACTCAACGTCGGCGCCGCGGCCGCGGTCAAAGAAGTGGTCGACGTGCCGGTGATCGCCGTCGGGCGGATCCACGATCCGGCCCGGGCGGAACAGATCCTGGCCGTCGGGCGCGCCGATTTCATCGCGATGGGCCGCCCGCTGCTCGCCGACGCCGAGTTGCCCCGCAAGCTGCAAACAGGTCAGGCCCGTCGGATCCGCAAGTGCATCTCGTGTGAAAACTGCATCGATGCAATGGAACAGCGGTTCTCCGTCGACTGCGCGGTCAACCCCCGCACCGGCAAAGAGCGCGAGCTGACGCCGGGGCATACCACGAAAGCAAAGCGGGTGATGGTGATCGGCGGCGGCCCGGCCGGTCTGGAAGCTGCCCGCGTCGCGTCCGAACGCGGGCATCGAGTGACGCTGTTCGAACGCCACGGCCAGCTGGGCGGTGCGCTGCTCTGGGCGGCGGTGCTGCACCCGGAGAACGAGCCGTTCCTACGGTACCTGCGCGACGAGATCGCCCGCAGCAGCGCGAAAGTCGTGTTGAATCATGCCGTTTCAGCTGCCGACGTGGCAGGCCTCGCGCCGCAGAGCATCATCGTGGCAACCGGCGGCAAAGTCACGGTTCCCGAAATTCCCGGCGCCGATCTTCCGCATGTGCGGACCGGCCCGGCGCTGCGCGAGATGTTTGCCGGGCGCAGGCAGCGGCTGATCCGCCCGACACTGATGCGCAAAGCCACCCACGCCTGGATGCCCGTCGGCCGGCGCGTCGCGATCATCGGCGGCGACCTGGTGGCGCTCGAGCTGGCCGAGTTCCTGGCCGCCCGCGACCGCCTGGTGTCAATCTTGGAGTCCGGCAAGGCGATTGCCCCCGAAGTGGGCCTCAAACGCAGAACCGAACACATGGACCGCCTCGACCGCCTCGGGGTCGCAGTCCACGTCCGGGCCGCCGTCGAACAGATCACCGAAGACGCCGTGATTTTCACGCCGGATCGCGGAACCACGCGCCGCCTGCGGGCCGACACCGTCGTCGTCGCCGGCACCCCGCAACCCGACACCACATTGTTGGACGCACTGGTAACTGCCATGCCCGACACCGAAATACACGCCGCCGGCGACTGCACCGGCCTGGGACTGATCCGCAAAGCCACCGAAGACGGCGCCCGCGCCGCCTGCGCCATCTAGAGATTGGAGTTGACGATGTCGCAAGAAACCGTTCAGCAATCACCCGCGTTGGCCGCCTCGCAGGCGTCGTGGCGGTGCGTGCAGGCCCACGATCGGGAGGGCTGGCTGGCACTGATGGCCGACGACGTCGTGGTCGAGGACCCGATCGGCAAGGCCGTCACCAACCCCGACGGCACCGGTGTGCGGGGCAAG
Organism: Mycobacterium kyorinense; assembly: GCF_002101735.1. Taxonomy (GTDB): domain Bacteria; phylum Actinomycetota; class Actinomycetes; order Mycobacteriales; family Mycobacteriaceae; genus Mycobacterium; species Mycobacterium kyorinense. The sequence continues at coordinate 118,963 of NZ_LQPE01000106.1, read as the reverse complement.
GACGGCGTTGCGGGGTTCTACGACACCAACATCGCCGCCAACCAGCTGACGATCACCTGCGAGGAGACGTTTCCGTCGAGTTCCCCCAACGAAATCGCGCATATCCTGGTGCTGGACAGCAAGTTCGACAACGGGATCACCAGCAGTGTGCGGGGCGTGTTCACCTACCGGGTCAACGACGCCGGGCTGATCACCAACATGCGCGGCTACTGGAACCTCGACATGATGACATTCGGCAACACGGAGTGAGTCCGCTGCTGGCCGGCCGCGGCGCCGTGGTGGTCGGCGGGTCGCGCGGGATCGGCGCGGCGGTGGCGGCGTTACTGGCGCAACACGGCGCCGCCGTGGTGGTCAACGGCCGAGATCCCGACGCGGCATGCAAAACGGCGGCAGCCATCACTGCAGACGGCGGCCGCGCGGTGGCCCACGCGGGGTCACCGGCCGACCAGGCAATTGCAGAGGCCTTGGTGGACGGGTGCATTGACGAATTCGGCGCCATCGACATCCTGGTGAACTGCGCGGGCATCGCCGAGCCGGCGGGTTCGTCGATCCTGGACATCACTCCGGCGCAGTTTCGCGAGCTGCTCGACGCGCACCTGGGCACGGTGTTCGCCACCTGCCGCGCGGCCGCGCCGAAGATGGTCGCGCAGGGCGGCGGCAGCATCGTCAACACCAGCTCGTCGGCGTTCCTCGGCGACTACGGCGGCACTGGCTATCCGGCCGGCAAGGGCGGCGTCAACAGTCTGACGCTGGCCATCGCCGCAGAACTCAAGCAACACAAGGTGCGGGCCAACGTGGTGTGTCCGGGCGCACGGACCCGGCTGTCCAGCGGGCCGGGCTACGAAGCCCACATCAAAGACCTGCACCGGCGAGGCCTGCTGGACGAGGCCGGCATGCACGGCTCGCTGGACGTCGCACCACCGGATTACGTGGCGCCGCTGTATGCCTACCTGGCCAGTGACCTCGCCGCACAGGTGACCGGTGGAATCTTCGTCGCCTCAGGTGGTTTCGTCGGCCGATACCCGCGGCCCACGCCCGCTGTCATCGCATACCGCGACCACCACGACTCCCCACCGTGGTCGGTCGAGGAGTTGCACGACTTGGTTCAAGCCCATCGAGGCTAGCGATCCTCGAAGACCATCCTTATCCGGTCGGCTTCGACGGGTAGCTGGCGCGCCAAGGCATTCCAGATGATTTCGTAGTCAAGGTGGTCGTATTGGTGGGCCACGATGTTGCGCGTGGCTTTCATGCTTCGCCAGGCCACATCCGGGTGCGCGGCGACAAACCCATCAGGCAGGCGGGCCACCTTGAGTGTCGCGACCGTGCGATCTCGTTGTGGGTCAGAGGATTCGCTCACAGGGGCCGCGCCCCTCGGCGGTAATCGCGTCTGAACCCCAACGAATTCCACGATCCGACACCACGTCGACGTGCAGTCCGGTCAGCTCTTCCAAAGCGACTGTCAGGTCGGCGAGATCAAAGACGTCGGCATCGGGTGAGAACCGCACAACCAAGTCGATGTCGCTTGCGGATACATCGTCGCCGCGCGCCGCAGAGCCGAACACGCGCACGTGACTTGCCTTGTGCCGCTGGGCCAGAGCGAGGATGTCACGGCGGTGTTTGGCGAGCAGCACCGATATGCTGTGATGCATGGCCACTGTCTTCACCAAGATCATCAACGGCGAAATCCCCGGTCGGTTCGTCTACGAGGACGACGAGACCGTCGCGTTTCTGACCATCGAGCCGATGACCCAGGGGCACACGCTGGTGGTGCCGCGCGCCGAAATCGACAACTGGCAAGACGTCGACCAGGAAACGTTCGGCCGGGTCATGGCGGTGGCGCAGCTGATCGGTAAGGCGGTGTGCCGGGCCTTCGACACCAAACGGTCCGGGGTCATCATCGCCGGACTCGAGGTGCCGCACCTACACGTGCACGTCTTCCCCACCCGCAGCCTCAGCGACTTCGGCTTCGCCAACGTCGACCGCAACCCGTCGCCGCAGTCGCTCGACGAGGCGCAGGCCAAGATCAAAGCCGCACTGGCCGAGCTGACCCATCAGCCTTCCCGGTAGCCGTGCGTCGTCTTGAATTGATCGGGAAAGGTGGCGTGGGCGGATTTCGCCCACTCGTCCATCCTCGCGATATTGACCCCGAACGTGGACTTGTACGACGCGGCCAGCAGAACCAGAGCAATCGCGTAAACAGCCGCCATCGTCCATGCCAGCCACTGCCAATCCTGGTAGACGACGATGGGCACCACCAGACTTGACACCGTCAGGGCCAACACGATTGTCAGGACGCCACCGTAGGTGATGATGCTCGCCGCGGCCATCCCAAATCGCCGCTCTTTCAACAGGATCGGGATCTCGTTGACCAGCCGTCCGCTCGTATGCCCGATCCAAAGCCGGGTCGGGTTCGTGATGCTGGGGATCTGGTCCAAGAGCCGCTGCTCGAGTACGAAGATGACCTGATTGTGCGCCCACACGCGACTGTTCAGCTGCGAGTGCCACGCAATGACCAGCAGTGCGGGTATCGGAATCATCGGAATCAAGTAGTGCGGGATGGTATCTGGCCTCGTCGCCCAGGCCGCACCGATCACCGTGGCGTAGGCCACCAGAACACTCACCAACGTCAGTGCGTGGCCGAGAATGTTCTGCACGTCGGTTCGCTCCGCCGCATACAACGCGGCGAGCGCGGCCGTGGAGTCCCGGGGAGAACCGTCGTCATTCGCCATGACCATTGCGTGACTGTATCTCCGCGAGCCTGCTGAATTGGCCGGCTCAGCCGACGTGCGCGGGCACGTCGGCCACCCGCGGCAGGCTGACCCGGAAGCGGCAGCCCTCGCCGGGCGCGGTGGTCACCGAGACGGTGCCGCCGTGCGCATGCACCAGCGAGTCGACGATCGAAAGGCCCAGCCCGGCGCCGCCGCTGGCGCGCGCCCGCGACGAGTCGGTGCGATAGAACCGTTCGAAAACTCGGGCCGCGTCCTCCTGGCTCATGCCGGGTCCCTCGTCGGCGACTTCCAGCACAGCGTTGTCGCCGTCCGTTCCGACCCGCACGGTGATGTCAGCGCTTTCCGGGGTGTGTTGCAGCGCGTTGGCCATCAGGTTGCTCAGCACCTGGCGCAGCCGGGCCTCGTCGCCGAGCACCTCCGGCGTGCCGGGGCCGTCGAGCACGTCCATCGCGATTTTGCGTTTCGGGGCGATCGCCTGCGCGTCGTGCACGGCGTCGCTGGCCAGCGCCAGCAGATCGACGCGGTGCTGATCGAGTGGCCGTTGCGCGTCGAGGCGGGCCAGCAGCAGCAAGTCGTCGACCAGCAGGCCGATCCGGCGCGATTCGCTCTCGATTCGCGACATCAGCATCTCCACGTCGCGGGCGGCGCCCTGGCGGTACAGCTCGGCGAACCCGCGGATCGTGGTCAGCGGTGTGCGCAGCTCGTGGCTGGCGTCGGTGATAAACCGCCGCATCCGTTCCTCCGACGTGCGCGCCTGCTCCGCCGAGGACTCCGACGACGCCACCGCTTGCTGCAGTCGCGCCAGCATTCCGTTGAGCGCCAACGAAAGTCGGCCCACCTCGGTGCGCGGGTCACGTTCGGGTATGCGCCGATCCAGCTGCCCACCGGCGATGGCCGCGGCAATCTGTTCCACTTCGATCAGCGGCCGCAGGCTTCGGTGCACCACCGCGTAGCCGGCGATCCCGATTACCAGAAGCACCGCCGCACCGATGCCGACCTGCAGCCAGACCAGCGACCGCACAGTGTGTTGCACGTCGGAGAGGTCATAGGCCACGGTGATCAGCCGGCCGAGCGGCCCGCGCACCGAAACCGCCCGCCATTGCACACCGGAGTTATCGACGGATCCGACGGTCGTGGGCTCGGCACCCACGTCGTTGTTTTCGGGGATCGCAGGCTCGGCGTTGCGGTCGTTGACGACGGTCCAGGTGCGTCCGTCGCGACCGATGCTGCGAACGTAAAAGTTGGTCGGGGGCCGGTCGACGTTCGGGCCTTCGCGCGGGACTGGCGAGAAGCGCCGCGGCGCCTGCGCCCATCCGCGCGATGCGTCCTCCAGGTTCTGGTCCACCCGGTTGATCAGGCTGTGGCGCAGAATCGAGGTGACCGCGATCCCCGACACCGCCAGCCCGCACGCCACCAGCACCAGGGTGGCGGCGACAAGGCCCACCCGCAGCGGCACCGCCGGTCGACGGAATTTAGCCATCCTCGTATTCTTCGCCAAACGCGCCGCGGCTCATCGCGGTTCTCGCAGCACGTATCCCACTCCGCGCAGCGTGTGCAGCAGCCGCTTCTCCCCGGTGTCGATCTTGCGCCGCAGGTACGACACATAGGACTCGACGACGTTGACGTCGCCGCCGAAGTCATAGCGCCAGACATGGTCGAGGATTTTCGGCTTGCTCAGCACAGTGCCGGCGTTGATCACGAAGTAGCGCAACAGCGTGAACTCGGTCGGCGACAGCGACACCGGCTCGCCCGCCTTCCACACCTCGTGGGTGTCCTCGTCGAGTTCGATGTCGGCGAACGTCAGCCGGGAGTTGCGGTGCTCGGTGACGCCCTTGCCGGCGCGCCGCAGGATGACCCGCAGCCGCGCGACCACCTCTTCGAGGCTGAACGGTTTGGTCACGTAGTCGTCGCCGCCGAGGGTCAGCCCGGCGATCTTGTCCTGCAGCGAGTCGCGGGCGGTCAAGAACAGTGCGGGCGCATCGATGCCATCGGCACGCAACCGGCGCAACACCCCGAACCCGTCCATCCCGGGCATCATCACGTCGAGGATCACCGCGTCGGGCTTGACCTCGCGCGCCAGGTCCAAGGCGGCCGGACCGTTGGTCGCGGTGAAGACCTCGAAGCCCTGGAATTTGAGGCTGACCGAGAGCAGCTCGACGATGTTGTCCTCGTCGTCGACGACGAGGATCCGCGCCTCGGGGGTATTTCCGTCTGTGGTTGCCGATGCCATGTGCTCATTCCCTCGCACTTGGTTGAACGTTACCTCCAGAGCGCCTGTGGAGTTCCTGTGAATCCGATACCTTCTTACCTGCGTTAACCGCCGGACCGAATGCCTAGACTCGGGGGATGAACCTCGCCAAGAGCCTGGTGACCATCGCGACCACACCCATGCGAGTCGGGCTTGCGGCGGCCGACGCGGGAGTGGGTGTTGCGACCGCGGCCCTCGGCCTGGCGCACCGAACGCTCGGCGAAGCGGGCGCGCAGACCGGGCCGAACGCGGTTGCGCACATGTTCGGCATCGACGATGCGATCACCCGGGCCAACCGGCTGGCCAGGCTGTTGGACGACGACGCCCCGCTGGGGCGTGCCCTGGCGCCCGACGGTCCGGTGGACCGGTTGCTGCGGCCGGGCGGGATCGTCGACCTGCTGACCGCGCCCGGCGGCCTGCTCGACCGGCTGACCGAGGAGGGCGGCGGGCTGGAGCGCGCGTTGAAGCCCGGCGGACTGGTGGATCAGCTGGTCGCCGACGACGGGCTGATCGAACGGGTGCTCGCCGAGGACGGGCTGGCCGACCGGCTGCTCGCCGAGGGCGGCCTGATCGACAAGCTGACGGCGCGGCACGGACCGCTCGAACAGCTCACCGACGTCGCCGACACCCTAGCCCGGCTCGCGCCGGGGATGGAGGCGTTGGAGCCGGCCATCGCCACTCTTCAGGACGCGGTCGTCGCCCTGACGATGGTGGTCAACCCGCTGAGCAACATCGCCGAGCGCATTCCGATGCGGCGCCGCACGCCGCGCCGTTATCCCCCGCAGCAGATACGTTCCGAGCGCGTCGTCGAGGGCGACGAGCAGGTCTAGCTGTCGCTCGTCGAGCGTGCACGTCGGCACAACAACCGCCCTGTTCCTCATTAAGGTGGTCCCGAACGTAGTGGCCCCGGTACGACATGCGACCACATACGCGGGTATCGAGCCAGGCCTCCACGAGCAAGCGCCGGCGATGTGACTGTTGGCATGCATTGGTGCAGAACACTTTTGGCCGACGGCCTGGCAAATCGATTCCGCACCCAAGGCAGGTCGTCGACATAAAACGACGCTATCGGTCAGCACCGACAGCAGTTGAGCCGCGTGAGAGACTCGAACTCTCGACATCCGCTTTACAAGAGCGACGCTCTACCAACTGAGCTAACGCGGCCGGGCCGGCTCGATGAGCCATGACGATTCTACGACGGGGTCATGCCGTCGATACTGCGGCGCCAGCTCAAAGCGGCGCGGTCGGTTTCGTTCTGTTCGGCGGGAGGCCACGGAAGGAGCGCCTTGGTAACGAGCGGTCGTCAGGTCAACCCTGGCGGGTATCTGAAGATGGACTCTGAACACCGGGCGCATGGCGTTGCCGTCACGGTTCATTCCTTGCAGATCGGATCCGAATAGCGTTGGTGTTGCCAGATTTCGACGTCCTGCTCGAACTGGCGGATCACCTCCCGTCCGAAATCTTGCTGCTGCTAACGGCCGAGGTCCGGTGGCGAAGTATTCAGCAGCCGCGGGTCGGGCTCTCCGGACATGGCGGCGATGCCTCGGAGCGCGCGGACGAGCTTGGGCCACGACCGCGGGTCTTTGAAGTTCAGGCCGCCCAGCAGCTGCTTGAGCATGGTCAGGCTGTCGAAGTAGATGCGCTCGCACACCAGGTTCTCGTCGGCGTCGAAGACGAAGTAGGCCGTCATCCGCACCCGGAACCGCTGCGCGGTCGGCGGCATGCCGCCCAGGGGTCCGCGGTGGGTCCCCAGCAGCCAGAACTCCACGATGACGGCGTCGGCGCTGTGGCGCAGCGCGATGATCTCGTGGTTTTGGTCGGGGAAGGCCACCCGGGTGTCTTGGTAATAGCGGCGGACCTCGGCGTCGCCGTCGTGCACCGTGAGAGTGGGAATCAGCTCGTAGTGCGGGTGCGGAAAGGTGGACAGCACGTCGTCCCACCGCTGGACGACCTCGTCATGGAAGTGGTCGAGGACGAGCTTTTCGCGGGCGCGCAGGGTGTCGATGCCTGGAAAGTCGAACCGGCTCTTGGCCTCCACTCGACGAATCACCCAGTGGTGTGCACGATCAGCACGTCGACCTTGGCCTTGCTGGCGACGCTGCCGGGGATCGAGAACACGCGCCCGATGATCGCAGAACGGGCGTCGAGTCCTACGTTGCCGACCACCAGCAGATCGGCGTTAGCCGCCCCGGCAGCGTCGACCAGTGCCTCTACTGCGGCCCCCTTGATCGGCCGCTCCTCGATGTTCTTCGCCCCGGCCGCCTTGGCCCGCTCGCGGGCGTCGCGCAAGATCGAATAGATCGGCGCGTTGCCGCGCACCTTGTAGGCCTCTTCCCCGAGGATGTCCGCCGCGCGCTTATCGTCCTCGTGCGGGAGGTACCCGGTCGCGATGATCAGCTTGGCGTCCGACTCGGCGGCAATCCGCGCCGCACGCTCGACCGCCCGCAGCGACGACTGCGAGCCGTCGGTGCCGACCACCACGGTCTGATAGGCCGTCATGTGCCCTCCCCGCCCTGTTGGCTAGTCCCCATCGCAGACAGTAACGCCCCCATGCGGGCGGGCAGCACGATTCCGCGAAACGCACCTAGCGGGCCGGCGCCAGCATCGACTTCCATCCGTCGTCTCCTGTTCTGGTCGAATTCTCGACCGCGTACTTGACACCGTCGGGCCCGGTCAGCTCACCGCTCTGCGGACTGTAGACCGCCGTGGGCGGCCAGCTGGGGATGTAGACGCAGGGGTTCGGCTGCTGACCGTTGCACTCCACCGTTCCTGTCCCCGGCCGCTGAAGCGGATCGCTGACGGGAGGCGGCGTCCCCGTCACCTTGTCCGCCGGCGCGGGATTGAGGCCGTTGTTCACCGACGGCGCGGGTATCACCTGACCGGGGTTCACCGGTTGGTCGCAGCGCGCCCCCGGCGCCGGGCAGTTGAGGATCTGGTTGGGGTCGCCGTACCACGGGTTGGTCCCCAGCGGGACATACGGTTTGGGGTCACGGCACTCCCGTGGCGTCGCGGCGCGCTTGCCGGGGACGTCGACGCACGGAATGTTGCGCGCCCCGCGCACCACGTTGGCCGGGGCGTCCTGCGGGATCTTGCAATATGTTCCCGACGGCAGCGGCGCCGGGCTGGTGTCCGCCGGCGACCGCCACTGCGATGGCGGGAGGAAGCCGGTCAGACACGGCGGCGGCTGGTTGATCGTCAGCGCGTTGTCGAGCGACGCGTAGCCTGGGAACGCCGTCGTCACCGTCTGGGCGGCCGCGGCGCCCTGCGGATATGCCACCAGCAGCTGCTCGACGTTCTTGTGGTAGCGCTTGAGCATCTCGAGCACGATTTCGAAGTTCGCCAGTGTCTGCGGCAATGTTTCGCGGACGTCGTTGAACACCGCGTTGACTTGGTCCGCGGTGGCCGGTCCCTGGGTGAGAATGCTTTGCACGTGCTGGTCGTTGTCGGCGGTCTGCGCGGCCAGCACGTCAAGGTTGTGCGACCAGCGTTCGATCGCGGCGCTCGAATTCACTTGGCTGTCAAGGACTGGCGCGGAGTTCTCGATGATGTCGTCGATGTCGCCGATGTTTGTCTTGAAGTCGCCGGCAATCGCCTGCGTTGCGTCGACCAGCCGTTGCAGCGCGGGCCCCAGCCCGCCGACGGCTTGGGCTGTCTCGTCGAGCAGCGCGCCGATCTTTTCCTTGGGCAGCACGGCCAGCCCGCGGTTGGCGGCGTCCAGCGCCGGTCCGATCTCCGTGGGCACGCTGCCCTCGGTGATGGTCTGTCCCGGCGAGAAGTACTTGCCGGCGTTGCCCGGCGACACCAGGTCCAGATACTGCTCACCGACCGCCGACACCGAATGCACGTTCGCGGTCGCGTCGACCGGAATCTTGTACCGGCTGGCGATACTCATCGTCGCCTGCACGCCGGTCTCGGTCGGCTTGACGGCAGTGACCTTGCCGATCGTCTCGCCGCGGTACGTCACGTTGGCCGTGGGATACAGACCTCCCGACGCGGGCAGGTCCGCCTTCAACGTGTACTGACCGAGTCCCACCACGCTGGGAAGCCGCAGGTAGTACCCGCCCAGCGCAACGGCCATGATCAGGGTCACGATGCCGAACAGGATCAGCTGGCGCCTCTCGAAGCGAGTCAGCATTGCCGGTCCGCCCTTTCGACCAGCGGGCCGCCGGGAGCGTCGTTCGGGTTGGACGTGTAGCGCACGTCGGGGATCATCGTTTCGGGATCACGGCCCCACGACTGCTCGAGCGCTCGCAGTGCCCCGGAGAACCCGGTGCCGGTGAGCATCGCATTGTCGACGGCGCTGAGGGTCAGGTCAGCCGTCAGCGACAGGTTGAAGTAGTCGCCGCGGAACGACTTGGGCACGGAGTCGACGTCGAACGGCTGGGCGAGAATCAATTTGAGTGCGCGGATCAAATACGGTGAGCCACGGCCGAGTTCACGCAACGGGCATTGCAGCGACAACAGATCCTGGTGCAGGTCGCCCCGCGAGGGCGACAGGTGTTGGTCGGTGAGCTCGCTGAGCCGCCCCACCGAGTCGACGGCGTTGATCAACAGGTTCTGTTTGTCGGCGAAATGCTTGACCAGCGGCGGGAATTCGGTGAGGGCCCGGTCCAGGACATCCGAGCGGGAGCCCACGTACGCCAACAGCCGGTTGGTGGAATCGATGGCGTGGGTGATGTCCTCTCGTTGCTCGTTGAGCCGGGCGGTGAAGGTGTCCAGCTTGCCGAGGAACGCCCGGATCTGCTCGGCACGCCCGTTGACAATGTTGTAGACCTCGTCCTGCAGCACTTCGAGATTCGGGATGTGGCCGCCGCGCAAGATGATCGCGATACTGGCCAGCGTCTGTTCGGTGGTGGGGTAGGCCGACGAGTTCTTCAGCGGAATCGTGTCGCCGTCTTTCAGCAGCTCCGGCGACGGGTTGGGCGGGGCGGCCAACTCCACATGCTGAGAGCCCAGGAGGCTGGTCTGCCCGATCTTGGCCGTGGCGTTCTTGGGCAGCTTGACGTTTTTGTTCAGCCCCAGCGTCAGCGTGGCGACCCAGTTCTTCAGCCTGATCGCGCGGACCGTGCCGACGAAGACATCGGCGACCCGCACCCGGCTGTTGTCGTTGAGGGCCAGCGTGTCGGGCATCTGCACGTAGACGGTGTAGGCACCGGCTCCGGTTCCCGGTCCGCCGGGCATCGGGACATTCGCAATGCCATGCCAATTCGCGCACGACGTCAGTGCGACGGCAGCCGCCAACAACGCCAGCCCGCGCCTCATGAGCCGGCCTCGGCGGGTAGCGGCGCCGCGTCAGGCGCGGGCGTCGGTGCGACCGGCCCGGGCACCACACCCGGCGCCGGCGGCGGGGCAGGGACCGGAACCTGCGGGGCCTGCAGGCCGATGGGTGGCACCACCGGGTACTCGTCGTAGGCGTTCGGCGGTCCCGGCGGGGTTTGTACGCCTGAGGGCGGCGGCGCGGCGTCCGGTCCGCCCATCAGTTCGGCCAGCGATTCCGGGGTGAGCAGGCTCGCCGTGACCGGACCCACCTGCGTGCCCTGCATCCCCGGCGCCACCACCCAACCGGGCTGAGTGTTGCGGTGCGACAACGGAGTATCGGGCACCCAGATCCCGGGCACCGTGGTGTCCTTGTAACCGGGCGGCGGCTGCAGACGCGGCTCGGAATAGGCGACTTCCTTGGGCAGCGTCTCGGCGGTGCTGAACAGGTTGAGGCCGAACGGCAAGTAATTGAATTTGATCGCATCCAGGATGGGCGCCAGGTACTGCGCGCACAGTTCGGCGGAGTCTTGGTAGCCCAGCCGGCTGCCGGCTTGAATCATGCTGCAAATGAACTGCATTGGGTTGGTGAAGTTCGGGATCGCCGGAATGGACATGACGGCGCCGTGCGACGGGTGGTAGATCCCGCCCAGGTTCGCTTGCAGCGTGGGCAGCACGTGCAGGCCGGTCTCCAGACCGTTGAGCGGCTCGGGCTGGACCAGCGTGGTGGTCAGGTTGGCCAGGTTGTCGACGTCGTGCGCCAGCACCTCGCGGTTCTTGGCCAGGAACGGTCGCAGTGTGGAAAGCAGGCCGTCGAACTGCTGTATCGCATTACCCAGGTCGCGGTCGGACCCGGTCAGCCTGTCGGTGAACTGGGCCAGGTTGTTGTTCAGTGCGACGAACTGGCGGTCGTCTTTGTGCAAGGCGTTGACGAACATCGCGAGACTGCGTGCTACCGCGAAGAAGTCGCCGCGGCCTTCGTTCAGCGCGTTCAGCGACCGCGACAGGCTCTCCAGCGTGGTGTTGATCAGCTTGCCCTTGCCGGCCAGCCCGTCGGCGGACGACTCGATGAGATCGCCGAAGGGTCCCTTGGGCTGCTCGGGCGTCGGGCCGAGCTTGTCGATGATGTTGGCGACGCTGTTGCGCAGCTGGTCCCATTCCGTCGGCACCGCCGTGCGCTCGATCGGGATCACTGCGTTGTGGGCCAGCACAGGGCCGCCTTTGTAGGGGGGCTCCAACTGGATGCTGCGCGACGCCACCACGGTGGGGTTGACGATCACCGCGGACGCGTCGGCGGGCACTTTGTATTTGTTGCGGTAGTGAAAGGTCACTTTCATCTTGTCGCCGGCGGGCTCGATCTTGTCGACTGAGCCGACGCGGATCCCCATGATCTGGACCTTGTCCCCGGAATAGAGCGCATTCGCCTCCGGGAAGTAGGCGACGACGGTGTTGTTGGTCAACGTGTGGTACAGCCGCAGACCGGCGAAGCCGGCGGCCAGGATCACTACCACCGCAAGCGATCCGGTGATCAGCGACGCCGTGCGCGTGTTGCGGGTCCGGAAGATGTTGCTCAATTCTGGCTACCTCCCGTTATTCCGCTGCCTCCCGTTCCACCCGGCGTGATGAATGGAGCCGGCAGCTGCTCCCCCGGCCCCGGGCGGGCGGGCGGCCCCGCCGGCAGCCCCGGCGCGAACGTCGACGGCGGCAGGGTCGGCCCTGCCGGTTGCAGGTTCTCTGTGCGCGCTCCCGGCGGGGCGTTGGCAGGCAACGGGACTGGTGTGCCCGGTACGTCCGGAGGTGGCTCACCCGGCCGCCCGGCGATCGGGATCCCCGGGCCTGGGGGTGGACCGTTCGGGTTCGGCGGCGACGTCTGGACGTCGATCGGCGCGGGGAAACTTCCTCCGAACGGTCCAGCGTCGACGCCCGCGCAGGGCAGCGGATTCCACGGCCGCGGCAGCGCGTCGGGCGGCGGAGTGTACGAACACGCCGATCCCGGTGGGACGGCCGGGCCTGGGTGATCAGGCGTACCCTCCAGCACCGGTGGCGCGGGCGGCGGCGCGCCGTTGGGGAACCGGGTGCCGTTGGGGTCGGGGAACCGGAACGCGGGCAATCCCGCAGTCTCCCAGAAGTGTTCGGGATCGATCCCGCGCTTCTTGAACGCGGCGTCCACCCACGGCTGCAATATCCAGTACGGCAGCAGGTTGGCCAGCACGATCTTGAAGTACGGGCCTGATGCGACGGATTCGCCCAGCGATGCGGCGAATTGGCCGACGGTCTTGAGGCCCTCGGCGAGGTCGTTCTTGCGTGCCACCAGCAGGTCGCTGAGGGTGCGCAACTGCTCCAGCGCGGCATTCAGATTCGGGTTGTCGTTGATGAAACCCTGGACCTGGCGCGAGAACTGGGCGATATTGGCCAGCAGCGCGTCGATGGCCCGCCCGCGTTCATTGAACGCGGCCAGCAGCGTCTTGGCGTTGACCAGCAGCCGGTTGATCTGCTGGCTGCGGTCGCCCAGCACGTTGGCCACTTTGTTGGCCTGTGCGAGCAGATGCTTGACCTCTTCGTCGCGTTTGCCGATGGCGTCGGAGAGCCTCGACAGGCCGTCGAGGGCCGGACTCAGGTGCGAGTAGGTCTGGTCGATGGTCTGCGACAAGACGTTCAGCGACCGCTTGACGGTGTCGACGTCCCAGCCGGCGGCTGCCTTGGTGACGTCGAAGACGGCGTCGTAGAGCTGGTACGGGGTGGTGCTCTGACCCAGCGGCAAAACGCTTCCGGGCCGCAATGTTTCGGCTCCCCGCGGCTCGATCTCGAGCACTTTCTTACCCAGGATGGTGTCGGTCTTGATCGCCAGCCGGCTCTGGGTGCCGATAGTGTTGGCACCGATCGAGAACTTGATCACGACGTGGTCGCCGTCGATGTTGAGCGCCTGTACCGTGCCCACGTCCACGCCACTGATGCGCACCTTGTCGTTCTTGTTCAGTTGACCGGTGTTGGCGAACTGTCCGTAGTAGCTCGGCGTGGCGAACAGCATCGGGACGCTGGTGAAGCTTTGGCCCACAACGACTATGAGCACCAGCACGACCACGCCCGCAATGCCGACGCGGAACCGGTTGAATTCGGTCAGTGTTCTCATTGCGGCGTGCACCTGCCCGTGGGCTGCTGCCAGATCCTGACCGTGCGGACCGGGCCGCCGGGTTGCAGTCCGTTCCAGTTGATCGTGACGTCGCAGACGTAGAAGTTGACCCAGTCGCCGTAGAGGCCGATGCTGCGACCGATCAGGTTCAGTGCGATCGGCCAGTTGTGGATCAGATCGCTGAGCTGATCACTCTGGTCGATCAGCGGCTGCTGAACAGTCTGCAGGTAGTCGATCTCCTTGTGCAGCAGCGCGCGGTTGTCGGCCAGCAGGTCGGCCACCGTCCCGGCGGCGTCGCTGATGTGGGCGGTGCCGGCGGCCAGCGGGTCGGCATGGTTGCGCAACCCGGTGATCAGTCTCTCGAGGTTGTCGACGGTCTGGTCGAACTCCCTGCGGTGCTTGACCGTGGTGTCGAGCACCACGTTCAGGTTCTTGATCACCTCGCCGATCGCCTGGTCCCGCTGGGCGATATGCGAAGTGGCCTGGGCGGTTTGGTCCAGGATGTTGTTGATGGTGCCGCCCTGCCCCTGGAACACCGTGATGATGGCCGACGCGATCGTGTTGACCTTCTCCGGATCGAGGGCACGGAACAGCGGCTTGAAACCGCCGATCAGAGCGTCGAGATCAAGCGCCGGCGACGTCCGGGACAGCGGAATGAACCCGCCCGCAGGCAGGACCCGGTCGGCGCTTTCGCCCTCGCCGCGTTTGAGTTCCACGTAGCGGTCGCCGATCAGGTTGAGGTACCGGATTTGCGCTGTCGTGGACTGATAGAGCGGCACCGAGCGGTCGACGTCGAAGTCCACCCGCACCCGCGTGCCGCCGTCGACCAGCCGCACCTTTTTGACCTTGCCGATCTCGACGCCGAAGGCACGCACGAACTGGCCGTTACGCAGCCCACTGGCGTTGCTGAACTCCGCGGTGTAGCTGTTGGTGCGGTTGAACCGCATCTGGCCGAACACCACCACGATGGACAGGGTGATCAGCAGCAGCACCAGCGAGACGATGCCGAGTTTGATTGCGTTGCCGGTGGTTTTCATGGGTTGATCGTGTTGTCCCCCACTTGGCGGCCCCAGACGTACTCGATTGCGTACGGCGAGCCGGTTTCGACGTGGTTGTACGGCGCGAGGCTGGCGCCGGTGTCCATCACCAGCCAGGGCGCCGGCCACAGATCCCGGGTGACGGGCTGCCAGCAACCCGGCGCGCCGCCCGGGCCACCGCGAGCGTTCACCCGCGGCAGGTTGTCCGGGTAGACATAGGGATTCGGTGCCCCGCCGACCAACCCCGCAAGCCCCAGCGCCCCCATCGTGGCTGCCGCGCCGAAGAGCCCGGGGAGAGTCAGGATGCCTCCCAGCCCCGACATCAGCTCGGTCATGGTTTTCAGCGCGTAGCCGTTGCCGCCGCCCGTCGTCTCATAGGTCTTGGGTTCGGCGTCGTGGTAATTGCGGATGGTGCAAAAGATCTCGGGGCTGTAGGTGTCGAGAAGCTCGGCGGTGGGCACCAGGTCGGCGATCCCGCGCTGCAGGTAGGGCCCGCCGCGGGCGACGATGTCGGCGCCGGTGTTGCCCACCCCGGCGGCAGCCAGCAACGTCGCATCCAGGTCGGCTTCTTGCCGGTGCAGCGTGCGCGCCGTGGTCACCGCATTGTTGAGCGCGTCGAACAGGTCGGGTGCGGCATCGGCGTAGATGTCGCCGAGCGCCGCCAGCTGCGCAATGTCGTGGCGCACCTGCGGCATTCGCGGATTGACATCGTCCAGGATCGCGTTGGCGTTGACGATCGATTGGCCGAACTTGTCGCCCAGCCCGTTCAGCGCCTGCGTGGCCGCGGCCAGGGTCAGGTTCACCTTGACTGGATCCACCTTCGCCGTGATCGAGGTCAGCGTCTCGAATAACGTGTTGAACTCCGTCGTGACCGACCTGGCATCGATCACGTGCTGTGGGCTGATGCGCTGCGGCACAGGGTGTTTCGGCGACGTCAGCGACACGTACTTGTTGCCGAACACGGTGGTCGCCCTGATATTGGCGGCCACGTTGGCCGGAATCAGTGCGATGTATTTCGGATTCACATCCATGACGACCTCGGCCGCCGGTGTCCCCTCGCGCCGTACCTCCGAAATGCTGGCTACCCGGCCGATTTCGACCCCGTTGTAGGTGACCTTCGACCCGGGGTCCATCACCAGGCCCGCGCGGGGAGCCACCATGGTCAACTTGGTCTTGGGCGTGAGCAAGCCGCGAAACTGCAACCACACGAACGCCAAGACCAGCGCAGCGACCAACAAGAAGACCACGGCGGCCGTCTTGTACGGCGGAATACGTGGCTTGTTGACCTTGCCCTGGACCCACGTCGCCATCACGACTACACCGTGAGGTTGAAGTTCGGGTTCTTGCCGTAGACCGACATTGCGGTCAGCACCACCACGACCACGATCGTGATCAGCGACAGCCGCATCGACCGGCCGACCGCTTCGCCGACCCCGACCGGCCCGCCGCTGGCGGTGTAGCCGTAGTAGCAGTGGGTGGTCATCACGACCAGCGCCACCAGGATCACCTCGGCGAACGACCACGCTACGTCATTGGGGCGCAGGAACGTGTGGAAGTAATGGTCGTATGTGCCGATGGACTGCCCGTAAAACAAGACGGTGGTGACCTGCGCGGACAGGAAGGCAAGGGTTATCGCCAGGCCGTAGAGCGGAATGATGACGACGAAACCGGCCACTACCCGGGTGGAGACCAGGTAGGCGATCGACCTGACGCTCATCACCTCGAGCGCGTCGATCTCTTCGCTGATGCGCATCGCGCCCAGCTCGGCGGTGGCGCCGGCGCCGACAGTGGCGGCCAGCGCCTGGCCGGCGGCCACCGGCGCGACAAAACGCACATTGACCATGGCGGCCAGAAATCCGGTGAATGCCTCGACGCCGATGTTGCCCAGGGACGCGAAACCCTGGATGGCGACCAGCGAACCGGCCGACAGGGTGATGAAGCCGACGATGGCGGCAGTGCCGCCGACCACCGCCATCGCGCCGGTGCCCATGCCCATTTGGGCGATCAGGCGCAGCAGTTCTCGGCGATAACGCTGCAGCGCGAACGGGATCTGCCCCACTGCGGTCAGCGCGAACCAGACGATCTGGCCGAGCTCGGTCAGTCGATGCGCGGGGGCGCGCCGGTAGCGGCGGAACGCGGCGGCCGCCTGTGGGAAGCGGGCAACCGGTGCGACAGCCGTCGACACGTCAGCGCCCTGTTCCGAAACGGACGCCGATCGTCGTCAGCGCCGCGTTGACCGCGAACAGCGCGATGAAGCACAGCACCACGGTCTCGTTGACGGCGGTGCCCAGACCCTTGGAACCGCCGCGGACGATCAGCCCCCGGTAGCAGCCCACCAGGCCGGCGATCAGGCCGAACATCGCTGCCTTGATGTTCGCGATCACCACCTCGGGCAATCCGGTGAGCGCCGTCAGCGTGGCGAGGTAGGCACCGCTCGAGACGTTCTGCAGGTACACGCTGAAGAGGTAGCCGCCGCCCAGTCCGACGGCGACCACGAGTCCGTTGAGCAAAACGGCGACGACAATCGAGGCGACGACGCGGGGCACCACCAGCCGTTGGATCGGCTCGATACCGAGGACCTCCATTGCGTCGATCTCTTCGCGGATGGTGCGGGCGCCGAGGTCGGCGCAGATAGCGGTGGCGCCGGCACCGGCGACCACCAGCACCGTCACGATCGGGCCGAGCTGGGTGACCGCACCGATAGCGGCGCCGGCGCCGGAAACGTCGGCGGCGCCGAATTCGGCCAGCAGAACGTTGAGCGTGAAGATGAGCAGCACGGTTTCCGGGATGGACACCGCGATCGTCGGCAACAGCGACACTCGCATGAGAAACCAGCCGTTCCAGATGAATTCGCGCCATTCGAACGGCCTCATCAGGGCTTTGCCGGTCAGCACACACATCCGGAAGAAGCCGCCGACCACTTCTGCCCCTGGCCGGATCCGATTGACCACCCTGCCGGCGACCATGTCCGCGGTAGTCATCGGCGGTGCACCAGACGGTATTTCGAGCTTTCCGTAGGCGAGGGAAGGCTCCGGTGACGTGGATTCACGTTGCAGCGCAATGCTTCTCGATGCGCGTTGCGGCATGAAACGGCGTGACATTCCCGGCGGGCAGTTTCCTCGGCCGCGCCCTGAATCCATGTCGCCCTCGTGTGTGCCACATGGCAACTATGACATCAGACCGTACGGTCAGTCAATAATCAGGATGGACGGCTGGCTCAAGGGCTGCTCTGGTCAATCGCGGATGATGCTGGCCTTTTATGGCAGTGACTAGGCGTTTAGCGAGATTTTCGGCCCTGCGGACCACGTTGGTGCAGGGTGCAGATATTGACTACACGTACGGTCATAGCGGCGGTTCGGCTAGCGGCCAAGTCCGTCAGGCGGTCAATCTGTCACACCGGTTACCGCAGTAAGGCATTCGCGCACCACTGAAACGACCTCCGTGGACGGGTCTGCCCACTTGCTGAGGCCCAAGCGGTCGAGGAGCAGGCCACCGAGGAAGACGTCGACGAAGGCGGCGCCGACTCCTTCGGCTGTCCGGGAGCCGGCGGGGTCGAACCACACCCACATCCACTCCAGCGATCCCCACAGCTGTAGTGCTGCCAGTTCGACGTCGACGTTTCGGAACAATCCGCTCTTCACGCCTTTGTGGATCTCGTCAATCGTCAACGCCTGCAACTGCCGGCGGGACTTGCGTACCTGCTGCATTGCCGGATCGTCTGACAACTGAAGCACCTCGCGCTGGCTGGCCACCGTCGCATCGCGGGCGATCACCTGGAGCAGGGTGGAGGCGTAAATGATCGCGGCGAGGCGTTCGTGCGGCGCGGCCAGACGGTCCCACACCAGCCGTAACACTTCGAGCTGACGGGCCAACCGGGTTTCTTCGAGCTCCCGCAACATTTGCGCTTTGGTTCCGAAGTGATGAACGATGGTGCCCTTGGACATGCCGAGCTCGTCGGCGATGTCACCGATATTCGTTCTGTCATAGCCACGTTCGGCGACGTAGCGGACAAACGCATCGAGGATCTCGCCGCGTCTGCCAGGTGATCTGGGCATCTCAACCCTTCGGGCAAACTAACCGTACGACCGGTCTATCATACTTTCGCCGCGCGAGTAACCTCCCAGTCGAACCGGCGGGGCCGGCAGCCAAGTCGCCGGATCAGCCAAAATGGCAGCAAATGTGCACGTCAGAAGCCGTTGCGACGTGCTGGTAGAGGTAAGGAGCGCTCAGCCTCTTGGCGCTTACCTGGTTGCCGGGAGGTCAACAGGGGCGCAACGTCCTGCGACCACTCGTCCGATCCGGGGCGGTCACGACATACATGTTCGCGCCAGGTGCTGCCTTGATTTCGCCGGCGGCATACATCGTCATGAGTTCGCCGCCATCAGCGTCCGCGACGCACACGTAGGTGTCGGTTTCGGCGTCGTATTCGAAGCTGTCCCAAGCTAATACGAACGCCAGGCAGTTGCCGTCGCGGTCTGCGACGACCAGCTTGTGCACGCCTGACTCCTTGAGTAACTCGGCATCCTGTGCGCGCTGCTCAGACACCCGGTTGTGGTGGACCGTAACGGTGTTCAACATCTGCCAGACTCCCTTCACGGGGTTATCCCCGGGATTCTTTAGGTGGCGGTCCCAAAGACGAGGGACCGTTGACCAGGCAGGCAACCGCATCGGCCTCCCGGCGCGGACGTGATGATCACTGCGCCGCCCGCTACCGCCGCCAAACTCATTCCGATCGCAACGGCATGCATCGTCTGGTCTCACTTCACTGGCCGATTTACCAAAGTCTGCCTGGTCACGCACCTTGGCGAGGCACTTTCCGGCAACCTCCGGCATACTGGAACGCCAAGTAGTAGATGTTGTCGCCGCAAGTTGCCGTCGGGGGGCAGGCGCGGCGCTTCCCGACAGAGTCGAGATTGTGGTGAACCGATCCGGCGGCAAGCACCGCCGTGCGAAACCATGGCAGATCCGCCGGCGCCTGGCCCGCGGCGGCATGGCGCTGGCTGCGGTACTGGCAGTGGCAGCCACCGGCGCGGGCTGGTGGATGGCGCACGGCATGCTGGGCGGCATCACCGTTTCTCAGGCGCTGCGTTCGGAGGATCCGCATTCCAGCGGCGGCGCGATGAACATCCTGCTGATCGGTCTGGATTCCCGCAAAGACCAGGACGGCAACGAGCTGCCCTGGGCGGTCCTGAAGCACCTGCACGCCGGTGATTCCGAAGACGGCGGCTACAACACCAACACGCTGATCCTGGTGCACGTCGGCGCCGACGACAAAGTCGCCGCCTTCTCGATCCCCCGCGACGACTATGTGCCGTTCAGCGGCGTTCCGGGCTACGACCACATCAAGATCAAGGAAGCGTACGGGCTCACCAAGGCCTACACCGAGCAGAAGCTCATGGACAAAGGCGTGAGCAATCAGAAAGAACTCGAGACCAAGGGCCGCGAGGCGGGCCGCTCGGCGACACTGCGGGCGGTGCGAAATCTGACCGGCGTCCCGATCGACTACTTCGCCGAGGTCAACCTGGCCGGCTTCTACGACCTGACCGAAAGCCTCGGCGGCGTCCAGGTGTGCCTGAAACACGCCGTGTACGACTCGTATTCGGGTGCCGACTTCCCTGCCGGCCGCCAGACCCTCGATGCCGAACAGGCGCTGGCGTTCGTGCGGCAGCGTCACGGTCTGGAAAACGGCGATCTGGACCGCACTCACCGCCAGCAGGCGTTCCTGTCGTCGGTCATGCACCAGCTGCAGGATTCGGGCACATTCACCGACTTGGCCAAGCTGAAGGGTTTGATGGCGGTGGCGCGCAAAGACGTTGTGCTGTCGGCGGGTTGGGACGAGAACCTGTTCCGGCGGATGGGCGCTCTGGCCGGCGGCAACGTCGAATACCGGACGCTGCCGGTAGTGCGCTACGACAACATCGACGGCCAAGACGTCAACATCGTCGACCCCAGGGCAATCAAGGCCGAGGTGGCAACTGCGTTCGGCACCAGCGCACCCGCCACCACGTCGACCACGGCACCGAACCCGTCCACCGTGGTCGACGTGGTCAATGCCAGCAGCACCTCGGGACTCGCCACCAAGGTGTCAAAGACGCTGAGCCAGAAGGGTTATACCGCCGGCACCGTGCGCGACCGCGAGTATGGCGAACCGAGCTCGACAACCGTCGAGTACGGTTCCGGCGCCAAATCCGATGCGCAGGCCATCGCGGCGCTGCTGGGCGGCGACGTTGCCGAGCACAGCGACTCCGCGCTGAGCGCCGACCACATTCAAGTCTTTGTCGGCGACGACTACTCCATGCCGTCCCAGGACGACACGAGCACAGCCTCGACGGTGGCCGGGTCGTATCACGGCTCGCACACCACCACCAGCAGCACCGAGCCCACCCCCGACCGGGGCGCACCGATCGACGGCGGCGGCGTGCCCTGCGTCAACTAAGCGTCAGCGTGCACCTGCCGTAGTCGGTATCCTGCCGGCGCTGGCGCCGCCGTCGACGGCCAACTCGGCCCCCGTGATATACGAGGATGCGTCCGAGGCCAGGAAGGCGACGACGTCGGCAACCTCCTCCGGTGTTCCGACTCGGGTCAGCGGCGCGCCCGGGTGCCCGCCGGGCCCGCGCTCGACGTCGAGATGCGCGACCATCGGAGTATCGATCATCCCCGGGTGGACGGAGTTGACCCGAATACCGAAGGCGCCCAACTCGATTGCGGCGACCTTGGACATGCCGCGCAGCCCCCATTTCGACGCGCCGTAGGCGCCGTAGCCGGCAAGGCCCTGCAGCCCAGCTTGCGAAGACACGTTGATGATCGACCCGCCGCCGGCCGCCTTCATCGGCTCCACCACCGCCTGGATACCCAGAAATGCGCCGATGAGATTGACCCGCAGCATTCGCTCGAAACTGTCGAGGCTCTGATCGGCAAGCGGATGGACATCGCAGATCGCCGCGTTGTTGACGAGGACGTCGACACAGCCGAACTCCGTGATGGCGGTGTTAACCGTTGCCGCCCAACCACGCTCGTCGCCGACGTCGTGACGGACGAAACGGGCCGCCGCGCCGATCGAGGAGGCAACCCGCCCGCCCTCGTCGGCGAGAATGTCGGTCAGCACGACCCGGGCGCCCAGGGAGGCGAACAATCGGGCCTCGGCCGCGCCTTGCCCGCGCGCCGCCCCGGTGATGATCGCGACCTTTCCCGACAGGTCTACCGACGTCCGGTTCGCGGCCATTGTCAGTCGCTGTCCTGGTCGATGCCGGTGAGCATGATTTCCGAGACCCGGCGTGGGAACTCGGTGAACTTGGCCATCGGCACGATCTGCCGCGGCAGGATCACATGCCTGCGGTTGCGCTCGATCGCGTCGGCGATCGCGATGGCGACGACCTCGGGTTCCAGGGCTGACGGCGGAATCATGCGCCATTTGATGGACCGCTCGATGGTGCGACGGGCCGGGCCGAATTCTCGGATGTGGTCGATCATGTCGGTCTTGACCTCACCCAGCTGCACGAGTGTGGTTCCCACCGGTTTGCCCCGCAATTCCGAACGGATCCCCGCCGTGAAATGGCTGAGCCCGGCTTTGGAGGTGCCGTACAAGGTCACCCCGGGCCCCTGCGAGATGGCTCCGAGCGACGACACATTGACGATATGACCGCGTCCCCTTAGCACCATACGGGGCATCAACTGACGGCAGAGCTCCATCGGCGCGGCCAGGTTGACCTGCAGGAGGTCACGCACTTGTTGTGCGCCGGCCTCGGGGAAGCGGCCCACATGGTCGATTCCGGCATTGTTGACGAGCACGTCCACCGGGCCGTCGGCTTCGACCCGGTCGACCAGTTTCTCGACGGCGTCGGGGTCGCACAAGTCGGTCGGATACGCCTTGCCGTCCAGCTCTTTTGCCAGCACCGCCAGCGAGTCCCCGCTGCGTGCCACCAGCGCGACGTCGGCGCCACGCCGGGCCAGTACCTCGGCGATACTCTTTCCCAATCCGCGGCTCGCGCCGGTGACCAACGCGCGGGTGTTGCTCAATTGCATGACGGGCCTTTCGGTGCTGGTCGGCCTTGGGAACCCTTGCGGCTCAGCGCATCACGCAGTACGGCGCACACCTCGTCGCTGGCTTGCCGGGCAAGTGGCAGATGGTCGGCCAGATTGAAGAAGCCGTGAAACCCCTGCTCGTAGCGTCGTACCGTGGCCGGCACCCCTGCGCCACGAAGCCGCCCCGCAAATTCCTCGCCCTCCTCGCACAACGGGTCCAAATCGCCGGTGACGACGTGCGCCGGTGGGAGTTCGCCGAATTCGCCGAGGATCGGGGACGCCAGCACACTCGTCCGGTCGCCTTCACGCCCGAGATATTGCTCAGTGAACCACTGCATGTGCGCAGCGGTGAGGACTCCGCTTTCGGTGTGCGGGCTTGTCGCCGAGGACTTTCGGCGCTGGTCGACGACGGGGTAGATCAGCAGCTGGAACGCGATCGGCGGACCGCCGCGATCGCGGGCGATCATGGCCACCACGGCGGCAAGGTTGCCGCCGGCACTGTCACCTGCGACCACGAGTCGCGCCGGGTCACCGTCGAGTTCGCCCACATGGGCCGCCACCCACTCGGTAGCGGCCCACGCGTCCTCCACCGCAGCCGGGAAAGGGAACTCCGGAGCCAGTCGGTAATCGACCGAAACAACCACCGCCCCAATACCATTGGCGAGCCGACGGCAACACGAGTCGTGAGAATCGAGGTCGCACAGCACGAAACCGCCGCCGTGGAAATAGATCAGCACCGGCGGCCCGCCGTTGGATGTGTCGGTATTCAACGGAAAGTAGATCCGCAGCCGCAACTCACCGCCCGGACCCGCAATGCTGCGCTCCTCGACCCGTCTCACCGGTACCGGGATTGCGGGCCGCCGGCTTGCCCGCAGGCTGGCGCGAACTTCGGTTGCGTTCCCGTTCCCGGCGGCGATCGACGCGAACGCCGCGCTCATCCTCGCCGCAACTTCGCGCTGCATGCCTTCGGTGTCCGTCATTTGACTCCGCCGCCTGTCAGCTGGCCGCGCAGCAGCTTGCCGGTGGCGTTGCGCGGAAGTACGTCGAGAAATTCGACCTCCCGGGGCACCTTGTAACGGGCCAGGTTCGCCCGCACGTAGTCCTTGACGCCCTCGGCGTCGACGGTGGAGCCCTCGACGCGGACCACATACGCCTTGAGACGTTGGCCGAAGTCGGGATCGTCGACCCCGAGCACCGCGGCTTCGGCCACCTCGGGGTGGCCACAGATCAGGTTCTCCACCTCGAGCGGATAGACGTTCTCGCCGCCGGAGACCACCATGTCGTCGTCGCGGCCGTCGACGTAGAGCCGGCCCGTCTCGTCGAAGTGACCGACGTCGCCGCTGCTGAGCAGGCCGTCGATGACGTCCTTCGTCCTGCCGTCGGTGTAGCCGGAAAAGCTGATATTGCTGCCGGCAAAGATGCGGCCGATTTCTCCCGGTGCGGTGATCTGCTTGCCCTGCGCGTCGTATAACCGGACGGCGCAACCCACCGGTGGCCGCCCGGCCGTGCGGGGATCGTGCAGCAGATCCTCGGGCATGGCGACGGTCATGACCGCGAGTTCGGTTGAGCCGTAGAGGTTGTAGAGCACCGGACCGAACTCGTCCAGCGCGCGGCGAACCAAATCTGGCGGCATAGCCGACCCCGAAACGAAGACGATCCGCAGCGACGACGTATCGTAGCGGTCGCGAATATCTTTGGACAGCACCAAGATTCGCTGCAACATGGTGGGTACGACAACGAGCACGTTGCACCGATACGATTCGACGGCCTGCAGCGTCGCTTCAGGATCGAACTTGCGGCGCAGTACCAGCCGGTTCCCCAAGGCCAGCGACAGGACAGCCTGTCCCAGTCCGGTGCCGTGAAAGATCGGTGCGGCCAGCATGCAGGTTTCGTTGCGCCGCCGGGGCACCCGATCCAGCAGCTGTGCGGAGAACAGCGGCGAGGTCTTGCCGCGTGGTGCGCCCTTCGGTGTGCCGGTCGTGCCGCTGGTCAGCAGCGTCAGACCGCCGGGTATGTCCGGCGGCGCAACGGGAGCGGTGGATGTCGACCGGATCAACTCCTCGAGCGACGCGTCGATGCCTCGTTGTGCGCCGGAGGTTCGATGGCTGACAAATCGACGCACGCTCGGATCGATGGCCTCGAGCAGTTCGGCGAACTCGTCGTCGTACACCAGAACGGACACGCGTTCGCGCCGCGCAACGTCGGCCAGCTGGGGCTTGGCGAACCCTGTGTTCAGCAGCAGCAGCCGGGCACCGATTTTGTTGGCCGCCGCGAGCACCGTGATCAGTCCGCGGTGATCACGGCACATCATCGCGATGACGTCGCCGGGGCCGATCCGCCGCGCCGTCCACGCCCGGGCCAGCGCGTTGACCCGCCCGTTGAGTTCGGCGAACGTCACGTCACCGAATTCGTCGCTGATGGCAACGGCGTCGGTGTTCTTCACCGCCGCGGCCTCGATAACTCCGGCGAAACCCCCGAACTTGCGCACCAGCGTCGCGGACCTGATCCCGTCCACGAGACCTCCGGACAATCCGGCCTCGCGCAGCACCTTGATGCTGCGGGCAGTCACCCTGAGTCGTTGCAACCGCTTCATGCAGCGAAACGTAAGGCGGCCGCATGCGATGACCACGGCCGAGTCTCGCTGGACGAGACAAGTTGTCTTTCCGCCCACATTGCCCGCGTAGAAGTGACTCATGCCACGCGCTGCCCGCAGGGCGGCACCCACGAATGAGGTGAGATATGCGGCGTTTGAAGGGCGAAGACAACAGTTTTCTTGCATGGGAAAGCGACGTGCAACCGCAGCACACGATCAAGGCGATCGTGTGCGACCCGGCCCGGGGCCATGTGCCGCTCACGTTCGAGCGCGTGAAAGTCGCGGTGCAGGGCATGGTCGATCGCATCGAACCCTTGCAGTGGCAACTGCTGATGCCGCGACTGCCGATCGGTCGGCCGTGGTGGATCTCGCGGCCTCGGCTCGACATCGACTACCACGTCAGGCGGGTCGCCGCCGCGGCGCCGGGAGGCGATCGGGAACTTGCGGCGGCGATCAGCGCGATCGTCGAGCCCCGACTCGATCGCAGCCGCCTGCCATGGCAGATGTGGTACGTCGACGGCCTGGCCGACGGGCGGATCGCGCTGGTCTTGAAGATTCACCATGCCGTCGCCGACGGCATGGCCTCGCTCCGTCTCCTCGAGACCATGTACAGCGCCGACCCCGAGGCTCGCTTGCCCGAGCCGAGGGTCACACCATTGCCGAACGACCGACGGCCGGCGTCCTGGATCTGGCTCCCGCTGGTTGTGCGGCATCAGCTCGCCGCGCTGATCGGCTTCCCCCGCATCATCGCCCGCACCGCGCGCGTCACCCGCACCATCCGGCGCCGCCAAAAAGCCGGCAAGCCGGGCTATGCCGCCGCATTCGCCGCGCCGGGGGCCCGGTTCAACGCGCCGCTGACCCCCGATCGCCGGTTCGCCTACCACAGCTGCGATCTGCAAACGATCAAACAGGTGGCAAAAACCTTGGGCGTCAACGTGAATGACGTGTTCTTGGCGTGCTGCAGCGGGGCCCTTCGCGAGTTCCTGGCGCGGCGCGGAGATCTGCCCGCCGAAACGTTGACCGCGGTAGTGCCGGTATCCATGCGACCGCCCGGTGCCGAGATCGAGTGGGGCAATCATGTCGCGCGGTGGAACGTCCTGCTTGCCACCGACATCGCCGATCCCGTCGAACGCCTGACCGCGATTGCCGCGGCCACCCGAACGGCCCGCGAGGTGCAGGCCGAACGAGATGCCCTGCTCCAGCACGACTGGATGGAGTACTGGCCGCTGTTCTGGTTCTATTCCCGCGCGTTGCCGCTCGTCGGTGAACGGATGAGCCACCGACCGACGTTCAGCCTGATCGCCTCGAACATGCGGGGGCCGCAGCGGCGGCTCTATTGGGGCGGAGCGCCGATCGAACAGCTGATCTCGACCGGCCCGCTGGTGTTCCCGATGGGTCTGAACTTCACCGGTTGGAGCTACGCGGACAGGATGACCATCGGCGTGCTCACCTGTGGTGACCATGTGGCCGATCCGTGGGAAATCGCGGACGGCCTGCCGAGGGCACTCGCCGAGCTGGCCGAGCGGGCGTCAGCCGCGGTCGAGACCGTCGAGCAGGCTAAGGGTGAGGCGGCAGCCGGCGTGGACGTCCTGCCAGAGGCGGGTCACCGGGTCTGATGCATCCAGCGCGTGCCGCCGGCTGCTACCCAGCAGCCGGTCGGCGCTGTCGCGGGCCCGAACGACCGCCTGCCGCTGGCCCGCCCCCGCGGCGCGGCGACTTTCGGCCTGCAGTGTTGCTGCGAGTTGCAGCTTGGCGGCGTCGATGTCGGAGGCCACCCGGGCCACCTGCACGGTCGACGACACCCGGTCGGTCACCTCTTCGTTGCCGTAGGAGGCGGCGAGTCGTTCACGCACCTGGTCGACGTGTACCCGCCAGACACCCTCGGCCGCTCCAACCACGGCCGCAGCCGCGCCGGCGCCGACCATCACCGGGACCGCCACCTTGGTATCGGATTCCGCTTTCTCGCAAAGGCTTTGGAAGATTCGCTGCTCGCCGACCGGCAACGCGGAGACCCTTACATCGTAGATTCCGGCCGCCCGCAGCCCGTTTGGGCTTGCGGCGGCTTCGAGTTCGACCTCTTGTCGCGGCACCAGCACGCAGCAGCGCCGATCGTCGTCTGCTGCGGTCAGCAACAACCAGTCCGCGAGGTCGGAGCCGGCAAGCGAGGTCCACCGTCCCGTCAGCCGCGGACCTACGGCACCGCGAACCAGTTGCCCCTCCGTCCGATAGCCGGCGGTGACCAGTGACCGGCCACCGGAGTCCCAAACCTCGTCGGCCGCCCCACTCGGCAGGCCGGCAACGTGGTAGGCCGCCACGTTGAACATTGCGCAGAGCCAGCCCGCC
The DNA here is from genome assembly GCF_002101735.1 of Mycobacterium kyorinense. Lineage (GTDB taxonomy): Bacteria > Actinomycetota > Actinomycetes > Mycobacteriales > Mycobacteriaceae > Mycobacterium > Mycobacterium kyorinense. The sequence continues at coordinate 91,605 of NZ_LQPE01000106.1, read as the reverse complement.
GATCCGTCGATCGCGGCGAGCGCGCCGACCACCGAGACGAACTCCCCGGGATCCACTGCGTGCCCGCCGTATTGGACCGGCTGCAGCATCCGCCACGCACCCGAGTCCCGCAATCCTGCGGTCAATTCGTCGCCAAACGCAGGCTCACCGAGATGGCGGGCGGCCATCCGCATCACCACGTCGAGTATCTCGCGCGCGACACCGGACGGTTCGGCCATGCAGACCTCCTCGGGACGCAATGATGGTATCCATAGTGCGGAGGGCGATGGCCATGACCGAAAGTGCGCTGGCTGCGGTCCGTGGGCTGCTTCCCGCGATCGCCGAGTCCGCCGCCGACGTCGATCGAAACCGCGCAGTCGATCCCGGCATCATCGCGGCTCTGCAAGACGCCGGCTTCTTCTCGATGCTGCAGCCGACGTCGTTCGGCGGACTGGAAGTCGAACCGGACGATTATCTGGCGGCCACGCGCGAGATATCGGCGGCGTGCATGTCCACGGGCTGGTTGGCCGGGATGCTCGGGGTCAGCACCTGGCATCTCGCGCTGTTCGACAAACGAGCGCAGCACGACGTCTGGGATTCCGACCGGCGGGCGTTGGTCTGCGCGTCGTACGCCCCGACCGGGCGGTTGGAGCGCGTGAACGGCGGCTTTCGCCTGTCGGGACACTGGAGCCATTGCACGGGCGTCGATCACGCCGCGTGGCTGATGGCCGGCGCATTGGTCGTCGGAGATGACGGCGCTGCCCAAGATTTCGTAGTCGCCCTGGTGCCACGACATGATTACGCGATTGAGCCGAATTGGAACGGGTTGGGACTACGCGGAATTGGTGCACACGATGTCGTGGTCGCCGGTGCGACCGTGCCGGGCCATCGCACGTTCGGATGGGTCACCCCCGACCAGCGGAGCAGGCTTGCCCCGCTGTACCGGCTTCCGCAGCCAATCTTGTACACCCACACCGGAACTGCGCCGGTTCTCGGCGCTGCGCTGGGCGTGCTGGCCGCACGGCGTGCCAAAGTCAGGCACCCGCTGAGCGCCGTCGCGATGGCCGAGGCCGACTTGGAATTGTCGGTCCTTCAAATGCGCCGCAATGTGGCCGAGCTCATGGCCTGCGCCCGTCTCGACGCCGGCCCCGAGGAGGAATTGATGCTGCGGTCACGCCGAGACCAGGTGCTGGCGTTCGAGCGTGCGATGACGGCGATTCGGTTGTTCGAGCCGGATGTCGACGCCGAATTGGTGGAGCGGGTGTGGCGCGACGTACGAACCGCGCACATGCACGTCGCCAACGACGTCGAACGGGTGCTGTCGGTGGTGGGCCAGTTCGCATTCGGGCTGAAAGTCGACGCGTTCATCTTGTGAGCTGCGCGTACCCGATCAGACCCACGCGTCGGATGTCAGGGTGCGAAGGACACGCGACAGCATGCTGTCGGTATCGGTTGCGGTGGGTTGCGGACCGGCGACCGCCTCGAGATCGGTTCCGCCCAACTGCTGGGAAATGCGCCGGGCGGCGCGCAGCACGAACGGAGCGGTTCGCTGCAGCCGGTGCGTCGGGACCGCCCCCGTTAGCGACAGACCCGCAACCTCGCCATCGGAAGTCCGGATGGGCGCTGCGACGCTGCACAGACCGATCGCCAATTCCTCAGTGTCGTAAGCCAATCCATGCCTTGACCGAATGCGCGCGAGTTCTCGGTGCAATGTCGCCAGGTTAGTGATCGTGGCCGGGGTGCGTTTCTCGAGGCGTTCGCCAATGACCGCATCCACTTCTTCGGCGGGAAGTTGCGCCAGCATTGCTTTGCCCAGCGCGCTGGCGTGCGCCGGGGTGTGGCCCGCGACGCGGGTCGGTACCAAAACCCCGCTGCGCCCGGCGACCTTGTCCAGATAGACCACGTCTTTACCGAGCAGCACCCCGAGATGAACCACCAGCCCGGTGTCCGCGTGCAGGCGCTCGAGCGTGCGGGACGCAGCGCCACGCAGCTGGGAGTGATCGACCATCTGTGTTCGCGGCAGCGGGGAGGCCGCCAAGCAGTATCCGTCCGGGCGACGTTGAAACAGCCCCGCGGATTCCAACTGCCTGAGGATCCGGTGGACGGAGGATCGGGGCAGGCCGGTGCGGCTGACCACCTGGTCCAAGCGCAAACGCCTGCCCGGTTCGTCGAACACGTTCATGATCAGCGCAACCCGCGCCACCATCGACGTCGCCACGTCACCAGCCGACATCGCCGGCCTCCCACGTCATGTTCAGGCGCTGTCCGCACGAAGCAGGAACGCCAGCACCGTGCTCTCGAAGGCTTCCTTGGCCTCGATCATGGTCCAGTGCCCGCAGTTCGGGAACACGTGGAGCTCGGCGTTCGGGGCCGTGCGCATCGGGATCAGCGCCATGTCCAGCGGACTCACCCGATCGTCGCGGCCCCAGGTGATCAACATCGGCGCTTTGATCCGGTGCATCATCGCCCACGGCTGCGGCGCCTTCGAGGACTCCATGGCCGCGACCATCTGCGCAAACGCCGCCTTCCCGTACATCCGCCGCGCAGCAGCGAGCGTCTCGGGCGCGGTGGCGTCGCGCCAGCGTTCCTCGATGAGTTCCTCGGTCACCGTATCCGGGTGGTACACCATCGAATTCAGCCACTGGATCAGCCGCTCGCGCGTGGGCTCCTCGGTGAAGTCTTGCAACAACCTGATGCCTTCCGGCGGCCCCGGGCTGAAGACGTTGCGGCCGATACCGCCGATGGTCACCAGCCGGCGCACCTTGTCGGGGTGCGCGATGGCATAGCTGACCGCGACGCCGCCGCCCATCGAGTTGCCGACGATGTCGACGGTGTCCAGGCCGAGTGCATCGACGAACCGGACCAGGGCGTCGAAAGCGGTGAGCATCGGGTGGCCGCCGAAGTCGTCGCTGACCCCGAAACCCGGGAATTCCAGGATCCGGCAACAGAAATGCTCGGCGAAAGCGGGAAGCACACCCCGGAAATTGCGCCAACCCGTCACACCGGGACCGGAGCCGTGCAACATCAGCAGCGGAGGACCGTCACCGGCCTCGTGGTAGCGCAACACTCCGGCGTCGGTGGCGATTTCGCGAAGGGTTCCCTCGCGGCTGATGTTCAGCGTCATGCGTGGGTTCCGCCGTCGATGCGGATCTCGGTCCCGGTGATGAAGGCGCCGTCGTCGGACACCAGCATCGCGATCACCCCGGCCACCGCCACGGGGTCGGCCATCGGGGCGCCACTGGACTCCAGCGAAGTGGGCAAGATCGGCGACAGCTTGGCCAACAGCGACCAGTCGGAGTCTGGCGGCAGGTATCCGGCTGTCGTGTCGGTGATCTGAGATTTGATGCTGCCCGGCGCCACACACACCGCACGCAAACCCTGCTTGCCGTACTCGAGGGCCAGCGCGTGGGTGAACGACTGGACACCGCCCTTGCTGGCGGCGTAGGCCGCCATGTAGGGATGCGCGAAGCTCGCCGACGTCGAGCTGAAGTTCACGATCGCGCTGCGCGGGTTTTCCAGCAGCGCCGGCAGCGCCTCGCGGACCACCAGGAACGTGCCGGTGAGGTTGACGGCGACGATTTCATTCCACAACTCCAGCGTCATGTCGTGGGTGTGCGAGGCACGCAGGATGCCGGCCGCGTTGACCAGTGAGTCCAGCCCGCCGAGCGCGTCGATTGCGGATCGCACACCAGCGACCACCGAACTCTCGTCACCGATGTTCATCTCCACAGTGATCAGCCGGTCAGCGGTGCCGCTCTCCTGCGCCTGTGCGACCGTCTTCTGCAGACCGTCGGCCGCGACATCCGCGCCGACCACCGCGGCACCCTCGTCCAGCAGTCGCAGCGCGGTGGCCCGGCCGATCCCCGACGCGGCGCCGGTCACCAGGATCCGGTGGCGGTCCAGGCGCTTCATCTCAACTCCCGTCGGTCGAAATCACTGTCCCATAACATATTTCACGGTGGGACCCGCGGTCCAGCCACCGTCGACGGCGATCTCCGCGCCGGTGACATAGGTGGCCTCGTCAGACAGCAAATATCCCACCGCCCCGGCAATTTCGTCGGGCATACCGACGCGCGCCAACGGGGTGTTCGGATAGTTGCCCTCACCCGGCTGGATGCCCACCTGCGCCGTCATCGGGGTATAGGTCATGCCGGGGTGCACCGAGTTGACCCTGATCCGGTCGGTGCCGAGTTCCACCGCGGCGATCTTGGTCAGCCCTCGCACACCCCACTTCGAGGCGCCGTATCCCGCAGTGAGGGCGAGCCCGAACAGCCCGGCCGACGACGAGATGTTGACGATCGAACCGCCGCCGGCCGCCCGCATCGGTGCGATCACGGCCTGTATCCCGTTGAACACCCCCACCAGGTTGACCTCCAGCACGCTGCGGAAGTGCTCGACGGGTTCGTGCTCGACGAACTGGCCGGTCGCCACTCCGGCGTTGTTCACCAGGCCGGTGAGCGCACCGAATTCGGCGACCGTGAACGCGACCGCCGACGCCCACTGCGCGGCGTCGGTGACATCGAGATGCACATAGCGGGCGGACACGCCGAGCTCGTCGACCAGCCGCGCGCCCTCGTCGTCGAGCAGATCGGCGACCACCACTTTGCCTCCGTGCGAGACGATGTGGCGGGCGAACGCCGCCCCGAGACCGCGCGAACCGCCGGTGACGATGGCGGTCACAGAGGCCAACCGGTCTGACTTCACATCCACAACTCCCGGACTCGTTGAGGGGGTCTCGTGCACACAACCACATCCGGACAGGTGCCGACCCGCTTTTCCCGCCCAGCGAGACAATCGCTGTCAGGGCAGCCGTGCGGCTCGTACCGTCACTGCGCATGACCCAGACTGTCGACGCGGTGGTGGTCGGCGCCGGATTCGCGGGCCTCTATGCCGTGCACCGGTTCCACCGCGACGGCCTGTCGGTGCAGGCGTTCGAAGCGGCCGACGGCGTAGGGGGTGTGTGGTACTGGAACCGCTATCCGGGCGCGCGCTGCGACGTCGAGAGCGTGGACTACTCGTACTCCTTCGACGACGATCTGCAACAGGACTGGAACTGGAGCGAAAAATACGCAACCCAGCCCGAAATCCTGTCCTACCTCAACCACGTCGCCGACCGGTTCGACCTGAGACGCCACATCAAGTTCAACACCCGGGTCACCGACATGGTCCTCGACGAGGCCGCGCTGCGATGGAACGTTCACACGGACGCCGGCGATGTGGTGTCCGCCCGGTTCTGCGTGCTGGCCGTCGGTCCGCTGTCCACAGCGAACATCCCGGCGATCGAGGGACTGGAGTCGTTCGCCGGCGAGGTGTACCACACCGCGCGCTGGCCGCACGAGGGTGTGGATTTCACCGGCAAACGGGTGGGCGTGATCGGCACCGGATCCTCTGGCATTCAAGCGATTCCGTGCATCGCCCAACAGGCCGCGCAGCTGGTCGTGTTCCAGCGGACCGCGAACTACAGCGTCCCGGCCGGCAACGTGCCGCTCGACGACGCCACTCGGCGGGCGCAGAAGGCCGGCTACGCCGAGCGTCGGCGACTGTCGATGGCCAGCGGCGGCGGCTCACCTCATCAACCACATCCGAAGTTGGCGGTCGAGGCCTCTCCCGAGGAACTCCGGGAGGCGTACCAACGACGGTGGGAGCTCGGCGGCGTGCTGTTTTCCAAGACATTCGCCGACCAGATGGTGACCATCGAGGCCAACGAGACCGCGCGAAAGTTCTGGGAAGAAAAAGTGCGCGCGGTGATCGACGACCCGAAGACCGCCGAGCTGTTGATTCCCAACGACCACCCGATCGGCACCAAACGGATCTGCACCGACGACAACTACTACCAGACCTTCAACCGCGACAACGTGAGCCTGGTGAACCTGCGCGCCACGCCGATCGAGCGGATCGACGCGGCAGGCGTACACACCTGCGACGCCCACTACGAACTGGATGCACTGGTCTTCGCGACCGGGTTCGACGCGATGACCGGGTCGCTCGACAAGGTGAGCATCGTCGGCCGGGGCGGCGAGACACTCAAACACGCCTGGGCCGAGGGTCCGGTGACGTACCTCGGCCTGGCCGTGCCGGGTTTCCCGAACCTGTTCAACATGACCGGGCCCGGCAGCCCCTCGGTGCTAGCCAACATGGCGCTGCACTCGGAGCTACACGTGAACTGGGTCGCCGACGCGATCGGATACCTGGCGACTCACGACGCCGTCGGGCTCGAGGCACGCCGCGACGCGGCAGCCGAATGGGGCAGTGAGTGCGCGCGACGGGCGGAAGAAACCCTGATGCCGCAAGCGAACTCGTGGTACATGGGTGCCAACATTGCGGGCAAGCCGCGAGTGTTCATGCCCTTCGTCGGGGGCTTCGGGGTGTACGGCCAGATCATCGCCGACGTGGCCGCCGCCGGCTACAAGGGCTTCGAGATCCTCGAGAACTAACAGCCGAACCAGCTCAGCAAAACTCGACCGAAACGCCGCCCACACCGGCGAATTCGGCCCTGTACCGGTCACCGGCGGATACGTCGACAGCCCGGGTGCACGATCCGGGCAAGATCGTGTGACCGGCTTGGAGTCGCACCCCGAACTGCGCGACGTGGCGGGCCAGGCGAGCTACTGCTGTCAGCGGGTTGCCAAGTACCGCACCGGTATTGCCGCGCGTGACCACGACCTCGCTGTAGCCGGAGGAAAGTACGGCGCCCAGGTCCGCCAGATCCACGGCCAGCGGCGAGCAGGGCTGCGACCCCAGTACCACCCGCGCCGAGGATGCGTTGTCGGCGATCGCATCGGTGATCAATTCGATCGATGGCACCACATATTCGGTCGCATCGAGCACGTCGAGTTCTGTGCAGGCTTGACCGGGTAGGTCGTCACCCAAGACGAAAGCCAACTCCACTTCGATGCGGGGATGGCACAGCCCGCAGAGATTGACCGTATCGCCGTCGTCGACGAACATGCCGGTCATCAGCGGGCCCTGGTCGGGGCCGGCCTTGTAGCCGCCGATCGCAACCCTGCGTGTGGCGGCCGCTCGTTTTCGGACGTCGAGCATGGTGATCTCCTGGCTGGTAAACCCTATGACCACGCACGATAAAAAACGGCGAAGGCCCGTGGAGCATCAGTTCCGCTGAGCGGGATCGCCAAAGCTGTCATCATCGGCGACAGGAGACCATCTCTGGCATCCGACTACATAAGGACGACAGCATGAGCGAGCGGGTAATCGACCGGGTGATGGACATCGCCGACCAGTTACGCGAACAGGCCGCGGAAGCCGAGAGGATCGGCCGGCTCACCGACGACACGGTCAAGCTGATGAAAGGGGCCGGCCTGATCCGGCTGCTGCAAACCAAGCAGTACCGAGGATTCGAGGCCCATCCCCGCCAGTTCGCTGAGACGGTGATGGCCACCGCGGCGCTAGACCCCGCGGCCGGGTGGATCGTCGGCGTGGTGGGCGTCCACCCTTACCAGTTGGCGTACGCCGACCCCAAAGTGCCCGCCGAGATCTGGGCCGACGACGTCGACACCTGGATGGCCTCTCCGTACGCGCCGCAGGGCGTGGCCAAGCCGGTCGACGGCGGTTATATCTTCAACGGCCGCTGGCAGTTCAGCTCCGGCACCGACCATTGCGACTGGATCATCCTGGGCGCGATGCTCGGCGACGAAAAGGGTGTGCCGCTGATGCCGCCGCAGATGCTGCACATGATCTTGCCCCGCAAGGACTACCAGATCGTCGAGGACTCGTGGAATGTGGTGGGGCTGCGCGGAACCGGGTCCAAGGACGTCATCGTCTCCGATGCGTTCGTCCCGGCCTACCGCACCATGGACGCGACCAAGGTGATGGACGGCACCGCCCAGCGGGAGGCCGGGATGACCGAGCCGCTCTACCTGATGCCGTGGTCGACGATGTTCCCGCTGGGCATCACGGCCGCGGTCGTCGGCATCGCCGAAGGGGCACTGGCCGCCCACCTGGACTACCAACGCGAGCGTGTCGGCGCGACCGGAACCGCGATCAAAGACGATCCGTATGTCATGTATGCGATCGGCGAGGCCGCGGCCGACATCAACGCCGCCCGCCAGGAGCTGCTGGCCAACGTGGACCGCATCTACGACATCGTCGCGTCCGGCAAAGAGGTGTCGTTCGCGGACCGTGCCGCGGGCCGGCGCACCCAGATCCGCGCTGCGTGGCGCGCGGTGTCGGCGGTCGACGAGATCTTCGCCCGCTCCGGCGGCAATGCGGCGCGGATGGACAAGCCGCTGCAGCGCTACTGGCGCGACGTGCACGTCGGCCATCTGCACGCCATCCATGTGCCGGGGACCGTCTTCCACGCGTCGGCGCTGAGTTCGCTGGGCATCGATCCACCCGAGGGTCCGCTGCGGGCTTTGATCTAGGAGTAGCCGTGACCGACTTGAAAAGCCTTGGATACGTTACCATCTCGACTAGCGACATCGAACGGTGGCGGCATTTCGCCTTCGGCGTGCTGGGCTTCGCCGAGGGCAAGGGACCTGACCCGTCGGCGCTGTATCTGCGGATGGACGAACGCGCGGCGCGGCTGATCGTGGTGCCCGGCGAAACCGACCGGGTGCTCACGATCGGCTGGGAAGTGCGCGACCACCCGGCACTGCAGGGGGTCAAAGCCGCTCTCGACGGCGCGGGGGTGCCGTTCAAGCAACTGTCCACCGACGAGGCCGAGGCGCGCCGGGTGGAGGAAGTGATCACCTTCGAGGATCCCGCCGGCACCACCCTCGAGGTGTTCCACGGTGCGGTGCTGGACCACAGCCCGGTCGTCACCCCGTTCGGCGCGAAGTTCGTCACCGGCGATCAGGGCATGGGCCATGTGGTGGTCCCGGCCACCGATCCCAACGCACTGTTCGACTTCTACACCGAGGTATTGGGTTTCCGTTCCCGCGGCGCGTTCCGGGTGCCGTTGCCCAAGGAGTTCGGTCCGGTGCGGGTGCGCTTCCTCGGCATCAACGCCCGACACCACAGCCTGGCCATCGTCCCCGCCGCCCATCAGCGCGACCCGCGCCTGGTGCACATCATGGTCGAGGTCGACAGCCTCGACGCGGTGGGTCAGGCGCTGGATCGCGTCAACGCCGAGGGGTTCCAGTTGTCGTCGACGCTGGGCCGCCACACCAACGACAAGATGGTGTCGTTCTACGTGCGCGCCCCCGGTGACTGGGACATCGAGTTCGGCACCGACGGCATGCGCGTCGACGAAACGTATTACACCGCAGAGGAAATCACCGCCGACAGCTATTGGGGCCACCAGTGGGTCGGCGAGATGCCCGCGGCAATGCGCCTATGACACCCGACGCCGACGTCCATCCCGTCCCGGCCTCGTCGATCGGCACCTGGGACCACGCGGCCGACGTCGTCGTCGCCGGATACGGCGTGGCCGGCGCGGCCGCCGCGGTCGAGGCGGCCAGGTCGGGCGCCGACGTGCTGGTGGTCGAGCGCACCGGATCGTGGGGCGGGGCGGCGGCCATGGCCGGCGGGTTCATCTATCTCGGCGGCGGCACACCGCTGCAAAAGGCTTGCGGCTTCACCGATTCCGTCGACAACATGGCTGCGTTCCTGAACGTCGCGATGGGACCGGGCGCCGACGAGAGCCGCATCGCCGACTACTGCGCCGGCAGCGTCGATCACTTCAACTGGCTCGTCGACTGCGGCGTGCCGTTCAAGGCGGAGTTCTTTTCCGAGCCCGGCTGGGAGCCGATGGCCGACCAGGGGCTGATGTACAGCGGCGGCGAGAACTCGTATCCGTTCAACACCATTGCCACTCCCGCGCCCCGCGGCCACGTCCCGCAGATGTCCAACAAGAAACAGGGCGAAGCCAGCGCCGGCTACATGCTGATGAAGCCGCTCGTGGAAACCGCCACCGCGGCGGGCGCTCGAGCGCTCTACGACGTGCGGGTGCAACGGCTGGTCGTCGAATCCGACGGCCGAGTCGTGGGACTGTGCGCCCGCCAGTACGGCAACGAGGTGGCCATCCGTGCGCGCCGCGGCGTGGTGCTCGCGACGGGCAGCTTCGCCTACAACGACGCGATGGTTGCTCAGTACGCGCCGCGGATCGCCGGGCGCCCGGCCGCGTCGATCGAGCAGCACGACGGCCAGGCCATCCGGATGGCGCAGGCGCTGGGCGCAGATCTGGCCCACATGGACGCCACCGAGGTGGCGATCTTCATCGACCCGCAGCAACTGGTGCGCGGCATCCTGGTCAACGGCCGCGGTCAACGCTACGTCGCCGAGGACACCTATCCGGGCCGCATCGGACAACTCACGCTCTACCAGCAGGACAACACCGCATACCTCGTCATCGACGAGGCGGGGCAGAACGAGGCCATGGCGTCGCTATCCCCGAAACTGATGCTCCGCCAGCCCACCTGGGTGTGCGAAACCGTCGCCGAGCTCGAAAACGACATCGGCCTCGCGCCCGGCTCACTGCAGGCAACCGTCGCCGCCTACAACGACGGCGCCGCGCGCGGCGAGGATCCGCTGCTGCACAAGAAGGCGGAGTGGTTGCGGCCCATCGGATCTCCGGTGGGCGCGATCGATCTGCGCGAGAGCACCGGCGGCTTCACGCTGGGCGGCCTGAAGACCACGCTTGATTCCGAGGTGCTGCACGTCAGCGGCGAGCCGATCCCCGGTCTGTACGCGGCGGGCCGCTGCACCGCGGGCCTGGCGGCATGGGGTTACGCCAGCGGGATCTCGCTCGGCGACGGCAGTTTCTACGGGCGCCGCGCCGGCCGAGCCGCCGCCAAGGACTGAACCCGTCCACATCCCTCGAGGTCGCCAGCATCTGCCGAGTCGATCTTGGCCGCCAGTGTGACAGCGACCACACCAGTGTGGTACAAACAGACATATTTCTATTAGTCATATGCTGCTGCGCGAGGAGGCGTTGTGAGCGTGACCCTGGAACCCACCACTCCCAGTGCCGTCATCGATCGGGTGTCGTTGGTACTGGATGCTTTTGACGGCCCGGGCCGGCTGAATCTGGCCCAGATCGTGCGCCGCACCGGTCTGCCGCGCTCGTCAGCGCACCGGATGCTGGAGCGGCTGGTGCAACTGCGTTGGCTGCGGCGAAGCGGTCGCGACTACGAACTCGGCATGCGGCTGGTGGAACTCGGATCGCTGGCCGTGCACCAGGACCGGCTGCACCGCGCGGCAGTCTCGCTGCTGCATGACCTGCATCGCGTCACGGGGCTGGTGGTCCATTTGGCCGTCCTGGACGGCGCCGACGTCGTCTACCTGGAGAAGATCGGCGACCGGATGACCGCCGCGATCCCCAGCCGTGTCGGCGGACGTCAGCCGGCGCACTGCACAGCAATAGGCAAAGCGATCCTGGCGTACAACGACAGCGCGGACGCCGCCGATCTCGGCAACCGCAAAACCAGGTACTCGATCGGCAGTTCGGCGCAGCTGACCGCCGAATTGGCCAAGGTTCGCGCCCGCGGGGTGGCGTTCGACCGAGAAGAGTCTCTGCCCGGATTCGGCTGTGTCGCAGCGCCGATCGGCGATCCCGGTGAGGCCATCGCAGCGGTGTCGATATGCGGGCCGATGAGCCGGGTGATGTTCGATCAGCGGATGGCCGCGCCGGTGCGGATGGCGGCAATGGCTATCTGGCGCAACGTGGAAGACGGTTCGCAGCGGGTGGCGCCGACGCTGCAGCAGGTACGCCCGTTGCGGGTGGGGCCGGCGCCGCGCGAACGGGTCCTGCAGTACGCATGAGGCGCGCCGGCGACGATGCAGAGCGAAGCGATGAGGAGGAGCGGCGCCATGAGGCGCGCCGGCTCCCATGTCGGTCGACGGCCGTAGGCGCGGCCTAATGGCGGACGGTCGGGTGTACATCGTCGACCGGGTGGTCACTCGTCCCGGCTGCGCCAGAAAATTCGTTGACACTTACCTTTCCGGCTACGCGCCGCGGGCGCGTGAGCGGGGAATGACGTTGCAACAGGTGTTGGTCAGCCCGCCGATCTGGTTTGCCGACCAGACCAACACGGTCACGATCATCTGGTCGCTGCCGAACCCGCGGGCGTGGTGGGAGATGACGTGGCGGGCGCGGTCGGATCGCGACGTTGGACAGTGGTGGGCCGATATCTCCGGCCTGCTCGTCGAGCGCACCCGCAGCGTCGCTTCGGATGCCCGGGACGTGGACGGACTTTGCGATGTTTAGCATCGTCAACCTGATCGACGTAGCAGAGCATAGCCGCGACCGTTTGTTAGCCGCGCTGCGCGACGCGGCCACGAAGGTCGGCGCCGAAGGTCTGCTGGTGGAACCGACGCTGCCCGGCAGCCGCAACGGCGGCGACATCCTGATGCATCTGCGGTTGGCCGACCGAAGCGAATGGGTCCGCATCGCAGGTGAATTCACCGATGTACTGCACGATCCGGCGGTCACTCGGGTCAACGGGGCCAGCTATACGGGTCATCCCGTCCGAACCGATTGGTCGCTCGGCCCGGGCACCGTCTACCGCACGCTGTTGTTGCGGGTGGCGCCCGGTACCGACGATGCCACCGTCGCCCGCTTCGAGGACGACCTGCGGCTGATGCCCCGCTACGTCCGCACCATCACCGCCTGGCAGCTGAGCCGCGTTGAAAAGGCCACTGGCGACTCGACTTGGACTCATGTGTTCGAACAGGAATTTACCGACGTCGACGGATTGATGGGCCCGTATCTCGTGCATCCGATTCATTGGGGTCATGTGGATCGCTGGTTCGACCCGGAATGCCCCGATGTGATCGTGCGGGATCGTGTCTGCCACAGCTTCTGTCGGGCCGACCGCGCGGTGCTCGGCTGAGCACTACAAGCCTGCGGGCGCGATATTTGGGTTGGCGGTTACCGGTGGTTCCGCAGGAGGCAACAATGTCTTGCCGTCCAGGCTGTGCACTGGCAATCCCTGAGACCAGGAGTAGTGCAGACTGAACGCCACCAGCCCGGTGCGCTCCACTGCGGGCCGGTGACACATCGCCAGTACGGTTTCGGCCAGGTACTCGACAGGTTCGGTCGGAAATCCGTCCGGAATTAACTGTGCGGCACCGGGAGTGCGGACCGCGGTTGACGGGCCGACACAGTTGACGGCGATGTTCGCGTCGAGCAACTCGGCGGCCACCCCTTGCGTGAAGCGGTGCAACGCCGCCTTCATCGATGCGTAGACCACGTCACCGGCGGTCTTGTTGTAGTCGCGATACGGCCGAATCGGCGGCACGCCGGTCACGGAGCCGATGTTGACGATCCAGCCCGCTCCCTGTGAACGCATGTGCGGCACCGCGGCTTTCGTCAGCACGAACGGTGTCTTCAGATAGTGCTCCACCGTGCGGTCGAAGGTTTCCAGACTCATGTCTTCCACGAGCGAGTAATCGGCGTATCCGGCGTTGTTGACCAAGATGTCGAGTCTCCCGGTGCGGGCGAGCACCTCATCGATCAACCGCTCGCGCCGTAAGCCGTCTTCGAGATCGGCGGCGATGCCGAGCGCAACGCCTCCGGCCCGCTGGATCAGCTCGACGGTCTCACTGATCGTCCCGGGCAGCACGGCGGACCTACCTGCCCGCGCCGACGACGACGGTCCATAGGATCGCGCAGTCACCACCACGGTGGCGCCCTCGGCCGCGAGCCGTTGTGCAATCGCACGGCCGATACCGCGGCTGCTGCCGGTGACCAGAGCCGTTCTGCCCGAAAGCAAGTGCGTCATCGTAGGTGGAAGTGCTCCTCGACGGGCGCGCGGTGTTCCTCCCACCAGTCGATCATCCGTAGCGGATTGGCCACCACCACGCGGCCGGAGGGCACGCGATAGTACGTGTGCGCTGTCGGGGTGTGCCGCCAGACAAGGTTTTCCATCACATCGTCGAGGCGCGCGACGTACTCGTCGTACGCCTCGCGCGTGGGTTCCATTGACCGTGCTCCCCGCAGCGCCATCAATTGCAGGCACTCCATGATGTAGTGCACGGCCACCTCGACGCCGAAGTTGTGACCGCCGCCGTGGCCCGGGCTGCCGTTGGGATGCGAGGTGACGAACAAATTCGGGAATCCGGGCACGGTGCCGCCGCGATAGCTGCGGGGAGTGCCCGCCCACTCGTCTTGCAAAGTTCGACCCTCGCGTCCACGAATATCGATCGTCGACAGAAAGTCGAGGTAATAGCCTGTGGCGTAGATGATTACGTCCAGAGCGATCTCGTGCCCGTCCTCTGTCACGATGCCGTTAGGCGTGACCCGCGCCGGCTCGCTTGCTTCGACGTCGACATGGGGACGGGTGAGCGCCGCGTAGTAGCCGCCGGGATCGCGGATGATGCGCTTGCCGTACGGGGCGAAGTCCGGGGTGACCTTCTTCGCCAGTTCGCTGCCCGCACCGAAGGTGCGGTTGATGTAGTCGAGGCAGTAGTTGAGTAGTACATCGTTGGCCGGCGAAATCGACAGGTGCGACGCCGCCCACTCGGGATCCACCTGGATGACCGGGTAGTTGTTGTCCGCAGTCGACCAATAGGACTTCAGCCGAATCCAATTCGCGTAGTACGGCACGTGCCGGGCCAACCACCGGTGGTAGTCGGGCACGTCGTCCGACTGCCGCCGCCGTGGCGCCACCCAGTGCGGCTGGCGCTGGAACACGGTGAGGTGCTCGACGTCGTCGGCGACAGCGTCGACGATCTGCACCGCCGTGCAGCCCGCCCCGATGACAGCGACCCGTTTGCCGGTCAAGTCGAGTTCGCGATCCCACTGCGCTGAATGAATGCTGATGCCGGCGAACGTCTCTCGGCCTTCGAGGTCAGGGAGGCGCGGCCTGTTGAGGTATCCGGTCGCGGTGATGACCACGTGCGCGTGGCTGACGGTGGGCGTCCCGTCGGCCGAGCGGGCACGAATCTGCCAGCGCTGGTTCTCGTCGTCCCACCAGAGCGCCTCAACCTCGGTCTTGAACCGGGTGTGGTCGCGGATTTTGTACTTGTCGGCTACCGCCTGCAAGTACGACTGGTATTCCCATCCCATCGGGTAATAGCTGGACCAGTCGGGGTTGAGTTCGTGCGACAGCGAGTAATAGGTAGACGGCGTGTCCACCCCGATGCCCGGATAGGTGGTGGTCAGCCAGGTGCCGCCGACCTCGGGATTGCGTTCGTATATCTCGTAGGCGATGCCGGCGTCGGCGGCCGCGATGGCGGCGGCGATCCCGGCCATCCCACATCCGACGATGGCGATCTTCGTCGTAGACGGGACAGATGCGGTGCGCGGTAGTACCGGGCGCGGTTTCTGAAAACCGCCCTGCTCCAGCAGCATTGGCACGTTTCGATCGTCGAGGGCTACGCCCAGCGCGATGGGCGCGATCCGGGTGAACAGGACCGGGTCGTCGGCGGCGACGGCGCGGACGGGTTCCGACGCGCCGGTCAGGATGTCCAGCAGCGCGTCGACAATGGCGGCGGCGGTCTCGGGGTCGGTGACACCGGCCTGCTCGGGCGGATCAGGCACGTGTGAGATCGCCGGCCCGAACTTGTCGACTACGGCGGGATCACCGCTCAGTTGCGCCAACACGGCCACCAACACGCCAGGGTCGGCCTGCTCGAGATTGGCGCGCAGCTCGGCGGCCACGGTCTGGGTAAGCATGACGACGCCAGTATCGGCTCAGGCGGGTCCCACAGCGCCCGACGTGTCTACTGAGCGGGACGCGTTTCTGCTCCCGCTGACCGGTCATCGGCGGTGCCGGCACGCCGAACGGCTGCTTGACTGCAGGATCGTGAGCAACGACATCTCGCTGGCCGAGCTACAGGAATTCATGGCCGAGTTCTGGTTCCACTACGACGAGGCGCACTACGACGAGCTGGCGGTGCGATACGCCGACGACGTCCATTACGTCAGTCGCAGCGACACCGGCACTAGTCCGTTCGAGGAGCTGCTGACCGCCGACGTCCGTGGGCGCGACGAAGCACTTGCGTGGCTGGTCGAGCATCGCCAGGCCAGCCCATACCCGTTGCGCCACCACGCCGTCAACGTCTTTCGCACGGGAAGCGACGGCGAGTCCACCGGTGTCCGCTTTTACCTCTTGGTATCCCACATCGCCAACTCCGTCCCATTCGTCAACTCCACGGCCGTCGTCGACGCCACAGTGCGACGCGCAGGGGCCGGCCTGCAGTTCACCAAAATGGAGGTCGTGCTCGACACCCGGGACTCTGTGCTGCTTTCCGCGCTGTCCGTCGACAGCACTGCCGCAAGCACCTGATTGTGACCGTGCGCAACATGTTCGGGGGCGGCGTGGCCGTCATCACCGGCGCCGGCGCAGGGATCGGGGCGGGGCTGGCCCGATATGCCGCGAGGCTGGGCATGACGGTCGTGCTCGCCGACATCGACGCCGAGGCCGTCGCGGCGTTGCGCGAGGAACTGGGCGCGCAAGGTGCGACCGCGGTCGACGCGGTGTGCGATGTGCGCGTTCCGGAAGCGATGCAGCGGCTGGCCGAGCGCACATATCGCGACGTCGGACCGGTGCGGCTCTTGGTAAACAACGCCGGCGTCGAGCAATTCGGTTACCTGTGGGATACCCCCGTGGACAACTGGAAGCGCGTCGTCGACATCAACATCAGCGGTGTCTTTCACGGGGTACGCGCGTTTCTGCCGAAGATGCTGCACTCGCCGGAACCTGCGTGGGTGTGGAACGTGTCCTCGATTGGCGGCGTGGCGACTGTGCCGCTGCAGACGCCGTACATCATGAGCAAACACGCGGTGCTCGCGCTCACCGAATGCCTGCGCTTAGAGGTGCAGCTGGCCGGACACGACCACCACATCCACGTACAGGCGGTGCTGCCAGGTGCGGTGGCATCCAACATCTTCGAGTCCGGCGGCGGGGTGAATGACGGCGACGTCGCCGCGGCCGAGTCTCAGCGCTCGGCGATGCTCGAGATCAAGGCCGGGGCGATGGATGCCCTCACCGCCGCCGAAGCGATATTCGATCAGGCCGCCGAAGGGCGCTTCTACTTGCTCACGCAGCCCGAGTACGTCGGCGCGGCGATGGCCGACCGCGCCGAAACCCTTGTCTCGCAGCGTCCTCCCGTGCCGAGGGGCCGCCGATTCGACCCCGCGCGCCGGTGAGGCTGGATCCCGACGCCGCCACTCGCGTCGCGTCATTCGGTGACATTCCGCCAATGCGACAGCGCGGCCTGGCCGCCATTCGTGAGGCCATCGAGTCGGCGCCCCTACCCGACGCGATGCCGGAGATGGCCACCGTGGCAGACAGGACGGCACCCGGCCCCGCAGGGCCAATTCCCGTGCGCATCTACCGCCCAACTCGCGCTGCCAGGGCGGTGCTGGTGTATTTCCACGGCGGCGGAATGGTTCTCGGCTCCAATCGCTCTTTCGAGCCGCTGGCCCGGATGCTGGCGGCCGAGAGCGGCGCGACGGTGGTGGCCGTCGATTACCGGCTCGCCCCGGAGAATCCGCCGCCCGCGCAATTCGATGACGCCTGCAGCGCGACCGCCTGGGTGGCGCGCAATGCCGACCTGCTCGGCGCTGATCCGTCTCGGCTTGCGGTGGTTGGCGACAGTGCCGGCGGCTCGTTGGCGGCCGCAGTGGCGCTCGCAGCCCGCGACCGGGGCGGCCCGCCAATCCTTTGCCAGGTGCTGCTCTATCCGGGGCTGGACCGCGACATGGATGCACCGTCGATCACGGCGCTGGCCGATGCACCGATGCTGTCTATCGACGACATCATTTACATGCACGAGCTCGCCGATAGCGGGGCTGTTAGCTCACGCGACGCGTATCGGGTACCTGCATACGCCACCGATCTTTCCGGCCTGCCTCCCGCGATCATCGTCACCGCCGAATGCGATCCGATCCGCGACTGGGGCGAGCGCTACGCAAATCGGCTGCGCGAGGCCCGAGTACAGGTGACCATGACCCGCTACCCGGGTATGTACCACGGGTTTCTGATGCGCGCCGATGCGACCGCGCGCGGCCGGTTGGCCATCGCAGAAGTCGGCGCCCTGCTGCGCGCGAAATTCGCTCACCCATTGCCGTTCTGAGCTTTGGCGTCCCGGTCACCGGACACCGATGCGCTGCCGCACCGATGACAACCGCAAAATCGAGACCAGCGACAACCAGAGGAGATCCGATGCTTACCGATCAGCGGCGCATAGAGCTGTCCGACGTGTTGCGGCCCGCATCACCTCCCCAGGAGATCCACGACGTCTACACGGACGATCAGCGGGAACGACTGCTGGATGTTGTGCGCAACAACGGACCTTGGAAGCTGATCATCGCGCACCATTTCGCCTCGGCCGAAGAGCTGATCGCCACCATGAGCGGTGCGTTTCCCGAAGGGTTTGAGCCGTCACTGGACCTGTTTTTGACCCCGACCTTCCGCGGCTACCTGGCGAACTACGGCGCGGTGTTGTACCCACAGCTGCACGACTGCTTTTACAACGCGCGCTTCGTGGAGATGGCCAAGGCCTACTGGAAAGCCGAATACGCCAAGCCGCAGATGATGCTGTTCAACATCAACGGCCCGTGCGCCAATCGCGATCCGGGACACCTGGATTCGCCGAGCTTCCGCGGGGTGCGCCACGAGAACGCACCCACCTGGCTGACGAGCGTCATGGGCAAGTCCGGGTTATTTCAGGATTACCTGATCAAGATGGCCCAGGTGATCACGTGGTTTTCCCTCGACCCGGACAGCGGCTTCACGTATTGGCCGGATGGACCGCTCAAGCCGCCGCAGCGAGTGCTGCCACCCGTCTACAACCGGGGTGTGGTGGTGCAAAACGAGATGATGGTGCACCGCGGGGAAGCCAATGGTCCACTGGAACAACAGATACCGGCCGGGCTGACCTTCGACACCGTGTTCACCGGTGATCCCGCCGACCGCGACTGGTGGCTGCTGAAGAACGGCGGCAATGTGATCTCCCGCCACCACACCGACGAGCTGCGCTTCCTGGTGCACTGGTCGGCCGAGGTCTTCTCCGACTACGACGAACTGAAGAAGAACATGGAAGGCTCCCACGACCTGACCATCGAGCAGGCAATCGACACGTTGGTCAAGGACATCAACGCACAGGGCATCAAGCTTGCGATGCCGGACGATCCCCTGCACGACCCGGAGTTCATCCGCACGCTCAACGCGGCCTATGACCTCGGCGGTCCGGCGAGCTATCCGGAGGACGCTCCGATCAGCACCTTCCAGCCGGCATGACAATGTGTGGTTGCGACGACCGAACCGCGATCGTCTCGGGACGGGTCTCGGCGGTTGTCCCACTGGCAGGGAAAGCGCGTCACGGCGCCGATTCGGCGACCTAATCTCGTTTCGTGTCGAGCACCATCCCCGCCGGTTCGCCGGTCCGCGACCTGACGGTCGACCTCTTGGTCGTCGGCTCGGGGACCGGGATGGCGGCCGCGCTGGCGGCGCACGAATGCGGATTGAACGTATTGATCGTGGAGAAGTCGTGCCATGTCGGGGGCTCGACGGCCCGCTCCGGCGGTGCGTTGTGGTTTCCGGCGAGTCCAGTACTGGACGTCGGCGCCGACACCGTGGAACGCGCCGAGACCTATCTGCGGTCGGTGGTTGCGGGCACCGCGCCGCCCGAGCGGTCGGCCGGCTTCTTGCGGCACGTGACCGCGACCGTCGAAATGCTCCGGCGCACCACACCGATGCAGTTCATGTGGGCCAAGGACTATTCGGACTACCACCCCGAGGCGCCCGGCGGAACCGCCGTCGGCCGCACCTGCGAATGCCGCCCGTTGAACTCCGCGATCCTCGGTGAGTATGGGAACCGGCTGAGGCCCGGGGTACTGGAGGTCAAGATCCCCATGCCCACCACCGGGGCCGACTACCGGTGGATGAACCTGATGGCCCGGGTCCCGCGCAAAGGCATGCCGACCATCCTCAAACGGCTCGGTCAAGGGGTGGGCGGACTGCTGCTTGGCCGACGTTACGTCGCGGGCGGGCAGGCGCTTACCGCCGGACTGTTCGCCGGTGTGCTACGTGCGGGAGTCCCGATATGGACCGACACCGCACTGCATCGCTTGACCACGGATGGCGCTCGGGTCACCGGCGCAGTGGTAGGGCACGACGGGCGTGAAGTTGCCGTCACCGCGCGGCGGGGCGTGGTGTTGGCCGCCGGCGGGTTCGACCACGCCATGACCATGCGCTGGAAGTTCCAGTCCGAGTCTTTGGGCGAGCATATGAGCCTGGGCGCCGAGTCCAACACCGGCGACGCCATCCGTATCGCGCAAGACCTCGGCGCCGCAACCGATCTGATGGACCAGGCGTGGTGGTTCCCGGCCGTCGCACCGCTGCCGGGGGCGGCACCGATGGTGATGCTGGCCGAACGGTCGCTGCCCGGTTCACTGATCGTCGATCAGCACGGCACCCGCTTCATTAACGAGGCAACCGATTACATGACATTCGGGCAGCGGCTGCTGGATCGGGAACGCTCGGGCAATCCGGTCGAGTCCATGTGGATCGTGTTCGACCAGCAGTACCGCAACAGTTATGTCTTTGCGGGCGAGCTGTTTCCACGGATGCCGATTCCGCAGCCGTGGTACGCGGCGGGTGTCGCCCATCGCTCGGACAGCCTTGACGAACTCGCCGACAAAATGGGTGTTCCCCAATCACAGTTCGCGGCCACCGTGCAGCGGTTCAACGAGATGGCACGAGCCGGATTGGACGCAGACTTCCACCGCGGCCGCAGCGCCTACGACCGCTACTACGGCGATCCCACCATCGCACCGAACCCCAATCTGCGCGCCCTCGACCGTGGGCCCTTCTATGCGGTCAAGATGGTTCTCAGCGACCTCGGCACCTGCGGCGGTCTGCGCGCCGACGACCGTGCCCGCGTGCTGCGCGAGGACAGCAGCGTCATCGAAGGCCTCTACGCGATCGGCAACACCGCGGCCAACGCGTTCGGGGCCAGCTATCCCGGCGCGGGCGCAACTATTGCCCAGGGATTGGTATACGGCTACATAGCCGCCCACGACGCGGCCGCGGCGTGATCAGTCCGGATCGTCGGCGTTTGCCCGCTTTTCGACCTCGTACCAGAATTCCGGTGGGGGCCAAGGGATCTTGGTCCGGCCGCCCTTGCCGGCCTGAGGGAACGCGGCTTCGGCCTCGTCAAGCTCTTTGATCATTTTCAGAGCGAGTTCACGTTCGTTGGCGTAATACCGCTCGGCCCACTGCAACGCGACACGCGCATATGCCCAGGACGGATCCGCGCCGGCCCACCGTGCGTCCTTGGCCGCCTTGCGGTGCATCTCGTCGGCATAAGCCACGTGTTCCTGCAGTACCTCTTTCAGCCGTTCCGGGCTGGTGAGGTGTCCCATCGTGACCCGCAACAACGGGCCGTGCTTCAACGTCGGCGGGTCGACCGGCGCCTCATTCGCCCACCGGATTACCGCGTCCATCCCGGCTTCGGTGATCTTGTACAGCCTGCGATTGCGCGTGCCGGTCGTGTTCTCGACACGAGAGGTCACCAAACCCAGCTGCTCCAACTTCTTGAGCTCGGAGTAGATCTGGCTGTACGCCGGGCTGCCGTAATAGAAGCGCATGCTCCAGTCGATCCATTTTCGGATGTCATAGCCAGACAGCTCGTACTCGTAGGAGAGCATGCCGAGCAGCGCCCAGCTGGTTGGTGCCAGGTTTGGCTTACCCCGTTGCTCGCTGCCCTCCATTTGCCCAGGTTAACAACTTGGCCCTGCAGGAGGTCGGCTGCTTACCACTGGTTGGGAGACGACATTGCCAGCGTGCACGCCCACCGCGCACGCTGTGTCTCGTGACGTCGGAACTCATGCGGCTGGAGTCGGTATACGGGCCGTTGGCCGAATCGGTCCGGCGCCTCGTCGACGCCACCATCCGGACACAAGTCGACGCAACGACCGTCGCCAGGGTGAAGGAGAAGATCGATTGCGCGACTGAGGAATTGAGCGCGGCGCTGATTCCTGGCTCGTTCGGTATGCAGACCACCGATGGTCAACCGATGGTATGGGGCAACGTCGTCATCGGTCTGCGCAACCCTGTCGCACCTCCCCTGGTGATTCACCACGGAGCCGACGGCCTGGTGCGGGCGGACTTCTCTCTCGGCGCCGCCTACGAAGGTCCCCCCGGCCACGTACACGGCGGGGTGTGCGCGATGGTCCTCGACCATGTCCTAGGCGCCACCGCGCACAAGCCGGGAAGACCTGCCTATACCGGCACGCTTACGTTGCGCTACCTGCGCGGAACCCCGCTGGGCAAGCTGCGGGCAGAGGCACGCATCGACCGTGTGGATGGGGTCAAAACGTTCGCCGTCGGCCACATTGCGGATGCACAGGGCATAACCGTCGAGGCTGAGGGCGTGTTCATCCACCCCCGAGAGAGCCGGCGGTGAATCGCTAGCCGCGCGCCGGAGCCAGCCGCTTCAGCGCCAGGCCGCCTTCGAACGGTCGGTAGCCGAACGCCGCCGGGGCGTGGTAGCCGGTGTCTGCCAACGGAGTGCGCACCTCGTCGATCGTGGGCCCGATCTTGGCGGCGACGGACGCCAGCGCATCCAGGTCGAAGCGGTACAACCGGCCTGCGTTGCCGCCCAATATCTTTCGGCAGTCATCCTCGGGCCTGTCGTGCAGGGCCCAGCGAATGGCCAGCTTCGAATGCGGGGTGAAGCCCTCCTCGTGCGGGTAGTCACTGCCCCACATGATGTGGTCCGCCCCCATGAAATCGATCATCGCGGAGTCGTACGGCGCGAGCTCGCTGGCCAAATAAACGTTGCGTTGGGCATATTCGCTGGGCGACAGCGTCAGCTCGTCGACCGACGACCCACCGAACATCCCGTAGGTGCGGTTGTGTGCCTCCGACTTCATGGTGGGCACCATGGCGTCGAGCACCGCCAGCTGCGGCTGGACCCAGAGCGTTCCCTGCTCGGTCGGCACGAACCGCAGCGTCGGATGGCGTTCGAATACCCCGGCGAGGATCAGGTGGCCGAGCGTGCGGTTCGCCCAGATCGCCATCTCGGTGATCAGCACCGCGTTGGATGCCGGCTGGTCCATCGGCATCTCGGGACTGCCGGCGCCCGCGTGCTGCACCACGGTCAGGTCCAGCTCCGCGCAGAGCGCCCAGATCGGTTCGTAGCGGGTGTGAAACAGCGGGGCGACCTGCGGGTCACCCGGTGAAACCGGCGGAATCAGCACACCGCCGAAGCATTCTTGCTCGGCGCCCCAACGGATCTCCTCCATGGCCAGCTCCACGTCGTTGGGGAAGATTTGAATCAGCCCGCGGCGCCGCGCCGGGGCCAGCGAGCAGAAGTCGACCTGCCAGCGGTTGTGGGCCTGCACGCCGGCCCAACGCTTCTCGAATTCGTCGCGGGTGCGCGGCAGGCTGATCGTGATGTTGGGCGTGGTCGGGAAGAACGGCGGCACGGTGTTGGGCAGCAGCACCTCACCAGCCACGCCGTCGGCGTCCATCTCGGAGAGCCGCAGCTCGTGATCCCAGTTGCGGGCGGCGGTGGCGATGATCAAGTCGTCGAACGGGCTGACGTAGGTCTTGGCCCACGCGTCGAACTCGTCGTGCAGCCGGGCCGGCAGATACTGCTTGTAGTCGTAGAGATCGGCCCCGGCGTGGGTGTCCGTCGAGATGACGACGTACCGATCGATTGTGTCCCAGGTTGCAGCCATCGGATCCTCCAGCGCTAGTGCGGGTTAAGACCAGGGTTCCGGTTCGATCCGGCAACTGGCAAGACCTCGTCTCATTGAGCGGGCATGGTGGAAGCCATGGACATTGGATTCATCGGCCTGGGCAACATGGGCCGCGGTATGGCCGCCAACCTCGTCAATGCGGGCCATCACGTCACCGTCTACAACCGCTCCCCCGGCAAGGCCGAAGCGCTGACCGACCGGGGCGCTACCCGCGCGGACACCGTCGCCGAGGCTTGCCGCGGCGAAGTAGTGGTCACGATGCTGGCCGACGACGGCGCCGTCGACGACGTGGTGTTCGGCGAGGAAGGCGTGCTCGCGTCGCTGGCACCCGACGCCGTGCACGTCTCGTCGAGCACCATCAGCGTGGCACTGTCTCAACGTCTGACCACCGCGCACACCGAGGCCGGCCAGCAGTACGTCGCCGCGCCGGTGTTCGGCCGGCCCGAAGCAGCCGCTGCCGCAAAGCTTTTCGTGGTTGCGGCCGGCGCCCCGGAGGTGCTCGAGCGGCTGACCCCGTTGTTCGACGCGATCGGTCAGCGAACCTTTGTGGTGTCCGAACAACCAGAAGCCGCCAACCTGGTCAAGCTGTCCGGCAACTTTCTGATCGCGTCGGTGATCGAGTCACTGGGCGAGGCCATCGCGCTGGTTGGCAAGGCCGGGGTCGATCCGCTGCACTACGTCGACATCCTGACCTCGACGCTGTTCAGCGCGCCGGCATACCAGACCTACGGCGGGCTGATCGCGCGTGGCGAATTCGAGCCGGCGGGGTTCGCCGCGACGCTGGGTCTCAAGGATGTCCGGCTGGTGCTCGCCGCCGCCGAAGAACTGGCGGTGCCGTTGCCGGTCGCCAGCCTGCTGCGTGACCGTTTCCTCGCGCTCCTGGCCGACGGCCGTGGCCACCAGGATTGGTCGGCGATCGCCACCCTGGCAGGCCGAGATGCCGGGGCGATCGCCAGCGCGGCGAAGCCGGGCGCAGCGGGTCGGCCCCAAATGCCTAGCTCAGACCACTCCGCGTAGTCCGTCGGTGCCGAACACCGGCTCCAGCATCGCGGTGAAGTCGGGGCCACGCCGCAGCATGTGTCCGCCGTCGACGTTGATGACCTGTCCGGTGATCCAGGCGGCGGCGTCGCTGAGCAGGAACATCGCCATGTTGGCGACGTCCTCGACCTCACCGACCCGCGGCAGCGGCGTGCAGATCCGGTAGTCCTCGGACAGTTCGGGCGAGCCGGTGACCGCGGCGACGAGGTCGGTGCGGATCAGGCCCGGGCGGATGCCGTTGACCCGCACCCACGACGGGCCCAGCTCGTCGGCGGCCAGCTTCATCAGGTGGTCGACGGCCGATTTGGTCACCCCGTAGGCGCCGAACCAGCGGTGGGTGTTGCTGGCCGCGATCGAGGAGATCCCGACGAACGACCCACCGCCACCGCGAACCAGTTGCCGCGCAGCGTGTTTGAGCACATACATGGTGCCGTTGACGTTGAGGTCGACGGTGCGCCGCCAGGCGTCGGAGTCGATCTGGGTGATCGGCCCGATGGTCTCCGAGCCGCCCGCGCAGTGCACCACCCCGTGCAGCCGGCCGTGCCAGCCCGCGGCGGCGTCGACGACCCGCGCGACCTGGTCTTCGTCGGTGACGTCGGCCGGCTCGGGGCGAACCTCGCCGCCGATTTCCTTGGCGGCCGCCTCCAACCGGTCGGCATTGCGCGCGACGATCACGACCGCCGCCCCGGCCGCTGCCAGGCCGGCGGCCACCGCCTTGCCGATCCCGGTGCCACCGCCGGTGACCAGGTAGGTCCGGTCTTCGAACGAAAGCTCCACACTGGCTCCTTCGGTTGCGCGAGCAGACGCAGAATCGCACGTCCGAGCGCCGGATCGTGCGATTCTGCGTCTGCTCGCCAGAAACTATGGCTCGTCGCGGCGGGCGATCTTCGACGGCTTGGCGGTGCGCCAGTCCTCGACGTCGGGCGGCAACCCGATCGGGTACCGGTTCTCGTTGCGGGCCGCCCAGTGCGCATGCCCGAGCTCGTGGACGTGGAACGCGTGACGCAGCGCCTCGGTGAACCCCATCGCGTCGGAGGCGGCGTTCACGGAGTCCTTGATCAGCAGCGCCGCCATCGTGGGCCGCTCGGCGATGCGCCGGGCGAACTCCAGTGTCTTGTCCTCGAGCTGGTCGGCCGGGAACACCTTGGACACCATGCCGAGCCGGTAAGCCTCGTCGGCGTCCAGCGAATCACCGGTCAGCAGAAGCTCTTTGGCTTTGCGCGGACCGAATTCCCAAGGGTGCGCATAGTATTCGACGCCCGGCATACCCATCCGGACGCCGACCACGTCGGAAAACTTGGCGTTGTCGGCGGCGACGATCAGATCGCACGCCCAGATCAGCATCAAACCCGCGGAGATCGCGTTGCCCTGAACCTGCGCGATGGTGATCTTTCGCAGATCCCGCCAGCGGCAGGTGTTCTGGAAATAGAAGTGCCATTCCTGCAAATAGGTCTTCTCGGCGATCGGGTCACGCGTAGCGCCGTATCCGCGGAACGTCGGGTGCTGACCGGGCCCGGGTTTGCGCTCGGCGAGTGCCGCCTCCGACCCCAGGTCGTGGCCGGCGGAAAAGTTCTTACCGCGCGCAGCCAGGATCACCACCCGCACGTCGTCGTCGGCCTCGGCACGCAGGAACGCCTCGTCGAGCTGAACCAGCAGGGTGCGGTTCTGCGCGTTGTGCGCCTCGGGCCGGTTCAGCCAGACCCGGGCAATGCGGCCCTCGTCGAGCGTTTCATAGGTCACCAGCTCAGCGGATTCTCCGTCGACCGCGCTGGTGCCCACATCGTCGTGGACTGCCATTTCGCCACCTCACCTGGGTTGGTTGGACGCTTACACATTACGGCCCGCGCGTAACGCGCGCGCCGCTGGCCCCGGCAGCGGATGCGACCCAAAACACACTTTCGCATACAGTTATGTCATGCCTTCTAAAACTGATCCTGCCGAAATCGGCGATGTGGAACCGTTGGCCGACAGCACCGCACGCCAGGCCAGGCGTGTTGTCGCGGCGTATGCGAACGACGCCGACGAATGCCGGATTTTCCTGTCGATGCTCGGTATTGGACCGGCGAAAAACGAGGCGTAAGTGGCTCCCCGGGGAGGAAAGCGCTCGGGGGATTCCGACTTTGTGGTGGTCGCCAACCGGCTGCCCATCGACATGGAGCGGCTGCCCGACGGCAGCACCACCTGGAAGCGCAGCCCCGGCGGGCTGGTCACGGCGTTAGAGCCGCTGCTGCGCCGCCGGCGCGGGGCCTGGGTGGGCTGGCCGGGCATTGTCGACGCCGACGAGGAGCCCATCGAGGCCGAGGACCTGCGGCTGCACCCGGTACGGCTGTCCGCCGACGACGTCGCGCAGTACTACGAGGGGTTCTCCAACGCCACCCTGTGGCCGCTGTACCACGACGTTATCGTCAAACCCATCTACCACCGGGAGTGGTGGGAGCGCTACGTCGACGTCAACCGTCGCTTCGCCGAAGCCACCTCACGGGCCGCCGCTCACGGCGCGACCGTCTGGGTGCAGGACTACCAGCTACAGCTCGTCCCCAAGATGCTGCGGGAGCTGCGCCCGGACCTGACCATCGGGTTCTTCCTGCACATTCCGTTTCCGCCGGTCGAGCTGTTCATGCAGATGCCGTGGCGCACCGAGATCGTGCAAGGCCTGCTCGGCGCCGACCTGGTCGGCTTCCACCTGGCCGGCGGTGCGCAGAACTTCCTGATCCTGTCGCGACGGCTCGTCGGCGCCAACACGTCCCGCGGATCGGTCGGCGTGCGGTCACGGTTCGGCGAGGTGCAGCTGGACTCGCGCACCGTCCGCGTGGGTGCCTTTCCGATCTCGATCGACTCGGGCGACCTCGACCACAAGGCCCGTGACCGCGGCATCCGGCGGCGGGCCCGCGAGATCCGCGCGGAGATCGGCAACCCGCGCAAGGTCCTGCTCGGCGTCGACCGGCTCGACTACACCAAGGGCATCGACGTCCGGCTCAAGGCCTTCTCCGAGCTGCTCGCCGAGGGCCGCGTCAAAGGCGACGACGCGGTGCTCGTCCAGCTGGCCACCCCCAGCCGCGAACGAGTCGAGAGCTACCAAATCCTGCGCAACGACATCGAGCGTCAGGTCGGCCACATCAACGGCGAATACGGCGAGGTCGGCCACCCGGTGGTGCATTACTTTCACCGCCCCGTGCCCCGCGACGAGCTCATCGCGTTCTTCGTGGCCAGCGACGTCATGCTCGTCACCCCGCTAAGGGACGGGATGAACCTGGTGGCCAAGGAGTACGTCGCCTGCCGCAGCGATCTCGGCGGGGCGCTGGTGCTCAGCGAATTCACCGGCGCCGCAGCCGAACTCCGCCAGGCTTACCTGGTCAACCCGCACGACACCGAAGGCGTCAAGGACGCGATCGAAGCGGCGCTCAACCAGTCCGAGGAGGAGGGGCGACGCCGGATGCGGGCCTTGCGACGGCAGGTGCTCGCCCACGACGTGGACCGCTGGGCCCGGTCATTTCTCGACGCGCTCGCCGAAGCGCATCCGCAGAAGAACTGAACCGGTGATGCGCCCGGTGAGGCGCTGCAATAATCGACGGATGATCATTTCCCGCGGCCTGACTGCCGCCGCAGCCGTGGCATTGGTGGCGGTGGGAACGGCCAGCCCCGCCAAAGCATTAGGCCCACCGCCGGACGGCCTCTACACCTTCAGCGAAGCGGGCGTGCCGCCGGCCACCTGGAAGATCTCGGCCTTGTGCGACGCGCCGTCGCGCCAACGCGCGATCCCGGACTTCACCGACCCGGTCATTGCGGCCGACCTGTGCGCACTCAACGTCTCGAGTACGACGGCACGGGTCATCACTCCCGCCGAGAAGCTGGCGAACTACATTGGCCGGGCCCGGCTTACCAGCGATCTGTGGACATTCCAAGTGGGTAAGTCAGCGGGCGTCTCGTGTCCGGACGGCACGACCGCACCCTCGACAGACACGTATGCCTTCGATGACGTCACGCTCGCCGGCACCCACACCAGCATTCACGGCGCCGTCTGTGGCCTGCAGCCGGGGATGACCAAGACCCCGTTCACGCTCGCGTTCAGAGAGCCGCTGCCGGTACCGGTCGAGCGTTACCCGTTGGACTGCAACGAAATCGGGCAATGCCGCTAAATCAAATGGCGGCGACCCGCTGCGCCCGGCTTCGCCGCGCTTGCGATCGCCGCTAAGCGGTTTCGGCGCGCTTTTCGTCGCTGGGCGACGATTAGCGCGCCGAAATCGTCAGATCGGCGTGATGTAGTTGATCAGCCACTTGCCGCCGACCCGCTTGTAGTCGACGCGTAACCGGCTGCCGTCGTAAACCGGCTGCCGCGATTTGTCGGTCACCGTACGGTTCATGTACACCATCACCGACGCCGAATCGCGTTTGGCCTCCATGACTCCCACGCCGACGATGTTCGCCTGGACGACCACTTCCCGCTTCTTGGCCTCCGGGATGATCTGTTGAGTGGCGCTCTTCTCGAACTCCTGCCGATAGCCCGGCGTGAGCATCGGATACGCCTCCGTCAGGCTGCGCTCCACGGTCTGGTAGTCGTAACCGAAGACCTGCGCTATTTCCTTCGAGGCCAGCTTGGGCAGCACTGCGCGCGCCGACTGCTCGCCGCGAGTTTGCACCCGGTCCCAATAGAACCAGCCGCTGGCCGCGGCCAACCCGACGAACGCAGACGTCAGCAGCGCGGCGACGGCAGCGATCAACCACCGCATCAGTTGCCGCCCTCCGGATACTTCAGGTCGTAGCCGGTCATCCGGCCGTCCTCGTCCTCGTGCACGATCACCCGCATCCGGTAGGGCTGGGACGGTTTGTTGACGCCGTCGATGTCGGTAACCGTGACGCGAACCGAGACCAGCACCGACGCGTTGTCGGTCACGCTGTCGATTCCCTCCAGCGCAGCCCCGTTGATGACCGCCTCCGAGGTCGCGTTGGTGTGCCGAAAGAGCGCCTTGATGTTTTCGACGTTGTTGTTGGAGCTGAGCATCCCCCGCAGCGGGCCGCTGGTGCCGTCGTAGAACCGGCGCACGCTCTCGTCGATGTTGTCCTGCGTGTAGCTGAACATGTTGACGACGGTCTGGCTGGCGGTGTCGACGAAGCGTTGGTCGCGGGCCTGCGCGGCGTCCGCATGGCGTTGCTGGACAACCAGGACCCACAGCCCTGCACCAAGCGCGCCGATCCCCACCAGCCCGGCTACCAGCGCGATCAGCCCGACCAGCCCGCGATTCGCGGGACGGCGTTGCGGCGGGCCGACCGGCGTGGCTCGCCCCTTCACCGGTTCGGCCGGTGCCTCGACACGAACGGTGGCCATGGCCGCTTCGCCCCCGGTCGGGCCGGCCGCGCGCGAAGCCCGCCGACGCGCACGCCGCGTCGCCGGTTCTTCGGTCACAACTGCCTCGGATCGCGCATCAGGTCCACCCATGTCTCGGCGCTCGATAATCTGCCGGGCGCGAAGATACCAGTGCCACCTGCCGGGTCCTGAAACGTTCCCGTGCTCTCGTCGTAGGTGGTGTAGGCCGCACCGCTGGCCTGCGGCACCGGCCCCGGCGGCGGACCCCACGGCTTTTCCGGCGGGGGGAACGGCGGCGGCGGCGACAGCCCTTCCGGTGGTCCGGGTGGCGGAACCGCCTTCGGGAACGGAATCATCGGCGGCTGCGGCGGGTAGGGCGCCGGCGGTATCCACGCCTGCCGACCGTCGGTGCCGCCGGTGTTGGGCGGCGGCGGCGTCGGGAACGGCTGATTCGGCGCCGGCCCCGGTCCCGGCACCACCCCGGGCGGGGGCGGCCCCACTATCGGAGTGCCCGGATCCGGGTCGGCGCCCGGCGGGATGTACGGGAACTTGTTGGGCGGCAAGATGTTCAGCCCATTCGTCACCGGCGTGCCGTACGGGATCGGCGGCCCGCGCCACGGATTGGTGCCGATCGGCACATAGCCGCGGGGGTCACGGCACAACGCCACGGTCGGTGCCCGCTTGCCCGGAAACTCCTGGCACGGGTAGTTCCGCGCGCCACGCACCGTGGACGGGTCGTTCTGGGCGGTCTTGCAGTACAAGTCGTTCGGGATCTCGCGCACCGTCTCGTCGGCGGGCGTCCGGATCAGCGGCGGCGGAATGAAACCGGTGTTGCAGGGCGGCGGGTCGATGTTGATCTTGAAGTCCAGCTTGGCGCCCTCGTCCTGCGGTTCGCCGTTGGCTGCCGTGATGATCGCCGCGAACAACGCCGGCAACACGACCAGCAGGTGCTCGAGCGACTTGTGGTAGATGACGCCGACCCGGCCCAGGTTGGCCAGGTTGGCCGCCAGCATCGGAAACGACGGCCGGATGCCCGAGAACGCGGTGTTGGCCTCGTCGGCGGCCGGCGGAACGACACCCAGCAAGGTGCGCAACTGTGGATCGGCTTGCCGGACTTCGGAAGTGAAGCGCGCCAGCCCGTCGGACAGCGACTTGATGTCGTCGCCGGCGCGGATCTGGGCCTGCAGGAACGGACCCACCTGGTCGATCAGCTGCTCGGTCTGCGGGAAGTTGGCGTTGGCCTCGTCCACCAGCAGCCGCGACGACTCGATCAGCCGGGCCAATTCCGGACCGGACCCGTTGAACGCCTTGAACGTTTCGTGCAGCAGCTCGCGCAGCCGGGTGTCGGCCACGCTGTTGACCAACGTTTCGGACTGGCGCAGCAGGGTGGCGATGTCCAGCGGGATCCGGGTGTTGTCCCGCGCGATCACCGACCCGTTGTGCAGCTTGGTCGAGGCCGGATTGTCCGGTGGCACGAGATCGATGTACTGCTCACCGATGGCCGACACGCTTTTCACGGTGGCGGTGACGTTCGACGGGACCGTGGTGCCGCTGTTCAGCCGCATGACCGCGTCGACGCCGTGCGGGTTCAGCCCGACGGACTCCACCCGGCCGACCGCGACGCCGCGGTAGGTGACGTTGGCGTTCTTGTACAGCCCGCCGCCGGCGACGAAATCGGCGGTCACCCGGTAGGTGCCGATGCCCAGCGCGGCCGGCAATCGCAGGTAGAAGATCGCCATCACCGCCACGGTGATTACGGTGACCACGCCGAAGATGGCCAGTTGGGTTCTGGTCAGGCGGTCCAGCATCAGTGATTGCCTTCCGAGTACCCCGGAGGGATCTTGAACGGGTCGGCCGCCTGGCCGGACAGATTGGCCATTGACCCGAGCAAAAAGTCTGGCGGATTGAGGATTTCGTCCATGTGCAGCATGTTCGGATCGAGCGGCCAGGAGGTGGTGAAGAACGTCTCACCGAGCCGGCGCACGGTGAGGTCGAAGGTGGTGAACACGTTGAGGTAGTCGCCGCGCACCGCCTGCTTGATGCCGAAGTTCGGGAACGGGAACGTCAGCAAGATCTGCAGCGAGCTGACGAATTCCTTGCGGCTGTCGGCCAGCGCCTTGGTCACGGAGTAGAGGCTTTTGACGTCTTCGGTGAAATCCACCTTGGTTTCGGCGAGCACGTGCGAAGCGACGGTTGCCACCTTCTTGAGCGCGGCAAACGCGTCGATGATGTGGTCGCGGTTCTTGTTGAGCACCAGCAGTGCCTCGGGCAGCGAATCCAGCGCCCGGCCCAGGCTGTCCTTGTTGTGCGCCAGGATCGCCGAGAACCGGTCCAATCCGTCGATGGCGGCGATGATGTCGTTGACTTGCTTGTTCAGCCCCGCGGTCAGCTCGGCGAGTCTGGGCACCAGGTCGACGAATTGGCCTTCACGACCCGCTACCGCCTTGTACGTCTCGTCGGTAATCTCTTGCAGTGCACCGAGATTGCCCTTGTTGACCACCACACCGAGCGCCGCGAGCACCTCTTCGGTGGTGGGATAGCGACTGGTGTGCGACTCTTGGATGGTCGAGCCGTCGCGCAGCCTGCCCACCGGCTTCTGGTCCGTGGGGGCCGCCAGCTCGATGTGCTGGGAGCCCAGCAGCGACGTCTGCGCCACCTTGGCGGTGGCGTTGGCCGGCAGCACCACGTTGCGGTTCAGCGCCAACTTGACTGCGGCAAAGAAACTTCCGTCGGGGCGCTGCATCGCGTCGATCCCCGACACGCTGCCGACGGTGACGTCGTCGACCATGACCGGGGAGTTCTGCGGGAGGGTCGCGACGTCGGCCAGGTCGACGGTGATCGAGTAGGCGCCAACGCCGTGACCGGCGGTGCCGGGCAGCGAGATGGAGTTCAGCCCGCCGAATTTACAGCCGGCGAGCAGCATGCCGCTCGCTGCAATCGCCGTGCCACGCAGCATGATTCGCTTCATCGGCCCGCTCCCTGCTCTGCAGGCAGCGGTCCGGGCGCCGCACCGGCCGGTGCGGCCGCCTGTCCGGGTGCGGGTCCGGGCGCGGGCCCCGCAGCGGGCCCGGGTGCCGGGGCGTTCGACGGCGCGGGCGGGACAAGCATGGCCTGCAGGTCATCCGGGCTGGGCGGATGTACCCCGGGCGCTGGTATCCAGGTCAGTTCCGGGATCGGCGTCTGCGCCTTGGCCTGGGTCGCCGGGGTGTCGTAGATGATCTGACCCTTGTACGCGGTGATCGAGTTGATCGGGTGGAACATGATCGGCGGGTAGTTCGCGGTCAGGCGGCGCAGCGGCGGGGCCAACCGCTCCCGGCAGATCTCAGCGCGCTTGTAATAGTCGGGCGCCACCAGCCCGGCGGCGGTGTCGAAGGAACCACCGCAGATGAATTGGACCGGGTTGGAGAAGTTGGGAATCGACAGCAGCCCGTTGAGCGTGCCCTGCGCCGGATCGTAGATGTTGTAGAAGTTGCTGATCCCCGGACCTGCGACGTGCAGCACCTGCTCGATGTTTTCGCTTTGGTCGCTCAGGGTCTTGGTCAGGTCGGCAAGTTTGTTGACCGTTCCAACCAGTGTCGAATTGTTCTGGTGCAAAAAGTCTTTGACGTCGCCCAGAGCCTGGTTGAGCGTGCCGAGCGTTTGGTCGAGGTGCTCGGAGCTCTTGGCAAGCACCTGTGAGACCGAGGCCACGTGTCCGGCGAACGCCACGATCTGTTCGTTGCTCGACGAGAGCGCGTCGACCACCACCTGCAAGTTCTTGACCGTGCCGAAGACATCGGTGCGCGAATCCCCCAGCCGGCCGGCGGCTTGCGACAGCTCGCGCAGCGCGGCATGGAACGAGTCGCCGTTGCCGTCGAACGTGTCGGCGGCCTGATTGATCAGCTTGCCCAACGGCCCCTGCATCTGTCCCGCGGCGGGACTGAGCTTGTCGGCCAGATCCTTCAGCGCCTCTTTGACCTCGTCCCATTCCACCGGCACCGCGGTGTGAGACAGATCGATGCTGGCCCCGTCGGGCAGCGCCGCCCCCCCGGTGTAGGCGGGAGCAAGCTGAATGAACCGCGCCGCAACCAAATTGGGCGCCATGATGACCGCCCGCGCATCCTGCGGCACCTTGACTCCGCGATCTACCGACATGGTGATCTTCACGTCCGAAGCGCGGGGTTCGATCGAATCGATCTTGCCGACCGGCACCCCGACAATGCGCACCTGGTCACCGGGATACAGCCCGACAGCGGAGGTGAAGTAGCCGACGATCTTGTGGCCGGTGCGCGCCGGCCAGACCAGGTAGGCGCCGGCCGCGACGAGAATGACAAGCGCGACAGCCAGCGTCAGTCGCAGTGCGCGACTGCGTTCTTGCAGAGCAGACAAGACGGTCATGGCGACTGCGGCCTAATGATCCAGCGCTCCTGGATAAGCCCGCGCAGATAATCCGCGAAGCTGTCCGGGAGCTTGCCGGGCTGGAAGACGGCGTCGAACAGGATCCCCACGATCGGCGCCGGCACCACGCCGTAGACGTTCACGTTGAACCCCGGTCCGGAGCCCACGACCTCGCCCAGGGTGGTCGCATACGCGGGCAGGCGTTTCAACGCCTCGGTGATGTATTCGTGGCGCTCGTTGAGGGTGTCCAGCACCAGGTTGAGCTTTGACAGCGCCGGGCCGAACTCCTTGCGGTTGTCGGCCACGAAGCCGGAAAGCTGTTGGGAGACATCGCGGATCCCAGCGATCAGCTGACCGAGCGCCGCCCGCCGTTCGTCCAGCGCGGCGAACAACTGGTTGCCGTCCAGGATCAGTTTGTTGACCTGTCCGGCGCGGTCCGCCAGCACCTCGGTCACCGACTTCGCATGTGCCAGCAGGCTGGCCAGCGCTTCGTCGCGGCGGTTGAGGGTGCGCGACAGCGACGTCACGCCGTCCAGCGCGCCGCGCAGTTGTGGGGTCGCATCGTGCAGCGCATTGGTGATCACCTGCAGCGATTTCTCGAACTGCGCCTTGTCCAGATCGCCTGCGTTGCGGCCCAGATCCTCCAGCGCCGAACCCAGCGCGTAGGGCGTGGTCGTCCGGCTCAGCGGGATCGTGGTCGCGCTACCGCTGCCCGCCGGGGTCACCGCGATCGACCGCTCGCCGAGGATGGTGTCGGTCCGAATCGACGCCAGCGACTGGTTGCCGACGGCGATGCGGCGGTTCACGGTGAACGACACCTTGGCCGTATCGCCGGCCAGGCCAACCGATTTCACCTGCCCCACTTTGATGCCCGACACGTAGACGTCGTTGCCGGGCGTGATGCCGCCGGCGTCGCTGAAGTACGCGTCGTAGGACCTGCCTTGCGGCCAGAACGGCAAGCCGGTGTAGCCGAACGCCACCAACACGATGCAGATCACCAGGGCCAGGCCGAAGATGCCGGTCCGCAGCGGGTCGCGGTTGTCCGCCTTACTTGGCAAAAGCGCACCTCCCCTTGCTGGGATCGGGCTGACCGCCCATCGGGATCAGGATGTCGCTGCCGGCCGGCCCGTTGATCTTGAGCGATACCGTGCAGAAGTAGATGTTGAAGTACGCCCCGTAGGCACCGAGTGCGGACAGCCGCAGGTAGTCTTCGCCCAGCTGCTCAATGTCGTTGGCCACCTCGGCTTTTCGGTCGTCGAGCTCGGTGGCGATCGGCCGGGTGTTTTCGATGACGCCCTGCAGCGGCCGGCGGGCACCCTTCAACAGCTGGGTCAGATTCGTTTCCGCAGACGCCAGCGGCGGAATGGCGCCCGCCACCGCGTCGCGGCCTTGCGCCAGGCCGCTAATCAGTTGCTGCAGCTGGTCGATGCTGGCCGAGAACTGCGCACCCTTCTCGTCGACCGTGGTCAGCACCGTGTTGAGGTTGTTGATGACGTCGCCGATGACCTGGTCGCGCGCGCCCAGAGCCGATCCGAACGCGTTGGTGTTGGCCAACAGATCCGACAGCGCTCCACCCTGTCCCTGCAGCAATTGGATGACGTAGCTGCTGACGGTGTTGACCTTGTCGGCGTCGAGGCCCTTGAGCACCGGCCGCAGGCCGCCCAGCAGCGCGTCGAGGTCGAGTGCCGGCTGGGTGTGGTGCTGGTCGATGGTGCCGCCCGGCGGCAGCTTGCGCAATTCGCCGGGGCCCGAGGTGATTTCCAGGAACCGGTCGCCGACCAGGTTGTCGTAGCGGATCACCGCCCGTGTCGAGGAATACAGCGTGTAGCGCTTGTCCACCGTGAACGCCACGTCGACGGTGTTGTCCTTGTTGAGCTTGACGTCGCGCACCGCACCGACCGGCACCCCGGCGATGCGGACCTTCTGCCCGCCTTTCAGCCGCGTCGCGTCGGAGAAGTTGGCGTGGTACAGGTTCGACGGGCCGAACCGGAACTCGCCGAAAATCACCAGCAGGCCGACGGCGACCAGCAGCATCGTCGCGGTGAAGATGCCAACCTTCACCATCATCGCGCGGTGCGACTCGTGAGGCGCGGTCATCAGAAATCGTCCCGTTCTGCGAAGGCGCCGTGGAACAAAAATTGCAGCGTCGACGGCGCATCCACCTGCATTTCGGTGAACGGCTCGTACGGGATGTACGCGTTGTCGGTCACCAGGAACGGCGAGCGGAACCAGGAGCCTTCGAACTGCTTGGTCGGGATATCCGGCAGGCCACGACAATTGGGGCCGCCGGAGGCGTTGACGATCGGCAGGCTCTCCGGATAGGTGTACGACGGCGCGCCGAGGATGAAGCTCGACGAGGTGAACAGGCCGGCCTTGCGCACACCGAGCAGCGGCGCGAATTCGTCGATGCCGCGCTGGATTCCCCTGAACATGCAGCCGAATTCCGGCGAGTAGTCGCCGGCGACCTTGAGCGGCGCCCGCATCCGCTTGAGGCCGTCGATCAGATCCTCCTCGGCCGGGGCCAGCGTGTCATAGGCGTTGTTGGCCAACCCGATTGTCGCCAACAGGGTCGCGTTGAGGTTGCCCTGTTGGTCGACGACGGTCTTGGCGATGGTCGGCGTGTTGTTGAACACGGTGACCAGATCGGGGGCGGCGTCGGCGTAGATGTTGGCCACCGTGGCGGTGTTGGCGAAGTCCTGCTGCAACGTCGGCAGTTTCGGATTCAGCTGCCGCGTCAGGGTATTCACGCCAGACAGCAGGTCGCCCAGGTCGTCGCCGTGGCCGCGCAGACCTTCGGCGACGGCGCTCAGCGTGGCGTTCAGGTCGACCGGGTCGATCTTGTGCAGCAGCTCGATCAGCGACTGGAACAATGTGTTGACTTCCAGCGAGACCGCCGAGGCCTGTACGTGCGCGCCCGGCCGCAGCGAGGTCTTCGAAGGAGACTGCGGCGGAAGGAATTCCACCGACTTGGCGCCGAAGATCGTGTTGCTGGCGATGTGGACGGTGGCGTTGGACGGGATGTAGCGCAATTCGCCGCTGTTGATGGCGAGTTCGAGCTGGGCCTGGTCCCCGGAGTACCTGACGTTCTTGACCTTGCCGATCTGGATGCCCCGGTACTTCACCTTGTTGTCGCGGTCCATCACCAAACCGGCCCGCGGCGCGGTCACGGTGACGGTGTCGGTCGACGTAAACGCCGCGTTGTAGGCCAGATACGTCAACAGCACAAAGCCCAGCAACAGAGAGGCCAGCAGCGCCGCTGCCAGCCTGACATGAGTACGTCTTGCCCCTGTGCTTGCCATCGCTCCCTTTATCCGGAGAGGTTGAAATTACCGGACGCACCGTATACGGCCAGCGAGATGAACAAAGTGATGACGACGACGACGATCAGCGACGTGCGCACCGCCTGGCCGACCGCCAGGCCGACGCCCACCGGGCCGCCAGAAGCGTTGTAGCCGTAGTAGGTATGGACCAGCATCACCGCGATCGACATTACGATCGCCTGCAGGAACGACCACAGCAGATCGCTCGGGTTGAGGAACGTATTGAAGTAGTGGTCGTACAGGCCCGCCGACTGCCCGTTGATGAACACCGTGGTGAACCTGGCCGCGAAGAACGACGCCAGCACCGCCAGCGAGTACAGCGGGACGATCGCGATCAGCCCGGCGATCAACCGGGTAGACACCAGGTAGGACACCGAGTGCACGGCCATCGATTCGATGGCGTCGATCTCTTCGGCGACCCGCATCGCGCCCAGTTGGGCAGTGGTGCCGGCGCCGATCGTCGCGGCCAGCGCGATGCCGGCCACGACGGGGGCGACGATGCGGACGTTGAGGAATGCCGACAGGAAGCCGGTCAGCGCCTCGATGCCGATGTTGCCCAGCGACTCGTAGCCCTGGACCGCGATGACGCCGCCGGAGGCCAGCGTCAGAAACGCCGCCACCCCGACCGTTCCGCCGATCAGCACCAGCGCGCCGGTACCCAGCGTCATCTCGGCGATCAACCGGATGGTCTCCTTGCGATAGCGGCCGAATGCGTTCGGGATGTAGCGCATCGATTCGCCGTAGAACAGCGCCTGCTCGCCGAAGTTGTCGACCGGCCCGGCGAACCGGGACATGAAGCGGCGGAACCGCAGCGTGGCGTCGTAGCTCATCGGGCCAGCACCCGAACCCCGATCGCCGTCATGATCACGTTGATCACGAACAGGCAGATGAACGCGTACACCACGGTCTCGTTGACGGCGACGCCGACGCCCTTGGGTCCGCCCTTCACCGTCAGTCCCCGGTAACAGCCCACCAAGCCGGCGACGACCCCGAACAACAGGGCCTTCACCTCGGAGAGCACCAGCTCACCGAGGTGCGTCAGCACCGTCAGGCCGTTGACGAACGCGCCCGGGTTGACGCCCTGCAATAACACAGAGAAGACGTAGCCGCCGGCGATGCCGATCGCCGACACCAGGCCGTTCAAAAGCAGCGCGACGAACGTCGACGCCAGCACGCGGGGCACCACCAGCCGATGGATCGGGTCGATGCCCAGCACCCGCATCGCGTCGATTTCCTCGCGGATGGTGCGGGCGCCCAGGTCGGCGCAGATCGCGGTGGCTCCGGCGCCGGCGACCACCAGCACGGTGACGACGGGGCCGAGCTGTGTGATGGTCCCGAACGCGGTGCCCGCCCCGGACAGGTCGGCGGCGCCGAGCTCGCGCAGCAGGATGTTGAGGGTGAAGGCCACCAGGACGGTGAACGGGATGGCCACCAGCAGCGTCGGGATCAGCGACACGCGGGCGATCATCCAGGTCTGGTCGAGGAACTCGCGGAGCTGGAATGGTCGTCGGAACATCGCCCGGAACGTCTCCAGCGACATCTCGACGAACCCGCCCACGGCCCGGGCTGGAACCGCGAGCTGTTCGATCAACCTTCGGTCCCTTCTCGGGTGGGGGCGTCTGCAACCTTGGCGAAGCCTATGCGTCCCCTACGCGCGCCGGTATGTCTCCCCTATCGTCGGACGCTGCTCCGCGTGAGCCGGATCATAGTAACTAGAACAAGTTCGCAGTGTCAAAGAACTGCAAAATTAGACAAAAGTTAGTAGTTTGTCGAGGTCAGACGCTATGTGACGCAAATCATCCTGTAACGTGTTCTACCCGGCGAACGGCGATACACATCGTCTCACGCGCCCGTCACGACTCCATCAGGCCGGTCGCCGCGAAGGTGCGTTCGGGGTCGCGCCCAGCAAAGTACTCCTGCAGCGTCGCGCTCAGCTGCCCGGGCTCCCAGGCCGGCGCGTCCGTCGCGAACTGTTGCTCGACCGTCGGCGCCGCCACCAGCGTCACCCGCGGTCCGTACACGATGAACAGCTGACCGTTGACCGCTTCGGCCGCCGGCGAAGCGAGGAACCGGACCAGGGTCACCACATGCTCGGGCGAAAGCGGATCGATCTCGCCGGTCTCGGGCGCCTCGCCGAACACGTCGGCGGTCATCGCGGTGCGCGCCCGCGGGCAGATCGCGTTGGCGCAGACCCCGTAGCGGCCCAGCGCCCGCGCGGCGGACAGGGTCAGCGCGGTGATGCCGGCCTTGGCGGCGCCGTAGTTCGCCTGCCCGACCGGACCGACCAGCCCGGCCTCCGACGAGGTGTTGACCAGCCGGCCGTACACCGAACCGCCCGAGTCCTTGGCCTTTTGGCGCCAATACGTGGCCGCATTGCGAGTCAGCAGGAAGTGGCCGCGCAGGTGCACGGCGATCACAGCGTCCCACTCCTCGTCGGACATGTTGAACAGCATCCGG
Source organism: Mycobacterium kyorinense (assembly GCF_002101735.1). Classification (GTDB taxonomy): domain Bacteria; phylum Actinomycetota; class Actinomycetes; order Mycobacteriales; family Mycobacteriaceae; genus Mycobacterium; species Mycobacterium kyorinense. The sequence continues at coordinate 51,518 of NZ_LQPE01000106.1, read as the reverse complement.
TCGCGGGTGATCCCGGCGTTGTTGATCACAATGCTCAGCCCGCCCAGCCCGTCGGCGGTGCCGACCAGCTCGTCGGCGGTCGCGCGCTGGCTGATGTCGCCGGCTACCGCGACGGCCTTGGAGCCGGCCGCGGTGATCTCGTCGATCACGTCGGAGGCGTCCAGCGCGCCGGCGATGTCGTTGACGACGACGGTGGCGCCGGCGCGGGCTAAGCCGATCGCCTCGGCGCGGCCCAGTCCTGCGGCCGCGCCGGTGACCACCGCGACCTTCCCGGATAGGTCGGTCGCGTTCGTGCTGCTAGTCAATTTATGAATACCTCTAGTCTGGTGTCAGTCTTCGCGCTTCAGGGCGGCGCGCGGGCATTCGGCGATCGCCTGCTCGGCCAGCGCCTCCCGGTCGGCGGGAATCGGGTCCGTCTTCACCACGGCATAGTCCTCGTCGTCGAGCTCGAAAATATCCGGCGCGATTCCCATGCACACCGCGTTGCCCTCACACCGATCGCGGTCCACTATCACTCGCACGAGGTTCCTCCTTGCGTTTCCGGCTGCCGTGTCCCCACCATACGACGACGGCCCGCTGGACCCTCAGACTAGAACGTGTTACAACCAGGAAGGTAACCGCATCGCGAAGGGACGGCCAATGCGGATCAGTTATACCCCGGAGCAGGAGGAACTGCGCCGCGAGCTGCGGTCGTATTTCGCCAAGCTGATCACCCCTGAGCGCCGCGAGGCGCTGAGCTCGACGTCGGGTGAGTACGGCACCGGCAACGTCTACCGCGAGACCGTCGCGCAGATGGGCCGCGACGGGTGGCTTGCGCTGGGCTGGCCCAAGGAGTACGGCGGGCAGGCCCGCTCGGCGATGGACCAGTTGATCTTCACCGACGAGGCGGCGATCGCCGGGGCGCCGGTGCCGTTCCTGACGATCAACAGCGTTGCCCCGACGATCATGGCGTTCGGCAGCGAGGAGCAGAAGAAGTTCTTCCTGCCCAAGATCGCCGCGGGCGAGCTGCACTTCGCCATCGGCTACTCCGAGCCCGGCGCCGGCACCGATCTGGCGAACCTGCGCACCACCGCGGTGCGCGACGGCGACGACTACATCGTCAACGGCCAGAAGATGTGGACTTCCCTGATCCAGTACGCCGACTACGTGTGGCTGGCCGTGCGCACCAACACCGAAGCCAAGAAGCACCGCGGCATCTCGGTGCTGATCGTGCCGACCACCGCCGACGGCTTCTCCTGGACGCCGGTGCACACGATGGCGGGCCCCGACACCAGCGCCACCTATTACTCCGATGTCCGGGTTCCGGTGGCCAACCGGGTCGGCGAGGAGAACGGCGGCTGGAAGCTGGTCACCAACCAGCTCAACCACGAGCGCGTCGCGCTGGTGTCCGCGCAGCCGATCATCGTGGCGCTCAACCAGGTTCGCGAGTGGGCGCAGAACACCAAAGACGCCGGCGGCGCCCGGCTGATCGACTCCGAATGGGTGCAACTCAACCTGGCCCGGGTGCACGCCAAGGTCGAGGTGCTCAAGCTGATCAACTGGGAGCTGGCCTCGGCCGAAGGCGCCGCGCCCTCCCCCGCCGACGCGTCGGCTGCCAAGGTGTTCGGCACCGAGTTGGCCACCGAGGCCTACCGGCTGCTGATGGAGGTGCTGGGGTCGGGGGCCACTGTCCGCCAGGATTCGTTCGGTGCGCTACTGCGGGGTCGGGTCGAGCGGATGCACCGGGCGTGTCTGATCCTGACCTTCGGCGGCGGCACCAACGAAGTTCAGCGCGACATCATCGGCATGGTCGCGTTGGGTCTGCCCCGAGCCAACCGCTGACCGGTAAAGGACTTACTGATGGACTTCTCGACAACCGAAGCCGCCCAAGACCTCGGCGGTCTGGTGGACACGATCGTCGACGCCGTGTGTACGCCGGAGCATCAGCGCGAGCTGGACGGGCTCGAGCAACGCTTCGATCGTTCGCTGTGGGGCAAGCTCGTCGACGCCGACATTCTGAGCACCGCAACCCCGGAGTCGTTGGGCGGCGGCGGTTATGGCGTGCTGGAGCAGACCGCGGTGTTGGTCGCGTTGGGCCGGGGGCTGGCCGCAGTGCCGTATCTGGAGTCGGTGGTGCTGGCCGCCGGTGCGCTGTCCCGGTTCGGTTCGCCCGAACTGCAGCAGCAGTGGGCCGCGCCCGCGGTGAGTGGCGCCAAGGTGTTGACCGTCGCGCTGGACGGCGAGATGGGCGACGGCCCGGTGCAGGCCACCCGTTCGGGTGACGGCTACCGGCTGACCGGAACGCGCACCCTGGTCGGTTATGCCCCGGTGGCCGACGGCTTTCTGGTGCCTGCCGAAACCGATTCCGGGACAGCGGTTTTCCTGGTCAGCGCCGACGAAGTCTTGGTAACCCCGCTGGAGACAACGGGCCTAGGCAGCGTGGGGCATGTACAGCTGGACGGGGTCGAGCTCGAGGGCTCCCGGCTGGTAGGTGGCAACAACGTGGTGAGCTGGATTTCAACACGTACATCGTTGGGCCACAGCGCCTTTCAGCTCGGCGTGCTGGACCGCGGGCTGCAGTTGACCGCCGAGTACGCCCGCACCCGTGAGCAGTTCGACCGCCCGATCGGCAGCTTCCAGGCCGTGTCGCAGCGGTTGGCGGACGGCTACATCGACGTCAAGGGGCTGCGGTTGACGCTCACCCAGGCGGCGTGGCGGGTGAGCGAGGATTTGCCCGCCGACACCGAAGTGGCCACGGCGGCGTTCTGGGCGGCCGACGCCGGACACCGGGTGGCCCACACCATCGTTCACGTGCACGGTGGTGTCGGCATCGACATCGACCACCCGGTTCATCGCTATTTCCTGGCGGCCAAGCAGACCGAGTTCGCACTGGGCAGCGCGACGGGGCAACTGCTCCGGATCGGCCGTGAGCTCGCGGACACGCCCGCCTGACGTGACCGAGGTTCTCCCGACCGTCACCGACTTGCTGAAACCGCTTGTCGACATCCACGATCGGGGCGTCTACTTCGAGGACTCGTTCACCAGCTGGCGTGACCACCTTCGGCACGGCGCGGCGGTGGCGGCTGCGGTGCGGGCGCGGCTCGACCCCACCCGCCCGCCGCATGTCGGGGTGCTGCTGGAGAACACCCCGTTCTTCTCGTCGGTGCTCGTCGCGGCCGGGATGTCGGGCATTGTGCCGGTGGGTCTCAACCCGGTGCGCCGCGGCGCCGCGTTGGCCCGCGACATCGACTATGCGGATTGCCAGCTGGTGTTGGCGGATGCGAATTCGGCTGCGGCGCTGGGCGATATCGCGCATATCAATGTCGACTCCGGTGAGTGGGCCGACGAGGTGGCCGCGCACGGCGACGCCGAGGTGCGCTTCCGGGATGCCGCGCCCGAAGACCTGTTCATGCTGATCTTCACCTCGGGCACCAGCGGTGATCCGAAGGCGGTGAAATGCAGTCACGGCAAGGTCGGGATCGCGGGGGTGACGATGACCGAACGGTTCGGTCTCGGCCCCGCCGACCGCTGCTACGTGTCCATGCCGTTGTTCCACTCCAACGCGGTGCTGGTGGGCTGGTCGGTGGCCGCGGCGTGCCGAGGGTCAATGGTGTTGCGGCGCAAGTTTTCCGCGTCGGGCTTTCTGCCCGACATCCGCAAGTACGGCGTCACCTACGCCAACTACGTGGGCAAGCCGCTGTCGTATGTGCTGGCCACCCCGGAACGGCCTGACGACGCGGACAACCCGCTGAAGGTGGTGTACGGCAACGAGGGTGCGCCCGCCGACATCGAACGCTTTGCCCGCCGGTTCGGCTGTATCGCCGTCGACGGCTTCGGCTCGACCGAGGGCGGCGTGGCGATCGCCCGAACACCTGACACGCCCGAGGGCTCGCTGGGCCCACTGCCGGACGGGATCGAGATCCGCGACACCGAGACCGGTGCGCCATGCCCGCCGGGGGTCATCGGCGAGTTGGTGAACGTCGCGGGCCCGGGCCGGTTTGAGGGCTACTACAACGACCCGGAGGCCGATGCCGCACGGATGGCCGACGGTGTCTACCACAGTGGCGACCTGGCCTACCGCGACGAGAACGGATACGTGTATTTTGCTGGGCGGCTTGGTGATTGGCTGCGGGTCGACGGGGAAAACCTGGGCACCGCGCCGATCGAGCGGGTGCTGGCACGCTACCCCGGGGTGTCGGAGGTGGCGGTGTACGGCGTGCCCGATCCCGCCGTCGGCGACCGGGTGATGGCCGCGCTGGTGATGGCGCCGGGCGCGGAGTTCGACGTCGACAAGTTCCGCGCGTTCCTGGCCGAGCAGCCCGACCTCGGGCCCAAGCAGTGGCCGTCCTACGTGCGGGTCAGTAGCGCGCTGCCGCGCACCGCGACCTTCAAGGTGCTCAAGCGGGAACTGTCGGCCCAGGGCATCGTCTGCCCCGACCCGGTCTGGACCGTGCGCGAGCGCTAGCCGGCCACCGAGATCGACTTGGTGTCCAGGTAGGCCTCGATGCCTTCGCGGCCCAATTCCCGGCCGTAGCCACTGGATTTGACGCCGCCGAACGGCGCATACGGGTCCATCGTGTAACCCTGGTTGACGCCGAAAGTGCCCGTGCGCATGCGCGTAGCGAGCGCCACCCCACGTTCGGTGTCGTCGCTGAAGACCGAGCCGGCCAGCCCGTAGTCGGAGTCGTTGGCGATCCGGACTGCCTCGTCCTCGTCGTCGTAGCCGATGACCGTCAGCACCGGGCCGAAGATTTCTTCGCGCGCGATCCGCATGCTGTTGTCGGCGTCCGCGAACAGCGTCGGCCGAACGTACCAGCCCCGCTCGGCGCCGTCGGGCATGCCGGTGCCGCCGGTGACCAGTCGGGCGCCTTCACGCTGGCCCATTTCGATGTAGTCGAGGACGCGCTGTTGTTGCCGCCGAGACACCAGGGGGCCCAGTTGAGTGGCGGGGTCGCTCGGATCGCCCACGACGAGCGTCTTTATTTCCGCGGCCAGCGCGTCGACGAATTCGTCGCTTCGCTTGGCGGGCACCAGGATCCGGGTGAGCGCGTTGCAGATCTGGCCGCTGTTGGACAGGCTGGCCGAGCGGATCCCGACTGCGACGGCGGCCGGGTCCGCGTCGTCGAGAACGATCGCCGCCGACTTGCCGCCGAGTTCCAGGCTGACCCGCTTCAACCCGGTAGCGCAAGCCGCGGCCACCCGTCGGCCGGCGGCGGTGGACCCGGTGAACGACACCTTGTCCACGCCTGTGTGCCCCACCAGGTAGGCGCCGACGTCGGCGCCGCCCGGCACGACGTTTACCACACCGGGCGGCAGGTCGAGCTCGTCGAGCAGTTCGGCCAGCAGCAGCGCGTCGAGCGGCGACTCGGGCGCCGGTTTGACCACCACGCAACAGCCGGCCAGCAATGCGGGCATCAGCTTCGTGACGATCAGGAACTGCGGCATGTTCCACGGCACGATCGCGGCGACCACGCCGACCGGTTCTCGCCGGATGCGGATGTCGGCGCCGTAGCGGCCTCGCCGGGTTTCCTGCCACGCAAAGTCGGCAGCCAGATCGGCGAACGCGGTCATCATCATCCACGGCAGGCCGACCTGGGCCCGCTGGGCGAAGCTGGTGGGCGCGCCGATCTCGGCGGTGATGAGATCGGCCATCTCCAAACGCCGTTCGCCGTAGAGCTCGGCCAGCCGGCGCACCGCGGCAGTGCGCTCGGACGGATCGAGCCTCGGCCAGGGGCCGTCGTCGAACGCGTTGCGGGCAGCCTCGACGGCGGCGTCGACGTCGGACGGACCGGCAGCCGCGACGCGGGCGACCGGTGCTTCGGTGACCGGTGAGATCACCTCGATCACGGCGTCGCTGCTCGGCGCCACCCAACGCCCACCGATGAAGAGCCCGTCGCCTCGCACACCGACCTCCGCCCGTAATATCAACTACTTGCGATTGCTCTGTCGAGCATATACGGTCGGCCCTGCGGGCGGATATCGACAGGAGTACGCATGCCTCGTTTCCCCAAGCCGCCGGAGGGCAGCTGGACGCAGCACTACCCCGATCTCGGCACCGGGCCGGTGTCCTACGAGGACTCCATCTCGCCGGAGTTCTACGAGCTCGAGCGGGCGGCGATTTTCAAACGCACCTGGCTGAATGTCGGCCGGGCCGAGCAACTTCCGCGCACCGGCAGCTACTTCACCAAGGAACTCAAGGTCGTCAACACCTCGATCATCGTGGTGCGCAACACCGACGGTGACATCAAGGCGTTCCACAACATCTGCCGGCACCGCGGCAACAAGCTGGTATGGAACGACATGCCGGCCGAGGAGACCAGCGGCTTCTGCAAACAGTTCCGGTGCAAGTACCACGCCTGGCGTTACGACCTGGACGGCCACCTGACTCACGTCCCGCAGGAAGGGGAGTTCTTCGACCTGGACAAGGACCGCTACGGGTTGGTGCCGGTGCACTGCGACGTGTGGGAAGGCTTCATCTTCGTCAACTTCGCCGCCGAACCCGACCAGTCGCTGCGGGAATTCCTGGGCCCGATGATCACCGCGCTGGAGGGTTATCCGTTCGGGCAGATGACGTCGCGGTGGCGCTACCGCTCGGTGGTGAAAGCGAATTGGAAGCTCTACCTGGACGCGTTCCAGGAGTTCTACCACGCGCCGGTGTTACACGCGAACCAGTCGCCGACCAAGTACTCCAAGGCGGCGGCCGAGGCCGGGTTCGAAGCGCCGCACTATCGCATCGACGGGCCGCACCGGCTGGTCAGCACCTCGGGTGTGCGGGCCTGGGAGATGGACGCCGAGATGCGCAAGCCGATCGACGAGATCTGTCGCAGCGGGCTTTTCGGCCCGTGGGACAGCCCGGATCTCGGCCCCCTGCCCGACGGCGTCAACCCGGCCAACTGTGACCCGTGGGGACTGGACTCGTTTCAGCTGTTCCCCAACTTCGTGATCCTGATCTGGGGGCAGGGCTGGTACCTGACCTACCACTACTGGCCGACCTCCTACAACAGCCACGTCTTCGAGGGCACGCTGTATTTCCCGCCGCCGCGCACTCCGCGCGAACGGGTCGCTCAAGAGCTGGCGGCGGTGACTTTCAAAGAATTCGGCCTGCAGGACGCCAACACGCTGGAGGCCACCCAGTCGATGATCGAATCTCGTGCCGTCGACGGCTTCCTGCTCAACGATCAAGAGGTGCTGATTCGTCATCTACACCGCGAGACCGCGGCGTGGATCGACGAGTACCGGCGCGCGACGGCGGGGGTCTGATGAGCGCCAAGCTGCCACCCGAATTCGCCGATCTGGAGCCATTTTCCGACTGGTGCCTGCCGACCGAGCCGCAGCGTTACCACAAGCGACTCACCAGCTCGATGGCCGACATGCAGGCGTTCTACGACGCCATCATCCCGCGCGCGGAGGACGCGCTGGCCTACTGCGACAAGTTCAGCCTCGACGACTTGCCCGACGACGTGACCAACCTGATGCATCTGCTGTACTCGATGATCATGGTGTCGTTCCCGGTCGAATGCTGGAAGCAGCCCCGCATTCCCGACTCGGGCGCCTCGACCCTGGATTGCGTGAGCGAACCGGTGCCGTGATCGTGTTGCGGGCCGCCCGTTGGGCGGACGTCGACGCCGGTGAGGTCCGCTCGCCGGCGGTGGTCGTGGTCGACGGCGACCGGATCGTGTCGGTGAATCCGCCTGAGCCACCGGCCGATTCGGCAGCCGAGATCGATCTCGGCGACGTCACGCTGCTGCCCGGCCTGATGGACATGGAGCTCAACCTGCTCATCGGCGGCCCCGGCGGACCGGAAGGGTTGCCGTCGCCGATGCACGGTGTGCAGGACGACCCGGCCTACCGCACGTTGCGCGGCGCGGTGAACGCCCGCACCACCCTGGACGCCGGCTTCACCACCGTGCGCAATCTCGGCCTGATGGTCAAGACCGGCGGCTATCTGCTCGACGTGGCACTGCAGCGCGCGATCGACCAAGGTTGGCACGTCGGCCCGCGGGTGGTGCCGGCCGGCCATGCCGTCACACCCTATGGCGGGCATCTGGATCCGACGGTGTTCCAGCGGCTGGCGCCGGGCATCATGCCGCTGTCGGTGGCCGAAGGGATCGCCAACGGGGTACCCGATGTGCGCGCCTGCGTGCGCTACCAGATCCGCCACGGCGCCAAGGTGATCAAGGTGTCGGCGTCGGGCGGGGTGATGTCGCACAGCACCGCACCCGGATCGCAGCAGTACTCCGACGAGGAGTTCGCCGCGATCGCCGACGAGGCGCACCGGGCCGGTATCCGGGTGGCCGCGCACGCGATCGGCGACAGCGCGATCCGGGCCTGCATCAAAGCCGGAATCGACTGCATCGAACACGGATTCCTGGCCACCGACGACACCATCGCGATGATGGTCGACCACGGCACCTTCCTGGTCTCCACGACCTACCTGACCGAAGCGCTGGCCGTGGACCGGGTGGCACCCGAGTTGCGCAAGAAGGCCGCCGAGGTGTTCCCGCAGGCAAAAGCCATGCTGCCCAAGGCAATAGCCGCGGGAGTGCGCATCGCCTGTGGCACGGACGCGCCCGCGATCCCGCACGGTGAGAACGCCAAGGAGCTGTGCGCGCTGGTCGACCGCGGCATGACACCGATGCAGGCGATCCGCGCGGCGACGGTGACCAGCGCCGAGCTCATCGAAGCCGACGACGAACTCGGCCGGCTGGCGCCGGGCTACCTCGCCGACATCATCGCCGTGCCAGGCGACCCGTCGCGCGACATCGCCAGCACGCTCGACGTACGGTTCGTGATGAAGGACGGGCAGGTTCACAAGCGGCCGTAGGACACACCATGGAACTCACCGACAACATCCTGTGGCTGCTCAAGCAGGCCTTCCACTTCTCGCTGAAGACCGTCAACGACGCGATCAGCAGTCACGGAGTCACCACCGCGCAGATCGGCCTGATGCGTCAGCTGGCGAACGAGCCGGGACTGTCCGGGGCCGAATTGGCCCGCCGGCTGCTGATCAGCCCGCAGGGTGCACAGTTGGCGATCGCCGCGCTCGAGGACCGCGGGCTGGTGGAGCGCAAGCAAGACCCGCAGCACGGGCGGATCCTGCAGACCTATCTGACCGATCAGGGTCGCGCCGTGGTCTCTGCGGTGCTCGCCGACGCGCTGGCCGCCCATGACCAGGTATTCGGCGTGCTGAGCCCCGACGAGCAACAACTGCTGCACGACCTGCTGGCCCGCGTGGTCGAACAGGGCACCGGCAACCCGCTGTTCACCGACCATACTGGCGATGAATCAAGTACTTGATACGCATCGCAAGTACTTGATATTGTGCTTGGCGATGGAAGAGACTGCGACCGACACGGTCACCGAAGTGGTGACGATCCAGCTGGACCGGCGCACCACGGTGGTGCCCTATCGGCCGGGCAACACGGTTTTGCAAACCGCCCGGATGGCCGGGCTGGCTGCGCCGTCGTCGTGTGAGACCGGTTCGTGCGCAACATGTATGGCCCGGTTGGTCGAGGGCAGTGTGCGGATGATCAACAACGACGCACTCACCGACGACGACGTCGCCGAGGGCTGGGTGCTGACCTGTCAATCTCTGCCGACGAGTCGCACAGTGCGGGTGGTTTATGAGTAACCAGCGGGTGGCGGTGGTGACCGGCGGTGCGTCGGGCATGGGCGAGGCGACCTGCCACGAGCTGGGCCGCCGCGGCCACAAGGTAGCGGTTCTCGACATCAACAGCCAAGCCGCGCAACGGGTTTCCGACGAGCTGCGCGCCGAGGGAGTGACCGCGCTGGGGGCCGGGGCGGACGTGAGCGACCGGCGCGCGGTCGAGGAAGCGTTCGCGAAGGTGCGCAGCGAGTTGGGGCCGGTGGGCATTCTGGTGACCAGCGCGGGCATGGTGGGCTTCGCTGCGTTTACCGAGATCACACCCGAGTCGTGGCAGCGGATCATCGACGTCAACCTCACGGGCACGTTTCACTGTTGCCAGGTGGCGCTGCCGGACATGGTGGCGGCGGGCTGGGGTCGCATCGTGATGATCTCGTCGTCGTCCGCCCAACGCGGCTCCCCTGGCATGGCGCACTACGCCGCGTCGAAGGGCGCGCTGATCACATTGACGAAATCGCTGGCGCGCGAATACGCGCCGGCAGGCATCACCGTCAACAACATCCCGCCGTCCGGCATCGAGACACCGATGCAGCACCAGTCCCAGGCGGAGGGCAACCTGCCGTCCAACGAAACCATGGCCGGAACAATCCCGCTCGGCCATCTCGGCACCGGGGCGGATATCGCGGCCGCGGTCGGGTTTTTGTGCTCGGAGGAGGCCGGCTTCATCACCGGCCAGGTGCTCGGCGTCAACGGCGGGGCAGTGATGTGACAGGAGGTTCGCATGGCGCGATGGCCTAAACCGGCGGAAGGCAGCTGGACGCAGCACTATCCGGACTTGGGCACCGGCCCGATTTCCTTCCGGGACTCCACGTCGCCGGAGTTCTACGCGGCCGAACGGGAGGCGATCTTCAAACGCGCCTGGCTCAACGTCGCCCGTGTCGAGGAACTTCCCCGCGTCGGTAGCTACCTCACCAAAGACATTGCCGCCGTGGGCACGTCGATCATCGTGGTCAAGGGCAAGGACCAGACGATCCGCGCGTTCCACAACATCTGCCGGCACCGCGGAAACAAGCTGGTGTGGAACGACTTTCCGAACGAGGAAACCAAGGGCGTGTGCCGGCAGTTCACCTGCAAGTACCACGGCTGGCGCTACGACCTCGACGGCGCGCTGACATTCGTGCAGCAGGAGTCGGAGTTCTTCGACCTCGATCGCGACGCCTACGGCCTGCGCCCGGTGCACTGTGACGTCTGGAACGGCTTCGTCTTCGTCAACTTCGACGACGAACCGCGCCAGACCTTGCGAGAGTTCCTGGGCCCCATGGTCACTGCGCTGGACGGCTATCCGTTCGACAAGCTCACCGAGCGCTACGACTGGGTCGCCGACAACAACAGCAACTGGAAGATCTTCGCCGACGCGTTCCAGGAGTACTACCACGTGCCGTCGCTGCACCCACAGCAGGTTCCGCCGGCAGTGCGTGACCCCAACGCCGGCTTCGAATGCGCACATTTCCAGATCGATGGGCCGCACCGTTTGGTGTCCACCGCCGGAACTCGCCGATGGCTGCTGGCGCCGGAGTACATGTATCCGATCGAACGGGCCACGCGCAGTGGGCTTGTCGGCCCGTGGCGCACCCCCGATCTGGGTGAGCTGCCGGCCGGGCTGAACCCGGGCGGCATCGAGCCGTGGGGGATCAGCAATTTCCAGATTTTCCCGAACCTGGAGATCCTGATCTACGGCGGCTGGTATCTGCTGTACCGGTATTGGCCGACGTCGCACAACACCCACCGGTTCGAGGCCTACACCGCGTTTCACCCGGCCCGCAGTGTGCGCGAACGGATCGAGCACGAGGTGGCGGCGGTGGTGCTCAAGGAGTTCGCGCTGCAGGACGCCGGCATGCTGGGCGGCACCCAGGCGGCGCTGGAGACCGGCATCGTCGACGAGTTCCCGCTCAACGACCAGGAGATCCTGGTGCGCCATTTGCACAGGGTGGTCGGCGACTGGGTGGCGGAATATCAAGCCGAGCGCACGCCGGTAGGGGCCAGCCGTGGCTGACGCGTTGCTGCCGAGTGCGTTCGCCGAACTCGAGTCGTACGCGCAGATTTGGTGCCTGCCAACCGAAGCCGAGCGGTGGGACCGCCGGATGGCCAGCAGCATGGCCGAGATGCGGGAGTTCTACGACGCCTTCTTTCCGCGGCTGGAAGAGGCCATCGAGTATTGCGACAAGTTCTCCCTGGACGACCTGCCCGACGATGCGCTGAACCTGCTGCACCTGATCTATTCGCTGGTCATGGTCGCGATGGCGGTGGAAATCATGCATCAACCCCGGCCCACCGACGCCGCTGACGCGGTCATGGTTCGCATCGGCGAGCCGGTGCCATGAGAGAGGACACCCGATGAGTCTGCTCACCGTCACCAAGCTCACCACGTCGGTGGGCGCCGAAGTCGGCGGCATCGACCCCGACCGGCTGGCCACCGACGACGTGCTCGCCGAAGCGGTGCTCGACGCGCTGGAGGACAACGGTGTGCTGGTCTTCCCCGACCTGCATCTCAAACCCGAAGCGCAGGTGGCGTTTTGCCGCCGGCTCGGCGAGGTCGACCACTCCTCCGACGGCCATCATCCGGTGGCGGGCATCTACCCGATCACCCTGGACCCGGCGAAGAACTCCTCGGCGGCGTATCTGCGCGCCACCTTCGACTGGCACATCGACGGCTGCACCCCGATGGGCGACGAATACCCGCAGAAGGCCACTGTGCTGTCGGCGGTGCAGGTCGCCGAACGCGGCGGCGAAACCGAGTTCGCCAGCACGTACGCGGCCTACGACGCGTTGAGCCCTGACGAGAAGCGGCGGTTCTCGTCGCTGAAAGTCGTTCACTCCCTTGAGGCTTCGCAGCGCCGCGTCACACCCGACCCCACACCTGCGCAGTTGGCGCGCTGGCGGTCGCGGCCGACCCACGAGCATCCGCTGGTCTGGACCCACAACGACGGCCGCAAGTCGCTGGTACTGGGGGCGTCGGCCGACTACCTCGTGGGCATGGACCTCGACGAGGGCCGGGCGCTGCTGACCGAGCTGCTGGAGCGGGCCACCGTTCCCGACAAGGTGTACAGCCACCGCTGGTCGGTCGGTGACACCGTGATCTGGGACAACCGCGGCGTGCTGCACCGCGCCGCTCCCTACGACCCGGATTCTCCGCGAGAGATGCTGCGCACCACCGTACTTGGCGACGAGCCGATTCGGTAGCCCGTCATCCCAGCATCGAGGGCACCATTGCCTCGACGAGATGCGGTCCCGACTCGTCGAATGCGGCGCGCAGGGCGTCGGCGAACTCTTCCGCGGTGCTGACCCGGCGCGCCGGGACGCCCATGCCCTCGGCTATCTTGACGAAATCCATTGCGGGGCGGGTCAAGTCGAGTAGCTCACGCGCTTTGGGGCCCGGCGTGATTTCCGCCCCGACCCGTCGCAGCTCGAGGCGCAGGATGTCGTAGGCGCCGTTGTTGTAGACGACGGTGGTGACGTCGAGGTTCTCCCGCGCCTGCGTCCACAGCCCGGAGATCGTGTACATCGCCGAGCCGTCGGATTCCAGGCAGAGCACCGGACGGTCGGGCGCGGCGACGGCGGCACCGACCGCGGCAGGGATGCCGTAGCCGATCGCGCCGCCGGTCAGCGTCAGCCAATCATGCGGGGGCACACCGGCAGTCGCGGCCGCCAGTGGCAGACCCGACGTGTTGGATTCGTCGACGACGATCGCGCGCTCCGGCAGCAGCGCGCCGATCACGTCGGCCGCCGTCATGGCCGTCAGTGCACCGGTCGGCAGCTGCGGACGCGACGGCTCGGCCACCGGGGCGTCGGTGCCGGGCGCTATCTGGTCGGCCAGCGCTGTGAGTGCTTCGGCCGCACCACGGTAACCGCTCAGCACGTGCACTTGACAGCCGTCGGGCACCAGGTCGCTGGGCCGGCCGGGATAGGCGAAGAACGACACCGGTGACGGTGCCCCGGCCAGTATCAGATGCTTGGCGCCGTCGAGTTGTGCCGCAACGGCTTCGGCGAAGTACGCAAGCCGGTCGACAGCCGGCAGGCCGGCGCCGCGCTCCAAGCGGGTCGGGAACGTCTCGCAGTACCAGCGCGCACCCGTGTCCGCGGCGACCCGGGCCGCCGCCTGCAAGCCCGCGGCGCGGGTGGCGTCGCCGCCGACCAGGATCACCGTCGGCTCGCCGGAACGCAGCACCTTGGCCGCCAGCTCCACCGCGTCCATGTCGAGAGTCGACGGCGTCTGAGCAGCGGCCGGGTGGCCGGTCTGCGCACCGTCGGTCCAGGAAACATCCGCCGGCAGGATCAGCGTGGCGACCTGCCCGGCGGCCCGGCTGGCGGCGATGGCCTCGGCGGCGTCTGAGGCAACGTCACCGTCGGACCGCCGCAGCCAGCCCGACACGCTGCCTGCCAGCGCCTCGATGTCGGATTCCAGTGGGGCGTCGTACTTCTTGTGATAGGTGGCGTGGTCGCCCACGACCACCACGACCGGGACGCGGGCGCGTCGCGCGTTGTGCAGGTTGGCCAGCCCGTTGCCCAGCCCGGGTCCGAGATGCAGCAGCACCGCGGCGGGACGGTCGGCGATGCGAGCGTAGCCGTCGGCCGCGCCGGTGGCCACCCCTTCGAACAGCGTCAGCACCCCGCGCATCCGCGGCACGGCGTCCAGCGCCGCAACGAAATGCATCTCGGATGTTCCGGGATTGGCGAAACACACGTCGACGCCGCCGTCGACCAGGGTATTGATCAGCGCATGAGCACCATTCACGCTTCGACTGTAAACGCCTCACGCACTGACGTGGTTGGCGTGCCTCTCGTCGGCCGGGCGGGCCTCGGTCTGCTCCTTGGCCCAGCGGTAGTCGGGCTTGCCGGCCGGTGACCGCTTGACCTCGTCGACATACCAAAGTGCCCGCGGCACTTTGTATCCCGCGATCTCGCTGCGCACGAACCGGTCGAGTTCGGCCAGCGACGGACGCATGCCGGGCCGCGGCTGCACGACGGCGGCCACACACTGGCCGTACCGCTCGTCGGGCACCCCGACCACCAGCGCGTCGAACACGTCGGGATGGCCCTTGAGCGCGGCCTCGACTTCCTCCGGGTAGATCTTCTCCCCGCCGCTGTTGATCGACACCGACCCGCGGCCGAGCATGGTGACCGTGCCGTCGGCCTCCACCTGGGCGTAGTCGCCGGGGATGGCGTAGCGCACGCCGTTGATCACCTTGAAGGTGGCCGCCGACTTCTCCGGGTCCTTGTAGTAGCCGACCGGGACGTGCCCGCGCTTGGCAATGACCCCGCGCACGCCGGAGCCCGGCTTGACCTCGTTGCCGTCCTCGTCGAGCACCACGGTCCACTTGTCGATCGTGACCCGCGGGCCGCCGGTGTGCGGTTCGCCCTTGGCGACGACGCTGGTGCCGCCGAACCCGGTTTCCGACGATCCGATCGAGTCGGTGACGACCCGATTGGGCAGCAGTTCGAGCAGTTTCTCCTTGATGCTCGGCGAGAACAGCGCCGCGGTGCTGGCCAACAGGAACAGCGAGGACAGGTCGTAGGCCTGCCCCTTCTCCTGTCCTTCCAGCAATGCATCGAGCAGCGGCCGCGCCATCGCGTCGCCGGTGAAGAACAGCAGGTTGACCTTGTGCTTGTGAATGGTGCGCCAGACCTCGTCGGCGTCGAATTCCGGTGCCAGCACGATGGTTCCGCCGGAGAACAACGCCATCCAGGTCGCCGACTGGGTGGCGCCGTGGATCATCGGCGGAATCGGGAACCGGACCATCGGCGGCCCGGCGGCGGCCTGCTTGGCCAGGTCGTACTCGTCCTTGACGTATTCGCCGGTCGCAAAGTCGGTGCCGCCCAGCAGCACCCGGTAGATGTCTTCGTGGCGCCACATCACGCCCTTGGGGAAGCCGGTAGTGCCGCCGGTGTAAAGCAGGTAGATGTCGTCGGCGCTGCGGGGGCCGAAATCGCGTTCGGGAGAGCCCTTTTCGAGTGCAGAGTAGAACTCGACGCCGCCGTAGCGCTGGTAGTCCTTGTCGCTGCCGTCCTCGACGACCAGGATCGTCTTGACGTTCGGGGTGTCCGGCAAGACGTTGGCGACCCGGTCGGAGTACTGACGCTCGTGCACCAGCGCGACCATGTCGGAGTTGTCGAACAGATAGCGCAGTTCGCCCTCGACGTAGCGGAAGTTGACGTTGACCAGGATGGCGCCGGCTTTGACGATGCCCAGCATCGCGATCACGATCTCGATACGGTTACGGCAGTACAGGCCGACCTTGTCGTCCTTCTTGACGCCCTGGTCGATCAGGAAATGCGCAAACCGGTTGGCCTTCTCCTCCAGCTGGCCATAGGTCAGCTGGTCGTCGCCGCAGATCAGGGCGACGCGGTCAGGCACGGCGTCGACGGCGTGCTCGGCTAGGTCGGCAATGTTCAGAGCCACGGACCCAAATTAGAACGTGTTACATTTCCTGACAAGTCTGGGGTCCTCTGGCAGGAAGGCGAACACCGGTGAGCGAGTCCGAGAAAGAACCCGACGCCTTGGTTGAGCAGCGCGGACACACCCTGATCGTCACGATGAACCGGCCGGCGGCGCGCAACGCGCTGAGCGGCGAAATGATGCAAATCATGGTCGAGGCGTGGGACCGCGTCGACAACGATCCCGACATCCGGTGTTGCATTTTGACCGGCGCCGGCGGCTACTTCTGTGCGGGCATGGACCTCAAGGCGGCCACCGCGAAACCGCCGG
The DNA here is from genome assembly GCF_002101735.1 of Mycobacterium kyorinense. Classification (GTDB taxonomy): domain Bacteria; phylum Actinomycetota; class Actinomycetes; order Mycobacteriales; family Mycobacteriaceae; genus Mycobacterium; species Mycobacterium kyorinense. The sequence goes on along the minus strand of NZ_LQPE01000106.1, from coordinate 35,172 downwards.
GTGAGTCGTTCAAGGACGGCAGCTACGACCCGTCGCGCATCGACGCCCTGCTGAAAGGCCGGCGGCTGACCAAGCCGTTGATTGCCGCCGTCGAGGGTCCGGCCATCGCCGGCGGCACCGAGATCCTGCAGGGCACCGACATCCGGGTGGCCGGCGAGAGCGCCAAGTTCGGCATCTCGGAAGCCCGCTGGAGCCTCTACCCGATGGGCGGCTCGGCGGTGCGACTGGTCCGCCAGATCCCCTACACCGTGGCGTGTGATCTGCTGCTGACCGGACGGCACATCACCGCCGCGGAGGCCAAGGAGATCGGCTTGATCGGGCACGTGGTTCCCGACGGGCAGGCGCTGAGCAAGGCTTTGGAGATCGCCGACGTGATTGCGGCTAACGGCCCGCTGGCCGTGCAGGCGATTTTGCGGTCGATCCGCGAGACCGAGGGCATGCACGAGAACGAGGCGTTCAAGATCGACACCCAGCTCGGCATCAAGGTGTTCCTCTCCGAGGACGCCAAGGAAGGCCCGCTGGCCTTCAAGGAAAAGCGCGCGCCTGTCTTCCGCGGCCGCTGACGCGTCCGCTCTTGGCGCCGAGCGTGTACTGAGGGCGGGATACGCGCCGTTTTTCCGCCCTGAATACACGTTGGTGGGCTTGTCGGTGCCGGACGGCACACTCCCGCCATGGGGGAACCGTTCTTGGGCAGCGAAGCCCTAGCTTGTGGTCAGCTGACGAAGCATGCACTGCGAAGCAGATACGTCGCGATCCATCCTGACGTCTACGTCCCAGTCGGCACCGAACTCACAGCCGTGCTGCGCGCCCGCGCCGCCTGGCTGTGGTCTCGGCGGCGCGGCGTGATCGCAGGTCACTCGGCTTCGGCTTTGCATCGCGCCAAATGGGTCGATGACCGGGCACCGGCCGAGTTGCTGTACGACTATCGCCGGCCGCCCAACGGTATTCGCACCTGGTCCGATCGTGTCGATGACGACGAAATCCAACTAATCGATGGCATGGTCGCAACCACGCCAGCACGCACCGCCCTCGATTTGGCGTGCCGTAACCCCGTCGGCAAGGCCGTCGCGGCCATTGACGCGCTCGCCCGGGCGACACGCCTCAACTTGGCTGACGTCGAACTGCTGACCGAGCGATACAAGGGACGTCGCGGTATTCGGCGTGCCCGCATCGCGTTGCCACTCGTCGACCCCGGTGCGGAATCGCCCCGCGAGACATGGTTGCGCTTGCTATTGGTCCGCGCAGGCTTCCCTCCGCCACAAACCCAGATTCCGGTGTACGACGAATACTGCGTCCTCGTTGCCGTCGTCGATATGGGTTGGGAGAACATCAAAGTGGCCGCCGACTACGAGGGCGATCATCACTGGACCGACCGACGCCGGTTCTACCACGACATTCGGCGCGCGGAAGCCCTGACGGAGTTGGGATGGATCGACGTGCGCGTCACGGCCGAGGATACCGAAGGCGGCATCATCCGGCGCGTGGGTGACGCATGGGATCGGCGAACGTGTAACCAGGGCGGGATTTTGACGAATTTTTCGTCCTGAGTACACGTTCGGCGGTCAGCGGTGCAGAGGAGCTGTGGGCGTGAAGACCACCGGCATGGATTCCAGGCCGCTGACAAAGTTGGCCGGCCGCAAAGGCAGCCTGTCGTCGGAGGCCAGCCGTAGATCGGGCAACCGCTGCAGTATCCGCGACGTCATCAGCGAAAGCTCGAGCCGGGCAAGCTGATTCCCCAGGCAGAAGTGGGTGCCGAAGCCGAAAGCCATGTGGTTGTTGGGGTCTCGGCTGATGTCGAACTGTTCCGGGTTGTCGAACACCGACTCGTCGAAGTTGGCGGACTCGAAGAGCAGCATCATCTTCTCGCCCTGCTTCAGGGCAGTTCCGTGGAATTCGGTGTCTGCGGTCAGTGTCCGGCACATGTTCTTCACCGGCGACGTCCAGCGCAGCATCTCCTCGATGGCGCCGGGTAGCAGCGACGGGTCGGCCACCAGCTGCTCCCACTGGGAGTGGTTGCGCAGCAACTGCTCCGTCCCACCGGACAGGGTGTGCCGGGTGGTCTCGTCGCCGCCGATCAGAATCAGCAGCGTCTCGAAGACGATCTCGTCGTCGGACATCCGCTGCCCGTCGACCTCGGCGTTCACCAGGATCGAGAACAGGTCTTCGGTGGGCTCGGACCGGCGCTTGGTGATGATGCTCATGGTGAATTCGGTGTAGGCGGCGAAAGCGTCCATCACGGCTTGGAATTCGGCCGACGTCGGGTCTAGGTGCGAGCTCAGCCCGGTCACCAGGTCGTCCGACCACTTCAACAGCATCGCGCGATCTTCGGGCAGCACACCGAGCATGTCGCCGATCACCGCCATCGGCAGCGGCGCGGCGATGTCGCGGACGAAGTCACACTCGCCGCGCTCACACACCGCGTCGATCAGCGTGTCGCACAGCCGGGCAATCGACGGCTCGTTTTCGCGCACCCGCTTGCGGGTGAAGCCGGCGTTGACGAGCTTGCGCCGCAACAGATGTGCCGGATCGTCCATGTCGATCATGTACGGCATGCCCGGCTGGTCCGGACGGATACCGCCGGTGCTGGAGAACAATTCGGGATTGCGCTCGGCGTCGATGATGGCCTGATACGTCGTCGCGGCGGCCAGACCGTTGCTGTCCCGGAACACCGGTTGATTGGCCCGCATCCAGCGATATGCCTCGCGGGCTCGCCGGCCGTCGGCGTAGAAAGTGCCGTCGGTCAGATCAACGTCTGGAATTGTGACCGTCATCTACTAACCTCCAGATATGCCTGAGTCACAACACACCATCGCCGGAACGGTGCTGACCATGCCGGTCCGCGTTCGCAAGGCTGACGTACATACCGCGATGTTCTCGGTGGACGCCGGGGCGGCGCAGCGGCTTATCGACTACAGCGGCCTGCGGGTCTGCCAGCACCGACCGGGCCGGGCGGTGGTCAACCTGATGCTGGCCCGCTATATCGACGGCGATCTCGGGCAATACCACGAATTCGGCACCGCCGTGATGGTCAACCCGCCCGGCTCGACGGCCGGCGGCTGGCGGGCCTTCAAGGACGCCGCTGCGTTCATCCACCACCTGCCGGTCGACCAATCCTTCACCCTCGAGGCGGGCCGCACCATTTGGGGTTTTCCAAAGATCATGGCGGACTTCACCGTTCGCGAAGGCCGCAGGTTCGGGTTCGACGTCAGCGCCGAAGGCGCGTACATCGCGGGCATCGAGTTCGGTCGTGGCCTGCCGGTGCCGTCGATCTTCACGTCGCGCGGGCAGGTGCTCAAGACCTACACCTACGCCGACGGCACCACCCGCGAGGTGCCGTGGGAGATGAAGGTCAGCGGACTGCGCGGCCGACCCGGCGGGGCGACGGTGCGGCTGGGCGATCACCCCTACGCCAAGGAGCTGGCGTCGCTGGGCCTGCCGAAGCGGGCGATGGTGTCCGGGTCGGTCGCCAACGTCGAAATGTCGTTCGGCGACGCGCACCCGCTCACCTGAGCGTCTCATCCGGCTTCCTATCCTCGTGGCGACCCGCTGCGCCCGGCTTCGCCGCGCTTGCGATCGCCACGTTAGAACGTGTTCTAACCGGACCGCAACGGTCAGATCAGCGTCGCGAGCTCGCGAATCTGCTCGGTGCTGCGACCGGACACCACCATCATGGTCACGCCGGCGGCCTCCCAGACCTTGACCTGCTCACGCACGTAGTCCAGGTCGCCGACGATCGCGGCGTCGTCGATGACTTCGTCCGGGATGATCTCCGCGGCCTTGTCCTTCTGGTCGCTGCGGAAGAGCCGGGTGACCTCGTCGACGACCTCGGCGTAACCCATCCGGCGGTACACGTCAGCGTGGAAGTTGGTGTCTTCGGCACCCATCCCGCCCATGTACAGGGCGATATACGGCTTCATCGCCGAGAAGGCGGCGGCGCGGTCATTGGTGATGACGATGTTGGCCGTCGCGCAGACCTCGAAGTCCTCACGACTGCGTCGCGCCCCGGGCCGGGCGAACCCTTCGTCGAGCCATTCGTTGTACATGCCGGCCAGCCGCGGCGTGTAGAAGATCGGCAGCCAGCCGTCGCAGATCTCGGCGGCCAGTGCGACGTTCTTCGGCCCCTCGGCGCCCAGCAGGATCGGGATGTCGGCCCGCAGCGGGTGGGTGATCGGTTTGAGCGCCTTGCCCAGACCCGTTGTGCCGTCGCCGGTCAACGGCAGGGGGTAGTGCGGGCCGTCGCTGGTCACCGGCTTCTCCCGGGCCAGCACCTGGCGCACGATGCCGATGTACTCGCGGGTGCGGGCCAGCGGCTTGGGGAAGCGCTGGCCGTACCAGCCCTCGACCACCTGCGGGCCGGACACGCCCAGGCCCAGCATGTGCCGGCCACCGCTCAGATGGTCCAAAGTCAGCGCCGCCATTGCACACGCGGTCGGGGTGCGCGCGGACAGCTGGACCACCGACGTGCCCAGCCGCAGGCGTCGGGTCGACGCGCCCCACCAGGCCAGTGGGGTGTAGGCGTCCGATCCCCATGCTTCGGCGGTGAACACGGCGTCGAAGCCGGCGTCCTCGGCCGCGGCGACCAGTTCACCGGCGTTCTCCGGCGGCTGAGCGCCCCAATATCCCAGCTGCAATCCCAGCTTCATCCCTGGCTCCTTGCTCAGATTCTTAGAACCTGTTCTACTCGAAGACGTGACACCCAGTTCAACACGCCCACCGCTGATCGAACACCCTGAGCCGCCTCTCTCGGCGCCGCTGACGTTGTCCTTCGACTACACCCGTTCGGTCGGTCCCACCCTGGGCAAATTCTTCACTGCCCTACGCGAACGCCGCATCCTCGGGGTTCGCGGATCCGATGGCCGGGTGCATGTGCCGCCGGCCGAATACGACCCGGTCAGCTACGAACCGCTGGGCGAGATGGTACCGGTGGCGGCCACCGGCACCGTCGAGTCCTGGACGTGGCAGCCGCAGCCGCTCGAGGGTCAGCCGCTGGATCGCCCGTTCGCCTGGGCGCTGATCAAGCTCGACGGCGCGGACACCACGCTGCTGCACGCCGTCGACGCGGGCACGCCCGACGCGATCAGCCGCGGCACCCGGGTGCACGTGCACTGGGCAGACGAGCCCGGCGGCGCGATCACCGACATCGCGTATTTCGCGCTCGGTGACGAGGCCGAGCCGGAGGGCCAGCCCGACGACCGGGATCCGGTCACCATGGTCGAGACGCCGATCAGCCTGACCATCCAGCACAGCGCGTCACAGCCGGAAAGCGCTTATCTGCGTGCGCTGCAGGAAGGCAAGCTGCTGGGTGCCCGCACCGGCGAAACGGGCAAGGTGTACTTCCCGGCCCGCGAGGCCGACCCGGCCACCGGCGTGGCGCTCGACAACTACGTCGAGCTGCCCGACAAGGGCACGGTCACGACGTTCGCCATCATCAACATTCCGTTCGCGGGCCAGCGCATCAAGCCGCCCTACGTGGCGGCCTACGTGCTGCTCGACGGCGCCGATATTCCGTTCCTGCACTTGGTTACCGACATCGACGCATCCGAGGTTCGGATGGGCATGCGGGTCGAGGCGGTGTGGCGGCCCCGCGAGGAATGGGGTCTGGGCATCGACAACATCTCGCATTTCCGGCCCACCGGCGAACCGGACGCCGACTACGACACCTACAAGCACCACCTGTAAAGGCTGTTATGAGTATTCGTGATGTAGCCGTGGTGGGGTTCGCCCACGCCCCGCACGTACGCCGCACCGACGGCACCACCAACGGCGTCGAAATGCTGATGCCGTGCTTCGCCCAGCTCTACGACGAGCTCGGCATCACCAAGGCCGACATCGGGTTCTGGTGCTCGGGCTCCTCGGATTACCTTGCCGGACGGGCCTTCTCGTTCATCTCGGCGATCGACTCGATTGGCGCGGTACCGCCGATCAACGAGTCGCATGTCGAGATGGACGCCGCGTGGGCGTTGTATGAGGCCTACATCAAGCTCTTGACCGGCGAGGTCGACACCGCTTTGGTCTACGGCTTCGGCAAGTCTTCGGCCGGCGTGCTGCGCCGCATCCTGTCGCGCCAGACCGACCCGTACACCGTGGCGCCGCTGTGGCCGGACTCGGTGTCGATGGCCGGGCTGCAGGCGCGCTTCGGACTGGACGCCGGCAAGTGGACCGCCGAGCAGATGGCGCAGGTGGCGCTGGACTCGTTCGCCCACGCGGAGCGCACCGACTCGGAGAAGCCGGCCAAGAGCATCGACGAGCTGCTGGCCCGGCCGTTTTTCGCCGATCCGCTGCGCCGCCACGACATCGCGCCGATCACCGACGGTGCCGCCGCGATCGTGCTGGCAGCCGACGGCCGGGCTCGGGAACTGCGTGAAAACCCGGCCTGGATCACCGGTTTCGACCATCGCATCGAGACGCCGGTGCTGGGTGCGCGCGATCTGACGAGCTCCCCGTCGACGGCGACGTCGGCGCAGACCGCAACCGGCGGCGACGTGGGCTCGATCGACGTCGCGGAAATCCACACCCCGTTCACCCATCAGCACCTGATCCTCGCCGAGGCGATCGGGCTGGCCTCGTCGACCAAGGTCAATCCGTCCGGCGGCGCGCTGGCCGCCAACCCGATGTTCGTCGCCGGCCTGGAGCGCATCGGCTTTGCCGCGCAGCATATTTGGGATGGCTCGGCGCAGCGGGTCCTGGCCCATGCCACCAGCGGGCCTGCGCTGCAACAGAATCTGGTCGCGGTTATGGAGGCACGATGACCACGCCAACGACGATGCAGAGCGCGAAGCCCGATGAGGAGGAGTGGCGCTGATGACCAAGCAGTTAGCCGCGGTACTGGGCACCGGGCAGACCAAATACGTCGCGAAGCGGCAAGACGTTTCGATGAACGGCCTCGTGCGCGAGGCGATCGACCGCGCGCTGGCCGACTCGGGCTCGACGTTCGACGACATCGACGCCGTCGTGGTCGGCAAGGCGCCGGACTTCTTCGAGGGCGTCATGATGCCCGAGCTGTTCATGGCCGACGCTGTGGGCGCCACCGGCAAGCCGCTGATCCGGGTGCACACCGCCGGCTCGGTGGGTGGCTCCACCGGTGTGGTGGCGGCCAGCCTGGTGCAGTCGGGCCAGTACCGCCGCGTGCTGGCGATGGCCTGGGAGAAGCAGTCGGAGTCAAACGCCATGTGGGCGTTGAGCATTCCGGTGCCCTTCACCAAGCCGGTGGGGGCCGGCGCCGGTGGCTATTTCGCTCCGCACGTCCGCTCCTACATCCGCCGGTCGGGCGCGCCGACCCACATCGGCGCCATGGTCGCGGTCAAGGACCGGCTGAACGGCGCCAAGAACCCGTTGGCGCATTTGCATCAACCGGACATCACGCTGGAAAAGGTGATGTCGTCGCAAATGCTGTGGGACCCGATCCGTTTCGACGAGACCTGCCCGTCATCGGACGGCGCCTGTGCCGTGGTGATCGGCGACGAGCAGACCGCCGATCAGCGGGTCGCCGACGGTCATCCGGTGGCCTGGGTCCACGCCACCGCGTTGCGCACCGAGCCGCTGGCGTACTCCGGCCGGGATCAAGTCAACCCGCAGGCCGGGCGCGACGCCGCCAAAGCGCTATGGAAGGCAGCCGGCATCACCAGCCCGATCGACGAGATCGACGCCGCCGAAATCTACGTCCCGTTCTCGTGGTTCGAGCCGATGTGGTTGGAAAACCTGGGGTTTGCGCCCGAGGGCGAGGGCTGGAAGCTCACCGAGGCCGGCGAAACCGCGATTGGCGGGCGGCTGCCGGTCAATCCGTCCGGCGGGGTGCTGTCGTCGAACCCTATCGGCGCATCCGGCCTGATCCGGTTTGCCGAGGCGGCCATCCAGGTGATGGGCAAGGGTGAGGCACACCAGGTTCCGGGTGCGCGCAAGGCTTTGGGCCATGCCTACGGTGGTGGCTCGCAGTACTACTCGATGTGGGTGGTGGGAGCCGACAAGCCATGAAATACACCTGCAGCATCGCGATGGGCCCGATCGACCAGCTGACCGAGCTGGCCAAGGCCGCCGAAGAGGTCGGGTTCGACGCGATCGCGCTGCCGGACTCGCTGTTCTACATGGAAAAAGCGGCCGCCGACTACCCGTACACCCCCGACGGGTCGCGGATGTGGGACGAGAACACCCCCTGGGTGGACCCGCTGATCGCCGCCGCGGCGATGGGCGCGGTCACGTCGACGCTGCGGTTCTACACCAACGTGATGAAGCTCGGTTCCCGTAACCCGTTGCTGCTGGCCCGCCAGGTCGGCTCGGTGGCCAACCTGACGGGCAACCGCTTCGGCTGCGGCGTTGGAATAGGCTGGGCGCCCGAGGAATTCGAGTGGTGCGGGGTGCCCTACAAGCAGCGCGGCGCACGCGTCGACGAAATGATCGAGGTCATCAAGCTGGTGCTCGGCGGCGGTATGGTCGAATTCCACGGTGAGTTCTTCGATTTCGACCGGTTGCAGATGAGCCCCGCGCCGTCGGAACCCGTGCCGTTCTACGTCGGCGGGCACACCGACGTCGCGCTCAAGCGGGCCGCCCGAGTCGGTGACGGCTGGACCAGTGCGATGATGACCGCCGACCAGCTGGCCGAAACCATCGGCAAGCTCAACGCCTTACGGGCCGAATACGGCCGGGCCGACCAGCCTTTCGAATTCCAGGCGGTGTGCGTCGACAAGTTCGGCGTCGACGGGCATCGACAGCTGGCCGAAATCGGCGTCACCGACAACATTGTGATCCCGTGGCTGATGGACGGGCTGGGCTTCGACGCGCCGCTGGAGGCGAAGAAAGACTCGCTGAAACGCTTCGCCGACACCTATATCCACTCGGGATGGCAGGACAAATGACCGACAACGCGGCTCACGAAGCAGGCAAGCGCTCCCGCGAGGCGGTAATAGCGCGTGACAAAGACGCGTGGCTGGCGGTGTTCGCCGACGACGCCATCGTCGAGGACCCGATCGGGCCGTCGCATTTCGACCCGGAAGGCAAGGGCCACCGCGGCCGTGACGCGATCTCGGCGTTCTGGGACAAGGCGATTGCGCCGACGGACAAGATCGAGTTCAACTTCGTCGACACCTTCCAGTGCGGCAACGAGGAAGCCAACGTCGGCAACATCGTGATCACCACGGCCGGTTATCAGGTGACCGCCGAAGGGGTGTTCACCTACAAGGCCGACGGCGACGGCAAGTTGGCGGCGCTGCGCGCGTATTGGGAAGTCGACCGCGCGACCGCGACCGCCCGCAAGGTCTAGAGCGGCTCCAGGCCGGTCTGATAACGCCGGGCCAAGTCCTGATACGCCTGCGGATTGACGTTCACCCAGGTTTCGGCGCTGGTCCCGGCGATCGGCCCCTTGACGGTGGCCGGAGCCCCCACCACCAGCACCTCCTCCGGGATTTTCGTGCCGGCCACCACCAGCGCGCCCGCCGCGATCAGGCTGCGCGCCCCGATCACCGCGCCGTCGAGCACGGTGGCATGGTTGGCGATCAGCGCTTCCGCGCCGACGTGCACTCCGTGGATCGTGCACATGTGCGCGACGGTGGCTCCCGGGCCGATGTCGACGGGGATGCCCGGTGGGGCATGCAACACCGACCCGTCCTGGACGTTGGCGCCTTCGCGCACGATGACGGGCGCGTAGTCGCCGCGCAGCACGGTGTTGAACCACACCGAGGCCCCGGCCTCGACGGTGACGTCGCCGATCAGCGTGGCGGTGGGGGCGACGAACGCGGTCGGATCGACCTTCGGCGACCGGCCCTCGAATGCGAATAGCGGCATCGTTCAGATATACCGCAGGCCGGGTAATCGCAGACGGGCGCGGCCGTCGTTGCGCGATCCGGCGGAAAAACTGTAACGTGTTCTAGTTAGAGACATCGAGTTGGAGGCGTCATGGCTACCGAGACCGCCGGCATTCGCGAGATCGACACCGGCACCCTGCCCGACCGGTATGCCCGCGGCTGGCACTGCCTTGGCCCGGTCAAGGACTACCTGGACGGCAAGCCGCACGGGGTCGAGGCGTTCGGCACCCACCTCGTGGTGTTCGCCGACTCGCACGGCGACCTGAAGGTTCTCGACGGCTACTGCCGGCACATGGGCGGCAACCTGGCGCAGGGCACCATCAAGGGCGACGAGGTCGCCTGCCCTTTCCACGACTGGCGCTGGGGCGGCGACGGCAAATGCAAGCTCGTTCCCTACGCCAAGCGCACTCCGAAGCTGGCCCGCACCCGCGCCTGGCACACCGACGTGCGCGGCGGACTGCTGTTCGTCTGGCATGACCACGAGGGCAACCCACCGCAACCGGAAGTGCGCATCCCCGACATCCCCGAGGCCTACAGCGAGGAGTGGACCGACTGGCGGTGGAATTCGATGCTGATCGAGGGCAGTAACTGCCGCGACATCATCGACAACGTCACCGACATGGCGCACTTCTTCTACATCCACTTCGGCCTGCCGACGTACTTCAAGAACGTCTTCGAGGGCCACATCGCCTCGCAGTACCTGCACAACGTCGGGCGCCCCGACGTCGACGACATGGGCACCACTTACGGTGAGGCGCACTTGGATTCGGAGGCCAGCTACTTCGGCCCGTCGTTCATGATCAACTGGCTGCACAACAAATACGGCGACTACAAGGCCGAGTCGATCCTGATCAACTGCCACTACCCGGTGACTCAGGATTCGTTCGTGCTGCAGTGGGGCGTCATCGTCGAAAAGCCCAAGGGACTCGACGACGCAACCACCGAGAAGCTCGCGGCGACGTTCACCGAGGGTGTCAGCAAGGGCTTCCTGCAAGATGTCGAGATCTGGAAGCACAAGACCCGCATCGACAACCCGCTGCTGGTCGAGGAGGACGGCGCTGTCTACCAGATGCGGCGCTGGTATCAGCAGTTCTACGTCGACGCCGACAAGGTGACGCCCGATATGACGGACCGCTTCGAGATCGAGGTCGACACCACGGTCGCCAACGAGCGCTGGCACGTCGAGGTCGAGGAAAACCTCAAGCGCCAGGCCGAGTCAGAAGGACAGCCGACTCAGGTTTCAGGGTGACCGGTCGCGACGAGCCGCCTGGCATCGACCGGCTGGCCCGGGCGATGCTGCTGCTGCACGGGGGGCACGACGATGAACACCCTCCCGTTGAGGATGGACGCCGAACCTGGTCCAAGGCACCGGCTTTCGCGGATGATCCGCAGCGCGCCGCGGCGGTGCGGGAGGCCACCCAGGCCGACCGCGATCGCTACCTGAAGTCCGGTCTGCAGCCGGTCGACTGCCGGTTCTGCCACGTCACCGTCGACGTCAAGAAGCTCGGTCCCGGCCACACCGCGGTGCAGTGGAACAGCGAAGCGGCGCAGCGCTGCGCGTATTTCACCGAACTTCGCGCATCCGGCGGCGACAGCGCCCGCACCAAGTCGTGCCCCAAGTTGACCGACAGCATCAAACATGCTGTGGCCGAGGGTGTTCTGGACCTGGACGCAGCCGACTTCTGAGTTGAGTCTGCGTCTACCAGGCAAATGTCCGAGTAGGTTGCCTGGTCAGCGCAGAGTCAACCCCGAGGCGCCGCGCGCCTCGTTACAGGCCGGCGAATCGCTCCTTCACCGACTCAGCCGTCAGCCCGTAATCGGCCAGCGAATACGTGTGTTTGGGCGCCCGCGGTCCGCTCTTGCTCTCGGCGTGGGTTTTCTCCATCGCGGCTCTGGCCTCGTCGGTCAGCGCAAGGCCGAAGTGACGGTAGATCTTTTCCACCGTGCCCAGCGGGTCCGCGATGAAATCGCGGTACTCGACGTCGTAGAACTGCGCCGGATCGTATTTGGCGCGTTCGGCGTTGAACCGCTCCAGCCCGCGCGACCAGGTTTCCATTGCGTCGTAGCCGATCTGGGCGCCGGTGAAGCTGTTGGACCACCCGTCGGCGGTGTGCTGGGCCAGCGAGCACATCGACGCCATGATGGTCTCGACTGGGCGGTGGGTTTGGATGACGAGCGCGTCGGGGTAGGTCGACATCAGCGCGTCGAGCGCGAACAGATGGCTGGGGTTCTTCAGCACCCACCGCTTGTCGGCATCGTTGACGCCGATCAGCTGGAGGTTCTTGCGGTGCCGTCGATATGCCGGTGTCCAGTCCTGCTGGGACAACCACTGCGCGTACGTCGGCACATGCGCCAGCGTCTCGTACGACACCGAATGAAACGACTGTCGCAGCAGCTGCCAGCACTCCTCGAGCTCGTCGGCGGCCATGAAATGCAGCCCAGTGTAGTCCGGGTTCTCCTCGTGGTGCCGGCTGAACTGGGCGTCAATCTGTTGATGAACGGGATTGGATTCCCAGGTTTCCCGCGGCGGGCGGGGCTGGGGGTATTCGGCCAGCCACATTTCCAGCCCTTGGTGGGCGGGGTCGGCGCCGAGCAGGCGGTGCAGCGCCGTGGTGCCGGTGCGCACCAGCCCGGTGACGAAGATCGGCCGCTCGATGACCACGTCGGCGTGTTTCGGGTGCTGCTTCCACGCCGCTTCCGCCAGCAGCCTGGCCACCAGCGCACCGCGGAGGAAGAAGCGATTCATCTTGCTGCCCAACGGAGTCAGGTCCGCTTCGCGTCGATAGGACTCCAGCAGCACCGCCAGTGCCTCGCGGTAGTTGTCGTCGTCGGTGCCGAAGTCGTCCAGCCCGGTGAACTTCGACGCCGAGGCGTGCAGGTCGTCGACGGTGCCAACGTCGGTGCGCTCACCCACTATTGCGCCCCTCCTCCTCATCGCTCCGCTCTGCATCGTCGGCGGCGCGCATCAGGCCTTGTACTCCCCGCAGTTGACGTCCAGGGTCTGCCCGGTGATGCCGCTGGACAGGTCGCTGGCCAGGAACAGGATCGCCGACGCCACCTCGTCCTCGGTAGGCAGCCGCTTGAGGTCGGAATTGGCCGCGGTGGCGGTATAGATGTCTTCGACAGTGGTCCCGTATTTGCCGGCCTGATGAGCGAAGTAGCCCTTGAGGGTGTCGCCCCAGATATAGCCGGGCGCAACCGAATTGACGCGAATCCCCTGCTCGCCCAGCTCGGTGGCCAGCGACTGCGACATGGCCAGCAGCGCAGACTTGGCCATCTTGTAGGCGCCGTATTTGGCCTGCGAATGCCGGATCACCATCGAGTTGACGTTGACGACCGAGCCCTTGGATGCGGCGAGCGCGGGCGTGAAGCCCTGGATGAGCCGCAGCGCGCCCAGCACGGTGAGTTCGATGGCGTCGCGAATGTGCTGAAAGCTCGTGGCCGCCAACGGTTTCATCGACGGCACCCGAAACGCGTTGTTGATCAACACGTCGACCTTGCCGTAGGCCGCCATCGACGCCTCGACAAGATTGGCCACCTGGTGGTCGTCGGTGATATCGGTCGAGACCGCCACGGCGCGCCGCCCGGTGTCGGTGATCTGCTTGGCGACGTCGTCGAGACGCTCCGCGGTTCGGGCGGCCAGCACCAGATCGGCACCGTCCTGGGCGCAGCGGCGGGCCAGCGTCGTGCCGAGCGCAGGGCCCACACCGCTGATCACCACAACCTTGCCGTCGAGCATTCCGGCCATCACTACCCCAGCATTCTGTTGGCGATTTGCTGCTGGCGCTGCGCAATTCGCGCACGCCAGGCGTCTTCGGAAATCTTGTTCTGCTCGTAGTACGGCAGCGCGGCCGGCACAGCGTCGAAGTCGACCAATTCGACGCGCGGCCCGTCCGCCTCGGTCAGCTGCCGTGATACCCGCTGCCAGCGGAACTGGAGGAAACCGCGCCGGTGCCCGAGTGTTTCCACCCAGTTGGTGACTCCCGGGTTCTGGTCGGCCACGACGATGCGGATCTTGCCGTCCGGATCTGCTTGAGCCTGAGACGCATTCAGCGACGTCTGGTGGTTGATGTAGTCCAGCGAGATGTACCACATGCTGCCCAGCTGGAAGCCCAGGTACGGCGCGTCGGTCACCGGCAGGGTGATCACCAGAGCCTGATCGGGCCGCAGGTCGAAATGCCCGGCCGACGAGTACTGCGTCGCCAAGCCGCCGGGTGTCAGCCGCGGGGCCACCATAATGTTGACCGGGATGTTCAGGTAGAACCATTGCGGGAACTGCAGCCACGTCTTGATCCGCTGCACGAGTTGTTTCCCCGCTGTGGCGTAACGCTTTTCGATGGTTGCCCGGGTCAGCGGAGGAGGCGCGGTGCCGGCGGTGTCGACTCGTGAGATCGCGATCGTGCCGCGCTGCTGGGACCAGTCGCCATAGACTTCACGTACGACGAGCTGCGCGGGGCTCTTGGGCGTGAAACGCCACTCGAAGCTGCCGTCCGAAGCGATGTCGAGTTCCCGGTCGTCGAACGCGGCCTCGCTGACCGGCACACCTTCGTCGGTGTACTCACCGCCCAAGAGCTGGAAGCTCAGATCAGTGGTGGTGCCACGCACTCCGGACACCACGTACTCGTGGCCCGCCTGGACGCGGGTGCCGAAGTACATGGTGTCTGGATTGTCCAGGCCCATCTTGGTGAACGGACCGGTGCCGCTGAGGAAGAACGGGTGGTCCCGGTCGTAGTGGAAAGCCAGATGGGTACAGGCGGCAATGCCTTGCGCCAGGTACTGCAGTCCCTCGAGTAGATCCGCCTCGGTTTCGATATGTGGTGCGGAGGCGACGAGTTCTTCGGCCTCGGCGATCGCCTGTGCGAGCGGTTGGGAGAACACGCCTCGACGCTAGAACGTGTTCTAGTTTCCGTCAATGGGCGAACATTCCGCGGCGTCGGCCGCGGGGTTCAACGACGAGGCCGACTCGCTAGGGCGGGCACGAGTGGGACAGGTCGATCAGGTGCTGGCGCACGTCAGGATGCCGGTTCAGGTAGTCGATCACGCTGCCGTTACCGCCGTCTGCCGAAGCCTTGGCCTGCAGCTGCGCATGGAGGTCGGGATGGCGCTGCAGGTACGCATCGATGGAACTACCCACGTCCTGATCGCACGAGGGATCCGCACTGGCCACGGGCAGCGCGATCATCGTCGCGGCGGTCGCGGTGAGGAGCCCGCCGCCGAGCAGGCCGTACAGCCCGCGGCGACGAAGGCCGACTGTCTTGGATGTGCTCATGCGAACAGGCTACTAGCGCTACCTTTGCGTCACCTGTGCGTGCCGGCGCCGGCCTGCTCCCTCTTGATCTCCAGCGCGATGTCAATGAGCTGGTCTTCCTGGCCGCCGATCAGCTTGCGCTGACCGGCCCGGTGCAGCAGCTCATGGGCGGGCACGCCGTAGCGTTCGGATTGGCGGACGGCGTGTTTGAGGAAGCTGGAGTACACCCCGGAGTAGCCCATGATCAGCGCGTTGCGATCGAGCAGGCATTCGGCCGGCATCGCCGGGCGCACAACGTCCTCGGCGGCGTCGGCGATGTCGAAGAAGTCGATGCCGGTCTTGACGCCGATCTTGTCGAACACCCCGATCAGCGCCTCGACCGGAGCGTTGCCCGCCCCGGCGCCGAAGCGGCGCACCGACCCGTCGATCTGCTTGGCCCCGGCGCGCACCGCCTCCACCGAGTTGGCCACCCCCAGACCGAGGTTTTCGTGCCCGTGGAAACCGACCTGGGCGTCGTCGCGCAGCTCGGCCACCAGCGCGGCGACCCGGTCGCGCACGCCTTCGAGGACCAGCGCGCCCGCGGAGTCCACCACGTAGACGCACTGACAACCCGCGTCGGCCATGATCCGGGCCTGAGCGGCCAGCTTCTCCGGCGGAATCGTGTGGGCCATCATCAAGAACCCGACCGTTTCCAGGCCCAGCTCGCGGGCCAGCCCGAAGTGCTGGATCGACACGTCGGCCTCGGTGCAGTGGGTGGCGATCCGGCAGATCGAGCCGCCGTTGTCCTGCGCCTCCTTGATGTCGTCTTTGGTGCCCACCCCGGGCAGCATCAAAAACGCGATCCTGGCTTCTTTGGCGGTCTCGGCCGCCAGCTTGATCAGCTCCTGCTCGGGGGTCTTGGAAAACCCGTAGTTGAAACTCGACCCGCCCAGCCCGTCGCCGTGGGTCACCTCGATCACCGGCACCCCGGCGGCGTCCAGTGCCGCGACGATCGCGTGCACTTCGTCTTTGGTGAACTGGTGACGCTTGTGGTGGCTGCCGTCGCGCAGGCTGGTGTCGGTGATCCGGACATCCCAAATGCTGCTCATCGCGTGCCTCCTGCCACCGACAGCGTCTCCTTGGCGATCTCCTCGCCGACCTTGGTCGCCGCGGCAGTCATGATGTCGAGATTGCCCGCATACGGCGGCAGGTAATCCCCGGCGCCCTCGACCTCGATGAACGTGGTGACCAGCGCTTGGCCGCCGGAGTTGAGCGACGGGTCGTCGAACTGCGGCTCGTTGAGCAGCCGATAACCCGGCACGTAGCTTTGCACCTCTTCGACGACGTCGTGAATCGACTGCGCGATCGCGTCGCGGTCGGCGTCCTCGGGGATGGCGCAGAAAATGGTGTCGCGCATGATCATCGGCGGGTCGGCCGGGTTGAGGATGATGATCGCCTTGCCCCGTCTGGCGCCGCCGATGGTTTCCACGCCCTTGCTGGTGGTCTTGGTGAACTCGTCGATGTTGGCCCGGGTGCCCGGACCGGCACTAACGCTTGCCACCGACGCGACGATCTCGGCGTAGGGCACCTCCACGACACGACTCACCGCGTACACGATCGGGATGGTCGCCTGCCCGCCGCAGGTGATCATGTTGACGTTCGGGGCGTCGAGGTGCTCCCTCAAGTTCGCGGGCGGGATGACCGCCGGCCCGACGGCGGCCGGGGTCAGGTCGATCGCCCGGATGCCGGCCTCGGCGTACCGCGGCGCCGCCTCCCGGTGCACATAGGCGCTGGTGGCCTCGAACAGGAGGTCCGGCTTCTCCGACTGGGCCAGCAGCCAGTCGACGCCCTCGTGGGTGGTCTCCAGGCCCAGCTTGCGCGCCCGGGCCAGACCTTCGCTGTCCGGGTCGATGCCCACCATCCAGCGCGGCTCCAGCCACTCCGAGCGCAGCAGTTTGTACAGCAGATCGGTGCTGATGTTGCCCGACCCGACGATCGCCACTGAAGCTTTGGACGGCATGAATGCTCCTCGTTATTCGAAAGACAGCCGGACGGACCCGAGGCCGGTGAACTCGGCGACGAAGTTGTCGCCGGGCCCGGCATCGAAGGCCCGGGTGCACGAGCCGGGTAACACGATGTCACCTTTTCGCAGCCGTACCCCGAAGCTTTCCACCTTGCGGGCCAGCCATGCCACGGCCGTGACCGGATTGCCCAGCACGGCGTCGCTGCGGCCCTTGGCCACCACCTCGCCGTTGCGGGTCAGCACGGCGTCGATCGCGGTGATGTCGATGTCCTTGGGCGACACCCGTTCCTTGCCGAGCACGAATCCCGCGGAGGATGCGTTGTCGGCGATGGTGTCGCACAGCGCGATCTTCCAGTCGGTGATGCGGGTGTCGATCAACTCGATCGACGGCGCGAATGCGGCGGTGGCGTTGAGGACGTCGTCTTCGGTGCACTCCGCGCCCGGCAGGTCGTCGGCCAGGATGAAGCCGACCTCGACCTCCACCCGGGGATAGAGGTAGTTGGCCGTTTTGACGGGCTTGTCCTCGAAGACCTGCATCTCGTCGAGCAGGTGGCCGTAGTCCGGTTCGTCGACGCCCATCATCTGCTGCATTGCCAGCGAAGACAGTCCCACCTTGTGGCCGACCACCCGTGCGCCCCCGGCCACCCGCTGACGGATGTTGATCAGCTGGATCTCGTAGGCGTCGACGACGTCGATCTCCGGGTGCGCCGCCGTCAGCGGTGCGATCGGCCGACGGCTGCGCTCGGCCTGCGCCAGGTCGGCGGCCAGCTGCTCGCGGGCCTGGACGGTGAGCATTTCCCGAAGTCCCCTCGTCGGTGTGACCGGGCCAGTAGCGCCCGACCCGGGCAATTCTATAACGTGTTCTACATGACAGCTCAGGAGTTCGACGTCGTCGTGGTCGGAAGTGGCGGCGCCGGCATGGTTGCTGCCCTCGCCGCCGCTCACCGAGGTCTTAAGACCATAGTCATCGAGAAGGCCGGTCATTACGGCGGCTCTACCGCGCGCTCGGGTGGCGGCGTCTGGATTCCGAACAACGAGGTGCTCAAGCGCGACGGCGTCACCGACACCCCCGAGGCGGCCCGTACGTACCTGCACGGGATCATCGGAGACATCGTCGAGCCGGAACGCATCGACACCTATTTGCAGCGCGGCCCCGAAATGCTGTCGTTCGTGCTCAAGCACACACCACTGAAGATGTGCTGGGTGCCCGGCTACTCCGACTACTACCCGGAGGCCCCGGGCGGGCGGCCGGGCGGCCGTTCGATCGAGCCCAAGCCATTCGACGCCAACAAGCTCGGGCCCGATCTGCCCGCGCTGGAGCCGCCGTACGGCAAGGTCCCGCTGAATGTGGTTGTCATGCAACAGGACTACGTGCGGCTGAACCAGCTGAAGCGGCACCCGCGCGGCGTGCTGCGCAGCCTCAAGGTCGGCGCGCGCACCATGTGGGCCAAGGCAACCGGTAAGAACCTCGTCGGGATGGGCCGCGCGTTGATCGCCCCGCTGCGAATCGGGTTGCGGGAGGCCGGGGTTCCGGTACGGCTCAACACGGCCCTGACGGATCTCTACGTCGAGGACGGCGTGGTGCGCGGGGTCTACGTCAACGACGGCGAGCTGATCCGGGCCCGGCGCGGGGTGATCCTGGCCTGCGGCGGTTTCGAACACAACGAGCAGATGCGGGTCAAATACCAGCGTGCGCCGATCAGCACAGAGTGGACCGTGGGCGCCGCAGCCAACACCGGTGACGGGATTGTGGCCGCCGAAAAGCTGGGCGCCACTTTGGAACTGATGGAAGACGCGTGGTGGGGCCCGACGGTTCCGCTGGTGGGTGCACCGTGGTTCGCGCTGTCGGAGCGCAACTCGCCGGGCTCGATCATCGTGAACATGTCCGGCAAGCGATTCATGAACGAGTCGATGCCCTACGTCGAAGCCGTTCACCACATGTACGGCGGGGAACACGGCCAGGGGCCCGGACCCGGCGAGAACATTCCGGCCTGGCTGATCTTCGACCAGCAGTACCGGGACCGCTACATTTTCGCGGGTTTGCAGCCGGGCCAACGCATTCCGCGCAAGTGGATGGAATCCGGCGTCATCGTCTCGGCCCCGAGTTTGGAGGAGCTTGCTTCCAAGGCCGGTCTGCCGGCTGACGAGTTTGTCGCGACCGTCCAGCGGTTCAACGGGTTTGCGCGCTCGGGTGTCGACGAGGACTACCACCGCGGCGAAAGCGCCTACGACCGTTACTACGGCGACCCGACCAACAAACCCAACCCGAATCTCGGCGAGATCAGCCACCCGCCGTACTACGCCGCCAAGATGGTGCCCGGGGATCTGGGCACCAAGGGTGGTATCCGCACCGACGTGCACGGGCGAGCATTGCGCGACGACGGCAGCGTCATCGAAGGGCTTTATGCTGCAGGTAATGTCAGTGCTCCGGTGATGGGTCACACGTATCCCGGTCCGGGTGGAACCATCGGCCCGGCGATGACGTTCGGGTACTTGGCCGCGCTACACATCGCAGGGGAGGCCTGACATGCCGATCAATCCGGACGTCGCACTGGGCGCCGAGTTCGGTGACGTCGAATTCTCGTGGACAGCCGGCAATGTGCAGCTCTACAACCTCGCGCTGGGAGCCGGCGCAGACCCGATGAATCCCCGCGAGCTGAGCTACGTGATAGATCACAAGCCGCAGGTGCTGCCCACCTTCGGCTGCGTCGCGGCCTCCTTCAACGACATCGAGCCGCCGAAGGTCAGCTGGCCGGGCGTCGACATCGACCTGGCCAAGATTCTGCACGCCTCCGAGCAGGTGAGCGTGCCCGCGCCGTTGCCGCCGTCGGGCAGTGCCCGCGCCGTCAGCCGGATCGTCGAGGTGTGGGACAAGGGCAAGGCCGCGGTCGTCGTGCTGGAAACGTCGGTGACCGCGTCGGACGGGTCGCCGCTGTGGACACAGCGACGCTCGATTTTCGCCCGCGGCGAGGGCGGATTCGGCGGCGAGCGCGGACCGTCGACGTCGGTTTCCGCGCCCGAACGCGCACCGGACGTCGAGCTGGAGATGCCGACGCTGCCGCAGCAGGCGTTGCTCTACCGGTTGTGCGGGGATCGCAATCCGCTGCACTCCGACCCCGAATTCGCTGCCGCCGCAGGGTTTCCCAAGCCGATCCTGCACGGGTTGTGCACCTTCGGCATCACCTGCAAAGCAGTCGTCGACGCCTGTCTGGACAGCGACGTCAGCCGGGTGGCCTCTTACGGCGCCCGCTTCGCGGGCGTGGTGTTCCCGGGTGAGACCTTGCGGGCCGGTGTGTGGAAGGAAGACGGCCGGCTGCTGGCCAGCGTCGTCGCACCTGGCCGCGAGAACGCGGTAGTGCTGTCCGGCGTGGAGCTGGTCCCGGCCTAGCCGGCCTTTGCGCCGAGCGTAACGCCACGGCGGGATTTCGCGTCATTTCCCGCCCCCCGTTACAGTCGACGGGTCCGGGCGGCGGCCACCCGACGCTCGACGGTGGCGGGGGTGTCCTCTGCAGTCACGCGAACGACGATCCAACCTGCTTCGGTCAACGCCTCGAGTCGCCTGACGTCCTTGACGAACTGCCAGCGGCTCTTCCAATGGTGGTCGCCCTCGTATTCGACGGCTACCTTGATTTCCTCCCATCCGGTGTCGACCTCCCCGATCAAAACGCCATATTCGTTGTAAACCGGGATCTGAGTTCGGGGACGTGGAAAGCCAGCACGGATGAGCAACAGCCGCAGCCACGTCTCTCGCGGTGACTCCGCACCCGCGTCGACGAGGTCCAGGGCCCTGCGGGCCCGCCTGATGCCCCGCGAGCCCTTGTGGCGCTCGACAAGGACATCGAGTTCGCCCAGCTTGAGCCGGGTAGCCCGGGCCAGTGAGTCGATCGCCGCTACAGCCTCGTCTACGGGATACCGGCAGGCAAGGTCGAGGGCGGTGCGCGCGGGCGTGGTGACGCGCATCGCGCCGATGAGGCAGATTTCGTCGGGCTCGATCAGCTGCTCCCACACTTCGACACCGGGCGCGCGCCGCCGGTTGGTGTCGATGATCGTGGCAGGCCGCCGGGAGTCGATCCACCGTGCTCCGTGCAGCGCCGACGCCGAGTAGCCGGCGAGAATGCCGCGACGCCGAGACCGCAACCAGCATGCCTTCGCCCGCACCACCGCCGTCAGCTCGAACCTTTGCGGACGTACACGTCTTGATGGAGCGTGACGAAATGCGTACGAAGCCGATGCCGCGTCAGCCAGCCGGCAGCGAGTGCCTCACTTCCGATGAATGGCTCCCCCACGCATGGAGTGTGCATCCGCGCACCGACACGTCCGCGAGCGTAACGCCACGGCGGGATTTCCGGCTCGACTTCGCCCTGGCGTTACGCTCGGCGCGGGTTAGCCCAGGATCAGGCCCGACGTGGGGACGCCGGTGCCAGCGGTGACGAGCACATGCTCGACGCCGTCGACCTGGTTCACCGAGGTGCCGCGCAATTGCCGCACGCCCTCGGCGATTCCATTCATGCCGTGGATGTAGGCCTCGCCGAGCTGACCGCCGTGGGTGTTGATCGGCAACCGTCCCCCGATCTCTATCGCGCCGTCGGCGATGAAGTCCTTGGCCTCACCCCAGCCGCAGAATCCCAACTCCTCCAACTGAATCAGCGTGAACGGGGTGAAGTGGTCGTAGAGCACCGCGGTCTGAATGTCGGTCGGCTTGAGCCCCGACTGCGCCCACAGCTGCTTGCCGACCAGACCCATCTCCGGCAGGCCGTCGAGCTCGGGCCGGTAGTAGCTGACCATCGTGTACTGGTCGGGGCTGGAGCCCTGCGCCGCGGCCTCGATCACAGCCGGCCGGTGCTTGAGGTCCTTTGCCCGCTCGACCGACGTCACCACGATCGCGACCGCGCCATCGGTTTCCTGGCAGCAGTCCAGTAGCCGCAGCGGTTCGGCGATCCACCGCGAATTCTGGTGGTCCTCAATGGTGATCGGCTTCTCGTAGAAGTAGGCCTTGGGATTCTTGGCGGCATGCTTGCGGTCGGCCACCGAGATGGCGCCGAAGTCGCGGCTGGTCGCACCGGATAGGTGCATGTAGCGCTTGGCGATCATCGCCACCTGAGCGGCGGGCGTGGAAAGGCCGTGCGGATACGAGAACGAGTTGTCGACACCCGTGGAGTCGGCGTTCTCGGTCAGCCGGGTCTGCACCTGTCCGAATCGCATGCCGGACCGCTCGTTGAATGCCCGGTAGGCGACTACGACGTCGGCGATTCCGGTGGCGACGGCCATCGCGGCCTGCTGAATGGTCGCGCAGGCCGCGCCGCCGCCATAGTGGATCTTCGAAAAGAACTTCAGCTCACCGATTCCGGCCGCCCGCGCGACGGCCACCTCGGTGTTGGTGTCCATCGTGAACGTGGTCAGCCCGTCGACATCCGACGGCGCAAGACCGGCGTCGTCGAGGGCGTCAGCCACCGCCTCGGCGGCCAACCGCAGCTCGCTGCGGCCGGAGTTCTTGGAGAAGTCGGTGGCGCCGATCCCGACGATGGCGGCTTTGCCGGACAACATCACGCGCCCCCCATCGTCAGTGTGGCCGTGGCAATCACGTGATCGCCAAGGCTGTTGCGGCCCACCACTTTCACGGTGATCAGGCCATCCTCGACGGCGGTTACCTCTCCGGAGAAGGTCACGGTGTCGTAGGCATACCACGGCACACCGAGCCGCAAGCCGATCGACTTGATGACCGCCGACGGGCCGGCCCAGTCGGTGATGTAGCGCTGCACCAAGCCGGTGTCGGTGAGGATGTTGACGAAGATGTCTTTGGACCCCTTGGCCTGAGCCTTGTCCCGGTCGTGGTGGACATCCTGGAAATCCCGGGTGGCCAGCGCCGTCGACACGATGAACGTCGGGTCGCCGTAGAGCTTCAACTCGGGCAGCGTGGTACCCACAGCGGTCATTCGTCCGGCTCCCACGCATACAGTGTCCAGTCCGGGAAGTCGATATACGTTGCCCGGACCGGCATTCCGATCTCCACGCGCGACGGATCGACCCCGCGCAGCTCACCGAGCATCCGCACCCCCTCCTCGAGTTCGACCAGCGCGATGACGAACGGCAGCGTCCGGCCGGGCACCTTCGGCGCGTGGTGCACCACGAAGCTGAACACCGTGCCCTTGCCGCTGGCCACGAGATAATCCGATGGCGCCACCTCTTTTTTAGCGTCCTGCCACACCGCGGGCACCGGCGGGTGCTGCAGGCTGCCGTCGGCGCGCTTCTGGATCCGCAACTCGTGCGCTTTCACGCCGTCCCAGAAGAACTGGGTGTCCTTCGACGACGCCGGCCGCATCAGCGCAGCCGGGTCGAGGTCGTCGGGCACCGCCGGTTTGTCTGCCTCACGCGGCCGGAATTTCAGGATGCGCCAATTCATTTCGGCGACGTCCTCGTCGCCGACCTGCCAGGTGATGTGCTGGTTGATGAAGTAGCCTTCGCCCAGCGCGGTCTGCTTCGGGCCGACCACGTCGGTGAGCTCGGCACTGACACTGACCTCTTCGCCCGGCCGCAAGTACCGGTGGTAGGTCTGCTCGCAGTTGGTCGCGACGACCCCGACGTAGCCGGCGTCGTCGAACAACGTGATGATGCGGCCCAGCGGGTCATCGTCGGGCCGAACACCGCCCAGGCCCATCATCGTCCAGACCTGAATCATCGCCGGCGGCGCGACAATTCCCGGGTGCCCGGCAGCCTTCGCCGCCGCCTCGTCGACGTAGATCGGGTTCGCATCACCCATTGCGTCGACCCAGTGGTGGATCATCGGCAGGTTCACCGGATCCCGGCCCAGGCGCGGCTTGCTCTTGCCCGCGGCTTTGACCTGTTCGACGGCGGCGTCAAAGTCGCTCATCGCGGCACCCTCGGCACCTTGAGACCCGAGGCGGCGATCATTTCCCGCATCACTTCGTTCACGCCACCCCCGAAGGTGATAACCAGGTTGCGCTTGGTCTGGGCATCCAGCCAGCTCAGCAGCTCCGCGGTCTCCGGCTCGGCGGGGTTGCCGTAGCGGCCGACGATTTCCTCGGCGAGCCGACCGACATACTGAACCCGCTCGGTGCCAAAGACTTTGGTGGCGGCGGCGTCGGCCACGTTGATGTCCTCGCCGGCGGCGGCCACCTGCCAGTTGAGCAATTCGTTGATCCGCCAGATCGAATGAATCTCGCCCAGCGCGCGCTTGACGTCGTCGTGGTCGATCGGCGTGACGCCGTCGCCGCCCGGCTTGGACGCCCACGCGTGCACCCGGTCGTAGATGCTGGCGAACCGGCCGGCTGGGCCGAGCATCACCCGCTCGTTGTTGAGCTGGGTGGTGATCAACCGCCATCCGCCGTTCTCCTCACCGACCAGCATGTCGGCCGGCACCCGGACGTCGTTGTAGTAGGTGGCGTTGGTGTGGTGGGCGCCGTCGGACAGGATGATCGGCGTCCAGGAGTAGCCGGGGTCCTGGGTGTCGACGATCAGGATCGAAATGCCCTTGTGCTTCACCGCATCCGGGTCGGTGCGGCAGGCCAGCCAGATGTAGTCGGCGTCATGCGCGCCGGTGGTGAAGATCTTCTGGCCGTTGACGATGTACTCGTCGCCGTGGCGAACCGCCGTGGTGCGCAACGAAGCCAGGTCGGTGCCCGCCTCCGGCTCGGTGTAGCCGATCGCGAAGTGCACCTCGCCCGCCAGGATCGCCGGCAGGAACTTCTTCTTCTGCATCTCGCTGCCGTAGATCTGCAGGGTGGGCCCGACGGTCTGCAGCGTCACCGCGGGCAGCGGCACGTCGGCTCGATGCGCTTCGTTGACGAAGATCTGCTGCTCGATCGGGCCGAAACCTAAGCCGCCGAACTCCTTTGGCCATCCCACCCCGAGCTTGCCGTCGCGGCCCATCCGCCGGATCACCGCACGGTACGCCTCGTTGTGCCGGTCGGACTCCATCGCCCTGCGCTCGTCGGGCGAGATCAGATTCGAAAAGTATTGCCGCAGCTCGGCTTGCAGCTGCCGCTGCTCCGGCGTCAGATCGACGAACATTGCGCCCCTACCAGGTCGAGACGATGCGACGGCCCGCCCAGCAACCGGGTCAGGTCCTTGATCGTGGAGTAGTACCGCGGCATCGGATAGGTGATGTCCATGCCCATCCCGCCGTGTAAGTGGTGGCAGATCTGCATCACCGGCGGCGCCTGCGACGTGATCCAGTAGCCGAGCACGTCGAGGTCGTCGTCGGCGTCGCGGCCCTCGGAAAGCCGCCAAACGACCGAGGTCGACGCCAAATCGATTGTCCGCGAAGCGATGTAGACCTCGGCGAGCTGCGCGGCGACCGTCTGGAACGTCGAGAGCGGCTTGCCGAACTGGTGCCTGTTGGCCACGTAGTCGGCGGTCAGCCGCAGCGCGCCGGCCACCAACCCGGCCACGTAGGCACCGATCGCCGCCAGGGCAAGCTGGTTGACCCGATGCGCGCTGGCCCCGTCCAGCACACCGTCGACCTGCGCATCGACAAACGTCACCGCATACTCGTCGGATCCGTTGGAGGTCGGGGTGTGCACCAGCTGCACACCGTCGGCCTTGGGCGAGACGACGGCGACGCCGCTGTCGGCCGTGACGACCAGCCACTCGGCTTGCTCGGCATAGCCGACACCGATCTTGGTGCCGGACAACCGGTTACCGGCAAGCACCACGGCGGGCCGCTCCGGAAGCGCGGAACCGGGCTCGTTCAGCGCGGCGGTCAGTACAGAACCCTTGGCCAGGCCAGCGAGGTAGCGGTCCTGCTGCTCGTCGGAGGCCAAGTCCAGCAGCGGCACGGCGCCGAGCCCGAGGGTGGCCAGGGCCGGCCCGACGAAGCCTCGGCGGCCGATCTCGGTCAGCGCCGTCGCAACTTCAGCCAGGCCCACCCCGTCGCCGCCCAGTCGTTCCGGCACCGGCAATGCCGTCACGCCACCGGAAACCAATGCGTCCCAGCTCAAATCGCGGTCCAGCACCGACGTGACCACGTCGGCGACAGCCTGCTGCGCCGGGTCGAGGGTGAAATCCATCAGTGCACCACCGGGCACTTGCCGGTGTAGTCGACCTGCCAGTGCTTGATGCCGTTGAGCCATCCCGACCGCAGCCGCTCGGGCGTCGACAATGGCTTGAGGTCGGGCATGTGGTCGGCGACCGCGTTGAAGATCAAGCTGATTGTCATCCGGGCCAGGTTAGCGCCGATGCAGTAATGCGCCCCGGTGCCACCGAAGCCGACGTGCGGGTTGGGGTTGCGCAAGATGTTGAACGTGAACGGGTCCTCGAAGACTTCTTCGTCAAAGTTGGCCGAGCGGTAGAACATCACCACCCGCTGGCCCTTCTTGATCTGCACACCGGAGAGCTCGTAGTCCTCGAGAGCGGTGCGCTGGAACGCGGTGACCGGGGTGGCCCACCGGACGATTTCGTCGGGCGCCGTCTCCGGGCGCTCCCTCTTGAACAGCTCCCACTGGTCCGGGTACTCCGAGAACGCGATCATGCCGTGGGTGATGGAGTTGCGGGTGGTCTCGTTACCGGCGACCGCAAGCATCACGACGAAGAACCCGAACTCGTCGTCGGAGAGCTTCTCGCCGTCGATGTCGGCCTGAATCAACTGCGTGACAATGTCTTCCCCGGGATTCTTGGCGCGCTCCTCGGCCATCTTCATCGCGTACATGATCAGCTCGGCCGACGACATCGCGGGGTCGATATGCGCGTACTCGGGGTCCTCGTTGCCGGTCATCTCGTTGGACCAGCGGAAGATCTTGTCCCGGTCGTCCTGGGGCACGCCCAGCAGACCGGCGATCGCCTGCAGCGGCAGCTCGCACGACACCTGCTCGACGAAGTCACCGGTCCCCGCCGCGGCGGCGGTCTTGGCGATGCTCTGCGCGCGAGCATCGAGTTCGTCGCGCAGCCGTCCGATGGCGCGCGGAGTGAACCCGCGCGAGATGATCTTGCGCAGCCGGGTGTGATGCGGCGCGTCCATGTTGAGCATGACGTTGCGTTGCAGGTCGATTTGCTCTCGCGTCATCGTGTGCGGCCAGACCGGGATGGCGCAGTCCTGCTGAGAGGAGAAGACGTCGCTGCGGACCGAGACCTCCTTGACGTCCTTGTGCTTGGTGATCGCCCAGTAGCCCTTGTCCCCGAAGCCGCCGGTCCCGCCCGGAACGTCCACCCAGAAGATGGGCTGCGACTTGCGCAGCTCGGCAAGCTCCTTGACGGGTAGGCCCTTGACGTTGATGTCAGGATCGAGGAAGTCGAACCCGGGGGCAAGTTTAGGGGTAGGCATCGGTACAGCTCCTCATTGCAACGTGTTCTAGTGCCAGTAAAACACGGCTTCACCGCAGACCAAAAGGTGTGAACGCATCGTCGCTTGTCAGAGTAATGAAACGTGTTCTAGCCTGACCGCATGGGTAACCCGGTAATCGTCGAAGCCACTCGCAGCCCCATCGGTAAACGCAACGGCTGGCTGTCGGGGCTGCATGCCACCGAGCTGCTGGGCTCGGTGCAAAAGGCCCTGGTACAGAAGGCCGGCATCGACGCCGGTGCCGTCGAGCAGGTGATCGGTGGCTGCGTCACCCAGTACGCCGAGCAGTCCAACAACATCAGCCGCACCGCCTGGCTGACCGCGGGTTTGCCCGAAGCGGTCGGCGCCACCACCGTCGACTGCCAGTGCGGCAGCGGCCAGCAGGCCAACCACTTGATCGCGGGGCTGATCGCGGCCGGCGCCATCGACATCGGCATCGCCTGCGGCATCGAGGCGATGAGCCGCGTCGGGCTGGGCGCCAACGCCGGCCCGGACCGCAACTGGCGCGCCGAATCGTGGGACATCGACATGCCCAACCAGTTCGAGGCCGCCGAGCGCATCGCCAAGCGCCGCGGCATCACCCGGGAAGACATCGACGAGTTCGGGTTGGCCTCACAGCTAAAGGCCAAGCAGGCGTGGGACGAGGGCCGCTTCGACCGGGAGATCTCGCCGATCGAGGCGCCGGTGCTCGACGAGAACAAGCAACCCACCAGCGAGCGGCACATGGTCAGCCGCGACCAGGGTCTGCGCGACACCACGCTGGAAGGCCTCTCGCAGCTGAAGCCGGTGCTCGACGGCGGTATCCACACCGCGGGCACGTCCTCGCAGATCTCCGACGGCGCCGCGGCGGTGCTGTGGATGGACGAAGACAAAGCCAAAGCGCTCGGTCTGAAGCCCCGCGCCCGGATCATCAGCCAGGCCAACGTCGGCGCCGAGCCCTACTACCACCTGGACGGCCCGGTGCAGTCGACGGCCAAGGTTCTGGAGAAGGCCGGCATGAAGATGGGCGACATCGACATTGTCGAGATCAACGAGGCGTTCGCGTCGGTGGTGTTGTCCTGGGCGCGGGTGCACAACGCCGACATGGCCCGGGTCAACGTCAACGGCGGCGCTATTGCGCTGGGCCATCCGGTGGGGTGCACCGGCAGCCGGCTGATCACCACCGCGCTGCACGAGCTGGAGCGGTCGGACCAGAGCACCGCGCTGATCACCATGTGCGCCGGAGGCGCACTGTCCACCGGCACCATCATCGAGCGGATCTAGTGGCTCAAGTTTCCGACGCCGACCGCATCGCGGCCGCGCAGTCCTACATCGACGCGCTGGTCACCCACGACGGCGACTCGGTTCCGTTCGCGCCGGGCTGTGTGCGGATCGAGCAAGGCATCAAGACCGGATTCTCCGGAAATCATTTGCGCCGCAGCCTGAATCGCGGCCCGCAGTTCCGGCTGATCGAGGCCACCACGCTACCGCAGTTCAGCGTCGACGGCGATCGGGTGCGGGCGCGGTTCGACGTGATCACCAAGCCGTCGCTCGGCGGCCGGCGGGTGGGCGCGCACGTCGACGAGACCTTTCTGATCCCGGATGGCACAATCCACCACATCCATGCTCGGCTCCGCCCGTTCATCCAGCGATAGGGATTACCGATGGCCAATCCGCCGCGTGCACTCAATTCCGCCGGCACTGGCGTCTTCATCAAGTGGATGTCACGCACTAATGCATTGCTGTACAAGGCGACCGGCGGCAAGCTCGGCGGCAAGTTCCTGCAGGGCGCGCCGGTCGCATTGTTGACGACGATCGGCCGCAAGACGGGCCAGCCGCGGGTGAGTCCATTGCTGTACCTGCGCGACGGCGACCGCGTGGTGCTGGTTGCCTCCCACGGCGGCCGCGCCAACAACCCGATGTGGTACCTCAACCTCAAGGCCAACCCCAAGGTTTCGGTTCAGATCAAAAAAGAGGTGCTCGACCTCACCGCGCGCGACGCCACCGAGGAGGAGCGCGCCAAGTACTGGCCTTCGTTGGTCGAGATGTACTCCTCGTTCGAGGATTACCAGTCATGGACCGACCGGACCATCCCGATCGTGGTCTGCGAGCCCTAACAGAGTGACCCGGCGACACTGGATTCGCAATTCGCGGGTCCTCGCCTTACTGCTGAAATACTTTGCCCGCGCCCATATTTGGGTGTATCGGCGTACTAACGGCCGGCTCGGCGCCAGACTCTTGTGGTTCCCCGCGGCGCTGCTGACCACCACCGGCCGCAAGACCGGCGAGCCGCGGACCACGCCCACGCTGTACCTACGCGACGGCGACCGCGTGATCCTTCCCGCCTCCTTCGGCGGTCGCGCCGAAAACCCGACGTGGTACCTCAACCTCCACGCCAATCCGAACGTCGAGGTGCAGATCCGCGCCGAGCGGCTGCGTCTGACCGCCCGCGACGCCACCGACGAAGAGCGGCAACGCTATTGGCCGGCGCTGATCAGGATGTATCCGCCGTATCGCGGTTACCGCCAGGCCACCGACCGGGTGATCCCGTTGGTGGTGTGCGAACCCTGAGCTACGCCCCGGCGCCGTAGACCGGGACCGGCGGCCGCGACTTGGCCAGCAGGTCGGCGACGACGGGTCCGAGTTCGGCGGGATCCCACTTCGCGCCCTTGTCGACCTGCGGGCCGTGCGCCCACCCTTCGGCGACGCGAATGATGCCACCCTCGACCTCGAAGACCTTGCCGGTCACGTCCTTTGACTCGCTGCTTCCCAGCCACACCACAAGCGGTGAAATGTTCTCCGGCGCCATCGCGTCGAAACCCTCGTCGGGCCTGGCCATCATCTCCGCGAAGACGGTCTCGGTCATGCGGGTCCGGGCCGACGGTGCGATCGCGTTGACGGTGACGCCGTAGCGGCCCATCTCGACGGCGCCGACGAGGGTCAGCGTGGCGATGCCGGCCTTGGCGGCGCTGTAGTTGCCCTGCCCGACGCTGCCCTGCAGGCCCGCACCGGAACTGGTGTTGATGATCCGCGCGTCAACGCTTTTGCCGGCCTTCGACAGCCCCCGCCAGTACGAGGCGGCGTGCCGCATCGTGGCGAAGTGGCCCTTGAGGTGCACGGCGACGACAGCGTCGAACTCCTCCTCGCTGGTATTGGCGATCATCCTGTCCCGCACGATGCCGGCGTTGTTCACCAGGACGTCCAGGCCGCCGAAGGTGTCGACGGCGGTCTGGATCAGCTCGGCCGCCTGATTCCAGTCCGCGACGTTCGACCCGTTGGCGACGGCTTCGCCACCGGCAGCGGTGATCTCGTCGACCACGCTTTGTGCCGCGCTGCCCCCGCTCGCCGGGGAACCGTCCAGGCCGACGCCGATGTCGTTGACGACGACTCGCGCTCCCTCGGCCGCGAAGGCCAGTGCGTGCGCGCGGCCGATACCGCCGCCTGCTCCGGTGACGATGACCACTCGGCCGTCGAGCAAACCCATATCCGTTGTCTCCTCTACTTGATCGCGCTAGTCGTGGCGAGGTAGTGCGGCGGCTCGCCGCCACCGTGGACCTCCAACGTGGCGCCACTGATGTAGGACGCCGCATCCGACGCCAAAAACGCTGCCGCCCAACCGACATCATCCGGTTTGGCGAGACGGCCGAGCGGCACGTTCTTCGAAATCGCGGCGATCGACTCGGCGTCGCCGTAGAACAGATCGGCCTGTTCGGTTTCCACCATGCCGACCACGAGGGCGTTCACCCTGACCTTCGGCGCCCATTCCACCGCCAGCGTCTGGGTGAGGCTCTCCATGCCCGCCTTGGCCGCTCCGTACGCGGCGGTCCCGGGCGTGGGCCGTCGCCCGCTGACGCTGGTGATGTTGACGATCGTCCCGCCGTGCTGCTGGGCTTGCATCCTGTCGTTGGCGTGTTGTGAAACGAACAGTGCGCCAAGAAGATTCAGCTCGATGATCTTGCGGTTGAACTTCGCGCTGGAATCGGCGGTCAGCACGTACGGCGAACCGCCGGCGTTGTTGACGACGACGTCGAGGCGGCCGTGCCGGTCGACGACCGCGTCGATCATCGCCTTGACGGCGTCGTCGTCGCGGATGTCGCAGCTGTGGAACTCGTAGGGCAGGCCCTCGACGGCGCGTCGCGCACAGGTCACCACCGTCGCGCCCTGGCCGGCGAAAACCGAGCTGATCCCGGCGCCCACCCCCCGGACGCCGCCGGTCACCAGTACCACCCGGCCGGCCAGTCCAAAGTTGATCGCGGGGTCTGCTTCGGCGCGGGTCACTGTGCTAGCGTACCAAGCAAGTGCTTGCTCAGGTAGCCGACCCCCAGGAAGTGCAATGCCGATCACGTCCACCGTCAAAGAACCGGGCATCGTCGCCGTCACAGTCGACTTTCCCCCGGTCAACGCCATCCCGTCGCAAGGTTGGTTCGAACTGGCCGACGCGCTGACGGCCGCGGGCGACAACCCGGACACCCACGCGGTGATCCTGCGGGCCGAAGGCCGCGGCTTCAACGCCGGCGTCGACATCAAGGAGATGCAGCGCACCGACGGCTACACCGCTTTGATCGACGCGAACCGCGGCTGCTTCGCGGCATTCAAAGCGGTCTACGAGTGCTCGGTCCCGGTGATCGCCGCGGTCAACGGGTTCTGCGTCGGCGGCGGCATCGGGCTGGTGGGCAACGCCGACGTCATCGTGGCCTCCGACGACGCGACGTTCGGGCTGCCAGAGGTGGAACGCGGTGCGCTCGGGGCGGCCACCCACCTGTCCCGGCTGGTGCCGCAGCACATGATGCGACGGCTGTTCTTCACCGCGGCCACCGTCGACGCCGCCACCCTGCATCACTTCGGCTCGGTCCACGAGGTGGTACCGCGAGATCAGTTGGACGAGGCCGCCTTACGGGTAGCCCGTGACATTGCCGCCAAGGACACCCGGGTGATCCGGGCCGCCAAGGAGGCGCTGAACTTCATCGACGTGCAGCGGGTCAACTCGAGTTACCGCATGGAGCAAGGCTTTACGTTCGAACTCAACCTCGCCGGGGTTTCCGACGAGCACCGCGACGCATTTGTGAAGAAGTCATGAGCAACAAACTGACCACTTTGGACGAGGCTGTTGCCGGGCTGCGCAACGGCATGACGATCGGAATCGGCGGCTGGGGGTCACGGCGCAAGCCGATGGCGTTCGTGCGCGCGATTCTGCGCACCGACGTCACGGATTTGACGGTCGTGACCTACGGCGGCCCGGACGTCGGGCTGCTGTGCTCGGCGGGCAAGGTGCGCCGGGTCTACTACGGCTTCGTCTCGCTGGACTCGCCGCCGTTCTACGACCCGTGGTTTGCTCGCGCGCGCACGAACGGCTTGATCGAGGCCCGCGAGATGGACGAGGGGATGCTGCGCTGCGGGCTGCAGGCGGCGGCGCAGCGGCTGCCGTTCCTGCCGATCCGCGCAGGGCTGGGCAGTTCCGTGCCGGACTTCTTCGAGGGCGAATTGCAAACGGTCACATCGCCGTACCCGTCGTCCGATGGCCGGCACGAAACCCTGATCGCGATGCCGGCGCTGAACCTGGACGCCGCGTTCGTGCACATGAACCTCGGCGACGCCCGTGGCAATGCGGCCTACACCGGGATCGACCCCTACTTCGACGACCTGTATCTGATGGCCGCCGAGAAGCGCTACCTGTCGGTCGAGCGCCTGGTGCCCACCGATGAGCTGGTCAAGGCGGTGCCGCCGCAGGCGCTGCTGATCAACCGGATGATGGTCGACGCCGTGGTGGAAGCGCCCGGCGGCGCCCACTTCACCACCGCCGCACCGGATTACGGCCGCGACGAGAAGTTTCAGCGTCACTACGTCGAGGCCGCCGGAACCGACGAGGGTTGGCGCGACTTTGTGGCGACCTATCTGTCCGGCAGCGAAGCCGACTACCAGGAGGCGGTCCGCAAGTTTGGAGCACAGTCATGATCACCCGAGCCGAAATCTGCGTGACCGCATGCGCCGAGCTGTTCCGCGACGCCGGCGAGATCATGATCAGTCCGATGACGACCGTGGCGCTGGTCGGTGCCCGGCTGGCCCGGTTGACGTTCTCCCCCGACATTCTGCTGACCGACGGCGAAGCACAGCTGCTGGCGGACACCCCGGCGCTGGGCGCCGCCGGTTCCGTCGAGGGCTGGATGCCGTTCGGGCGGGTGTTCGAGACGCTGGCCTGGGGCCGACGGCATGTGGTGATGGGCGCCAATCAGGTGGACCGCTACGGCAATCAGAACCTGTCGGCGTTCGGGCCTCTGCAGCATCCGACGCGGCAGATGTTCGGCGTTCGCGGCGCTCCCGGCAACACGATCAACCATGCCACCAGTTACTGGGTCGGCAACCATTCCAAGCGGGTGTTCTGCGAATCCGTCGACGTGGTCTCCGGGATCGGCTACGACAAGGTCAATCCCGAGAATCCGGCGTTCCGGTTCGTCAACGTGCACCGGGTGGTGTCCAATCTCGGGGTGTTCGACTTCGGCGGTCCGGACCACACGATGCGGGCGGTGAGCCTGCATACCGGCGTCTCCCCCGACGACGTGCGGGAAGCCACGTCGTTCGAGATCCACGGGCTGGACGAGGCCGGCGAGACCAGGCCTCCCGATATCGACGAGTTGCGGCTGATCCGCGAAGTCATCGACCCGAAATCGTTGCGGGACAAAGAGGTACGTTCATGAGGCTGCGCACGCCGCTGACCGAGCTGGTCGGCGTCGAGCATCCGGTGGTGCAAACCGGGATGGGCTGGGTGGCCGGCGCCCGGCTGGTCTCGGCGACCGCCAACGCCGGCGGGCTGGGCATCTTGGCGTCGGCCACGATGACTTTGGACGAACTGGCTGTGGCGATCGGCAAGGTCAAGGCCGCCACCGACAAGCCGTTCGGTGTCAACATCCGCGCCGAC
The DNA here is from genome assembly GCF_002101735.1 of Mycobacterium kyorinense. GTDB lineage: Bacteria > Actinomycetota > Actinomycetes > Mycobacteriales > Mycobacteriaceae > Mycobacterium > Mycobacterium kyorinense. The sequence goes on along the minus strand of NZ_LQPE01000106.1, from coordinate 942 downwards.
GCCGCCGACGCCGGCGACAGGGTGGACCTGATGATCCGCGAAGGCGTCAAGGTGGCGTCGTTCGCGTTGGCGCCCAAGCAGGAGTTGATCACTCGGCTCAAAGAGGCCGGCTCGGTGGTGATTCCGTCGGTCGGCGCCGCCAAACACGCCCGCAAGGTGGCGTCGTGGGGTGCCGATGCGGTGATCGTGCAGGGTGGCGAGGGTGGCGGCCATACCGGGCCGGTGGCGACGACGTTGCTGTTGCCGTCGGTATTGGACGCAGTGGATATCCCGGTGGTTGCGGCCGGAGGCTTCTTCGACGGTCGGGGACTTGCGGCCGCGTTGTCGTACGGTGCCGCCGGGGTGGCGATGGGCACCCGGTTCTTGTTGACCTCGGATTCGACAGTGCCCGATGCGGTCAAACGGCGCTACCTGGAGGCCGGGCTCGACGGCACGGTGGTCACCACCCGCGTCGACGGCATGCCGCACCGCGTGCTGCGCACCGGTCTGGTCGAGAAGCTGGAGAGTGGCTCGCGTGCAAGGGGTTTCACCGCGGCGGTGCGCAATGCCGCCAAGTTCAAGAAGATGTCGCAGATGACCTGGAGGTCGATGATCCGCGACGGCCTGGCGATGCGGCACGGCAAGGAGTTGACCTGGTCGCAGGTGGTGATGGCGGCCAACACTCCGATGCTGCTGAAGGCCGGGCTGGTCGAGGGCAACACCGATGCCGGTGTGCTGGCGTCCGGTCAGGTGGCCGGCATCCTCGAGGATCTGCCGTCGTGCGCCGAGCTCATCCAGACGATCGTCGCCGACGCCGTCAAACACCTACAGGCCGCCTCCGCGTTGGTGGTATAGCCCCCTTTTGCCCGCGAGCCCTCTGACCCTTCCGGGGGCCGCCTCGCAGGCGTGAAAATGGGGTCGGGTCGCCCGCCACGCCGGTCACTCTATGGGACTTTGGAACCC
>NZ_LQPE01000105.1 GCF_002101735.1 Mycobacterium kyorinense | reverse complement strand
GGAGCCAACGACATGCCCGCACTCACCGCCTAACCCACCGGATCACGCAGCACTACACCACTTCCCGGGACTTGACCCGTGGAAAACAAGCGATGCCAACCCCTTGAGCGCGTCGTCGATAAATCCTGATACGACAACCGTTATCAGCAGGCCCACATAGGCACGCTCGCGCGTAACGGAAATCTTGCCCCGAGCCTTCTGCGTGATAAACCATGCCACGATGACACAGGCCGCCAGCGCCGTGAGCGTGAAGGCGACAAGCAGCCACGCAGGCAGGTCGGCGTGCGTATTCAACCCAGACGAGTCGAAGAAAGCCTCAACGCCGATCATCCACGCCACATAGACCGGTAGCAGCAGCACAGCTCGACGCACATTAATAGCCACGAGAACCCCTTATCCGACCGCCGTACAAAGCATCTTCGCCACCGCCATCAGAGTCCGGCGTAGGCCGGGGGTCTGCCGTGCGAAGGAATTCCCCAGCAACCAGACCGGCGACGCCGAAGCATCCGACACCCCCGGGCGCCGCCCACGCGCGGGCGGCCATTGGCCGGCGCTGGTGTTTTCATCAGTTGTTCCCGTTGAGCATATTGTCGATTCAGATGTCGGCGGTGCCTGCTGGCTGACTGCGCTGACGTGACCTGTGCCGCAAGGTGTTTACTCCCAGCGCTACGTACCAGAGGCCCATCGCCAGGAAGCCCGCGCCGCAGATCAGGTAGAAGACATCGCCCCAGTTAATTAAGGCCCAGACTTCGTAGCCGCCCAGAGCCAATGTGACAAGGCCTATCGCAATCGCTGCGCGCGGACTTGGCGTGGTGGTGGGCCATCCTCGTCTGGCATCGTTCCTCGAACGCAAGAGCCACATCAGCGCGGCCCCGGACCAAACTAGTGCCAACACCACCATCTCGATACGGAAGATCTGGTTGGTGGTGCGAAACGCCTCCCAGACAAATACACCGGTAAAGCCCAGATCTATCAGCACCCACATCGCGGCGTAATTGCGCAGCAGACCAGTTCTCATCATCCGTTCCCCTTGGGCGTGTTGTCCATCCACTTGTTGGCAGTGCCTGCTGGCTGACTGCGCTCATATGACATGTGCCGAATGTCTTTACTCCCACCGGTTTCCGCCTGCGCGCCGTACTCATTTGGCCGTCAACATGAGGTATTGGGCGGCAACGACCTGGTGCGCGTCGCGTTCCTGGGCTGCGGTCACCCGGATCGCGTAGCGATCGGCGGCGGCCACACACAGGTACCGAATACGGCTGTCCTGGTCCGGTTTCTGGCCACGGTCAAAGCAGCGCGCACCGGGTAGTCCGGTGATACCCGCTGAGGATTGGTAACCGTATTCGGGCACGTCGCTGCGCACGAGGAACTCGACAGCACGATCTGCTCCGGTAGGGTCTACGGCTTCGTAGACGGCGCTCCGGTTGATCACTAGGTGCTGCACCCCGGCGGCGGTGAACATCTTCTGCGTGTCGATTGGGTTATGGCGGAACTGTAGCGCCGCGTGCGGCTCGAACACCGCCCCGTGTGTGGTGTCGTTGGCCGCCACAGTGCGCGCCAAGAGCCCTGTGGGATCGGCCGCCACAGTAGCCAACTGGTCCGCCGGTGTCGCCTGGAAACGGTCAATCAGCGGGCCTTGTAGATCCAGCACGGTCGTGATCATCTGCGTGAGCGCGGCGACTGATTCCATCGCGCCCGCATCCTGGAACAGCACGTAAGGCCCGCGCGCGGTGAACACGTCGGCTTCGAAGCCTTTCGTCGTGTTGAGGTTATTGGCGATGGTGTCCGGGTGGTGCGGGATCGCGAGCCGGACTGGGGGTGCTGTGGTGTCGGGGTGCGGCATCGCGGCGTCTTTGGCGGCCATCTCGCTGGCGGCTGCTACGGCATCCGCAGGGGTGGCGAACCTCAGTACCATGTTGCACAGTGTCTTGCCCTTCTCGCCGGTCCCGGCCGGCTTGCCGGGTGCTGGTGGCAGCGACATCCGTTCGGTGGTGAACCCCGTGACGTAGTTGTGCGCCGCCACCGCAGGGGTCAGGTCGTCGCCCCAGAACGTCCGGACGGACTCCACGTTGGGCAGCACCTTGGTGTTGACGGGGACCGTCACCTGCAGGCTGGGGTCAACTTCCCAGGGGCCCACCACATTGTTGGCTATCCGCTCCGCTTCGATGAGCGCGCCCGCCTGCTCGTTGGCAACCTTTCCCAGCGGCGGACTGGGGCGGCGGGGATAGTTGCCCGGATCGAGCAGTGCCACATCCACCCCGGACGAGCCGGGTCTGACGCTGGCCTTGACGGCGCGGCCGTCGACGACCGTCGAGCATCCCGCCAATAGGGTCGCCGCAGCGATTGCCGTGAACACCCGCAGCACCGTTCGCCCCGGCCTGTCGGTCGACTTGAGCGCGTCGGGGCCCACACCGCGTGTTGGCATAGCATTACTCCACCACTTCAATCGGCCGCCGCGGTAGCGGCGCCGGTCAGGCTCTGAAATCCGCATAGCACCGCTCGATGCTGCCGGTGGTGAGGCCGGCGCGGAAGGCCGCAATTCGGTTGAACCCGGCGGGCACCGTTGTTCCGTCGGCGTCGCTGGCCGCTAGCCCGTTGCCGAGCAGACCCGCTACGGCTTGGTCGATGTCGCGTGACGTCAAAGACGTTGCCGCGTCCCCGCTTTGGCCGAGCTGCCGCTCCGCGATGCCGGTCAGGCAAGCGGTGCGCAGCGCGGTCGCTGTGGAGCTCATAGGTAGGCCGCGTTCGTGCTGAACGGCCAGCGCGTATCGGGAGATCAGCGCCGATATCGCCGTGTTGGTGCCCTGCAGCAGCACGTAGTCGTGGCGCTCATCGCCGGGTTCACCCAGTTTTTGCAGACCGGGCAGGTCGACGAACACGGTGTTTGAGGCCGGGCAATACGACACCGGTGTGGTCGATTCGGTGCCGGCGCATTGCGCTGGCTGCATCGACAGCGTTGGTGTGGTCTTCGGGGACAGGATCTTTGCGAGCTCGTCGATGAGCTGGCGAACGCTGGTCTCGGTGATCGGCCTGTCAGCCCGGCGCGCGCTGGCCGCCGGCTGCAACGCCTCGGGCAGGTTGTCGCGGCGCGCCTGGATGGACTCCATCGTGATGGCCGCGCATGCGGTGGCGCCCGAGGTGAAACCCGCCTGGAATGCCGCGACGCGGTCCAATGCGGTGCCGTGGCCTCGAGAGTCGTTGGCCTTCACTGACGCTGGGTCGCGGCTGGTGATGACGCCGGCCAGCACCTTGTTCAATCCATCGCCGGTGTCGAGGGTGAACCGCGGCGACTTGCCCTCGGCGACCCAACGCAGGTAATCCCCGGCGAAACAGTCGGCCTGCTGCTCGGCGACCAGAACAGTCCGGGATTTCTTGACCAGGTGAGCCATGCTTTGAATTGCGTGGCCGTATTCGTGACTGAGCACCCCGGTGACAGCGGCATCGCCGAAGTACTTCTGCACCACCGGCAAGAACGCTCCCCGGTCCCAGGCAATCAGCCAGTCACTGTCACAGAAGAACGCGTTGGTCAGCCCATAGGTGTCGTTGTCGCATATCGTCGGCGACGCCGGATTGTGGGAGTCGTAGGAGTACAAATCCGTCACCGGCTCATACTTCCCCGACAAGGTCCGAGGAAAGTTCACCCGCCAGTACTCCTCGATGTCTTCGACCGACAGGGCCGCCAGCTTATCGATCGGTCCCATGTCTGTCCCGTGGACGGTCAGCGTCAGCGCGGGAGCGTTGGCGCGTGGACCGCTGGGCACGTTGTTTATCGGCAGCCCGCCTGCCGTGGCGGGGTCGTAGATCGGCGACACCGCCCGTCCCTGCACGACGTCGGCGCAACCGGACAGCGCCACACAGCTTGCGGCTGCCACCAACACGGCGCGCCGCCACCCCCCACGCGGGGTAACCCCGGCCGGCCGCCTGCACGATGCCGGTTGCACGTGACCATCCCACCGGACGGACACCGAAGATCCCAGCCACAACCGGGATCGCCAGTTACCCCATCGAGCCGATCCCCGGCGGCCGCCACCTGGATGCCGTGTCATGCCGCCGGACTGGGTGTGGTGGAAACCGCTGGCCAGACCAGCCGTGTACCGCAGCAATGCACGCATGGTTACTGGACGCGCTGGGAGATCGCCGACGCGAGGGTGACCGCCTCATCGGAAGGGTGCGCGCTGCAGGCACTCACATCGATGACGACGTTGCTTTTCGAGGTCAGGGCGCGCTGGCACGAGAGACCACCCTGCGCAGAGATGCGTGCTGTCACGGTGTCACCTTGTCGCGAGACGTCCTGGATCGTCCATGTGATCGGCTTGTCGTGCTCTGGACCCAATACGACCGGCGCGAATCGGCAGCCCTGCCAGGCAAGTTCCTGTTGCGTCACGAAGTTGCCCGCGGACGAAGCTGCCGGGAAAGTGGTCACCCCATCAAAGACCCGATTGCTTTGATCATGCAGCGCCTGTACGTAGGTGGCGCGCCAACCCGAGCCCGCGTAGGCGTTTTTGGCCGCCGGAATCACTAACCCAACACACTGGGCCGGGTCAGCGTTATCGGTGTACATACCCGGCCCGGACAATTTGTCGATCGGGTCCATGGCCGTTGTGCCCATGACTTGAGCCACCTGGGCGGGATCGGGCAATAGTGTCGGGAGCGTGGCGTCGCTGACAAGACTGGGCGGCGGTGGTGGGGGTGGAGTCGGCGCAGCGGCAGATTTGGTCGGCGGGTTAGGGACCGGGACACCGTGGGACGCGGTTGCGGACCCGTTGTCCTTTCCGGTCGATGCGGCCACGGCGATGGTGACGGCGGCGACCGCCACGACCGCCCCGGTCGCCGCAAGCAGCCAGTGTTGCGTTTTGCGGCGCGCGCCACCGGCTGGCGGCATCGCCCATGGTGGCGGCGAGCCCCATGCATTCGGGTTCCCCCAGGGGGCCGAATTGTACGGCGCCGCACCGGGTCTCGGTCCTGCGTAGTGATTCACCGGGGCGGTTGCGCCGTGTCCCCACTGTTGGGGCCCCATTCGCTGGGAGGGTTGATGCTGGATGGGGGCTGGGCCGATGCCGGGCCGCGGGCGAAGTGCGACCGTGGGTTCTTCGGTCGACGGGCCGAAGCCGGTGGGGCTTTGCGGGTGAGTCGGCGAACTGATGGTGTGGGCCATCTTGCGGGACTCCTTGTGGGTGTGGGAGCCATCTCCGCTGGCCCCGAGTGCAACGAGTCAAACACACTAACCGTAGCGCTCGCAAGCCATAAACTGTAGCGGCGTTGTAGCGCCACTCCGATTGCGCACGTCTGGGCAGCGTACAGGGAATTTACCTCCACCATGCGGCACTATCAGGTACGGCAGTGCCCAGAATCCATGCGTAGAGAAGTGGCGTCCTGTAGCGATACGCTGGTGCTGTCGCCCATCGCACCGCTGCGCCGCACCAGTTCCGGCGGCCCCGCCCGCTATGGGCATTGGCCGCCCGATGCCCTGTCACCTGCATTTCGGAGGTACCTTTCCGTTCACCATGACGACCGACTGGTGGGAAGCGATGACCGCGCCCGAACGGGCTGACGCGCCGATCAGGGACCTCGTCGACGGCCTTGACGACATCGGCGCGCAGCCCATCCCCTACGGTCGGCTGCCTACCCGCGCCCACACCGTCTACTCTGCGGATCTCACGACCTGGTCGGATCTCGCCGGCGAGACCATCACGTCACTGCTCAACCGACCCAAAGGTGGCGTCGCCACGGTCCACGCCGTCATCGCCTGCGCGCAAGACGCCGTCGCGAAAGCCAGGGCGGTCCCGTCAACCGGCAATAGTGACGCTGCGTCGGCAGCCGCACAACTACTAAACCGCCTCACCGAACACGACCGGACCATTCTGTCGGCCCGGCTCTGGGCAATCCAGCCACAGACCAGTGAGGAGGTCGGCCGGGCGCTCGGCGCCAGCGGCGCTTCCGTTCTACGGCGCCAACCGAAGGTTGAACGTCGGTTCGCCGAGCTGCTCGCCGATCCGGCTCACCGCGATGTTCTCGCGCACGCCAAACAACTCAATCGCCTACTGGGACCATTGGTTCGGGAACAGACCATCAACACCACACTGCGCGACCTCGGGATCCACCCCAGCAGCCAGGCAGCACTGCTGCTGCTTCACGTCGCTGGCCCCTACGCTCGACGAAAGGACTGGCTCGAGGACACATCAACCGACGGACTAGCCACCGCTTCAGCGACCCTAGAGGCAGCACTCGCACGACTAGGAGCCCCGACGACTGCTGCTCTTGTGGAAGAACTCGGCCACATCGGCATGAGACCTGACAGCGTGGTGGACTTCGTCGAGAGCCGGCAGGGATTGCGACGCTTCGGCGACAAGTGGGTGCGATGGGGCACTTCGGCCGCCGACAAAGCCGAGGCGATACTGCACGTGTCCGAAACCCCCGCCTCCGCCGACTTGATCACCGCCGCGATCGGCGAAAACTATCATCCTCGGGCGGTGCGAGAGGCGCTGTTCGCCGATCACCGCTTCGCCCGGGCTACCCGACGAACTTGGGCGCTACGCCAGTGGGGACTCGACGAGTACGCCGGCGTCTTCGGCGAGATAGCAAAGCGCATCGACGCCGCCGGCGGAACCACCAGCGTCGCGGCGGTAGTTAGCGACATGAAGGCAAGGTTTCCCGACATAGCGGAGGTCTCGGTCCGCACCTATCTGGCTGCACCCGGGTTCATCGTCGAAGACGGCCTGGTGCGCAGGCGAACGGCAGACGATGGCTGGCCCCCCGTACCGCCGCTGCACGCAGCACGCGGCGTGTTCCGCAACGGAGGCAACGAGATACGGGTGTCCTTCGCCGTAACCCCCGACTTGCTGCGCGGCTCAGGCCAACCCATCCATGCCGCAGTGGCCACGGCACTGGGAATGAACCCCGGCGGCCAACGTGTATTTACAGGGTCACTAGGCGATATCACCCTCGCCTGGCGACTTTCCAGCACACACGGTCCCAGTGTCGGATCACTGCGACCCCTTGCGGCTGCCCTCGGTGCGAGCCGAGACGACACCCTCGTGCTGGCGTTCACGGTGCGCGACAACGCACTAGCTGCACAGCGGATTAAGTTGGACGAGGCTCCCCGGACCCGCCTGCAGACCCTGCTGGGTATACCCGTCCGCGATACCATTGCCGCACTGGCCCAAGGCCTTTGCTGCAAACCCCGCGAGGTTGCGCAGATCCTGCGCGACCGCGGCGACAACGAAATCCTCGAACTCGTCGACCAAGACCTGCGTTCAGCCGGCTTGTAGGAGCCCACGACGCCGAACCTTCCAGATGAACCGGACACTCGCTTTGCAAGGCCTGGCCGGGGTGAGCGGGCCGGCCCCCCTCGGTTACTCTTCGTTCTGCGACATGAGGAGCAGATCGTGAAGCGCGGATACATGGTCGCCGTTGGCGGCGCAGCGGTTTTCGGTAGTGCGCTTGTCGGATGTTCGAGCGGCTCACACAACGGGCCCAGCGCGCCGGCCGCGAGTGCACCGTCTGAATCGCCCTGGTTTTGATGGAGGCTCGTGCTATTGGATTTCGACCAGTGGGTGGTCGGTCCGTTTCGTAGCGTAGAACGCGGCCTCGAACTCTGCTGGAGGTACGTCGTTGAGGTAGCCGTGCAGTCGGCTGGTGTTGTGCCAGTGCACCCAGCTCAGCGTGGCCAACTCGACATCTTCGACGGTTTTCCATGGTCCTGGCCGGGCCGGTCCGTAGATGAGTTCGGCCTTGTAGTAGCCGTTCACCGTCTCGGCGAGGGCGTTATCGAAGCTGTCACCAACGGTCCCGATCGAGGGCACCGCCCCGATCTCGGCAAGGCGTTCGCTGTAGCGGATGGATGTGAATTGCGATCCGGCATCGGAATGACATCGCAACCCTGCCAACATCTTTCCGCGTGACCAGCGGGCCATTTCGATGGTGTCGAGCACCACGGTGGTGCGCATGTGCGAAGCGACGCGCCAGCCGATGATCATCCGGCTGAAGGCGTCGGTCAGGAAACAAACGTAGGCCACGCCGGCCCAGGTCGGCACGAACGTCAGATCGGTAACCCACAGCTGGTTGGGCGCGCTCGCGGTGAAGTCCCGGCCCACCAGATCGGGATGCCGTGGTGCACCTGGGCCGGGTTTGGTGGTGCGGACCCGTTTGCCACGGCGCACACCGGCGATCCCAGCCTCGCGCATCAGCCGGGCGATCTGGTCACGGCCGATGTCGTGGCCGGCGCGACGGGCGGCTTTCCAGAGCTTACGGGCGCCATACACCCGGTAGTTGTCCTCCCAGAGCTGCGTGATGACGGGTCGCATCACCGCGTCGCGCTGGGCCCGCGCCGACGGAGTTCGGGTCTTGTTCGCGTAATACGTGCTCGGGGCCACCTGCAGGCCTGCCGATCGCAGGACGGTGCAGATGGGCTCGACCCCGAACTCGTCGCGGTTCGCGTCGATGAACGCCACTATTTGCGGTGTTGGCGGTCGAGCTCCGCCCCGAAGAAACTGGCGGCTCGCTTCAGAATTTCATTGGCGCGCTTAAGTTCTCGGTTCTCTTGCTCGAGATCTTTGATCCGCTTGGACTCCGCGGTAGACACCCCGGGCGCGTACCCGTCATCGATATCGGCCTGGCGGACCCAGGCCCGCACCGACTCGATCCCATACCCGAGTTGGCGTGCAACCCGATGTACCGTCCCGTGCTCGGTGCCCAACTCGGCGCGCAACGTGCGGACCATCCGCACCGCGGCGGCCTTCTCCTCCGGGCTGTACCTGCGCGTCGTCGGCTTCCCTGGCGACTGTTCCTTCGGCATTGCTCCATCCTCGTTTCCAAGGTCAGGAGCCTCCAGGATTTCCAGGGCGATTCAGTCTGCCGCAGTGAAGGTCATCGTCGACGGCAAGGCCCGGCAAATCCAGAACACGGTCGAGTGTGTGACAGCCGCCAATATGGTCTTCGCCAACCTCGGCAGCCACCAAGACGCCATCGCCGTCACCCTCAGCGCAGGCGATAACCCGATGCTCCAAGATCTCACCCTCGGCACCGTCGATGGCCTGCCGCTGACATACAACGACTCAAATACAGGCCCCAAACCGACAGTCACCAAGACCGGACCCACCTACAAGATCGTCGGCTCGGCAACAAGCCCTGACCCTGCCGGTACTGGAACCGTGTCCAAGCCGTTCGACGTGGAATTCACCTGCCCCCCAAAACACTGAGCCCGCCTGGCACTTTCCCAAACCTCCCCAGCGGGCCCTTCGCCGCACTCTCCGGCCCCTCTTGAACTCCGATACTCTTCTGGTTATGCCACAGATCGGCCAGCTTGTCCGCTGCACCACCGGCGGCTGGATGACTTACCCACCGCAGCGCTGCTCCAACAATCACCCACTGGGACCTCGACAAGTCATTGTGGGCCACGCCGGCTGCAGCTGCGCCGGCGGGCACACCACCTGGTCATGCACCGCTTGCAGCGAAATCATATACGCGCCACCACTTTCCGTGCACTGCCGAATCCTCGACGGCCCATACCACCGCGAATAGTGCCGTTCCCCGCTCGGCCGCTGTCTCCACGCGGCGCTGCTTGGTAACCGTCCGCCCATGAACTGCGGGCAGACGAGAACCCCGCAGCTAATCAACCAGTGAGGAGCCGAGGATTACTGAAGCAGACGCTGAACAGCTGGGCCGCGCCGCGTTCCTGGCCGGTCGGCCAGCATCACCCCTCGCCGACGAGCGGATGTGTGCCGAACTCAAAGGCGCCGAGGTCGGCGAGAAAACACACTTGATGGCGGCCTTCAGTAAGGGCTGGCACGCGGAAAACATCTCCAAGCACGAGCGATAGCACAAGCTATCCCACGAGGTTGACTCCATCGTGGGCGCGAGAGTGGATGTCCTCGTCGAAGGCGTCCAGTACGCGCACCGCGAATGCTGGGGTCATCGAGGCTTTGACTTGCTCTGTCGTCATCCAACGAACTTCACGCGCCTCGGCGGTGGGGTGCGGGTCGCCGGCGGCGCGGCGGCACCGGAAGACAAGGGCGACGACGCCGCGGCTGAGGTTCTTGTAGACCCCACTGAAGCATTCCACCGTTACCAGTAAGCCTGTTTCTTCTAGGACTTCGCGTCGAACACCGTCTTCGAAAGATTCGTCTAGTTCTAGGACGCCGCCGGGCGGCTCCCATTGGCCGGTGTCGCATCGCTTGATCACGAGGACCTGGCCATCGGCCTTTATGACGATTCCGGCGACGCTGATTGAGTGTTTCGGTGTGGTTGCCAATTCGGGGGCTCCCGGGTCTCGGTTTCAGGCAGCGATGTGAGCACTCGCTGTTTTTGGTCAGCAGCTGCACTGTTTCAGCCGCGGTTGGGTTGCTCATACCACAGCAATCCTCCGGGCTCCGTGGCTCCCACCTCGTGGCCAGCCATCCACAACCAGTGGTCTGACTCGTAGCGCTGCGGCGACGCTGGAGGTAAATCGCCCGGCGGGAAGGGATTACTATCCTTCGATTCTCCGCGATGCGCGGCCGCCCTGCCCGCACAGAACGAGCAGTTGTCGTGGTCGTTGAAGTCACGCAGCGCCCGTTCGGTGATCTTCACGGTTCGCCCGTCGGGCAGCTTGAACTCGTGGGAGCGTCCCGGGGAGTGGTGTAAGTGATGGCGGCGTGTCGGTCCCTGACGTAAGAGGGCCATCGCGTGAGTCTCT
>NZ_LQPE01000104.1 GCF_002101735.1 Mycobacterium kyorinense | reverse complement strand
GCCGCCGCCTACGAGCCGACCACAAAACCAGCCATCAATCACCGCAAAACACGGCCGCTTGACATAGGAGCAACACGTTCGCGGCATTGGTTTGACCACTTGACAGCTGTCAAGTTTGGTGGCGGTACAGTCTGCCCATGCAGATTCGCGAGCATGTCGGCGCCGGTAAGCCTGCGGTCATCCTCCATCCGTCGGGCACGGTCGTCACCTTCGACGAACTGGAAGCCCGGGCCAACCGGTTGGCGCATTACTTCCGGAGGGCCGGGCTGGTCGAGGGTGACTCCGGCGCGATCCTCATGGAGAACAACGAGCACATCCACGCCGTCATGTGGGCCGCGCGGCGCAGCGGCCTGTACTACGTACCGATCAACACCCACCTGACCGCGGCCGAAGCCGCCTACATCGTCGACAACAGCGCCGCCAAGGCGATCATCGGCTCGGCCGCGCTGCGGAAAACCTGCGAAAATCTCGCCGAGCATCTGCCGGGTGGTCTGCCGGAGCTGTTGCTGATCGCCGACGAGGACCTGTCCGGCTGGCAGCGCTACCCGGAATGCGTTGCAGACCAACCGGATACGCCGATCGACGACGAACGCGAAGGCGACCTGCTGCAGTACTCGTCGGGAACCACCGGTCGGCCCAAGGGCATCAAACGCGAACTGCCGCACGTTCCTCCGGCCGAGGCGCCCGGCATGATGTCGGCACTGGTCGGATTCTGGATGACGCCGGACTCGATCTATCTGAGCCCGGCCCCGCTGTACCACACGGCGCCGTCGGTGTGGTCCATGACCGTGCAGGCCGGCGGCATCACCACGGTGGTGTTGGAGAAGTTCGACCCCGAGGGCTGCCTCGATGCGATCCAGCGCTACCGGGTCACCCACGGCCAATTCGTGCCGGCCATGTTCACCCGGATGCTCAAACTGCCTGAGCACGTGCGCAATTCGTATGATTTGTCGAGTCTGCAGCGGGTGATCCACGCGGCGGCGCCGTGCCCGGTGGAGATCAAGAAACAGATGATCGACTGGTGGGGCCCGATCATCGACGAGTACTACGCGTCATCGGAAGCCATCGGCTCGACGTTGATCACCGCCGAGGAGTGGCTGGCCCACCCGGGCTCGGTCGGCAAGCCGATGGCCTGCGAGATACACATCCTCGACGAGAACGGCAACGAACTGCCGCCCGGGCAGGCCGGCGAGATCTACTTCGAGGGCGGCTATGCGTTCGAATACCTCAACGACGCAGCGAAAACCGCGGCATCGCGCGACAAACACGGCTGGGTGACGGTCGGCGATGTCGGCTATGTCGACGACGAGGGCTACCTGTACCTCACCGACCGCCGCCACCACATGATCATCTCCGGCGGGGTGAACATCTACCCCCAAGAGGCAGAGAACATGCTTGTCACCCATCCAAAAGTATTGGACGCAGCGGTGTTCGGCATTCCCGACGACGAGATGGGCCAAAGCGTCAAGGCGGTGGTGCAGACCGTCGACCCGGCCGACGCCACCGACGAGTTCGCCGCCGAGCTGATGGCGTGGCTGCGCGACCGCTTGGCGCATTACAAATGTCCGCGGTCGATCTCGTTCGAAGCAGAGCTGCCCCGCACCGAGACCGGCAAGATGTTCAAAGGCGAACTGGTCAAGAAGTATTCGTGAGCGTTGTCGAGCTGCCAGCGGGGATCGTCGTCGGTGTCGACACCGGAAACATCAGTGAGCAGCCAACTTTCACGGTGACCGAAGACGCCTGCGACGACCGGCGGGTGATCACCGTGCCGTCGGTGGACGCGATGCTGAGCGAGCTTGGTCAGCGACTGAGGCGTTGGCCGCAGGCCGCAGCGGTGTGCGACGACGTGCTGCGTGCGGTGGATCCCGGCGCGCCCGCGTTTCGCGGGGTGATCACCGAATCGCTGGCCTACTCCACGCTCCAATCCGGCCAGGAATTTGCGCGCTGGCTCGCCGAACGCGGCCCGGCCCGCATGCCGGCGATTCCCGACCCGGTGGTGGCTCGGCGCGACGGCAACACGCTGCGGATCAAGTTCAACCGGCCGTCGCGGCACAACGCGTTTTCCACCGACGCCCGCGCCGCCCTGCTGGAGGCGCTCGACGTCGCGCGCTACGACACGTCGGTCGACGAGGTGGTGCTGTCCGGTAACGGGCCGTCGTTCTGCAGCGGCGGCGACCTCGCCGAGTTCGGCACCTTCAGCGACCCCGCCACCGCGCATCTGGCCCGCACCCGCTACAGCCCCGCCCTGGTGCTCGACGCGCTGACCGCCCGGCTCGGGTCGGCCTGCCGCGCCGAGGTGCACGGTCAGGTGCTGGGCAGCGGACTGGAGATGGCGGCGTTCTGCGGACGGGTGGTGGCGGCGCACGACTCGGTGTTCGGGCTGCCCGAACTGAGCCTCGGTCTGATCCCGGGCGCCGGCGGGACCGTCAGCATCACCCGTCGCATCGGACGTTGGCGCACAGCGTATTTGGTGCTTTCCGGTAACACCATCGACCCGGAGACAGCGCTGGCATGGGGTCTGGTCGACGCGGTGGGCTAGCCGTCGAGCACACCGTGCTCGCGGAGCAAACGCACGACCGCGTCGATCATCAGAGGGCCGTCGAGCAAGTCCATGCTGTTGTGGTCCGCGCCGGGCACCAGAAGGAACCGTTTCGGCTCGTGCGCAGCGTCGTACAAGCGGCGACTCAGATCCGCAGGCACCAGGGTGTCGCGGTCGCCGGCGATCACCAACAGCGGCGCCCCCACGCGCGCGATGCGGCTGATCGACGGATACCTGTCGGCCAACAGTGCGGCGACGGGTAAAAACGGGTAGTGCAACCGGCCGACGTCGGTCAGCGACGTGAACGGCGAGCGCAGCACCAGCGCGGCCGGCGGCGACTCGAGCGCAAGCCGAACCACAACCGCAGCGCCGAGGGACTCGCCGAAGTACACGATCCGATCGACTTCCCGGCGAGCCGACAAGAATTCCCGGGCGGCCCTCGCATCGGCGGCCAGTCCGTCTTCCGTTGGGCGGCCGGGGTTTCCGCCGTAACCCCGGTAGTCGAACAGCAGCACCGACAGACCGGCGGTGTTCAAAGCGGCTGCCAGCGGCGCACGTAACGTGCGGTCACCTCCGTTGCCGTTGCACACCAACACGGCCGGCCCGCCGCCCGCTGCGGGGAAGAACCACGCACCCAGCCGAAGCCCGTCGTCGGTGTCCAGCACGACGTCTTCGCCGCCGGCCAAGACAGCCGCGGCGGGCGGTACCGGCCCGGGCGACGGGAAATAGATCAACCGTTGTTGCAGTGATGTCAATCCAGGCAGCCGGGTGGCCACTTGATGCACGCGATTCGCGAAAAACCGGGTCATAACCCGTCGCTGACTCAGATCCCGCCGCGAGCCACCAGTTGCCCGGCGATCACGTTGCGCTGGATTTCGTTGGTTCCCTCGCCGACGATCATCAGCGGCGCGTCACGGAAGTAGCGCTCGACGTCGTATTCGGTGGAGTATCCGTATCCGCCGTGAATTCGCACCGCGTTCAACGCGATCTCCATCGCCACCTCCGAGGCGAACAGCTTGGCCATCCCGGCCTCCATGTCGCAGCGTTCGCCGCTGTCATAGCGTTCGGCCGCATACCGGGTGAGCTGGCGAGCGGCGGTGAGCTTGGTGGCCATGTCGGCCAGATAGTTGCCGACGGCCTGGTGCTTCCAGATCGGCTTGCCGAAACTTTCCCGCTGTTGTGCATACGCCAACGCATCGTCGAGCGCCGCCGTCGCCACCCCCAGCGCGCGCGACGCAACCTGAATGCGGCCTGTCTCAAGGCCTTTCATCATCTGCGCGAAGCCCTTGCCCGGTTCGCCGCCCAGGATCGCCGAGGCCGCAACCCGGTAGCCGTCGAACGACAGCTCGCACGACTCGACGCCCTTGTAGCCCAGCTTCGGCAGGTCCCGCGAAATCGTCAGCCCCGGCCCCGGCTCGACGAGCACCACCGAGATGCCGGTGTGGCGCGGCGTCGCACGCGGATCGGTCTTGCACAGCAAGGCAATCAGGCCGGAACGCCGCGCGTTGCTGATCCAGGTCTTGGACCCGTTGATCACCAGCTCGTCGGTGCCAGAAGGCAGCGCGGTGGTCGACATGTTCTGGAGGTCGCTTCCGCCGCCGGGCTCGGTCAGCGCCATCGTCGCCCGTAACTCGCCGCTGGCCATCGGCGGCAGATAGCGACGTTTCTGCTCCTCGGTGCCGAACAGCGTGAGCAGTTTGGCGACCACGGTGTGCCCGCCCATCGCGCCGGCCAGGCTCATCCAGCCGCGGGCCAGCTCCTGGGTGACCAGCACATAGCAGGGCATCGACACCGGCGAGCCGCCGTATTCCTCGGGGATGGCCAGGCCGTAAATGCCGATGCGCTTCATCTGCTCGATCCAGGCCTCGGGATACTCGTTGGCATGCTCGACTTCGCGCACCGACGGCTTGACTTCCTTGTCGATGAACTCACGCACCGTCTCGACAAGCATCATCTCCTCGTCCGTCATCAGGACATGCTGACATGACCGGCGGCCCGTACTTCGACCACCTGCATGTCGGGCAGGTTTTTCCCGGCGCCCCCTCGATGACGCTGTCCCCGGGAGTGGCCGCTGTACACCAGAGCATCCTCGGCGACCGGTTGCGGTTGCCCCTGGATGCCGAACTGTCCCAGGCGGTCACGGGGTCGACGGCGCCGCTGGCCCATCCCGGCCTGGTGTGCGACGTCGCGATCGGGCAGTCGACGCTGGTGACTCAGCACGTCAAGGCAAACCTGTTCTACCGCGGGCTGGTCTTCTATCGCTTCCCGGCGATCGGCGACAGCTTGTTCACCCGCACCGAGGTGGTGGGCCTGAAGAAGAACTCGGCCAAACCCGGGCGGGCGCCCACCGGGCTGGTAGCCCTGCGGATGACCACCATCGACCAGGCCGATCGGTTGGTGCTCGACTTCTACCGCTGCGCCATGCTGCCGTTGAGTCCCGGCGCCGCGCCGGACGCCGCCGAGCACGCCGACGACCTCTCGACGATCGGCACAGACCTGGTGCCGCCGCCCTCGGCTACCCAGGAATGGAACGGCGCCGTGTTCCGCGAGCGCATCCCCGGGCCGCATTTCGACCCCGGCATGGCCGGTGCGGTATTGCGCAGCAGCGCCGACACCGTCAGCAGCGCACCCGAGCTGGCCCGGCTCACGCTGAATATTGCTGCGGTGCATCATGACTCGCGGGTCGCCGGACGCCGGCTGGTTTACGGCGGCCACACCATCGGGTTGGCGCTGGCCCAGGCCACCCGATTGCTGCCCAACTTGGCGACGGTGCTGGGCTGGGAGTCCTGCGACCACACCGGCCCTGTGCACGAAGGCGACACGCTCTACAGCGACCTGCACATCGAGTCCGCGCAGCCGACCGACCACGGCGGCGTGCTGACGTTGCGGTCGCTGGTCTACGCCGTCAGCGAATCGGACGAGCCGGACCGGCAGGTGCTGGACTGGCGGTTCACCGCGCTGCAGTTCTGACGCGCGCACAATGGTGGGCGTGGACGCGGCCGCAGCAGACTGGGCCGGCAGCGGCCTGGCCTATCTGACCGGCCCGCCCGATGGGCCGCCCGATTTCTCCCGCGCCGCCGTGCTGACCCAGGCGCGACGGGTGGCTGCCGAGATCGCCGAGCTGACCGGCGTCGAGGTTGATGTCGCGACGGTATTGGCGGGCCGCGCGGCGCTGCGCGGCTTGACCCGGCAAGGCTCGATGTCTGCGGGTGGCGCTACCCGGTTGCTGCCCACCGCCGACGGCTGGTGCGCGATCGCGCTGCCGCGCCCCGAAGACATCGAGGCACTGCCCGCGCTGCTGGAATCCGACACCATTCGCGCGGATTACTGGCAAGCGCTAACCCATTGGGCCGCAACACGTTCCACGCACAATGTGATCACCCGCGCCCAGCTGCTGGACATTGCGGCGGCGGGGCTTGGCGAGGCCGGCCCGGCGGCGCCGATGGTGCGCCGAATCGGCGACCCGATTCCGCGAGGGGATCTCGACGGGCTGCTGGTGGCCGACCTGTCGTCGCTGTGGGCCGGGCCACTGTGTACCCAGCTGCTGGCCCGGGCGGGCGCCGTCGTCGTCAAGGTGGAAAGCCCGGCCCGGCCGGACGGCACACGCCGCGGCGAGCCGGCGTTCTTCGACTGGATGAACTTCGGAAAACTGTCCTACGCCGTGGATTTCGACGACGAAGCCTTGCGTGAGTTGCTGACCGCCGCAGATGTCGTTGTCGAGGGTTCCCGGCCGGCGGCGCTGCGTCGACGCCGGTTGAGTGTCGATGACGTGCCGGCCCGGGCCGGCCGGATCTGGTTGCGTATCGGCGGTTACGCCGGTCAGCCGGACCGGGCGGCGTTCGGCGACGACGCCGCGGTGGGGGGCGGGTTGGTCGGCGAAGGGCCGGTGTTCTGCGGCGACGCCATCGCCGACCCGCTGGCCGGGTTGGAGGCGGCGCGGGCGGTGGCGCAGTCGTTGGGCCGCGGCGGCGGCGAGCTGATCGAGGTGTCGATGGCGCAGGTCGCCGCCGGCTACGCCGCGCTGCCGCAATCACCGCCTTGCCACGCACCCGTCGCCGCGCCGCAGCCGCCGCCACCGAACCCGTCGGCGTCCCCGCTCGGGGCCGACAACGCCGCGGTAGAGCATATCGTCGCCGAAAAGCTCGGCGCGCCATGCTGATTCGACGTGGGACCCGGCTGGACGGCGCCGTGCTCGACGTTCGGGTCGGCGCGCAGATAAGCCAGGTAGGCAAGGATCTCACGCCGCTGCCCGGTGAAGAGGTGTACGACCTGGCGGGCGGCACCGTGATACCGGGCTTGCACGACCACCACGTCCACTTGCGCTCCGCGGCCGCAGCCGAAACCTCGCTTCCGGTGGGGCCACCCCAGGTGCGCGACCGCGACGCGCTGGCCGGCGCGCTGGCCACCGCACAACCTGGCGACGACGGCTGGATCCGCGCTATCGGCTATCACGACTCAGTGGCCGGGCCGTTGGACCGGACGACGCTGGATGCGCTGGCGCCCGCCGTACCTGTGCGGATACAGCACCGCAGCGGTGTGCTGTGGATCCTCAACTCGGCCGGGCTGGCCCGGGTCGGGCTGGCCGACCATCCCGACGGGCGGCTGCGCAGCGCCGACTCGGATTGGTCGGGGGCATTGGAGCGCCGCGACCTCGGGCTGGCCGACGTCGGCCGCCGGCTGAGCAGCTACGGCGTCACCGGGATCACCGATGCCACACCGGATCTCGATGTCGGCGACATCGTGCAGTTGACCGAGCTGCACCGCCACGGTGAACTACGCCAGCGGCTGCATTTTCTGTCACCCGGCAAGCGAATACTGCACGACGACAACTTGGACCTCGACGAACTCGCACACTGGATCGCCGAACGGCACCGGTGCGGTGGACCCGTCGCCATCCACTGCGTGACCGCCGCCCAGTTGCTCGTGACGATCGCGGCGCTGCAGCAGGCCGGCGCACATCCGCGCGACCGCATCGAACACGCGGCCGACACCCCGTCCGACTGCCTCGACGACCTGGTGGACCTCGGGGTGACGGTGGTGACCCAGCCCAATTTCGTTGCCGAGCGCGGTGATCAGTACCTGGCCGAGATCCCGGCCGGCGAACACCACCAACTGTGGCGGGTCGCGTCGCTGCTGCTCGCCGGTGTTCCGGTGGCGCTGTCCACCGACATGCCGTTCGGTCACGCCGACCCGTGGGCGGCGATGCGCGCCGCGGTGCACCGCATCACCGCGAGCGGCGCGGTGCTGGGCGCCGACGAATGTATCCCGGAGCGGCGCGCGTTGATGATGTTCCTGGGCTGGCCCGAGCACCCCACCCGGGTCCGCACCGTCGAGCCGGGTCAGCCCGGCGATCTGTGCCTGCTGACCGCACCGCCCGAAGCCGCGCTGGCCGAACTGGACGCCGATCTGGTCGCCGCAACGATCATCGGCGGCGAAATCGTCTACGCGGCAGGGTGACTTCGTTCGCGAGCGTGTTGCTCCTATGTCAAGCGGCCGTGTTTTGCGGTGATTGATGGCTGGTTTTGTGGTCGGCTCGTA